>NZ_JBIBGK010000016.1:98773-179623 GCF_042956445.1 Streptomyces sp. NPDC008238 | reverse complement strand
CCCCCCCCCCCCCCCCCCCCCCCCCCCCCCCCCCCCCCCCCCCCCCCCCCCCCCGGCGCCCCCCCCCCCCCCCCCGGGGGGGGGGGGGGGGCGCCCCCCCCCCGCCGCGGTGGTGCCGCGAGCAGTGGTGCCGAGATCGGCGTGCTGCGAGCCGGCGCGCCGCGGGGCGTCAGCCGATCTCGGCCCCGTACACCTCGAGCGCGTCCGTCACCGGCTGGAAGAAGGTCTCCCCGCCGCCGCTGCAGTCACCGCTGCCGCCGGAGGTCAGGCCGAGGGCGGTGCTGCCGGAGAAGAGGGCGCCGCCACTGTCGCCGGGCTCGGCGCAGACGTCGGTCTGGATCAGCCCGGAGACCGAGCCTTCCTGGTAGTTGACCGTCGCGTCGAGCCCGGTGACCGTGCCGTCGTGCACCTGGGTGGTGCTGCCGCTGCGCCGTACGGCCTGGCCGACGGTCGGTGTGGCCGCCGAGGTGATCGCCTGCGTGGAGCCGTCGTAGAGGTCGACCGCGCTGGGGTGGTCGGTGCCGCCGGTGTACTTCACCAGCGCGTAGTCGTGACCGGGGAACGTCGCGGCCTCGACCGAGCCGATCTCCGCGCCGCCCGAGCTGGCCGACCAGCTCTTGATGCCCACGCCGCAGTGACCGGCGGTGAGGAAGTACGGCTGCCCGTCCTTGACGACGTTGAAGCCGAGCGAACAGCGGGCGCCGGAGCCGAAGATGGCGTCGCCGCCGGCGATGAAGGGCTTGAACGCGCCCTTCGACCTCTGGATCCGGGCCGTGCCGGCGCCGAGTCCGTCCACCGCCTCGTCCAGCCGGTCCATCTCGGCCGCCGACACGGTCCGGTCGGCCGTCACGACGACCTGGTTGGTCCGCGGGTCGACGGACCAGGCGGTGCCGGGGATGCGGGCCCGCGTCGCCAGGGTGCCGGTGGCGGAGCGCAGTTCGGCCATGGTTCGGTCGACCGTCCTCGGCACGGCGCCCGCCGCGCGGACGGTGTCGGCGGCCTCGGCGCCGAGCACGTTGACGACGAGCCGGTCGCTCTCGGCGTCGTAGTACGACCCCGCGGTGTCCTTCGTGCCGAGCTCCGCGGTGAGGTGCGCGGCCAGGCTCACCGCGGCGGAGGGCGTGAGGCTCCTGGGGGCGGGAGCGGGGCCCGGCGCGGCGTTGGCGTGCGGCAGCACGATCAGCGCCGCCAGTACGGCCGTCGCGCCGCTGCCCGCGAGCACGGCCTTCCGTCCGGATATCCGACGGTGATTCAAGTCCTGTACCTCCGTGTGGGGGGATGGGCCGGCCCAACTGCCGCCGGCCCGGAGGAATGTGCGGTCCGAGGCGGCACATCGCGAAAGGAATGCGTGTCCACGCCAAGCAACGCCGTCGAGTATTTCGACGCCGTTCCGCGACCGGCAAGGCGGGATTCCGGTCTCCACAGCCGTCTCACAGGACATCCCGATTCCCGGTGTGGAACCTTTCATTCCGCTGCGCGGACGGCTTCGCCGCACTGCGCGACGGGCCGGGCACGCCGGGTGAGGACTACACCTGTCCGGTAACCGCCCCCGGAACGCCGACAGGCGCCCCCGCGGGGGCGCCTGTCGGTGCGTCGGAAACCGGTCCGCTACGTGCCCGGCGGGACGGCGGGCACCGCCTCCTGCGGCGTACGCGTCGTCGACTGCGTCCCCGCCGCGGTGGCGGCCGGGGCGAGGTCCCGGTGGACGACGCGGGCGACCGCCTCGATCGTGGCGACCCCGGCGTTCATGGTCTTGTTGTCCTGGGTCAGCACCGTGAGGGAGTAGTCGTGGCCCGGGCCGGTGAACGCGCCGAGGCTGTGCACCCGCCAGCCGTGGGTGGCGCGCGGCAGCCAGCCGTTCTTGACGTGGACCGTCACGCCGCGCGGCGCCCCGGCGGGGGTGCCCCAGCGCTGCGCGGTGACCACCTTGTTCATCAGCTTCAGGATGTAGGCACGGGAGTTGTCGCTCAGCACGGAGTTCTTCGCCGTCACCAGGTCGAGCAGCCGCTGCTCGTCCTTCGCCGTGACCTGGGTGAGCCCCCAGTAGCCGTTGCTCCCCGCCACGGTGCGGGTCATCCCCGCGGCCTTCAGGAAGCCCTTCACCTTGGTCACCCCGAGTTGCCGCCACAGCTGCGTGGTCGCGGCGTTGTCGGACTTGGTGATCATCGCCGTGGCGAGCTTGACCTCACGCGCCGTCAGGTAGCGGTTGTGCTTCTTGTTGTCCCACAGCAGGGTGGCCAGCACCGTCACCTTCACCGTGCTCGCCGAGTCGAACCGCTGGTCCGCGCGGAGCGTGCACACCGTCTTCGTCCTGCGGTCCCGCAGCGACAGCGCCACCGTCCCCGTCCTGCCGCGCAGCGCGGCGGCGACGTCCTTGCTCAGCTTCGCCGCGAGCCCCGCCTTGCCCGAGGTGCACACCACCGCCGGTGCCGCCGCCGTCGCGCTGCCCGCGCCCGTCCCGACGACCGCCGCCGGCACGACCGCGCCCACCACGACCGCCGCCGCCACCGCTCTCCCGGCGCGACGCGCCGTCCGTTCCCGCCCCATGGCCCCTCCCCGTGGTCCCCCGTACCCGTCGCCGGGTCTTCGAGGACGTTGACTCGCGGCGCGGGGAAAGGTTGTGCGGGGAAGCGTTGTACGGGGAAAGGCCGTACGGGGAAGGCGCCGGGGCGGACGCAGCGCGCTTCAGCGGACGCCGCGCGTGCGGAACTGGACGCTGATCCGCGGCCCCACGGCGCGCGAGCTCTTGGGGATCGCGTGCTCCCACGTCCGCTGGCACGAGCCGCCCATCACCACGAGGTCACCGTGCCCGAGGGGCAGCCGCATTGCGGCCGCGCCCCCGCCGCGGGGCCGCAGCGCCAGGTCGCGCGGGTCGCCGACGGAGAGGATCGCCACCATCGTGTCCTGGGTCGCCGACCTGCCCGTCCGGTCACCGTGCCAGGCGACGCTGTCCCGGCCGTCCCGGTAGAAGCAGAGCCCCGCCGTGACGAAGGGCTCGCCGAGCTCGTCCGCGTAGTGGGCGTCGAGGGCGGCCCGGGCCTCGTCCAGGACCGGGTGCGGCAGCGGATCGCCCTCCCCGTAGAAGGACAGCAGCCGCGGCACGTCGACCTCCCGCTCGTACATCTGCCGGCGCTCGGCCCGCCACGGCACCGAGCCGGCGAGTTCCCCGAACAGGGCGTCGGCCCCCTGCAGCCACCCGGGCAGCAGGTCGAGCCACGCCCCGCTGCCGAGCCCGGTCCGCCGGAGGCCGTCCAGCGGAGCGAGCAGCAGCTCGTCGGTCTGGTCGAAGAGCGATCCTTGGAGCGGTGCCGTCATGCGTCCAGGGTAACCCCGCAATCGAACATGTGCTCTATTGGGTGAACGCGGCCAGGTCGAGCCCCGTCAGCCGGTCCGGGTCGGCCAGGATGTCCATCTCCACGACGAGCCCGTCCACGACCGTGAAGCACAGGACCGACACCACCCGGCCGTCCGCCACGGTGACCACCCCCGGCGCCCCGTTGACCAGCGCCGGCCGCGCGTGCAGCGCGGCCTGCCGGAAGGTGAGCGCCTGGCTCGCGACCGTCCGCGCGCCGCGCACCTCCCGGGCCACCCCCGGGAAGGCGGCGCCGGTGTCCGCGCGCAGCACGACGTCCGGGTGCAGCACCGCGACCAGGCCCTCGAAGTCACCCGCGCGCGAGGCCGCCAGGAACGCCCCGACGACCTCCCGCTGCCGGCCGAGGTCCGCGTCCGGCACGGGCGCCGCCCCCTGCACCCGGCGCCGCGCCCGGCTCGCCAGCTGCCGCGCGGCCGCCGGCGTGCGCCCGACCATCGGCGCGATCTCCTCGAAGGGCACCGCGAACATGTCGTGCAGCACGAACGCGAGCCGCTCGGCGGGCGACAGCGTCTCCAGCACGACCAGCAGCGCCAGCCCCACCGAGTCCGCCAGCAGCGCCGCCCGCTCCGGGTCGCCCGCCGCGTCGTCCGGGCTCACCACCGGGTCCGGCACCCGTACGTCGTCCAGCGACGACTCGCCCCGGGAGCTCCGCGAGCGCAGCATGTCCAGGCACACCCGGCCCACCACGGTCGTCAGCCAGCCGCCCAGGTTCCCGATTCCGTCCGCCCCGGCCCGGTTCAGCCGCAGCCACGCCTCCTGCACGGCGTCGTCCGCCTCGGCGAGCGAGCCCAGCATGCGGTACGCCACCGCCCGCAGGTGCGCACGGTTCTCCTCGAACCGCTCCGCCAGGAACTCCGTGTCGTCCATCGGTCCCATTCCCTCGTCGCGTCCCCTTGGCGCACTGACGAACCGGACGCCTCCAATGTGACAGAGGCGTCCGACGGCGCCGGCGCCCGCGCCTGCGCGGACCCCCGGGGGATGACGCCGGGTTCACCAGCCGGCGAACAGCCGTCCCCGGTGCGAGGCCCGCCGGGCGCTGTTGAGCAGCGCCTGGATCTGGCTCCCCGCCCGGTCCGCGCTCTCCAGCGGGGACGGGAAGGGCAGCCGGGCGTCGGTGTGGCCGTTCTCGTACTCCACGCGCAGCGTGATCCCGTAGCGGTCGACGGCCACGGGCAGCACCCGCCACGCGCCGGGGGCGGGGGCCGGCTGCACCAGCCGCAGCAGCAGCGGGACGAGCTCCGCGTGGTCGTCCACCAGGTGCGTCAGCATGCCCGCCTCGGCCGTCGCCAGCGGGTCGGCCTCCGCCGTCGTCAGTTCGGCCAGGCCCACCGGGACGGTGCCCTCCGCCGTCTCCAGCGTCGCGTGCAGAACTGCACGCACTGGCTGTCCTGGGCGTCCGGCCGGTAGGGCGCCGCTGTCCAGCCCGTGACCGTCACGCGGGCGCGCACCCGGTCCCGTACCGCGGTGGGGGCGACGTCGGTGAACTCCAGCGAGATCGGCGTGCCCTCGGGGCCGAAGGCCGTCTCCAGGGGGTGCAGGTGGACGTGGCCTGCGAGCGCCTGCGCGGTCAGCCGGGCCACCTCCGTGCGCTCCCGGTCGGTGACGACGGTCATGGAGTGGGCCGAGGCGAGGACGGACCGGATGCGTTCGGCGGGCGTCGGCCGAGCGGGAGCGAGGGGGACGGTGGTCTTGCTGCGCATCCGGGTCTCCGCGAAGTTAGGTTAGGTTTACCTAACTAAACCATACGGTTCCGGTGCCCCGCCATCGCCCGCGGGGTGGCGGACGGGTGACGCAGCGGCGGTCGGCGGACCCCGTGTAGGAGCGACCGAGCCAGGGGCCGGTACCGGGCAGCCGGCACTTCGCCTCCGGCACCTCACCGCCCGCCGGCCCAGCGCCGCAGCTTCTCGACCGCGTACTCCTTGCGCTCCCGCGCGGCCGCGCTCTCGCCCGGGCCCGTCACGAATGCGGTCACCGGCGTCCACCGCGCCCGCCCCGGGGGGCCGGTCCAGCGGACCGCGGGGAAGGCGGTGACGGCCGTGACCCGCTCGCGCGGGATCACCCGTGTGCGCAGGTACCCGCGGATCGTCAGGCGCCCGGCGGAGCAGGTCACCCCGAGCCGGTACCCCCGTACCGCGAGGACCGCGAAGACCACGGCGAGGACACAGGCGGCGAGGCGGGGGAGCGCGGCCGGCGCCTGCGTGGCGTACGCGACGCAGGCGGCCGCGGGAAGGGCGCCGAGGCAGCCGTTCGCGAGGCGGTTCGTCCTCGTCGGCGACAGCTCCATGGTCCTCCCATCCTAGGAACGGGCCGCGGGCTGCGGCAGGATGTGCCCGGTTCCCAGGAGGAAGGCGAGACCCAAGTGGACGCTGTGGAGGGCACATTGACGGCACAGAGCGAAAACGTGACACGGACGGTCCTGGACAGCGTCATACCGATGTTCCCGGCCCTCTCCCCGGACGGCCGCACGGTCGTCCACACCGCGCGGCCCCTCGCCGTCGCGGACCGCCTCGCCAGTGCCCTGTGGGCGGTGCCCGCCGACGGCGGCGCCCCGGCCCGCCGGCTGACCGACGGCACGAGCTGGATCGGCGCCCCGCGCTGGACCCCGGACTCGGTGGCGGTCCTCTTCATCACCGCCGGGCAGCTGCACCGCGTCCGCCTCGCCGCCGCCGGCGGACCGGACGGCCCCGCCGAGGCCCTCACCACCTGGCCCGGCGGCATCGCGGACCACCTGCCGCTCGCCGACGGCCGCACCGTCGCCCTGATCGCCGCCGGCGAACCGGACGAGGCCGAGGGCGAGGCCGAGGACGACGACGTGATGGTGTGGACCGAGCGCACGGGTCCCGAGCCCTCCGCCCGCCTGCGCCTGCTCGACCTCGACAGCGGCGCCGTCCGCACCGTCGACACCCTCGGCGACCGGCACGTCGTCGAGGTGGCCGAGCGTCCGGACGGCGGCATGCTGGCCGTCCTCACCTGGGAGTGCGCGGAGGAGGACCCCGGCTCGCTCACCGCGGAGCTCCACCTCGTCGACACCGCCACCTTCACCGTCCACGACCTCGGCCCCGCCGGGCACGCGGCGAGGCGCCCCGTCTGGTGGCGCGCGGAGGACGGCTGGCACCTCGCCCACCTGGCCACCACCCCGCCCGGCCTGGTCGGCTCCCCGGCCGTCCTGGACCGCGCGATCCCCGACGACCCGGAGCGGCGGCCCCGGCCCGAGGCCCGCGACCTGACCGCCGGCATGACCGTCTGCCCCAGAGAACTCCTCCAGGTGGCCGGCGGGCCGCCGCTGGCCGTGTTCGCCGACGGCCTGGACACCGCGCTGTTCCGGCTGGACCCCGCCGAGCGGCGCTTCCGCCGCCTCCACACCCGCCCGGGCATCGTCCACGCGCTCACCGCGAGCCGTACGGGCGGGACGGTCGCCGTGCTCGCGGGCACCGCGTACGAGCCCAAGGACGTCCACGCCGGACCGCCCGACGGCCCGCTCACCCGGATCAGCGACACCCGCCCCGAGATCCGCGACATCCCCTGGGGCAGCCAGGAACGCCTCTCCTACAAGGCCTCCGACGGCCTCGCCCTCGACGGCCTGCTCCTCCTGCCGCCCGGCCGCACCCGCGCGGAAGGCCCCTTCCCGATGATCACCATCGCGCACGGCGGCCCGTACGGGCGCTACACCGACGAATGGCAGTTCCACATCGACCTGCCCCCCGGCCAGCTCTTCGCCACCGCCGGTTACGCCGTCTTCCTCCCCAACCCCCGCGGCGGGGAGGGCCACGGCCACGCCTTCGCGGCCACCGCGGTGGACGGAGCCGTCGGCGGCGCCGAATGGACCGACATCACCGAGGGCATCGACCTCCTCGTCGCCCAGGGCGTCGCCGACCCCGACCGCCTCGGCATCGGCGGCTGGAGCCACGGCGGCTACCTGGCCGCCTGGGCCGTCACGCAGACCGACCGCTTCAAGGCCGCGACCGTCGGCGCCGGCATCAGCGACTGGGGCATGCTGGGCGCGACCGGCGAGCAGGGACCCGTCCTCGAGTCGGCGGGCAGCGGCAGCACCGGCTGGGAGGGCCCCGGACCCCACGTCCACGACCGGGTCAGCCCGATCTCGTACGCCTCCCGCCTCCGCACCCCGGTCCTGATCCTCCACGGCGAGAACGACACGAACGTGCCGGTCAGCCAGGGCCGTTTCCTCCACCGCGCCCTGCGCCACCACGGCGTCCCCCACGAGTTCGCCGTCTACCCGGGCGAGGGCCACATGATCGCCGGACGCGCCCACCTGCTGGACCTGATGCGCCGCAGCCTGGCCTGGTACGACCGCTGGCTCACCCCGCGGCCCTGACGTCCGCCGCCGCTACCGCCCCGCCCCGTACTCCTCGGGGCAGGGCGGCAGCAGGTCCAGGAACTCCTGCGTGGTGAGGATGGCGTGCGCGTAGACCGGCGCGTTCACCTCGAAGGTCGCCTCCATCTCCGCCGGGCTGAAGGCGGCGATCGCGTCCCGCACCAGGGTCACGTGGTAGCCGAGTTCCTGGCCGAAGCGTGCCGTGGTGTCGACGCAGGTGTTGGCCCGCATGCCGATCAGCACGATGCGCGACACCCGGTGCTGCTTCAGCTGGAAGTCCAGGTCGGTGTTGGCGAAGCCGCTCGACGACCAGTGCTCGTGCACCCGGATCTCGCCCTCGACCGGCTGGAAGTCCGGGTGGAACTCGCCGCCCCAGGAGCCCAGCGCGAAGACCTGCCCCTTGACGGTGGCCTCCTGCGCCGGGGAGAGGTGCTCCCACTCCCGGTAGTCCCCGGGGGCCGTGCGGCGGTGCGCGACGAAGAACGTACGGATGCCGCGGGCGCGGGTGGCCGCGAGCACCTGCCGCATGTGGTCGAGCAGGCCCACCTGCTCGGCCACGGTCTTCGCGCGTGGCCAGAGTTTCCCGCCGTCCGACAGGAAGTCGTTGTACGGGTCTACGAGCAAAAGACCGGTGTTCGTGCCGCTGTATCCCACTGCTTCCATGTACCGATTCTCGTCCCGGACCCGCGGCGCCACCTGCGCAGCAGGTCAGGGCAGGTCAGGACGGGTGCGGGCGGTCAAGCCGCGAAAGGACGGGACATGCCCCGCGGCACGCTCCCGTGTTCCCTGGAGGGGGGAGTCCCCGTGGATGCCCCACTGCCGAAATGCCCGTGAAAAATCGAGCCCTCAAGGATTCCCGTGGCCGATTCACCCCTCCCGGCGAGGGCGCACATAATGGAATCGGAGGCCCGATGCCCCACGTCCGGGGAGAGTGCCGTGAGTTCCCTACCTCCTCCGCCCGAACACCCCGCCGGACCTCCGTCCGGCCCTCCGTCCGGCCCGCTGTCCGGCCGGCCGTCGGGCGGGCACCCGCCGGTGACACCGGGACCCCCACCGCCACCAGCGGCGCCACCATCCGGCCCGCCACCACCGCCCGGACCACCGCGGCCGCCGGGTCCACCGGGCGGCGCGGGGCACGGCGGCGAACCGGGGGAACCCGGCCGCCACCGGGGACCGCCCGCCCCGTGGTGGCGGAACCGTCGCACCCTCGTCACCGCGGGCACCGCGATGGTCGTGGCGGTCGCGGTGATCTTCGCCTTCTCGTTCCTCGGCGGCACCAAGGGCGGCGGCGAGATCTTCCTCCAGAACGCCTCCGCCGCCGGCCCGGACCCCTTCACCCCGTCCACGGCGGGCGAGGCCGGCACCGCGGTCACCCCGACGATCACCCCCAACGAGTCCTCGGCCCCGCGCGGCACCCTGAAGGTCAGCGGCGCCCACCCGGGGCTCTACAGCGCCAAGCAGAACGAGGCGGCCTGCGACGTCGAGAAGCAGATCAGGTACCTCGCCCAGGACCCGTCCCGCGCCCGGGCCTTCGCCGGCACCCTGAAGGTCGCGCAGCGGGACCTCCCCTCCCACCTGCGTTCGCTGACGCCCGTTCAGCTCACCTGGGACACCCGTGTCACCAGCCACGGCTTCAAGGACGGCAAGGCCACCGCGTACCAGGCCATCCTCCAGGCCGGCACCCCCGTGATGGTCGACGACCGCGGTGTGCCCGTGGTGCGCTGCACGTGCGGCAACCCGCTGAGCGCCCCCGACGCCGTCAGCGGTACGCCGACGTACAGCGGGCGGCAGTGGGAGACATTCCGCGCGGCGGGGCTGGTGGCGGTCGTGCCGTCCGACAGGCCGATGAAGACGCTCACGCTCTACGACCAGGACGGCAAGCGCTGGTTCGAGCGGCCCAGCGGCACGGTGGACGGCAAGCGCGACCACAAGGTCGAACCGCCGGAGGGCGTGCGGTCCGGCTCGCCGGTGCCGGTGCTGCCGTCGCCGTCCACGGGGTCGCAGCTGGAACCGCCGGGGAAGACGGCGCCGCCGCCGAGCGAGGAGAAGAAGCAGGAGGAGCCGAAGTCGCCCGGCACGGAGGAGCAGCCCAAGTCCCCGGACGGCACGGAGAAGCCGGAGAAGCCGCAGAGCCCGGAGACGTCGGAAGAACCGCGCAGCCCGGAGAAGCCGAAACAGCCGGAGGAACCGCAGAAGCCGCAGAGCCCGGAACAGCCGCAGGAACCCCCCTCCGAACCCCCGCAGCAGGAGCAGCCCCCACAGCAAGAACAGCCCCCACAACAAGAACAGCCCCCGCAGCAGGAACAACCCCCGTCCCAGCCAAAGTCCCCCGCCGAACCGGCCCCCCTCCCCAGCTGACCCCCCACCACGACCGCCCCACCATGACGGCCCCGCCCGCACTCCGGCCATGGCGCCGTTGTCGTACCCTCCTGCCACCATCCCCGCATGCTGTACGACACCGTGCTGGCCGAAGCCCGCAGGAACGACGCCTTCGACGACGTGCGCGCCGCCGCCCTCGACCGCGCCCGCTGGCTCGTCGACCTCCTCGACCGCGGCCGCGCGGAGTTCCGCCTCGCCTTCGGAACCCGCACGGGGGAATACCGGCGCCTGGGGGAACTGCACGCCGCGACCCGGACCGAGATCGACCAGGGCCTCGCGGCCCGCGGCGGCGACGACACGCGTGCCGCCGCCCTGACCCTGCTGCTCGTGGCCCGCCCCGACGGCACGGGCGTGTGGCACTACCGCGAGCAGGTCGCGTCCCTGGTGTCCCGACGGCGCGGATGGACGCCCGACGAGGTCGCCGTCATGCTGCTCCGAGTCGCCGAGTACCGCACGGGCCACTGGCTCGCGGAAGCGCTCGGCGCCGTGCTGGACGCCGTCGACCGGCTCGACGCCGACGGCCGCGCCGCGGTCACCCCCCACCTCCGCCGGGCGTACCGGGAGCTCATGGCCGCGGACGTCGGCGTGGGCGTACGCGGCCCGCTCGGCCGGCGCCTGCGCGCGCTGCTCGCGGACGACGACGCCGCTCTCATGCCCGACGAGCTGATCCCGCCGCACGCCCTGTGGGCCACGGCGCTGCGCGAGCGCGCCGACACAGCGCCCACGCCCGGGCTGGCCGGCCTCGTCCGGCATCTGGTGAGCCTGTCGGGGCCGCGCCCGTCGCAGCGCTGGCGGCGCACCTGCCGGGAGCTGAGCGATGCGGCAGGGGCACGGGACACGATGGCGGAGATGCTGCGGGCACTGGCCGAGGACGCCCCGCAGTGCAGCAGGACACACGGGTCGCCGAACCCCTGGCTCGGTGACGCCCTCCACCTCCACTACCTCGTGGCCCAGAACGACGGCGACCTCGCGCGCGGCGTCGTCTGGGCCGCCTCGCTCACGGCCGGCCCGGCCGGCGTGGGCCGGCTCGTCACCGTCGCGCTGCGCACCGGCGGACCCGGATCGGACGTGATCGAGGACGTCAAACTCGCGGGGGCGGCGATCAACGCCCTCGCGGACGTGGACGACCCCGCCGCGCTGGAGGGCCTGTGGCGGCTGCGGGCGAAGCTCAGGCACCGGGCGCTCCTCAAACAGCTCGACACCGCCCTCGCCACGGCCGCCGCCCGGCAGGGCATCACGCCCGCACAGCTGGTCGAGCGCAGCGTCCCGGCGCACGGCCTGGCCCCGGACGGCACGTACGTCCGCGAACTGGCGGGATACCGGGCCCGGGTGGCGATCGAGGACGCCGTGACCGTACGGCTCACCTTCACCGGCCCCGACGGACGCACCTCCCGTACGGCCCCCGCGGCGGTCAAGGAGCGGTGCGCCGAGGCGCACCAGGCGCTGAAAGCACTGGTCAAGCAGGTGCGGGCGACACTGTCGGGGGAGCGGGCCCGCCTGGAGGCGCTGATGTCGGCCGGGCGCACCTGGCCGTACGACGAATGGCGCCGCCACTACCGCGACCACCCCGTCACCGGAGTCCTCACCCGGGGCCTGATCTGGGAGGCGCGGGACGCCGAGGGCACCTGGCACGCCGTGGCGCCCACGGCCGAGCCCATCGGGGAGCCCACGCACATCCGCCTGTGGCACCCGGTCCACGCCTCGCCGGACGCCGTCGCCACGTGGCGCGCCCAGGTGGTCGCCGCGGGGCTGCGGCAGCCGTTCAAGCAGGCGTTCCGGGAGATCTACCTGCCCACCCCGGCCGAGGAGGAGACCGGCGCCTACTCCAACCGCTTCGCGGCGCACATCGTCGACTACCCGCGGCTGTACGCGCTGTTCAAGGAACGCGGCTGGCAGGCCGGCTTCCTCGGCGACCACTACGGCGGTCACGACGGCCTGGCCCGGCGCGAGTTCGGGGACGGCGGGTGGCGCGCCTGCTTCCACCACGAGCCGGCCGGGGAGGGCGCGGGCCACGGCCCGGAGCACGCGGCGACCGACCGGGTACGGTTCGAGCGCCGCGACGGGCGGCACTGGCAGGAGGTCCCGCTCGCCGAAGTGCCGCCCCTGGTCTTCAGCGAGGCGATGCGGGACGTCGACCTCTTCGTGGCCGTCACCTCGATCGCGGCGGACCCGACATGGACGGACCGGGGCGAGGACCGCCACGCGGCGTACTGGCGGGCCGCGTCCTTCGGGGAGTTGACGGCGAACGCGGAGGTCCGCCGCGAGGCCCTGCAACGGATCCTGCCGCGCCTGAGGATCGCGGGGCGGTGCACGCTCGACGGCCGCTACCTGACGGTCCGCGGGGACCTCACGACGTACCGCATCCACCTGGGCTCGGCGAACGTCCTGATGGCACCGGACGACGCCTACCTCTGCATCGTTCCCGCCCGCCGCACGGCCGACCCGAAGGTCTTCCTGCCCTTCGAGGACGAGCGGCTCGCGCTGATCCTGTCCAAGGCGGCACTGCTGGCAGCGGACTCGGCGATCACCGACCCGGCCATCCGGCGCCAGATCGAGCGGGCCACGCGATGACCACGGTGACCTTCCAGGACGAGACGGCCGGGGGCGAACCCGCCCCGGCCCTGCGGCTCACGGGCCTCCCGGAGCGGATGACCGTCCGGGCCCTGCTCCGCCTCCGCGTCCACGAGGAGGTGACCCGTCACAACGCCGCACGCCCCACGACCGCACGGCCTGCCGCCGCCCCGCTCGACGGCCCCACGGAAGCCGCCCGCGCCGAACGCGCCTTCCTCTCGAACGCCCTCTTCGTCCTGACCCCCACCCACCAGCTCACGGACCTCGACGAGGAAGTCGACCTCACGACCACCCCGACCCTGACCTTCCTCCGCCTCATCCCGCTCGCCGGCGGCTGACCCCGGCCACCGGCACCAGCCACCGGCACCCGGGAACCGGCCCGCGGGCCGGGCCCGTACGGGGAACGCGGCCCCCGAAGGGGCAGGTCCCAGCCCCGCGCGGTCCCGGTCGCGGTGGGCCAGAAGGGGTAATACGCTCACAAAGTGAGGCCGCACCGGAGCCGAGAACCGATGCACAGTGGCGTTCGCCCCTCGCACACCCTGCGTGCCGCGTACGCCCTCCTCAGCGCACTGGCAACGCTGTGCTGGCTGTTGCAGCCCGCCGCGGAGGCCCGCGCCGACGACCCGATCGTGCTGTCGCGTACCGGCCAGATCACCGACAGGGTGGACGCGCTCGGCGACCGCAAGGCCGCCGTCGCGACGGCCCTGCGCGATCTCGACGACACGCACCACGTGCAGCTCTACGTGGCCTACGTACGCGACTTCTCCGGCCGCTCCGCCCAGGACTGGGCCGACACGACCGCCGGGCGCAACGGCCTCGGCCTCAACGACGTACTGCTGGCCGTCGCCACGCACGACCGGCAGTACGCGTACTCCGTGGACCAGGACTCGTCACTGACCGACGCCCAACTGCGGGACGTCGCGCAGACGGCGGTCGAACCGGCGCTGCGGCATAACGACTGGGCGGGGGCGGCCATCGGCGCGGCGGACGGCATCGGCGCGGCCCTCGCGGGCAAGCCCGTGCCCACGCCGGCGATCACCCCGGGCGCGGCCGACCCGGGCGGGGCCGGCGGCCTCGGGGTCACGGGCGGCGAACTCATCCTGCCGGTCGTGCTGCTGGGAGCCCTGCTCGCCCTCGGCTGGTACGCGTACACCCGGCGCAGGCAGCGCCCGGGAACCCGTGCCACCCCGAGCGGGGGAGGCTGGGGCAGGCGCGGCGAGCAGGCCGTGCCGCTGCCCGACCTCGACCGGCGGGCCCGGGAACTGCTCGTCGAGACGGACGACGCGGTGCGCACCAGCAGTGAGGAACTGGGGTTCGCCACCGCCCAGTTCGGCGAGGAGGCGGCCGCACCCTTCGGGAAGGCGCTGGGGCACGCGGAGTTGGAGCTCACGGCGGCCTTCCGGCTACGGCAGCAGCTCGACGACGCGATCCCGGAGGACGACGCGGCCAGACGCCGCATGCTGGACGAGATCATCGCGCGCTGCACCGAGGCCAACCGGCGGCTCGACGCGGAGGCCGAGGGCTTCGACCGGCTGCGCGCGCTGGAGGAGAACGCGCCCCAGGCGCTGCAGCACGCCGAGGCGGAGCTGCGGGAGGTCACCGGCCGCACCGACACGGCGCAGACCACGCTCACCACGCTCGGCACGCGGTACGCGCCCACCGCGGTGCTGCCCGTCGCGGGGCACGTCGAGCAGGCCAGGGACCGGCTCGTGTTCGCCGCGGCCCAGGTCGACCAGGCCCGCGAGGCCGTGGCGGCGGGCGCGGGCGGAACGGCCGCGGTGCACCTGCGGGCCGCCGAGGGCGCCATCGACCAGGCGGGCACCTTCGTGGACGCCGTCGGCCGGCTGGGGACGGAGCTCGCGGAGGCGGCGGGCAAGCTGCCGGGCGCGCTGACGGAGACCGAGACCGACCTCGCGGAGGCGCGGGGCATGCTGCTCGGCACCCCCGAGGGCACCTCCACGGCGGACCTGCACGGCCGGATCGCCCGCGCAGAGTCGGTCGTCAGGGAGGTGCGGACGCAGATCGCCGCGGGCCCGTACGACCCGATCGACGTGCTGCGCCGCGTGGAGGAGGCGGGCGCCGCCCTCGACGGCGCCCTTACCGGAGCGCGTGAGCACGAGGTGAGCAACCAGAAGGCCCGGGCACTGCTCGACCAGGCCCTGCTCACCGCGCGCAGCGCGTTGGGCGCCGCTTCGGACTTCATCACGACCCACCGGGCGGCGGTGGGCAGTGAGGCCAGGACGCGGCTGGCCGAGGCACTGCGCCACCTGGAACTGGCGCAGGAGTCCGCGGATCCCGTCGCGGCGCTCACGGAGGCGCAGCGGGCGGACAAGCTGGCCCGGGCGGCGCAGCAGCTGGCCGAGGGCGATGTGGGGATGTACGGCAGTCCGTACGGCGACGCCATGGGCGGCCGGCGCGGGGGCGGCGGCATGGGCGGGGCGGTGCTCGGCGGCATCCTGCTCGGGGAGATCTTCGGCGGTATGGGCCGCGGGACGGGCGGGGGCATGTTCGGCGGCGGAGGCGGCTTCGGTGGCGGGTTCGGCGGGGGCGGCCCCGGCAGCTTCGGCGGCGGGGGGACACGGGGGCGGAGGGGCGGTGGCGGCAGGTTCTGAGCGGCAGCTCGGGGAAAGCGAGAGCGAGAGGTTGGCCCCATGACCAAGCAGACGATCCTCGGCCGCGTCGCGCAGCTGGCGAAGGCGAACATCAATGCGCTGCTGGACCAGGCGGAGGACCCGCAGAAGATGCTCGACCAGCTGATCCGCGACTACGGCAACAACATCGACGAGGCCGAGCAGGCGGTCGCCACGACCATCGGCAACCTGCGCCTGCTGGAACAGGACCACACTGAGGACGAGGAGGCGGCCACGGAATGGGGCACCAAGGCCCTGGCCGCCAGTAGGAAGGCGGACGAGCTGCGGGCCGCGGGCTCGGGAACGGACGCGGACGCGTTCGACCGCCTGGCAAAGGTGGCGCTCCAGCGGCAGTTGCAGGCGGGTCGGGAGGCGAAGGACGCCGAGCCGACGATCGCCACGCAGCGGGAGGTCGTCGACAAGCTGAAGGCCGGCCTGGACCAGATGAAGGTCAAGCTGACGGAGCTCCACTCGAAGCGCGACCAGTTGGTGGCCCGATCGAAGACCGCCCAGGCACAGAGCCAGATGCTGGACGCGGCGCAGAACATCAACGTGCTTGACCCCACAACGGAGTTGAGCCGCTTCGAGGAAATAGTCCGCCGCGAGGAAGCCAGGGCCCTGGGCCAACAGGAACTCGCCGACTCGTCCCTGGACGCCCAGTTCGAACGCCTCGACACAATGGGCGACGCAGCCGAAATCGAAGCCCGCTTCGCCGCCCTGAAAGCCCACGCCTGACCCCCGCCCCCAGCCGCTACGCCCGGGGCCCCCGCAGGTGCGGGGCTGCCATAGGGCCGATCACGCAGGGTTGAGCGTCGCTGGCTGTCGAACCGGACAACGAGCTGGCGGTGGATGCCAGCACCCTGAAATCGAGCCCTGCCGGATCCGCGAGCCTTCGCCCTGGCCCGAACCACCGGCAGGATGCGCACATGCGCTCACGGCTCCGGAGGGCGCTTGGTACCTAAGCAACGCAGCAGGTCCCGGCCCTGTGCATGTCAGACCAGGCGGGATGAGTCCACGGATAGTCCACGACCGGCTGAGCACCGCTTAGCCTAATATCTCCGACGCCGAGGTTCGTGCAGCACGTTGCCGCGTTGCGGACCTTCGTCTCCCAAGTGCCGGTGCACCTTTTGTCGAGATCGTCCGATCATCCCGGAGCGCGCATGGGACGACCTTCCCGGCTGCTGCGTCTCGCGGGCGCGTTGCAGTTGATTGTGTCTGGTCTGGATTTCTTCCGTGCCGATGGGCTCATGGCCGGTCCCGGCGCCTCAAGGCCGTAAGGGCTGTCTTGTTCGATCTGGCGGTCTGGCTGCTGCAGCTGAGCAGCGATGTCGTCAGCCGCCCGGGCGCACTGGATTCCGATCAAGTCAGGGTCTGCAACCCCTGCTGATACCTGCGATCTCGCCGGTAGGGTGGGTCGAACGAGCTCAGTGGGTGGGTGGTCGTGCCGCTGTGACCAGCCAGGCGCGAGAGCGGTACCGCGAGCTATGAGTGGCATGAGGGGGATTGGCAACGCCATGGATGTGTTCGGCGCGCATGAGCGGCTCATCGAGGACTACGACGAGTTCACGCGCTCCCTGGTCTGGGTGAGGGATCCTGCCATTCGTGAGCACCTCAAGGTGGAGCGGGACAGAAAGTCCAGGTGGCCTGATCCATGGATCTCGCTCAATCCCACATTCCGCAAGGGCGGAACGGTCGCGGAACTGACCGAACCGGGATCCGATGACACCAGGCTCCTTCATCCGTTGTGCGCGCAGTACTTCCGCAACAAGAACCGCGCGGGTGATACGGACGCGGACGAAGACATCACGCTTACCCTGCACTACCACCAGCGCCAGGCGATCGAGATCGCCGCGTCGAAGAGTTCGTACGTCCTGACTACCGGAACCGGGTCCGGAAAGAGCCTCTGTTACCTGATTCCGATCGTGAACGAGGTCCTTAAGAACCCGAATTCCGACGGCATCTCCGCGATCATCGTGTATCCGATGAATGCCTTGGCCAACAGCCAGATGGACGAGCTCAAGCACTATCTCGAAAATGGGGTGGCTTCCGAGGACCGCCGCGTCACCTTCGCCCGCTACACCGGGCAGGAGAAGCGCAAGGAGAAGGAGTCCGTACTCAATAGCAAGCCGGACATCCTGCTCACGAACTACATGATGCTGGAGTACCTCCTCACCCGCCCCGATGAGCGCGAGGAGCTGATCAAGGCGGCGAGGGGCCTGCGCTTCCTCGTCCTGGACGAGCTGCATACCTACCGCGGCCGCCAGGGAGCTGACGTGGGCATCCTGGTGCGTAGGCTCAGGGAGGCGTGCGAGGCGACGGATCTGCGGTGCGTCGGGACGTCCGCGACCATGGCCACGACGGAGACGTTCGCCGAGGCCCAGGAGACGGTGGCCGAGGTCGCCACGCGGCTCTTCGGCACCCCCGTCGATCCGGACCGGGTGATCGGTGAGACGCTTGAGAGGGCCACTGATCCCGGTCGGCCACTCGCGCCCGAGGAACATGCGGTCGCTCTCGCCGCCGCTGTGCGCCGTGCGGTCTCCGGTCCCGATGCCCTGCCGTCCTCGTATCAGGTCCTCAGCCGTGATCCGCTTGCTGTCTGGGTCGAGCATGCCTTCGGCCTTGAACTGGAGCCGGGGCCCACGGACGGAGCCCCGCGGCGCTTCCGCCGCCGCAGTCCCACCACGATTCCGCGGGCTGCCGTCGACCTGCGCCGGGCGTGCGGTGAACAGACCGTGTCGGAGGCCGACTGCAGGGAAGCGATCAAGGCGATGCTGGAGGCCGGCGCACGGGTGAAGGATTCCGGCACCCGCCGCCCCCTGTTCGCGTTTAGGCTCCACCAGTTCCTCTCCAAGGGCGACACGGTCTACGCCAGCCTTGAGGCGCCCGCCGCCCCTCGCCATCTCACGAGCCAGTACCAGCTGCGGGTACCCGGACATCAGGATCGGCCGCTGGTCCCGCTCCACTTCTGCCGTGAATGCGGACACGACTACCTGGCCGTGACCCACGATGGGCGGCAGGAGCGCTATTTCGCACGCAAGGACCCCGAGGCCCCGGCCGAGGCAGGTGACGGCTACCTCTACGTGGACAAGGAACGTCCCTGGCCCAGCGACCCTGAGGAGATCCTGGACCGGCTTCCGGCAAGCTGGATCGAGACGGACGACCAAGGACAGCGCACGGTCGTCAAAGCCCGCAAGGACGACCTTCCCGAGCAGGTGTGGATCAGCCCCGACGGGCGGCGAGCGCAGCCCGGCACCGGACTGCGCGCCTGGTGGATCAGGGCACCGTTCCGCTTCTGCCCCCGCTGCCGCGTCGGATACGAGCAGCTGCGCGTCCGGGACTTCGCCAAGCTCGCCACCTTCTCGGCCGAAGGGCGCAGTTCCGCAGTGTCCCTGGTCAGCGCGAGCGTAGTGCGGTCACTGCGTGGCCAAGCCGACCTCGGCAAGCGCGCTCAGAAGCTGCTGACGTTCGTCGACAACCGTCAGGACGCCAGTCTCCAGGCGGGCCACTTTAACGACTTCGTCCAGGTCACCCAGATCAGGGGCGCTCTGTACCGGGCCCTGGACAAGGCGGGTACGGCGGGGCTGCGCTACGACGTGCTGCCTCAGGCCGTCGCCGAGGCGCTGAACCTGCCGCTGACGGCCTACGCCCGCAACGCCCAGGTCAAGTACGGGCCGCTGGAGGATACCCAGGCGGCTTTGCGTTCCGCACTGGCCTACCGCATCTACGCGGACCTGGAGCGCGGCTGGCGGCTGACCATGCCCAACCTCTCCCAGACCGGCCTGTTGCGCTTCGACTACACCTCGCTCGCCGACATCGCTGCCGACGCCGACCTCTGGCGCGGCACCCACTGGGCTCTGGAGAACGACGACCCCGCTCACCGGCAGGAGATCGCGCGCACCCTGCTCGACGAACTACGCCGGGCTCTCGCCGTCAACGAGAAGTGGCTGACCCAGCTGGGACACGAGCAACTGGTCGCTCTCAGCAAAGAACACCTCGCCGGTATCTGGGCCGTGCCGGACACGGATCCGCGCACACCTGCCCGGATCGCGTACGCCGGGCCGCGGCCGAAGCGCTCCTCGACAGCGGACACCGTGTACTTCAGCGCCCGCGGTGGTTATGGTCGCTATCTGCGCAGGCCGGGAGAGTTCGGAGTACTGCCGCAGCTAGCGGGCAAACGTCTCGGTGAGGCTGACGCCGATGTCATCATCGGCGACCTCCTCCAGGTACTGCGCATCGCCGGTCTGCTTCAGGTCGTGGACGAGCGGTCCGACGGCAGCCTCGGCCACCAACTCAAGGTCTCCTCCTTGATCTGGCTGCCCGGTGACGGCGAGACCGGCGAACCAGACCTCGTACGCAAGACGTTCGACTCCGGCGCCGGAGCCCGGGTGAATCCGTTCTTCCGGGACCTGTACCGGGACGCGGCCGACGAACTGCGAGGGCTGGAGGCCAGGGAGCACACCGCTCAGGTGGACTCGGAGATGAGACGGGAGCGTGAGAGGGGCTTCCGGGACGGCGACCTTCCGCTGCTGTTCTGCTCACCCACCATGGAGCTGGGCGTCGACATCGCGGAACTCAATGCGGTCACCATGCGCAACGTCCCGCCGACCCCGGCCAACTACGCGCAGCGCTCGGGCCGTGCAGGACGGTCGGGTCAGCCGGCCCTGGTGACGACGTACTGCTCGACGGGCAGCGCCCACGATCAGTACTACTTCCGCCGTCCTGAACTCATGGTGTCCGGCAGCGTGGTGCCTCCGCGTATCGACCTCACCAACGAGGATCTGCTGCGTTCCCATGTACAGGCGGTGTGGCTGGCCGAGACGGGAGCGAGCCTGGGCCACCGTATGACGGAGGTACTCGACGTCGCCGCGCCCGCGAGCGCGGCGAGTGGCCCTCTTCCGCTGCCGCTCGACAAGGAACTGCGCAAGGCCCTGGAGACCGACGCCTACCGCCGCAACGCCATCGCACGCTGCGTACGGATCCTCGCCCCGCTGCAGGGGGACCTCGCCGATACGGCCTGGTGGTATGACGGCTGGATCGAGGACCAGGTACGAGACGCGCTGCGCACCTTCGACCGGGCCTGCGACCGCTGGCGTCGGCTGTACCGCAACGCGCACGACGAACGCGACGAGCAGGACCGCCTCGCCAACGACTCCTCGATCGGCGCCCGGGACCGCAGGCAGGCGAGGTCCCGCCGTATTCAGGCCGAGCAGCAGCTCGACCTGCTGCGCAACGACTCGGATGACAACGAGGGCGCCCGCTCCGACTTCTACACCTACCGCTACTTCGCTTCCGAGGGGTTCCTGCCCGGCTACTCGTTCCCGAGGCTGCCGCTTGCCGCGTACGTTCCCGGAGAGCCCGGCGAGAGCAAGTACGGTCAGAAGCGCGGTGCCTATATTCAGCGGCCGCGGTTCATCGCCATCGGCGAATTCGGTCCTGGAGCGCTGATCTACCACGAGGGACGCCGTTACACCGTCTCCAACGTCCAGGTCCCGATGGGGGAGACCCCTGGCCGGATCGCCACGGTAGACGCCAAGGTATGCGGCGACTGCGGCTACTGGCACGACACCCGGGAAAAGCGTGACGACTGCCTCGGTTGCGGAGCCCGCCTCGTACCGGTCCTGCGCCGGTTGATGCAGCTGACCACCGTGTACGCGGAACCCCGGCGCCGTATCTCCTCCGACGAGGAGGAGCGCCTGCGGGAGCCCTTCCACCTGATGACCGCCTACCGCTTCCACCACGGCAAACTCACGGCCCGGTTCTGCCTTCCCGGCACCGCGGACGCCGAGCGCGCGATTGCCGAACTCACCTATGGCGACGCGGCGGTGCAGGTCATCAACCTGGGGCGGCGGACTCGTCGCCCCCCTGGTGACGAGGGCTTCTGGCTCGACCCTGTCTCAGGGCGCTGGCTGAGCGATACCAAGGCCGCCGAGCGCGCCGAGACCTCGGCGGAGCAGGAGGCGCTCGGTACCTTCCGGCTCACCACACGGACCGAGAAGGTCGTGCCCTACGCGGAGGACAGCAAGAACATCGCCGTGCTGCGGTTGTCCACCCCGGTCGATCACCACACGCGTGTGACGCTTCGCTACGCCCTGGAGCGCGGCATCGAAGCGCATTTCCAGTTGGAGGACGCCGAGCTGCACAGCGAGGACTTGCCCGATCCCGAGGACAGGGCCCGCATGCTGTTCGTCGAGGGCGCGGAAGGCGGCGCCGGAGTGCTGAGGCTGCTGCACGACGACCACGAGACGATCGCCAAGGTCGCCGCCAAAGCCCTGGAAATCATTCACTACGAGTGGGAGGACGGGCAGTGGCACGACCGGAAGCACGCCAGGGGAGCCCGCGAAACCTGTGAGTTCGGCTGCTACGACTGCCTGCTCACCTACCACAACCAGCTCTTCCACCCCATGATCCGCAGGCAGACGGCCGTCGAGGTGCTGAAAGAACTCGCTCAGTGCCGGGCCGTCAGGGACCAGCCCCAGGCGGCGAGTCCCCTCGAGCACGCGGCAGCACTGGCGCTGCGTTCGTCGCACGACAGCGGCGGTGGGTTCGTGGAGTGGCTGCGCGGCCACGGCTACCGGCTGCCGGACGAGACCGGCGAGGAGACAGTTTTGGCACGGGCCGTGCCCGATTTCGTCTACCGTCTACCCGACGCCGACGTCGCGGTCTTCCTGGACCTGCCCGGCAACGGCGTCCCCGACGAGTCGCGCGACACCAAGGCCAGAACCTGGCTGGAGAACCGCGGCTGGCTCGTGATCGAGATGAGAGACGAAAGCGAAGAGGAGTGGCACACCATCGTGCGCGCGTACCCGAACGTCTTCGGCCCGGGTCGGGCGCCGCGATGACCGGCCTCTACACGCCCGGTGCACTGGTCCGCGCTCGCAACCGGGACTGGGTGGTGCTGCCCGGCACCACGGCGGACTTCGTACTGGCCCGCCCACTGGACGGCGACAGCGAATTCGACACCCTGCTGTTCCCCGAAGAGACCGGCGACCCGCACTTCTCTGCCCCTAAGCTGCTGGTCAAGGATGACGGAACGGGTCGGCCCCAGGCTGTCGACAGCGACGACATCGGAGACTTCGCCTCCGCGTCTCTGCTGCGTACGGCCCTTCGGGTATCGGCGTCCAGCGGTGCGGGCCCGTTCCGCTGCCTGTCCGGAATCGCCGTTCAGCCACGCCAGTACCAGCTGGTGCCGCTGATGGCCGCTCTGCGTATGGACACCGTACGGCTGTTGATCGGAGACGATGTCGGGATCGGCAAGACCGTTGAGGCATCGCTGATCGCCAAGGAACTCATCGAACAGGGCTCCGCGACGAAGATGGCCGTGCTGTGCTCCCCGGCGCTGGCCGAGCAGTGGCAGCGCGAGCTGCACGATAAGTTCAGCCTCGATGCCGAACTCGTGCTGCCCTCCACGGCCGGCAAGCTGGAGCGGTCGATCATCGAGACCGATCAGACAATCTTCGACCGGTATCCGTACACCGTCGTGTCCACGGACTTCATCAAGCAACGCGATCGCCGCGACGCCTTCCTGCGCACCTGCCCGGACCTGCTGATCGTGGACGAGGCGCACACCTGCATCGGAGCCGGTGCGGGCCGCCAGCAGCGCTACGAGCTGCTGAAGGACCTGGCCGCCGATCGTGACCGCCATCTGATCCTGATCACCGCGACCCCGCACAGCGGGGACCGCGACGCCTTCGCCAAACTTACCGGCCTGCTCGACGAGAGCCTTGCCCAGCTGGATCCGACCGTACCCGCGCACCGCGACCGGATCGCCCGTCACCTGGTGCAGCGCCGTCGCCGCGACATCCGCCACTTCCTCGACGAGGACACTCCCTTCCCGGCCGATCGCATGCTGCGGGAGGTGCCGTACCGGCTCGATTCCTCGTACGCCGAGTTCGTCTCCGACGTGATCACATACGCCCGTGAGCAGATCCGCCGGCCCGACGGCGAGCTGCGCCAGCGCATGAGCTGGTGGTCCGTCCTCGCGCTGTTGCGCTGTGTGCTGTCCTCCCCGGCGGCGGGCCGGGCGACCCTGACCACCCGCTCCGCGGTCGGCGCCGCACGCACCCCTCAGGAGGCCGACCGCATCGGCCGCGACGCGGTCCTGGAAGCCCCTGACGCGGAGGCGTCGGAAGGCTTGGACGCCGTTCCCGGCACACTCCTCGATGGAGGGGAACCGCCCGTCACGGACGCGAAGACCGAGGACGCGGCGAGCACGGGGGCGCCCGAGGAGACCACCCGTCCTCGCAAGGCGGACCGCCGGCTGAAGGAGTTCGCCCAGCGTGCCGCCGAACTGGCGGGCCCCGAGCACGACGCGAAGCTGCGTCTGCTGATCGACGAGGTCAAGGCACTCATCGCCGACGGCCACGATCCCATCGTGTTCTGCCGCTACATTCCCACCGCCGACTACGTCCGTACCCACCTCCACGAGGCTCTCGGCGGCCGGGCCCACGTCGAGGCGATCACCGGTAACCTGCCCCCCGAGGCGCGAGAGGCACGCGTCGCGGAGCTCACCGTACGGCCCGGACGTCAGGTCCTGGTGGCCACCGACTGCCTGTCCGAGGGCGTCAACCTTCAGGAGCGCTTCAGCGCCGTCCTCCACTACGACCTGTCGTGGAACCCAACCCGCCACGAGCAGCGCGAGGGTCGGGTCGACCGGTTCGGCCAGCGCAGCGAACGTGTCATGGCCGTCACGCTCTACGAGACCGACACCGGTATCGACGGACTCGTCCTGGACGTCCTGATTCGCAAGCACCGCGACATCGCCCAGCAGACCGGTGTCGCCCTGCCCGTGCCCAAGGCGGGTGAACGCGTCCTGGAGGCGCTCACCAATAGCCTGCTGCTGCGTGGTCGGCCCGAAGCGGTGGCTGCTGGCCAGATGTCCTTCGACTTCGGGGCGGACGAACAGATCGGGGCGGCTCGCGACGCCCTGCACCGCGAATGGGAGAGCGCCGCGGAACGGGAGTCACGGATTCCGACCAAGTTCTCCCACTCCGGTATGCGGCCGCAGGACGTCGAGGACGAGCTGACCGCGCTGCGGCAGGTCCTCGGCGTACCCGGCGACATCGTCGAGTTCGCCCGGGAGTCCCTCGCCGCACTGCGCGCTCCGGTGCGGAGTCTCCCGCATGCTCCGGGCTTCGCCGCTCAGCCCGGCCCGCTCCCCGCCGGCCTGCGCCATTCGCTCGGCGTGTACGAGACGGAGGACCAGGCGGCGGCTGCCGCCCGCACCGGAAGGGCCGCGCGCCGGACGACGGCGAAAGCCCCGCGGAGTACCAGGTCCCTGAAGAAGACCGCAGGTACCGCGTCCGGCCCCCGCGACCTGGTCTTCCACCGGGACCTGCCCGTTCCGCCGAACGAGCACGCGCTGGTACGCACCGACCCCGCGGTTCGCGCCATCGCCCGCTACGTCCTTGATTCCGCACTCGACCCCGCCGTGCCGACCCAAGACCGGCCCGCCCGCCGCCTCGGCGTGATCCGTACGGAATCCGTCGACACCTACACCGTGCTCCTGCTGGCCCGCTACCGCCTCCAGCTCAAACTGCCCCTCAAGCGCAGTGGCGAGTCCAAGGAACTGGTCGCCGAGGACGCCCGTGTGCTCGGCTGGCGCCCTGACGACGACGGCGGTATCGAATGGCTCACCGACGAGGAGACCGCCCGTCTCCTCGCCGCCGAACCCAAGGGCAGCGTCATTACCGAGCAACGCGTGCGCGCCGTCAGCCGTGCCCTGGGCGAACTGAGACTTCCCGAGGTGCGCGACCATCTGCATGCCTATGGGGATCAGCTCGCCGCGCAGCTCACCACCGCGCATCTGCGGGTGCGCGAGGCCGCGGGCGAGCGTGGTCGTGCGCTCGGAGCCGCCGCGGCCCGCCGTATCACCGTCACCCCTGCCGGGCCGCCCGACGAGCTCGGCGTCTACGCCTTCGTACCCGCCGGAGTCCGCCGTTGACCGCCGTACTGCCCGACCCGCGGGCCGCCGTCCCCTCCGTATCCACGTCCACGTCCGCCGTTCGGGTCGAGGGCCGGCTCTTCACGGCTGATCTACTCGCCCGGGTCACAGTGGGGGACCGCGAGCTGCCCGGCTGCGCCCCCGCCGACTACGGCCTGTACCGCGGCGAACGCATCGGCGACGCGGCGGGCCGCGCCTGGACGGCGCTTACCGGCGCCTACCGGGCCTTCCGCGACGACCTCGACCGGCTGCCCGGAGAGAAGCCCGCGACCACGCTCACCCGCAGGGCGTGGCTGCTGCGTCTGTTCACGGAACTTGGCTACGGGCCGCTGGCCGCCGACGGCGTCACTGTCGAGCACCCGGGCCGGGGCGAGCGGCTGCACACGAGCCACCGCTGGCAGGACCACCTTCCGGTGCATCTGCTTGCCTGGGACAAGCCGCTCGACCGGAAGGTGGGCAACCGCCGGGCCCCGCAGTCAGTCCTCCAGGAACTCCTCAACGTCTCGCCCGGCCACCTTTGGGGCATCCTCTCCAACGGTCAACTCCTACGCGTCCTCAGGGATTCCACCTCCCTCGTCGGCTCCGCGTATCTGGAGTTCGATCTCGAAGCGATCTTCGACAACGACCAGTACGCCGACTTCGTTCTCCTGTACTCCTTGCTGCACGCCTCCCGCTTCGAGCTGGTGGCCAAGCCGCGCAAACGCGTTCGTGGGCGGGCCGTTGGGGGCGCGGGGGAGGAACCGGACGGCGACACCGACGAAGAACCGGAGTCGGCGGAGACGTCCGAGGGCGACGAAGGAGACAACGAGGAGGACGAGGGCGGGTACGACTCCCGTGGCGACGCGGTCGGCGGGGCCGCGCAACCGACGCTCGACGAGATCGGGGATCCCGACGCCCCCGCCCTCACCCCGGCCGACTGCCGCATCGAGTGGCTGCGCACCCACTCCGTCGAGACCGGCCTGCGCGCCCGCGACCACCTCCGTGACCAGGTCGCCGACGCCCTCGGAGTGCTCGGCACCGGCTTCCTGGACACCAACGAGCATCTGCGGGACGCCGTCGCACGCGGCGGCCAGGAGACCCTGGAGGAGCTCCACCACGAACTGCTGCGCCTCGCCTACCAGTTGATCTTCCTGTTCGTGGCCGAGGACCGAGGCATTCTCCTCGACCCGGAGGAGTCCGAGGAGGTGGCGCGCGCCCGTAAGCGGTACATGGCCTACTTCTCCACCAGACGCCTGCGCCGTATCGCCTTCCGCCGCCCCGGGGACCGCAACACCGACCTGTGGCCCACTCTGTGCAGAGTGCTCGACGCCCTCGGCACCGACGGCGGGGCACCCGCTCTCGCCCTGCCCGAACTCGGCGGCCTGTACTTCCGGGACGTCCGGGACGAGGGCGACGCTGCCGCCACCCGGCTCGGCTCGGTCGAACCGCTGCGTACCGCCAGGCTGCCCAACGACCGCCTCCTGGAGGCCGTACGGCTGCTGTGCCAGGTACAGGACACGAATCGCCGCTGGCAGCGCGTCGACTACCGCCACCTCGGCGCCGACGAACTCGGCAGCGTCTACGAGTCCCTGCTGGAACTGCGGCCCCGGCGCAGCGCCCAGCCGGAACGGTTCTGGCTCCAAACCCTCGCGGGCAACAAGCGCAAGACGACGGGCGCCTACTACACGCCCGTCAGCGTCATCGAGAAACTCCTCGACGAGGCACTCGACCCGGTCATAGACCGCTTCGCGACGGCCGACCCGCGCCGTCTCCTCGACCTGAGGTTCATCGACCCCGCCTGCGGTTCGGGCCACGTCCTGGTCGCCGCCGCACGCCGCATCGCCCTCCGTTACGCACAGCTCGACACCGGGGACCCCGAACCGGCTCCGGAGCGGGTGCGGACAGCGCTCGCCGAGGTCGTACGCCACTGCGTGCACGGCGTGGACATCAACCCGATGGCGGTGGAGATCGCCAAGGTCTCCTTGTGGCTGGAGTCCTTGGAGCCCGGCCGGCCCCTCGCCTTCCTCGACGACCGCGTCAAGGTGGGCAACGCCCTGCTCGGTGCGACGCCGAAACTTGTCGCGGACGCGATCCCGGACGGCGCGTTCAAGAAGCTCGCGGGTGACGACGGCAAGATCCTCACACGGCTCAAGGCGGCCAACAAGAAGGAGCGCGCGGGCGGCGACGGAATCCAGACGGCGCTGGGACGCAGCCCGCTGCGGGTCGGGACGGCCGAACTCCGTCAGGAGGCGGAAGAACTGGCCAAGCTGCCGGACCGCAGTCTGTCCCAGGTACGTGAACAGGCCCGCCGCTACGAGGAGTTCGTACGGAAGTCCGAGGAACGCCAACGCCATCAGCGCGTCGCGGACGCCTGGTGCGCCGCTTTCCTGTGGCCCAAGTACGAGGGCGCTCCCTCGGCGATCACGAGCACCACGCTGCTGTACCTGGCGGACGGCGGCACCCTGGATGAGGAGGAGACCGAGACCCTCCAGAACATCGCCTCGCGTAACCAGTTCTTCCACTGGCACCTGGAGTTCCCGCGTGTCTTCCGCGTCGAGAACGACGAAGACGACGACCACAACCCGGACACCGGCTGGCAGGGCGGCTTCGACTGCATCCTCGGCAACCCGCCCTGGGAGCGCGTCAAGATCCAGGAGAAGGAGTGGTTCGCCTCCCGCGACGAGACCGTCGCCGACGCGCTGAACGCCCACGAGCGCAAGAAGCTCATCGTGGCGCTTCAGGACAGCGAGGACGCTGTCGACCGCGAGCACTACGGCGACTTCCAGGTGGCGCTGCGGGAGGCGGCAGGTACGACGCTGATGCTCCGTAACTCCGGCATCTTCCCGCTCACCGGACACGGCGACGTCAACACGTACGCGGTGTTCGCCGAGCGCGCCCGGATGCTGCTCGCCCCGAAGGGTATGTCGGGACTTGTGCTGCCCACGGGGATTGCGACGGACATGACAACGTCGCGGTTCTTCGGGGATCTGGTCGAGCGGCGGCAGTTGGTGACGGTGTTGGACATGGAGAACGAGGAGAAGGTATTTCCCGACGTCCACAACCAGTACCGCTTCTGCCTGTTCACCGTCTGCGGACCGGACGGGCGCCACGAGCGGGCGCGGCTCGCGTTCCGGGCCCGCAGGCCCGACCAGTTGGATGCCCGCACCTTCGAGTTGGACGCGCAGGGCTTCCGCGACATCAACCCCAACACGCGAACCTCACCCGTGTGCGAGAGCCCGGAGCACCTGAGCGTGCTGCGGGGGATTCATGAGCGGGTGCCGGTGCTGTGGGCGGACAAGGGGATGGGGGGTGAGCGGAATGCTTGGGGGTTGCGGTTCATGCGTATGTTCGACATGGCCAGTGACTCGAAGCGGTTCCTGACGGACGAGACTCTGCTCAACGACGGCTGGACTCGCGCGGGCACCACGTTCGTGTGTGAGGACGAGCGTGCCCTGCCGTTGTACGAGGGCAAGTTCGTCCACCACTACGACTCGCGCTTCGCGACGTACGAGAACGCGACGCAGGCGCAGAAGAACAAGGGGACGCTGCCCCGGCTGGACACGGGGGCGCATGAGGATCCGTATGCGGTGCCGCTGCCTCGATACTGGGTGTCGGAGAGGCTGGTCGACGCCCGTCTCGCGGCGGAGCCGCTGAAGCCCGAGACGGAGTGGCCGTACGACTGGCTGATGGGCTGGCGCGATGTGTGCCGGGCGTCGGACGAGCGGACGGTGATCGCTTCGGTGCTGCCTCGGACGGCGGTGGGGCACAAGCTCCCGCTGCTCCAGGTCAAGCAGCTGCCTGAACTGCTGCTGGCGAACCTTTCGAGTCGTGTTCTCGACTTCTCCGCTCGGCAGAAGTACGCCGGCGCCTCATTGACGTACTTCGTAGTGGAACAACTCCCCGTCCTCGAGCCCGACGCTTACGCGCGCGTCACCCCCTGGCTCGCGAACGAGCCCTCCGCCCCATGGATCCGCGACCGAGTTCTCGAACTCACCTACACTTCCCACGAACTGGCGCCCTTCGCACGCCACCTGGGCGACGAGGACGCCCCGTTCGTCTGGGACGAAGAGCGCCGCTTTCTGATGCGGGCGGAGCTGGACGCAGCGTACTTCCACCTGTACGGCCTGTCCGAGGGGGAGGCCGCCCTCGTGCTGGACAGCTTCCGGGCGTTCCGCAACAAGACGCCGGAGCTGTTCCAGCGTACGAAGGACGAGATCCTGGCGATCTACCGCGAGATGGCGAAGGCGGCGGAGCAGGGCACGCGGTACGTCCATGCCGAGCTAAGTCCGGCGCCCGGCCGGGGCCGCAGACACGGGCCCGGCACGAGTCCGCTCACCCGGTCGGTGCCCCCGGCCCCGGGGCTGCCGGACTCGGACGGGCACGCGGTCGCCGACGCGGGTCGGCCTGACGCGGAGGAGGTCCTGTTCGGCATGACGGACATAGGGGAGGACGAGCAGCTCGGCTTCTGGAACTGAGGCGCGGGGGTGGCGGATCAGCCCCGGTCACAGTTCGCCGACGATGACCCCTTCCCGGAAGGCGGCTCACTCCGAGGCCGTGAAGCGCAGGGGTTCCCGTCCGGGGTTCTTGGAATCCCGGACGGCCTTGGCGCCGCCGGGGAGTTGGGCGACTTCTACGCAGTCGTGTTCCGCGCCGCTGGCCGATGCCTTGTGCCATATCGCGCCGGTGAGGTCACATGCGTACAGCTCAGCCTTCGGGTCGTTCACTTCCTGTGGCCGTCTTCCAATTCGGCGATCTTCGCGAGCGAGTCCCCCACATCGTCACCGGTCGGCCACGCCTCGACATGGGCACCCGCCGCTGCTCCCGTCCCCGCCAGGCTGGATCTCGCCGCGGCTTGAACACCGCCCGATCACCGGATTGTCAGTGGGCGCCGCTATGTTGGTGGCGCTGGAGTTGATCGGCCTGTGACCGGGGCGTATGTGCCGGGATGGGGCGAGGACGGAGGGGCTAGGGGGATGTCATGACCGTCGTCTTCGAGCTGAACGCGCGCGCCGTGCACGGCGCCATGCAGGTGCTCGCCAAGCTGCCGGCGGGCCACGGGCTGGCGTTCCGCGAGGTGTGGGAGCGGGTGCAGGAGCTGGACCCGTCGTTGAAGGCGGACTGGGAGGAGGCATTCCCGGAGCTGTCGACCACGATCAGGACCAAGTTGCGGTACGAGAGCATCAACCTCGGCAAGGCGGGTTGGCTGCGCAAGACAGGCCGGACGTGGAAACTGACCGGCCCGGGGCGTCAGGCGTTTCTGGCGTACGAGGGCGATCCGGCGGCACTCCTGACCCGCGCGTACGAGCGGTACGGGTACTGGAGTACCGAGCGCGCGGCCTTCGACCGGGCGGCGGAGATCCTGGAGACGCTGCCGGATGCCAACCAGTGGGTGGAGATCGCCGACCTGGCGGGGGTCGCCGGTTTGGCGGAGGAGCCGCTGCGGGCGTGGCTCCAGAGTCATCGCCCGACCGGCTGGCATCTCGCCCTGGGGGCGGACGGGGAAGTTCCCGAGCAATTCGGCCTTTCAGAAGGCGAGTATGACGAGTGGCGCACGCTCCTTGAGGAGAATCGGGTCTATGACCCGGCCGCCTCCGGGGCACATGCGGTGCGCGCACTGCTCACGAAGAGAATCCGGGGCGAGGAGCTTCAGGACCTCGTGCCTCAGGAGCTCAAGGCCGCGGCCCCGGAGGACAAGCCGCGTCGGCGGGCCTGGCTCATCCGCGGGACCGATGGGAGGGGAGCGACGCTGATCCGCTCGCTGTGGCGGGAGAAGGGTGTCTGCACGCTCTCGGCTGACCGGCTTCCCGGACTGGCCGAGGGGGATGAACCGGAGCACGTCCGGCAGGTCGTCGACCTGTACTACACCGATCTCAGCCAGTCCCGGCGCACCGAAACGGCCACCGCCTTCTACGCCTTCCTGTCACGGATGAGGGAGGGCGACATCGTGGTCACCACCGATGGCGACCAGATCTACCTCGGTGAGGTCAGGGGCCCGGCCGTGTCGACCGTCACGGGGGACGGGACCGTTCTGCAGAGGGCGGTCGACTGGAGCAACCTGGACAGCCCGCTCACCATGGACGACCTGCCCGAGGCGCTCGCCGGACCGCTGGGCAACCCGAACTCCGGCCTGCTCGAACTCTCCGAGTTCACCGGCGACCTCGAAGTCTTTCTAGACGAGGACCCCGAGCAGACCCCCACGGGTGCGGTGGACGCCGCCGAACTGCCCGACGCCACACAGGAGCTGGCCGACGAGCTGACCATGCGCGACACCGAGTGGCTCCAGGACTGCGTGGAACTGTTGCGTGACCGACCTCAGTTGATCCTGCACGGACCGCCGGGTACCGGAAAGACCTTCGCGGCCCTCGCTCTGGCCCGCCACCTCACGGCGGGCCGGTCGGCCAACGTCCAGCTGGTGCAGTTCCATCCGGCCTATTCGTACGAGGACTTCTTCGAGGGTTTCCGCCCGCGCGCGGTCCCTCTCGCGCAGGAGGAAACCAAGGGCGGGAGCGGCCCGAAGGCAGTGACCGGAGGGCCTGCCGGAAAGGATCTCTCGGACGCAGGGTCCGGCATCGTCTTCGACCTGGTCCCAGGCCCCCTCAAGAACCTCGCTGAGAAGGCCGATGACAACCCCGGGGAGAACTTCGTCCTGGTCATCGACGAGATCAACCGTGGTCATCTCGCCAAGGTCTTCGGCGAGTTGTATTTCCTCCTCGAATATCGACGCGAGTTCGTGCACCTGCTGTACGGCTCGGACAAGGGGCGCCGTTTCAGGCTGCCGCGCAACCTGGTCATCCTCGGCACGATGAACACGACGGACCGTTCGATCGCCCTCATGGACGCGGCCATGCGCCGGCGTTTCTCCTTCATGGAACTGCACCCGTCCGAAGGGCCGGTGGACACCGTTCTCGCCGACTGGCTGGCGAAGAAGCAGTTCCCGCAGGACGCCGCTCGTCTCCTCGACGCCCTCAACAACCGCATCGAGCGGGCCCGGCTCGACGACCGCGACTTCCGGATCGGCCCGTCCTACTTCATGCGCACGCCGGTGCACACCCACCCCAAGGGCCTCGACCGGGTCTGGCGCCACCAGATCCTGCCCCTGCTCAAGGAGCTCCACTGGGGGGACGATGTCGACGTCTCGTCCGAGTACGGCCTGGAAGGGCTGCGTGAGGAGCTCGGACTCGCCGCACCAACCGCTGCCCCGGCCGCTGAGGAGGGGCTGGGCGAAGGCGTTCCGGCGGCGCGAGGGGCCGCTGAGTGATGGACGCTAGCGGGCGGCAGCAGCCCGACACCGCGGTGCGGGCCGCTCCTACCGCGCCTGTCGGCGCCCCCGTCCAGGCCGTGCCGCGCACCGCGGGTGTGACAACGGCTCCGCGCGGCCGGGTCCCCTTCCCCGTCGATGTTGCCGAGGGCGGCGGATGGAGTGCCTGGACCCTGACCGCCGCACAGGTGGACACGCTCAGCTCCGAGGATGTCCGCAAGATTCTTGAGGTTCGTCCCGCCGGCCGGGGCGCGGACCGTTCCCGCTGGGAGCTGAGGGCCAGACGGACAGTCGGTGCGGTCAGGCTTGGCACGGCCGAGGGCGCCGTCCAGTTGCGTATCGCCCCGAAGGTCACGGTGGACCGGCTGCTGTACCTGCTGGCCTACGCCCCGCGCTGGGCGCGCTGGCAGCCCGACCCGGTCGACGCGGCCGTACGGAACGAACTGTTCCCGGCGATCGCCCACACTTTCGCCCGAGCAGCCGAGCAGGCACTCCGTCGCGGCCCACTGTCCGGATATCGGGGCCGCGAGGACACCTCGTTGATGCTGCGCGGGCGGCTGCGCGCAGCCGCTCAGCTCCGCAGCCGCCCGGGTCTCGCCCTTCCGCTGGAGATCTCGTACGACGAACACACCCCCGACATCCCCGAGAACCAACTGTTGCTCGGTGCGGCCCGCCGCCTTACCCGGCTTCCAGAAGTCCAGTCGCAGGACCGTGCCAGACTTCGGAGGCTGGACGCCCTGTTGGACGGCGTGACCGCACCGGTGCTCGGAGCTCCCGTGGCGGCATGGACCCCGAGCAGACTCAACGCCCACTACATCCCGGCTCTGCGCCTCGCCGAGATCATCCTCAAGGGTGCTTCTTTCGAATACACCGACGGCCGGCCGGTCAGGGTCGACGGCCTCCTCCTCAACATGGAGAAAGCCTTCGAGGAGTTCCTCGCGAAGGCCCTCGGGTCCGCACTCGAACGGCAGATCGGAGGGCGCTTCCAGGCCCAGGCGAACACACACTTCCTGGACGACCGGAGCGAGTACCCCCTCCTGCCGGACCTCGTGCACAAAATGCCGGGCGAGGACGGGGCCCTGCACCCAGCCATCCTCGTGGACGCCAAGTATCAGGACGGCGTCAAGCGGGCCAATCTGTACCAGATATTGGCGTACTGCACCTGCTTCGGATTGTCCGAGGGACATCTCGTATCCGTCGCGGGGAACGAGGATGGCACGGGGATACGCGTCCCCGTGCCCGGTGGTGCGATCACGCTTTACCGGCATGTGGTGGACCTGTCTCTGCCGCCCCAGGCACTCGCGGCCCGCGTCGACGACCTCGCGAGGACGATCGCGGCAGCCCGGACCACAACTCCGCGGCCTCGTACGAGAACCGGAACCTGAGCCTGGGAACAGCGCCTGTACAGCGGTTCTTTCGGACATGCCACCCTGCAGGATTCGGACATTACGCAGCATGCGGCCGTACCTCGTCCTTTTTGGTGTTGATCACCGCGTCGCGGCCAGTAAGGAGCGGGATCGGACGGGGTCACGTGAGGGCAGCCGCCGATGCGGACGCTCGACAGCTTCCCGGTGCGGGGCCCGCGTGAGACGAAGATCCGCCATTATTCCTTGGCCATCTTCCGTAGGCGGCCTGCACTCGCATAGGTGCGCAACCGGCCCCGAATAGAGCAGGCGCCGCAAGGGTGCCTGCTCTCTCCGAACCGGGAAGCCGTCAGAAGAGGCTCTACTGACTTTTGAGCGGTGATCTCGTGGGGGGCTGACGGAGCTTGATCGTCGCGGTATGCCGGTTGCATGAGGTATCCGCAGGGTGGTGGGCTGACGCCTGAACGGCAGGCGTTTCGCGAGCGGATCCTGCCGTACCGGCCCTGCTACCTTTTTGATCCTGTCATTTCGGTCAGCTTGGTCGACAATCACATCCAAGCTGGGCTACTCCTTGTGCTGAGGCCCGAAGTATCGGCTCCGTGATGCCGGCACTAGCTGGCTAGGGTGTTGATCTTGTGTAGAACTTGCAACATCTCGTCAGGAATCTCATCTTGGTGAATAGATTTCGCGAGCGCATCAAAAGAGACAGCCTTGTACCCGTTGTCCTGTAGATGCCTATTGAGCTGCGACATGATTTCTTTCGGCGGGCAAACTGATTGCCTGTATTCTACTTTCGCCCATCGCGGCGTAAAATCAGCAAGAGTGGCGGCGGTGATGTTCACTTCGTGCATTTTTCCCGAACGCTCCACGGATTGACGCTCAAAGTTCAATTTGGCAAAAATGTCCCCTTGCATGGAATCCATGATTTCTCTCATGACCCGTTCCACCTCAGCAAGGGGGCAGCCCGAGATCCGGGAAATAGCGGTCGGCGAAATTAGATAGCTTTCAAGTTCTTTTTTGGCCCAAACATGGCATTGGAGGCCTGCTTCTGTGAGCTTTTCCGTGACCGAGCTAACCTGGGACTGCGTCCTATAGTCGCGATCGAGGATGATGATCGAACCGACTGAACCCTTCAGGAAGTCTTTGACTAGCCAGCCAAAGGCTTCGGCGCTATTCCAGTTTGAGTAGCCGTTGATTGGGACAACAGCCAACTCCATATCGGCAACAATATTTGTGTATCCGAGATTCTTGGCAAGGATGCGTAGGGTTCTCAGGTCCTTGCCCTCGACGAAAACAACACCTTTGGCGCGTAGAGCCTTAGCCATGCCCAGATTGAATGCGGTTCCGAGGGTTGCGCTAAGTATTTCCATCCCCTCCTTGCGGGGAGCCCTAATGGCGTTGCGCTTGGATTTATCAATCCATACGATCGACTTACTGTCCGCCTCGGCCAGGACTTCGCTAGAATGAGTCGCCAATACTACTTGAATTCCTAGCGAGTCGATCAACCGCACCAGGCGGCGTTGCAGGTCAGCGTGCAGGAATACCTCGGGTTCGTCGAGGATCAAAGTGGGAGATTCTTTTAGGCGGTAAATATGGAGAAGGAGTTGGAGCCAAATTTGCACCCCATCCCCGGCCCAGACGAGTTCTTTCTCTCGACCGCTTCCCGGTTCTGTGTAAAAGACGTCAATACTTGACTCGGGTCCGTATTGGGCTACTGGTATCGAGATGCGCATGCCCCCCATCCATGGTTCCGCGAATTCAAGAAAATCCTGCCAATCGTCACTGCTGGAGCTTAGAATGCGCAGTTGATTCCTGAAGTGACGGCTACTTAGCCGGGATGCCTGGTTTTTCCTAACGTATTCTGTGGTGAGGATCTCCTCCTCGTGCTCTAGTGGAGTGAGCGCAGGAATGATGCCAATCGGGGTGTACTCGTCCCTCACCTGCTTAGCGGTTCGAGGGATGCGTCCTGCTGTATCCAGCAGGTAGAAGAAGGGAGTGCTGTCACTGTCGTAATCATCCCTTGGCCAGACTGCTCGTAGCCTGCACCCATTTTGCCAGATCAATTCTAGAGTTGTTTCGCTCGTTTCCCTGAACTCGTGACGAACGCTCTCGTTTAGGAGTTCAAAATCCTTGAGGGGAATTGGATACGCCTGAACCCAGGCCTCTCCGTGTTGACTATTCAGTGAAAACTTGGTCCTTTTAGCGCTTCGAAGGCATGCTTCAGCGAACTTGAGTGCGGAAAGGATGGTGCTTTTCCCGGCGCTGTTGGGGCCGACCAGGAGGGAGAATTCCTTTAGCGTGATTGAGAAGTTCTCGAAAGCTTTGAAATTGCGGAGCTTTACCTGCTTAAGCATTTCGCCCTCCCTGTGTGACTTCGGGGACGTCACTCCTCCCGGACGTCTGGATGTGATCTTACGGGATGTGGGGTCGCTGCTGGGGTGCTTTTGAATGAAGTTAAGTCGGATTAGCTGTAGCCGTGGCCCACGGGACCTAAGGTCGGCGAAGCGGCTTTGGGCTGGAGCTGCTTTGGGGCGAGTGATCATGGCCCCGTAAGCTGATGGCGAGTCGGGCAGTCTGTGGACCTGCCCGTTGAAGCACGACGTTGGGGCCATGATCTTAGAGGCTCGTCCCAAAGTGGCTGCCTAAAGCCGTGGAGCCGACTGCCCCAGCCACAGAGGGTTTCTCCCACTTCATGCCCGAGCCTCCGAGCGCGTCGCCGGGCGCGGCCAGCCGGGGCGAAGACTGGAGGCAGGCCGCGCCACAGAGGCGGCGCGCGCCCGCGCCGTGCGCGGGCCTTGAACCCGTGGAGAAGGTTGTAACTCAGCGACTGATGGCGTGCCTGATCATGGCCAGCGGGGCCGTCAAAACGGCGGTCCGCCTGCATCGCTTGCGCTGGACCAGGGGGCCGCAGACCACACCGAGGTGCCGTTGGGTGGCAGGTCGCGGTCGCAGAATTCGAAGGGGTTCCGCTGACCTTCGAGCCCTGAAGAGTCTTCGCCCCATGCGTCGAGGGCGTCGATGGCTCGTTCGCGGTGCTGCCATAGTTCGCTGGTGCCGAGGACCTGCCGAACCAGGGGGACCAAGGCGGCTCGGTGGTGCTGCAGCTGGGGATCATCTATCAGCGGGACGCACGCGGCGATGGCTGCCTCGCGAATGCGGCGGTCGGGGTCCACTGTGAGGTCGAAAGCGGTTGTGAACAAGAGCGGTCGCATCTTGCGGATGCCGACTGCCTGCGGGTAGTCGTCGAGCGGGAATCCGTTCTCTCGGCGTGAGTCTTCTAGGTCGTCCGAAGCCGTTTGTCCTACTGAGGCAATCCACGCAAGCAGCTCGGCACGCAATGGGATCCGCTGATCGGTAGCGAGGTTCGTGCGTGGGTCTCGCAGGATGGATGCCGCGTACAGGGCTGCCGGCACGGTTGCCTCGTAGAGAGTGCCCTGGTGGTGCACGGTGCCGAACAGGAACTGCAGCGCAGCTTCTCTGGCCTTTCGGTCGTCGCTGAAGAGTGCGGGCAGCTGCGCGGGTACATCTGCGGCCGGCCCGTAGGCGTGCCACAGGGAGGCCCAATCGGTGTCCACCAAGACGCTCTCGGGCGTGGGCAAGTCAACCGAGGGGAAAGACTCTTCGCCCGTCACGAGATCTGCCACAGGGGCGCTGCGTACTGGTCCGGGTGTGTCTGGATGAGGAGTGCGCGGAGCTCTTGACGCTGCGATCCGGGGAGACCGAGGGATTCCGTCAACCTGCGGAACGTCGTGTGGGTGATCCCGCGGCTACGGGCCTCTGCTTCAAAGCGGCTGAGCTCGCCGAGGATGTTGTTGGGGTCCAAGGGCACGGCACGCTGCTCGGAGAGCCACAAGGCCTTGTTCCGCTCGTAATCGATCTCGGAGAAACCACAGATCTCACGACTGTGCTGCTCGGCCTCTTCGAGACTGCTCGTTGATACGAGGGCACGGGACAGCATGTTGCGATGCAGCGCGTTGTCGAGGTCAGCCTCGTGGACAGTCGGGCCTGCGTCCGTCAGCGGGACCGGGCGGCCGGCGTCCCGGATTTCGCACAGGCCGCGCACCCCTCGCGCCGCGGCGCCGAGCATCGCGGTGGCTTCGGAGGGGTGCCACTCCAGAATGGACGCGATGGGCTCCACGTCCTCTGCTGCGAGGGTGTGGGAGATCGGCCCGAGAGCTTCGATGAGGTCCCCGGCCGGAAGCTCTCCGTCGAGGCCGGGGCCGGCGATCAGGAGACGCACAGGCATCTTGAGCTGTGCGCAGGCAGCGAGAGTAAGGGCGTCCGCAAGAGGGCTCTTGAGAGTGGGCTCGTCGCCGCGAGCGAGGATGTCGCCGCCCACGTCCAGGAGGTCGACGGACTCGGGGGAGAGCTCGGCTATGAGCTCATCGAGTTGCTGGGCCAGGCCAACGGCCCCGCGGCGAGGGTCGATTAGTGCCAGGGTGTGCGGCAGTTCGGCGGCCAAGCGGGGGAGTGTGGAGCCGGCGGGAGCGACAGGCTCGGCATCTGCGGGGACGGCGTACACGTTTGGCGTCAGCTGGCGCAGGCCGTTGAAGTCGGCCGGACTGCGGGGCCCCGGCAACGGGTCGACGATCAGGCGGTCCCAGGCGTAGGTGAGGATCACCGCCGGGTCCTCAGCGCCATACAAGGCCGCGTCCAACATTGCGGCGGCGACAGCGTCGCCCCCTCCTCCGGCTGCCACGATCAACCGCGTCACGTGGCCAGCGTACGGGTTCAGGTATTGGCCACTCACCCTATAGTGGCCAGAGGTAATAGCCACTTGAAGGGGATGGGAGGCTGTGATGCCGCAGATCGAGGAGGCTCAGCCGAAGTACCTCCAGATCGCGCACCACATCCGCGATCAGATCTTGCGCGGTGACCTCAGGCCGGGGGACGAGGTGCCGTCGGAGCGGCAGTTGGCGACAGACTGGAACGTGTCGCGACCGACAGCTGCCCGCTCGCTGGAAGCGCTGAGCAATCAGGGCCTGGTCGAGAAGCGACAGGGGTCTGGGACCTACGTGCGCGGCGTGGAGGTCAACCGGCGGGCGCGGGAGCTCTACGGGCGGGCCCGGCAGACCGGGAAGATCTACACAGCTGGCGAGTACGCGGTGATCACGTCTGCGGGATGGCTTGACGCTCCGGACTACGTTGCCGACGCCTTGGGCTTGGCGAAGGAGCGGCGGGCGGTGCATCGCCGGCGGGTGACCAGTAACCAGACTGGCCCTATCACCCTGTCGACGTCGTGGTTCGCGCCGGACATGGCTCAGCGGGCACCCAGGCTCATGGACCCCGAGCGTATCCAGGAGGGCACGCTTCTGTACGTGGAGCAGATGACGGGGCGCCAGGGGAGCTATGCGGAGGACCGCATGAGCGCCCGCACCGCGACGGAGGAGGAGGCGGCGGACCTCGGCCTGGAGGCTGGATCGGCTGTCCTTATCGTGCACCACGTGGTCTATGACCTGCAGGACCGGCCGTTGGAGTTCGCCGAGGCCACCTACCCACCCAACCGGTGGGCGTTCGAACAGGGTTACCCGCTGACCTGATCGATTCGGGCCAAGTGTCCCGAAGCCCTTGCCTGACCGAAGTGGCTAATGCCACTATCCACGAAGTGGCTAAGGCCACTTCGAAGGAAGGGGCGCGGTGTGAGCGGTGAAAGGCCGTTACAGGACCGGAGGTCCGCCTGCCGGGGGTGCCGCGGTCGGGGCTGGAAGTTCGTCAGCTCCCGGACGTCATTGGCGTTATCCGTCGCCAATGGGCGCCCCCGCGCCGTCTCCAAGCGGCGCTGCCTTGACTGCGATGGGACCGGCAAGGAGTAACCGCGGATGGATGGGATCAGCAAGGGGCGCCGTGACCGCGGCGCTGACGACGGCGAAGTGCTCGGCTCGATGACCCTTTACCCGCTGCCTGAGTCGGTGTGCCGGGCTCGTCGCTGGTTCAGGCACTTCATCACCAAGCACGAAGTGGCCTGTTCGGTCGACGACTGTGTGTTGATGATCTCGGAGCTGGTGACGAACGCGATTCTCTACGGGCGAGCCGAGGAGGAATGGCTCGTGCGGGTGGAGTGGCGACGGGACGGGAAGTCCCTGCGGGTTGACGTGCACAACCCGGGCTTCCCGGCGAGCGTCCGGCTCCGGTACCCGGCGGCCAATGAGGCCCACGGGCGTGGGCTGGGCCTGGTCGATGCCTTGTCGGACTCCTGGCGTGCCGGCCGGAGCCGCTTCGGCGGGACGGTCGTGTCGTTCGAGATGGCCGACGCCTGGCCGTCGTGAGTGGGCTGCGGTGTGGCTCGTCAGCCAACTAGCGTGCGTGTCAGCCAGCTGGGTACGCTGGTTGACCAGTTGACTTGACCGATCCCGACTAGGCGGCGCCCGTGGCGTACGAAGTGGCTGCACCAAAGTACGTGCGGCTCGCGCAGACGATCCAAGGTCGGATCGAGGACGGCACCTACCCGCCGGGATCGCTGGTGCCGAGCGAGAACCAGCTCGTGCAGGCATTCGGGATGTCGCGGCCGACCGTCGTCCGGGCCCTCGAACTGCTCAAGCGGGACGGCTGGCTGGAGTCCCGGCAGGGCTTCGGGACGATCGTGCGTGGCCGTCCGGAGGTCGTCGAGCAGCGTGACCGCAGAGGCCGCGAAGCCTTGGAACGGGATGAGTCGCGGATTCCGGGGCGCCTCGTCGAGGTGGGGGAAGTCCAGGTCCCGCGGCGAGTCGCGTCCTTGCTCGGCCTGCCGCAGGGAGCCAAGGCGCTCGTGCGCCGCCTTCTGGTCGAGGAGGACGGTGAGCCCGTGGAGCTTGCTTCTTCCTACTTCCCGGCCGGCTTGGTCGAGGGGACTGAGCTCGGCAGCTCCGAGCTTCTGACCGAGAGCCCGCGGGCGCATCTGGAAGCGCGCAAGAAGGTGCGCTTCGATCACGTCACCGAGCGCGTCTCGGCGCGTCTTGCGGGCGACGAGGATGCGGGCCTGCTGGGGCTGACCGCGGGGGACCCCGTGCTCGGCGTCCTGGTGGTCGCGCGTGATGCCTCCGGGAGGGCGTTGCAGATCGTCGATGTCCTGCTTCCCGCCGACCGGCAGGAACTTGAAGACACCTATCGGCTCAACTGACCTGCGGATAGCCGTCGGTTGAGGTCTGCTGCCCCTTCAACTCCACTTGACAAGTCAACCTGGCGTCCTTAGTTTCGAACTTGCTAAGTCAACCTGTCATGTGACGGGTTGATGTGACCCGACAAAGGAGATCTGTTGTGCGTGTGATCCGTGTCGAGACCTCGGCGGCGACGATCCTGCTGACCGAGGCACCTTCGCCCAAGGTGCGGGACCGGCAGACCGGCGAGATCGCCAAGGACGCCGTCAGCGGTGAGGTCCTGATGACCGTGGGCGTCGTCTACATCGACGAGGGGGAGTCCTCGCTGATCCAGGTCACCGTGCCGGAGAGCGGGGTGACTGAGGGGCTGCCTGTCGGCTCGCAGGTCGCGCTGCCCGGCCTGGTGGCCCGACCGTGGGAGAGCGTCTTCAACGGGCAGAGCCGCCACGGCATCGCCTACCGGGCCCTTGCCGTGGCGCCCGGTGTGTTCGCGACGGCCGGGCAGGAGGCCTGACACCGGTGTCCGACCTGCTGACGCTCGTGGAGGTGGGTGGGCCGCTCGCTGCGATAGGCGGCGCGGCCTACGCCCGGCACGCGCATCCGGCGGTGTACTGGTTCACGGTCGGGCTGCCGTTATCGGTGGCCCGGCTGCTGGCCTCGTACTCCTCCACCATGGAGGCATGCGGCCTGACGGTCGAGCCGTCCCGCTGGCGGGCTCTGGCCATCAGGGCGACCACTCATCGAGAGGTCCGTCCTGTGCCGCCGCGCCGCGGGCTGGTTCGCCCGACATCGACGGACCTCCGCATGCGGCTTCGCCTGGCCCCGGGGCAGGAGCCGGCGGACGTGGCCGCATCTACCGAGCGACTGCGCCACGCCTGGGGCGTCCATGCGGTCCACGTCCGGGACATCAAGCCTGGCGTCGTCGAACTGCGGCTGGTCGGCTACGACGTGCTGCGGAAGGTGCGGATGCCCCGGAAGGCGGGCGCCGACTTCCTCAAGATCCCGGTGGCGCTGCGGGAGGACGCGACCGCCTGCGTCCGTGACTACCGCGTCGTGCCGCACCAACTCGTCCTCGGCGCGACCCTGTCGGGCAAGTCCATGTTCCTCAGGAACCTCTTCACCGGACTGGCCAGGCAGCGTCCTCGTGGGGATCGACTGCAAGCGCGGAGTGGAGTTGGCGCCGTTCGCCGCTCGGCTCTCGGCTCTGGCGACCGATCCGGAGCAGGCGGCGGAACTCCTGCCGGCGCTCGTCCAGGAGATGGAGGACCGCTACGACCTGATCAAAGCCCGGCAAGGAATCGCTCCTGGCGCGTCGGGCGAGGAGATCACCTCGGACATTTGGGGCCTCCCCGAGGACAGGCGCCCGCCCCCGATCGTGCTGTTCATCGACGAGGTTGCCGAACTGTTCCTTGTCGCGATCCGCAAGGACGAGGAACGGCGCGACGAGATGGTCACGCATCTCATCCGGCTCGCCCAACTCGGCCGCGCCGCCGGCATCTACCTGGAAGTGTGCGGCCAGCGCTTCGGCGCCGAACTGGGCAAGGGCGCAACCATGCTCCGGGCCCAGCTCACCGGCCGCGTGTGCCACCGGGTCAACGACGAGGCCTCCGCGAAGATGGCGCTCGGCGACATCGCCCCCGAAGCCGTTGAGGCTGCGTGCGCCATCGCACCGGAACGCCCCGGGCTCGCCGTCGCTGGTGACACCTCCGGCGGCTGGTCCCGCATCCGCACCCCGTACCTGTCCCTCGCCGAAGCGGCCGCCATCTGCCGCGAGACGGCCGATCTCGCACCGGACGTGCCCGCTCTTGTGCCGTTCCGTCCGGACGTACCTTCCCTGCCGACGAAGCACCTGGACCCGGCGCCGAAACTCCGCCCGGTTATCGACTGACCCGTTCCACCCCTCGGCCCGGCGTGACCGCCTCGCGCCACGTCCCTACCCCCGCCTTGCCCGAGACCGGAAGGAGCCGTGCCGTGCGCGCTCACCTGGCCCGAGTCGATGCGGTGCTGATTCAGGCGGTCATCGCTGCCGCGCTGTCCTTCGCCCACCTGCACGACATCGCTGCGGCGGCTGGGCAAGACGGCTGGAAGGCCTGGGCCTACCCCATCTCCGTCGACCTCCTGTTGGTGGCGGCCTGGCGACGACTGCGGTCCGGGAGCTCCCGGGCGGCCGGCTGGTCCTGGTTCCTGATCGCCCTGGTCGCCTCACTCGGCGCCAACGTCGCCACCGCGGGACTGCTCGACCTGGCCGACGTACCGGCCTGGCTGCGCATCCTCGTCGCGGGCTGGCCGGCCGTCGCCTTCCTCGGCGGCACGCTGCTCGCCCACACGTCGCCGATGCCCTCCACCGCCAACGAACCGCACGACGACGCGGACGCCGAGCCGCTGCCGGAACCACGGGCGGAACTGCCCGCACTCCCCGCAAACCCTCCAGCCCGGCCGCGGGCGGAGATTCCGCCCGCCCTCGTCCAGCACGCCCGCAAGATCGCCGACGACCACCGGGCCCGGACCGGAACCGCCATCGACGCGACCACGCTTCGCGCCCGGCTCGGCGTCGCCGCCCCGCTCGCCGAAGCCATCGCCGCCCAACTCACCTGACCAGGAGCAACCGCCCTTGCGCCCGACCACCCTGCGCGCCCTCAAGCGCGCCGCAGAACTCGTCCGACAGAACCAGTTCACCGAAGCCGTGCTCGTTGCCGAGCCGGTCATCCTTGCCGCCGACCACGCCGAGGGAGCCGAGATCCGCCGCTGGCTGACCGAGCACGTCCGCGACTTCACCAGCCACCAGGAGGCCTCTTGATGCCCGCCAATCGCCGGTTCCGCGACGTCCGCCACATCGGTCCCGTGCAGGTCGCCACCTACTTCGACGGACGCGGCCGCACCAAGCACACCGCCGCGTGCACCGTCCCGCGCTGCGGCTTCTCCACCGACTACGACAGTCGCCCCGCCGCAGAACTCGCCGCCCGCACCCACCGCTGCTCGGCCCGCTGAGGAGGCACCCGTGACCGTCACCCTGCCGCTCGTCGCCGTCCTGGGCGTCATCGCCTGGGCCGCGATCAAGTTCCTCGGCGTCCGGATGTGGGTCGCCGTGGTGATCGCCCTCTTCGGCTTCTACCTCGCCGACACCTTCCTCGCCCCCGCCATCGACTCCGGCACCCGCTCCGGGGTCGAGATCGTCAACGGCACCCACGACTGAGAGGAGAAGCACCCATGCTCCGCCCCAAGCTCCCCGTCATGCCCGACACCCCGGCGGTCGGGGACGACCACGCGCAGGCCTGCTCCTGCCGTCACTCGGCAGCCCATGCGGTGACACAGGCGACTGCCCGCACCGTCTCGCCCTACGTGAGTGCCGGGGCCGGCCTCGTCGTGGCCGTGGTCGTCGTCGGCATCGTCCTGACCGCGCTGCTGGCCACCGTCGCCCTCACCGCCGTGGCCGTGGCCATCGCTGCCTTGGTCCTGCGCTCCCTGTTCAACACAACCACCGAACGATGACGGCTCGCCGGGGCGGCAACACGCCGCCAAGCATCCGACCGCCCCGGCAGGCCCAGCCCCTCACGACCGAAGCCGAAAGGACAGAGGACATCATCACCCGTCCCGCACTACTCCCAGTAGCCGAGCTCGGGCAACTTGCCTCTCTCGGCACCCTTCCAGCACTCGCCCGACAGCTCTCCGGGCTCGGTGGGTGCGCACGACCGGTACGACTCGACGGCTACCGAACGGAACACCGAGTCGACCCGGCAACCGGCGAGATCGGACCCCTCCTGCACCACATCGACTCAACGACGCTCCCCGCCGGCCGACTCCTCGTGCCGTGTAAGAACCGTCGGGCCACCCGATGCACCGCCTGCGCGGAGACCTACCGCCGCGACACCTACCACCTGATCACCGCAGGCCTGCGCGGCGGCAAGGGAACCCCCGAGCACGTGGCCACGCACCCCCGGGTGTTCGCCACCTTCACCGCGCCTGGCTTCGGGCCCGTCCACAACCGACCCACCGACAGCCGCGGAGAAGTGCGCCCCTGCCGATGTGGCCTGCTCCACCACCAGGAGGACGACGTTCTCGGTACACCGCTTGACCCGGACACCTACGACTATGAAGCGGCCGTGCTGTGGAACGCGCACGCCGGACTCTTATGGCGGCGCTTCTCCATTTACCTGCGCCGCGAGGTCGCCAAGCGCGCCGGACTGACCCAACGCGCCTTCCGCGACCACGCGCGGCTGTCCTTCGCCAAGGTGGCCGAGTACCAGAAGCGCGGCGCCGTCCACTTCCACGCGGTCATGCGCCTCGACGGCCCGGACGGCGGCTCCACACCACCGCCGGCCTGGGCCACCCCCGAGCTACTGGCCGACGCGATCCAGGCGGCGGCAGCTGTGGTCTCCGTCGACGGCCCGGTGATCGACAGCCGTGCGCACACCTTCGCCTTCGGCCGCCAACTCGACGTCCGCACCATCCGCGGCGCGGACTTCGACGGCGGCACAGAGCTGACCGAGCGCGCTGTCGCGGCCTACATCGCCAAATACGCCACCAAAGGCGCCGAGACGGCCACCGGCACCCTCGACCGTCCGCTGAGGCTGCTGGCCGAGCTGGGACATCTGCGGATCTCCGAGCATGCACGCCGCATGATCCGCACCGCCTGGACCCTTGGCGCACGTCCCGAACTCGAAGAGCTCCGGTTACGCGCCTGGGCCCACATGCTCGGCTTCCGCGGTCACTTCTCCACCAAATCCCGCCGCTACTCCACCACCCTCGGCGCCCTGCGCAACGCCCGCGCCGAATGGCGCCGCAATGAGGCCCTGGCCGGGCTCGGAATTGCCCGCCCTGAGGAGACCACGCTCGTCCTCTCCCACTGGGTCTTCGCCGGTACCGGCCTGACCCCGGGCGAGGCCTGGCTCGTGGCCTCACTCGCCCCCGCCCTCGGAACGGAAGGAGAACCCACACCGTGACTGGCAGCCGCGACGAGCTGATGACCGTCCCCCAGATCCTCGCCGAGCTCGGCGGGGTGTCCCGACGCACCTTCTATCGCTGGCGTGAACTGGGCCACGGCCCGGACGCCTTCAAGCTGCCGAACGGCGAGTTACGAGTGTGGCGCAGCGACTTCGTTGCCTGGCTTCGGCAATTGGAGGGGACCGCGGCATGAAGTCTCTGCAGGTCAAAATCTGGGGCGTCCGTAAGCGGCCCTACAAGACACCGTCATACGACGTGCGCTGGTCGGTGGCCGGCCAGGTTTTCTCCGAGACGTTCAGGACGAAGGGACTCGCCGACCACTACCGCTCCAAACTCCTGCGGGCCTCGCATGACGGCGAGGGGTTCGACGTCGAGAGCGGCCTCCCCGAGTCGATGGCGGAGAAGAAGGCCTCACTGACCTGGTACGAATTCGCGCTCAGGTACCTGGCCATGAAGTGGCCGCACGCAGCGCCGAACACTCGTGTCAGCATCAATGAATCCCTGGCATCGGTGACCGTGGCACTCCTCGACGAGCGTCCTGGTCAACCGCCCGCGGAGGTACTGCGCAAGGCCCTTCGCAATTGGGCATTCGTCCTGCCGGGGCCGAATGATCGGGAACTCCCACCGGACATAGGAAATGCCCTTCACTGGGTATCGAAGGCCTCCCGCCCCCTCGCTGATCTCGGTGACCCCGTGATCGGACGCGCCGTACTCGACTCCCTCAAGCTCAAGCTCGACGGCACCGCGGCAGCTGCCGAGACCGTTCGCCGGAAGCGCCGGACCCTCGTCAATGCCATGCATTACGCGGTCGACCTGGGCGAGTTCTCCGAGAATCCGCTCGGCAGCGTGAGGTGGCAGAAGCCCAAGGTTTCCAGCGAAGTAGATCCTCGGGTCGTCGCCAACCCTCACCAGGCCCGCTCCCTGCTGTGCGCCGTGTCCTACGTCGGCGGCTACCGGCGTGCCCGTGGCCGGCGCCTCGTCGGCCTGTTCGCGGCGATGTACTTCGGGGGCCTGCGCCCCGCTGAAGCGGTCGGGCTTGCCGAGACTGATCTCACCCTGCCCGCCACCGGATGGGGCTCCGCCCTGCTGCACCGAACACGCCCGAGTGTTGGGAAGCTGTGGACCGACTCGGGGGAGAGCCATGACGATCGCGGGCTGAAGAACCGGCCGGCCGAGGACGTGCGGCGGGTTCCGATCCCTCCGCAGCTCGTGGCGATCTTCCGGGAACACCTCGACACCTTTGGAGTGGCCGACGACGGGAGGCTGTTCTTCGGCGAGGGCGGGGGAGTGGTGTCCTCGTCCTCCTACTACCGGGCCTGGCAAGAGGCACGGCTGCTGGCGCTGCCGCCTGCTGTGGCAGCCTCACCGCTCGCCCGGCGGCCGTACGACCTGCGGCACTCGGCGCTGTCGACCTGGCTGAACGCCGGCGTGGACGCCACCGAGGTTGCCGAACGGGCGGGCAACAGCGTGGAGGTGCTGCTGAGTCGGTACGCCAAGTGCATCGACGGCCGGCAGGAGGTCGCGAACCGCAAGATCGAGGAGCTGTTGCGCGAGTACGAGTGATCAGGCGCGGTGCCCTGTCAGTGCCGTTTCCTAAGCTGCGCTCTTGGTCGAACAGTTCAGATGGGGAGGGGACGTAGATGGGCGGCGACGCATGGAGCCACACGGGCCCGTATCAGCGTGACCTGGCAGCTGCATTCCAGCAGGCTCAGGAAGCGGAGTTGATGCGCGACAACTACGGCTTCGAGGGTCGATCTGTCGAGGAGCTGTGGCGCGACCCGGAGTGGCACCAGTACATCTTCACCGGCGGCACGGGCACCGTGCTGGACTTCCCCTGCATGATCGACGCCACGGACACCGATGACGGTCCCTTCATGCGGCCATTGACCGACGGTGAGGTGCGCGCCTGGGCCCCCCACGGTGAACCCACTTACGAAGAGTGGGAGGCCGCCCTCGAAGCTGAGCAGTTCTATCCGGGGCGTGCCCAAGGAAACTGCACGGTGCTCTACCGCGACGGCCGGCCCGCGCAGATCGGCTACTGGGGAGTCACTGCCGACTAGTGGGACGGACACCGCTTTGCGTGGCCCCTGGCTCTGTCCAGGGGCCTTCGCCGTTTTCGGGGGCTGACCTGGGCCGATGACTCAAGATCTCGTCCACGGATAGTCCACAGACCCCGTCCTACGGCCACTTTCGGCGGCACACGGCTGCGCATACGCAAAGACCCCGCACTCAGCGTCTTGGCTGGTGGCGGGGTCTTTTGGCACCTCGTGCGAGGTGCCCCCGGCAGGATTCGAACCTGCGCACACGGCTCCGGAGGCCGTTGCTCTATCCCCTGAGCTACGGGGGCGCGTCGTCTGCTGTGGCGGCGACGGGTGAAACCTTACCAGCCTGGAAGGGGTGTCCGTGTACAGGGTTTCCGGGGAGGCGGGTTGTGGACCCGGGACCGTCGGCGGAGGCCCCGCGCGGCGTGCCCCGCGCCGCGTGCCCGTGGCATAGCCCATGGCGGCGGGGCGTGTCCGGCGCACCCGTGCCGGGTCCCCCGGTCGGGGAAGGAATGGGGAAAACGCGGACGCATCCGATCCTGCGCGCCTAGCATCTGAATGTGCCGGGCGTGTCCGGCCGGGTGCTTGTCGTCGACGACAACAAGGTGATCCGGCAGCTGATCAGGGTCAACCTCGAGCTGGAGGGCTTCGAGGTCGTGACCGCGGCCGATGGTGCCGAGTGCCTGGACGTCGTGCAGCAGGTGCGCCCCGACGTCGTCACCCTCGACGTCGTCATGCCCCGCCTCGACGGCATAGGGACGGCCGCCCGCCTGCGCTCCGACCCCCGTACCCGTGACGTGCGGATCGTCGTCGTCAGCGCCTGCACCCAGGCCGAGGTCGAGCGTGCCGTCGCCGCCGGCGTGGACGCCTTCCTCAGCAAGCCCTTCGAGCCCGGCGAGCTGATCCGTGTCGTACGGCGGCTCGTCGGCGGCGTCGACACCGACACCCCGCAGGAAGGCGCGCCCGCCACCACCCCGGGCCCTGCCTGACCGACGGTGACCAGGGATGACCAAGGGGTGAAACCCGTTCGCGTCCGCACCCCCCTCCTCGCCTACGCTTGCGCTTGTGACCCCCGCTGAGCTCTCCCGCACCGTGCTCGCCACGGTCCGTCGTGCCGTGGAGGCCGACGAGCTCAGCCTCGCGGGTCCCGTCCCCGAGCGGGTCGTCGTACGCCGCCCGCCGCGCCCCGGGTGCGGGGACTACGCCACCAACGTGGCCCTGCAACTGGCCCCCCTCACCGGCGCCGCCCCGCTCGCCGTCGCCGACGTCCTCCGCCGCCGCCTCGCCGCCGCCCCCGGCATCGCCCGGGTGGACGTGGCCGCACCCGGCTTCCTCAACATCACCCTCCAGGGCGAGTCCCACGAGGCCCTCGTCGACCTCGTCCGCGAGCAGGGCAAGCGGTACGGCGTGGGGGAGTACGGGGCCGGTGACGTCCCCGCGCCCACCGGCGAGCCCCGCGCCGACGCCTACGCCGCCGCCCTCCGCCGGCTCCACGCCGCCACCGGCATCGAGCCCCCCGCCCGCCGGCCCCACCCCGTGGCGCAGACCCCGGACGAGCTGCTGCGCACCCTCGGCGCAGACGCCACCGCCTGGGCCCTGCTGCGTCCGCCCGCCGAGGACGCCCCCCGCACCGACCCCGCGACGCACCTGGCGCAGCGCGAGGGCAACCCGCTGTTCCTGGTCCGGTACGCTCACGCCCGCAGCCGGGCCCTGCTGCGAGGCGCCCACGACCTGGGCCTGGGACCCGGCGCCGCATCCGGCCCCCGGGACCCCGCGGAGGCCGAACTGCTCGGCCTGATCGCCGACTTCCCCCGCACCGTGGAGGCGGCGGCCCGGCACGGCGCGCCCGACCGGGTGGCGCGGCTGCTGGAGCGCATCGCCGACGCCTTCCTCCGCTTCCACGAGGAGTGCCCGGCGCTGCCGAAGGGCGAGGAGAAACCCTCGGCCGTTCACGGGGCCCGCCTGGCGCTCGCCGACGCCGCCGGGACCGTGCTCGCCAACGGCCTGACCCTGCTCGGCATCAGCGCCCCCCGACACCTGTGAGAGCAGAGAGCACACGACGATGAGCCGTTCCGCACACCCCGCCGGGCCCCGTTACGCCGACGTCCTCCCCGAGGGCCACTACGCGGCGCCGCCCACCGACCTGAACGCCCTCGACCCCCGGGTCTGGGCCCGCACCGTCACCCGGGACGCCGAGGGCGTCGCCACCGTGGGCGGTCTGGACGTCCGCGCCCTCGCGGAGGAGTTCGGCACCCCCGCCTACATCCTGGACGAGGCCGACTTCCGGGCCCGCTGCCGTGCCTGGCGCGAGGCCTTCGGGGCGGACGCCGACGTCTTCTACGCGGGCAAGGCCTTCCTGTCCCGCGCCGTGGTGCGCTGGCTGCACGAGGAGGGCCTCAACCTCGACGTGTGCTCCGGCGGCGAGCTGGCCGTGGCGCTGTCCGCGGGGATGCCGGCCGACCGGATCGCGCTGCACGGCAACAACAAGACCACCGCGGAGATCCGCCAGGCCGTCGAGGCCGGGGTGGGCCGGATCGTGGTGGACTCGTTCCAGGAGATCGTCCGGGTGGCGGACGCCGCGCAGAAGGCGGGCCGGCGGCAGCGGGTGCAGGTCCGCGTCACCGTCGGCGTCGAGGCGCACACCCACGAGTTCATCGCCACCGCGCACGAGGACCAGAAGTTCGGCTTCTCCCTCGGCGGCGGGGACGCGGCCGAGGCGGTGCGCCGGGTGCTGCGCCTTGAGTCGCTCGAACTGGTGGGCATCCACTCGCACATCGGCTCGCAGATCTTCGACACCTCCGGTTTCGAGGTGGCGGCGCACCGGGTGATCGGCCTGCTGCGGCAGATCCGCGACGAGCACGGGGTGGAGCTGCCGGAGATCGACCTCGGCGGTGGCCTCGGCATCGCGTACACGCCGGACGACGACCCGCGCGAGCCGTACGAGATCGCCAAGTCGCTGGGCGAGATCGTCTCCCGGGAGTGCCGGGGCGCGGAGCTCGCGGTGCCGCGGCTGTCGGTCGAGCCGGGCCGGGCGATCGTGGGCCCGACGGCGTTCACGCTGTACGAGGTGGGCACGATCAAGCCGCTGGAGGGCCTGCGGACGTACGTCAGCGTGGACGGCGGCATGTCGGACAACATCCGGACGGCGCTGTACGACGCCGAGTACAGCGTGGCCCTGGTGTCGCGGTCGAGCGACGCGGAGCCGATGCTGACCCGGGTCGTGGGCAAGCACTGCGAGTCGGGCGACATCGTGGTGCGCGACGCCTTCCTCCCCGCCGACCTGGCGCCCGGCGACCTGCTGGCGGTGCCGGCGACGGGGGCGTACTGCCGCTCGATGGCCAGCAACTACAACCACGCCCTGCGCCCCCCGGTGGTGGCGGTCAGGGACGGCGAGGCCCGGGTCATCGTCCGGCGCGAGACGGAAGAAGATCTCCTGCGTCTCGACGTCGGATGACGTGGAATCTCACATGGAAGAAGCCTGGTCTCGCGATCCGGACAGTACGTGGAAACTTCCGTCCGGTGCGTGAGACTGGGACCGTCCAAGAAGCTTGCAAGAGCTGAAACCGCGAAGCGAGGTCGGATGATGCGTACGCGTCCGCTGAAGGTGGCGCTGCTGGGCTGTGGTGTGGTCGGCTCAGAGGTGGCGCGCATCATGACGACGCACGCGGACGACCTCGCCGCGCGGATCGGCGCACCCGTGGAGCTCGCCGGCATCGCCGTGCGCCGGCCCAACCGGGTGCGCGCCGGCGTACCCGCGGAACTGCTCACCACGGACGCGACCGCCCTGGTCAAACGCGGGGATATCGACGTGGTCGTCGAGGTGATCGGCGGCATCGAGCCCGCGCGCTCGCTGATCACCACCGCCTTCGAGCACGGCGCCAGCGTGGTCTCCGCCAACAAGGCGCTGCTGGCCGCGGACGGCGCCAAGCTGCACGCCGCCGCCGTCGAGCAGGGGGTGGACCTCTACTACGAGGCCGCCGTCGCCGGCGCCATCCCGCTGATCCGCCCGCTGCGCGAGTCGCTGGCCGGCGACAAGGTGAACCGGGTGCTGGGCATCGTCAACGGCACGACCAACTTCATCCTCGACAAGATGGACTCCACCGGCGCCGGCTACTCCGAGGCGCTGGACGAGGCCACCGCCCTGGGGTACGCAGAGGCGGACCCGACGGCCGATGTGGAGGGCTTCGACGCCGCGGCCAAGGCCGCGATCCTGGCCGGCATCGCCTTCCACACCAGGGTGACCATCGACGACGTGCACCGCGAGGGCATCACCGAGGTCACCGCGACCGACATCGCCTCGGCCCAGCGGATGGGCTGCACGGTGAAGCTGCTCGCGATCTGCGAGCGCAGCGCCGACGGCCGTTCGGTCACCGCCCGCGTCCACCCGGCGATGATCCCGCTGACGCACCCGCTGGCCAGCGTGCGCGAGGCGTACAACGCGGTCTTCGTGGAGGCCGCGGCGGCCGGCCGGCTGATGTTCTACGGTCCCGGTGCGGGCGGCTCGCCGACGGCCTCGGCGGTGCTGGGCGACCTGGTGGCGACCTGCCGCAACAAGCTGGTGGGCACCACGGGACCGGGGGAGTCGGCGTACGCGCAGCTCGCGGTCGGCCCGATGGGCGAGGTGGTGACGCGCTACCACATCAGCCTGGACGTGGCGGACAAACCGGGTGTCCTGGCCCAGGTGGCCACGGTCTTCGCGGAGCACCAGGTGTCGATCGACACCGTCCGCCAGCAGGGGAAGGACGGCGACGCGTCGCTCGTCGTCGTCACCCACCGGGCGGCGGACGCGGCGCTCGGGGCGACCGTCGAGGCGCTGCGCGAGCTGGACACCGTCCGGGGCGTCGCCAGCATCATGCGTGTGGAAGGGGAGTAACCCAGCGATGAACGCAGTCTCCGCCGGCCGTGTGCCGGCCACCCACCAGTGGCGCGGCCTCATCGAGGAGTACCGGGACCGGCTCCCGGTCGGTGCGGCGACCCCCGTGGTCACGCTGCTGGAGGGCGGCACGCCGCTGGTCCCCGCCCAGGTGCTGTCCGAGCGCACGGGCTGCGACGTGTTCCTGAAGGTGGAGGGCGCCAACCCCACCGGCTCCTTCAAGGACCGCGGCATGACCATGGCGATCTCCAAGGCCAAGGAGGAGGGCGCGCAGGCGGTCATCTGCGCCTCCACCGGCAACACCTCCGCCTCGGCGGCCGCGTACGCGGTGCGGGCCGGGATGGTGTGCGCCGTCCTGGTGCCGCAGGGCAAGATCGCGCTGGGCAAGATGGGCCAGGCGCTGGTGCACGGGGCGCGGATCCTGCAGGTGGACGGCAACTTCGACGACTGCCTGGACCTCGCCCGCGGACTGTCCGACAAGTACCCGGTGGCGCTGGTCAATTCGGTGAACCCGGCCCGCATCGAGGGCCAGAAGACCGCCGCCTTCGAGATCGTGGACGCGCTCGGCGACGCGCCGGACGTCCACGTGCTGCCGGTCGGCAACGCGGGCAACATCACCGCGTACTGGAAGGGCTACCGCGAATACTCCGCGGACGGCGTGTCGACGCGCAACCCGCGGATGTGGGGCTTCCAGGCCTCCGGTGCGGCGCCGATCGTGCTGGGCCACCCGGTGCGCCGGCCGCAGACGATCGCCACCGCGATCCGCATCGGCAACCCGGCGTCGTGGCAGTTCGCCGAGGAGGCCCGCGACGAATCCGGCGGCCTGATCGACTCGGTGACCGACCGTCAGATCCTGTCGGCGTACCGGCTGCTCGCCGCGCAGGAGGGCGTCTTCGTCGAGCCGGCCTCCGCCGCGAGCGTCGCCGGGCTGCTGAAGGCCGCCGAACAGGGCGAGGTCGACCCGGGCCAGCGGATCGTCTGCACGGTCACCGGCAACGGCCTGAAGGACCCCGACTGGGCGGTCGCCGGCGCGCCGCAGCCCATCACCGTTCCGGTGGACGCGGACACGGCCGCGGAGCGGCTGGGGCTGCTCTGAACCCCCGAGGGACAACAGGGGCGCACGGATTCGCACGCGACACGCATCACGCGCTGTCCGTGCGCCCTATGTCGCAGGAGAACCTTCCTTCGATAGGCTGACCTCACACCGGCGCCGCCGCACGCCGTTCTGGCCCATGCCAATGGCATCCTCCTCGCGGGATCCCCTTGGTACGGTCCCCCAAGTCCTCGCCGCCGTACGGCAACGATGCCGCGGCATCGCGGGGCGGACACGCCCTTGAAGCAAGGAGAGTCATCGACCGATGGCCGGACCAGCCTTCCGCGCCGCCGCCGTCCGAGTGCGCGTCCCCGCGACCAGCGCCAACCTCGGACCGGGCTTCGACGCCTTCGGCCTGGCGCTCGGACTCTACGACGACGTCGTGGTCCGGGTGGCCGACTCCGGTCTGCACGTCGACATCGCCGGCGAAGGCAGCGACTCGCTCTCCCGCGACGAGAACCACCTGGTCGTACGCGCCCTGCGGACCGCCTTCGACCTGCTCGGCGGACAGCCGCGCGGCCTGGAGGTGGTGTGCGCCAACCGCATCCCGCACGGCCGCGGCCTGGGCTCCTCCTCCGCCGCCATCTGCGCCGGCATCATGGCCGCCCGCGCGGTGACGATAGGCGGGCAGGACAAGCTCGACGACGCCGCGCTGCTGGAGCTGGCCAACGAGATCGAGGGCCACCCGGACAACGTCGCCGCCTGTCTGCTCGGCGGCTTCACGCTGGCCTGGACCGAGGGCGGGGCCGCCCACGCGGTCCGGATGGACCCCTCGGAGTCGGTCGTCCCGGTGGTCTTCGTACCCGGCAGGCCCGTGCTGACCGAGACCGCCCGGGGGTTGCTGCCGCGCACCGTCCCGCACGTGGACGCCGCGGTCAACGCGGGACGCGCCGCGCTCCTCGTCGAGGCCCTCACCCGGCGCCCCGACCTGCTGCTGCCGGCCACCGAGGACCGGCTCCACCAGGAGTACCGGGCGCCCGCGATGCCGGAGAGCGCGGCACTGGTGAACCGCCTGCGCGCCGAGGGCGTCCCCGCCGTCATCTCCGGTGCGGGGCCCACGGTGCTGGCGCTGGCGGACGAGGAAAGCGCCGACAAGGTCTCCCGGCTGGCGGGCGAGGGGTGGGCGGCGAACCGTCTGTCGCTCGACGCGGCGGGGGCGAGTGTGCTGCCGCTCGCCGTGGGGCAGTGACACGATTGCCGGTCGTAGAGAGGGGGAATGTTTGCTGGATCCGGTAGTGTTAATCTCATTGCTGCACCCGTGGACTCAGGAACCTGCCTGTTGTGCCTGTTGTCCCGGTGCCTTGTGTCCCGCATCGGGACCGCCCATTCTTCCGGGAGCCTCCCACACCGCATAGGCAGCCTGCCTGAGCAGTGCCGAGCACGCTCCGGAGACGGCGCGGGTGACATTTCACCCGAGAGTGAACTCTCACCTCGCCGGTAACTGTGTTTCTTTGTTCCACATATTTCCTCCGCCATCAGGCGGACCACCGCCCCGGGTCCGGCGCAAGTGATAAGGACCGGATCCGGACAGCACGACCGGTCGCCGAGCCAGACAGGCCGACGTCCGCTCCAGGGAAGGACCCTTCGTGAGCGACACCACCGATCTGATGGGCGTACGCGCAGACAGCCCTGTCGCCGCGTCCGATGCTGCCGCGCCTGCCACCGGTGCTGCCACTGCCCCCGCCGCGCGGCGCCGCCGCGCGGGTACCGGTCTTGAGGGCATGGTCCTGGCCGAGCTGCAGCAGCTCGCCTCCGGTCTCGGCATCAAGGGCACCGCGCGGATGCGCAAGAGCCAGCTCATCGAGACCATCAAGGCCGCGCAGTCCGGCGGCGGCGCCAAGGCCTCCGCCGCCGAGGGCGCGCCCGCCGCCGAGAAGCCGAAGCGCCGGGCCACCTCCCGCACCCGTACGGGTGAATCCGCCGAGGCCGGGAACCAGGGCGCCGAGCAGCAGCCCAAGCAGATCGAGATCCCCGGTCAGCCGGCCGGCGAGAAGGCCGCACCCGCGGCCAAGGCCAAGGCGGAGTCCGCCAGGGCCGAGCAGTCCGCCGAGGGCCGTGCCGAGGCCGCGGTGGACAACGCCGAGGGCAGGTCCGGCGACGCCAAGGGCGGCGACGACCGCCGCGAGAGCCGTCGCGACCGTCAGCGGGACCGGCAGCGCGACCGCCGCAAGGGCGGCGAGGACGGCGGCCAGCAGCGTCAGCAGCAGGGCGGCGGCCAGGGCCAGCAGCAGGGTGGCGGCCCGCAGGGCGGTCAGGGTGGCCAGGACGACTACGACGACGAGAGCGGCGGCCGCCGCCGCAGGGGCCGTTACCGCGACCGCCGCGGGCGGGGCGGCAACCGCCGCGACGACTTCGCGGGCGAGCCGCAGGTCGCCGACGACGACGTCCTGATCCCGGTCGCGGGCATCCTGGACATCCTCGACAACTACGCGTTCATCCGGACCTCCGGCTACCTGCCCGGCCCCAACGACGTGTACGTCTCGCTCGCCCAGGTCCGCAAGAACGGCCTGCGCAAGGGCGACCACGTCACCGGTGCCGTGCGCCAGCCCAAGGACGGCGAGCGCCGCGAGAAGTTCAACGCGCTGGTGCGCCTGGACTCCGTCAACGGCATGGCGCCCGAGAGCGGCCGCGGCCGCCCGGAGTTCAACAAGCTCACCCCGCTGTACCCGCAGGAGCGGCTGCGGCTGGAGAACGAGCCCGGCCAGCTGATCACCCGGATCATCGACCTGGTCGCCCCGATCGGAAAGGGCCAGCGCGGCCTGATCGTGGCCCCGCCGAAGACCGGTAAGACGATCATCATGCAGGCCATCGCCAACGCGATCACCCGCAACAACCCCGAGTGCCACCTGATGGTCGTCCTCGTCGACGAGCGTCCCGAAGAGGTCACCGACATGCAGCGGTCGGTCAAGGGCGAGGTCATCTCCTCGACCTTCGACCGCCCGGCCGAGGACCACACCACCGTCGCCGAGCTCGCCATCGAGCGTGCCAAGCGACTGGTGGAGCTGGGCCACGACGTCGTCGTCCTGCTGGACTCCATCACCCGTCTGGGCCGCGCGTACAACCTCGCGGCGCCCGCCTCCGGCCGCATCCTGTCCGGTGGTGTCGACTCGACCGCGCTGTACCCGCCGAAGCGCTTCTTCGGTGCCGCGCGCAACATCGAGGACGGCGGCTCGCTGACCATCCTGGCCACCGCGCTGGTCGAGACCGGCTCGCGCATGGACGAGGTGATCTTCGAGGAGTTCAAGGGCACCGGCAACATGGAGCTCAAGCTCGACCGGAAGCTCGCCGACAAGCGGATCTTCCCGGCGGTGGACGTCGACCCGTCCGGTACCCGCAAGGAGGAGATCCTGCTGGCTCCGGACGAGCTGAACATCACCTGGAAGCTGCGCCGGGTGCTGCACGCGCTCGACTCGCAGCAGGCGATCGAGCTGCTGCTGGACAAGATGAAGCAGACCAAGTCCAACGCCGAGTTCCTGATGCAGATCGCCAAGACCACCCCGGGTGGCAACAACGACTGACGCCCCGGCGTCGGCACGACCGCGAAGGCCGGTCCCCTCACCTCGGTGAGGGGACCGGCCTTCCGTCGTCCGTGGCCGAGGCGGCGGCCTTCCGGCGTCCGCGCAGGCACCGACCGGATGGCTCTCACCTGCGGCGGATCCGGCGCGTCCCCCGGCGGGGCGGCCCCGGACCCGCTGTCATTGCCCTGTGCGGCACCCCTCGCGTGGCTGATCCGGCGCGGGACGGGGTATCCCGAAGATAGGGGGACGAATCAGGACAAGAGGAGCCGATGCCCGAGCACGCGGACGACGGACGAGCCGCCCGGCGGCGCCTTCGCAGCCCGAGCCTGCGCAGCCCCCGCCGGCGGGCCCTGCGGGTCACCGCATGGGTCGTGGCGACGTTCCTGCTGCTGACCACCACCGCCGTCGGATGCCTCTACCTCAAGCTCAACGGCAACATCAGGGGCATCGACATCAACGCCCTCCTCGGGCGGGACCGGCCGGCCGACGTCGACAACGGCTCGATGGACATCCTCGTCCTCGGTTCCGACTCGCGTTCCGGCAGCAACCAGAAGGCCGGCGGCGGGCAGGACGACGGCACCGCGCGCTCCGACACCGCGATGATCGTCCACGTCTACGAGGGGCACGACCGGGCGAGTGTGGTCAGCATCCCCCGCGACACCCTCGTCGACCGGCCCGCCTGCGCCGAGCCCGGCGGCGGCACCGCCCCGGCCCGGCAGGGCGAGATGTTCAACCAGGCGTACGCGATCGGCGGCCCGGCCTGCGCCGTCAAGACGGCCGAGTCGATGACCGGCATCCGCATGGACCACTACATCGAGATCGACTTCGCCGGCTTCCAGCACCTGATCGACGCCCTCGGCGGGGTCACCGTCACCACCAGCCAGGCCATCAGCGACAACCGCAGCCACCTGCACCTGCCGGCCGGCACCCACCACCTCGACGGCAAGCAGGCGCTCGGCCTGGTCCGCACCCGGCACGGGGTGGGCGACGGCAGCGACCTGGGCCGGATAAAGCTGCAGCAGGCCTTCCTGAAGGCCCTGGTGGACCGGGTGAACGGCATCGGGCTGCTCAGCTCGCCGACCCGGCTGTACACGATCGCCGACACCGCCACGGGGGCCATCACCACCGACTCGGAGCTGGCGTCCGTCAAGAAGCTGGTCGGCCTCGGGGAGAGCCTGAAGGGCCTGGGCTCGAAGGACATCGGCATGGTCACGATGCCCGTGCGCTACGACCCCTACGACCCCAACCGCGTCCTGCCGATCACCGACCAGGCCGAGCAGGTCTGGGCGGCGCTGCGGGCCGACGAACCGATCCCCGAGTCCGCCACCAAGGGCTCCGCCGGTGACGACGTCGACACGAACGGTGTGGTCAGGAGCTCCTCGCAGCCGACCGCCGGGGGATCGGAATAGATCACCGCGGGACCCGGTTTGGGGAGATGCGGCCAGTGCTGGCAGACTGGTACGTCGGCCCCGGTTCACGTGACGCAAGCCCGCAGCACGACCCGGGACCCTCCCGAACACTAGGAGAACCCCTTGAAGCGCGACATCCACCCGGAGTACGTGGAGACCCAGGTCAGCTGCACCTGCGGCGCCTCGTTCACCACCCGCAGCACCGTGAAGGACGGCGTCATCCGTGCCGACGTCTGCTCCGCGTGCCACCCGTTCTACACGGGCAAGCAGAAGATCCTCGACACCGGTGGCCGTGTGGCCCGCTTCGAGGCCCGCTTCGGCAAGGCGGCCGGGTCCGCCAAGAAGTAGCGACCCGAAAGCGCCGGTCCACGGCTGCCCGGATATCCTCCGGCGGCCGGACCGGCGCTTTGTCGTCCCAGGCTGGCAGACCGGCGTCCACCCCTTTTCACGAGCAGGGATCCTGATGTTCGAGGCGGTCGAGGAACTGATCGGCGAATACGCCGACCTCGAGAAGAAGCTTGCCGACCCGGCGGTCTTCGCCGACCAGGCCAACGCGCGCAGGCTCAACAAGCGCTACGCCGAGCTGACCCCCATCATCGGCACGTACCGCGGCTGGAAGCAGACCGGCGAGGACATCGAGACCGCCCGTGAACTCGCCGCGGACGACCCGGACTTCGTCGCCGAGGTCAAGGAGCTGGAGCGGCACCGCGAGGAGCTCACCGAAAAGCTGCGGCTGCTGCTCGTCCCGCGCGACCCCAGCGACGACAAGGACGTGATCCTCGAGGTCAAGGCCGGCGAGGGCGGCGAGGAGTCCGCGCTCTTCGCGGGCGACCTGCTGCGCATGTACCTGCGCTACGCGGAGCGCGCGGGCTGGAAGACCGAGATCATCGACGCCAACGCCTCCGACCTCGGCGGCTACAAGGACGTCCAGGTCGCGGTGAAGACCAAGGGCGGGGGCGGCGCCACCGAGCCCGGCCAGGGCGTCTGGGCCCGGCTGAAGTACGAGGGCGGCGTGCACCGCGTCCAGCGCGTGCCGGCCACCGAGTCGCAGGGCCGCATCCACACCTCCGCCGCCGGTGTGCTGGTGACCCCCGAGGCCGACGAGGTCGAGGTCGAGATCGGCCCCAACGACCTGCGGATCGACGTCTACCGCTCCTCGGGCCCCGGCGGCCAGTCGGTCAACACCACCGACTCCGCGGTGCGCATCACCCACCTGCCGTCCGGGCTGGTCGTCTCCTGCCAGAACGAGAAGAGCCAGCTGCAGAACAAGGAGTCGGCGATGCGCATCCTGCGCTCCCGGCTGCTGGCCGCGGCGCAGGAGGAGGCGGAGCGCGAGGCCTCCGACGCCCGTCGCAGCCAGGTGCGCACGGTGGACCGCAGCGAGCGCATCCGTACGTACAACTTCCCGGAGAACCGCATCTCCGACCACCGCGTCGGCTTCAAGGCGTACAACTTGGACCAGGTCCTCGACGGCGAACTGGACGCGGTGATCCAGGCCTGCGTCGACGCCGACTCGGCCGCCAAGCTGGCGGCCGCGGGCGACGGAAGCTGAACCGGAGGCGGAGAACGTGAACCTGCTGCTCGCCGAGGTCGCCCAGGCGACCCAGCGGCTGGCCGACGCCGGCGTTCCCTCGCCGCGGTTCGACGCCGAGGAGCTCGCGGCGTACGTGCACGGGGTGAAGCGCGGCGCGCTGCACACCGTCGCCGACGCCGACTTCGACGCGCGCTACTGGGAGGCCGTGGCCCGCCGTGAGGCCCGCGAGCCGCTGCAGCACATCACGGGCCGGGCGTTCTTCCGCTACCTGGAGCTCCAGGTCGGCCCGGGGGTGTTCGTGCCCCGTCCGGAGACCGAGTCGGTCGTCGGGTGGGCCATAGACGCGGTGCGCGCGATGGACGTCGCCGAGCCGCTCATCGTGGACCTGTGCACGGGTTCGGGCGCGATCGCGCTCGCCCTGGCGCAGGAGGTGCCGCGCAGCCGGGTGCACGCGGTGGAGCTGTCCGACGAGGCACTGGTGTGGGCCAGGAAGAACGTCGAGGGCAGCAAGGTCGACCTGCGGCAGGGGGACGCCCTGGAGGCCTTCGGGGACCTCGACGGCCAGGTGGACCTGGTGATCTCCAACCCGCCGTACATCCCGCTCACCGAATGGGAGTACGTGGCGCCGGAGGCCCGCGACCACGACCCCCAGATGGCGTTGTTCTCCGGTGAGGACGGCCTGGACACCATCCGCGGCATCGAGCGCACCGCGCACCGGCTGCTGCGGCCGGGCGGGGTCGTCGTCATCGAGCACGCCGACACCCAGGGCGGCCAGGTGCCCTGGATCTTCACCGAGGAGGCCGGCTGGGCGGACGCCGCCGACCACCCCGACCTCAACAACCGCCCCCGGTTCACCACTGCCCGCAAGGCGACGCCGTGACCACGGCGCCGCACGTCATGGAGGTCTGCTGATGGCACGCCGTTACGACTGCTCGGACGCGACGGACCGGGTTGCCGGACTGCGCGAGGCCGCGTCCGCCGTACGCCGCGGCGAGCTCGTGGTGCTGCCGACGGACACCGTCTACGGGATCGGCGCGGACGCGTTCAACGCCGAGGCCGTCGGCGACCTGCTGGAGGCCAAGGGCCGGGGCCGCAACATGCCCTCGCCCGTGCTGGTGGGCTCCCCGAACACCCTGCACGGCCTGGTCACCGACTTCACCGAGCAGGCCTGGGAACTGGTCGACGCCTTCTGGCCGGGCGCGCTGACCCTCGTCGCGCGTCACCAGCCGTCGCTGCAGTGGGACCTGGGGGACACCCGCGGCACCGTCGCCGTCCGCATGCCGCTGCACCCGGTCGCCATCGAGCTGCTGACCGAGACCGGCCCGATGGCCGTCTCCAGCGCCAACCTGACCGGACATCCCTCCCCGCAGGACTGCGACGCGGCGCAGGAGATGCTGGGCGACTCCGTCGCGATCTACCTCGACGGCGGCCCGACGCCCGCGGCCGTGCCGTCCTCCATCGTGGACGTCACCGGCAAGGTGCCCGTCCTGCTGCGGGCGGGCGCGATCAGCGCGGAGCAGCTGCGCGAGGTCGTACCCGACCTGGAGGTCGGCAATTGACACCGCCCATACCCGGGCAGTGGGATCACGGCGAGCGCCCGTTCCGCATCCTCCACGTCTGCACCGGCAACGTCTGCCGCTCGCCGATGGCCGAGCGGCTGACCCGGCACGAGCTGACGCTGCGGCTCGGTGACAGCGCCGCGGGGATCGTCGTGGAGAGCGCCGGCACCTGGGGGCACGAGGGTGCCCCGATGGAGGCGCACGCCGCGACGGTGCTCGCCGAGTACGCCGCCGACCCGACGGGCTTCCTCGGGCGCGAACTCCTCGACGACCACGTGATCGACGCCGACCTCGTGCTGACCGCGACCCGCGACCACCGCGCCCAGGTGATCTCCATGGGGCACGCGGCGGGGCTGCGCACCTTCACGCTCAAGGAGTTCACCCGGCTGGTGAAGGCGATAGACCCGGCGACGCTGCCCGAGGGCAGCGTGACCGAGCGCGCGCGGTCCCTGGTGCGCGCCGCCGCGGCCCTGCGCGGGTGGCTGCTGGCGCCCACCGCGGACGCGGACGAGGTGTACGACCCGTACGGAGCCCCGCTGACGTTCTTCCGCAGCATCGGCGAGGAGATCCACGACGCGCTGGACCCCGTCATGACCGCCCTCACCGGGGTTCCGGCGCCGACCGCCTGACCAGCGGCGCGGAAAGGTTTCACCGCGTCCCGCCCGGCCCCCGGTGCGGTCACCGCGGGGGGCGCCGGGGCACCGCGCCGCGGCCGGCGGCGGGATCGCGGCCCCCGGTGGAGCACAACGCGGCGCGAAATGTCCGGAAGGGTGCAACAGTGGCAGGTGAGAACCTTCCCAGCCGCCCCCGGGAGCGCCGCCATGCCCACCGCGGAAGCGTCTTCACCCCACATAGCCGCCCCCACGCTCCCGGCCGGTGACCGCGGCCTGGACGAGCTGCGCGCCCATGACCCCGAGCTGGCCGACATCCTCCTCGGGGAGGCCCAGCGGCAGGCCTCGTGCCTGCAGTTGATCGCGGGCGAGAACTTCACCTCCCCGGCCGTCCTGACCGCGCTCGGCTCGCCGCTCGCCAACAAGTACGCCGAGGGCTACCCGGGTCACCGCCACCACGCCGGCTGCGAGCTGGTGGACCTGGCCGAGCGGCTGGCCGTGGAAAGGGCCACACGGCTGTTCGGAGCCGCGCACGCGAACGTGCAGCCCTACTCCGGCTCCTCGGCCGTGCTGGCCGCCTACGCGGCCCTCCTGGTCCCCGGGGACACCGTCCTGGCGATGTCGCTGGCGCACGGCGGCCACCTCACCCACGGCTCCGAGTCGAACTTCTCCGGCCGCTGGTTCCGCATCGCCGGGTACGGGGTGACGCGGGGCGCGTCCTTCGAGGAGGGCGGCCTGATCGACTACGCGCAGCTGCGGGAGCTGGCCCACCGGCACCGCCCGAAGGCGATCGTCTGCGGCGGCATCGCCTACCCGCGGCACATCGACTACGCCGCCTTCCGGGAGATCGCGGACGACGTCGGCGCGTACCTGATCGTGGACGCCGCGCACACCCTCGGCCTGGTCGCCGGCGGCGCCGCCCCCAACCCGGTGCCGTACGCGGACGTGGTGTGCGCCACCACGCACAAGACGCTGCGCGGCCCGCGCGGCGGGCTCGTGCTGTGCGGCGCCGACCTGGCCCAGCGCATCGACCGGGCGGTCTTCCCCTTCTCGCAGGGCGGCCCGCACATGCACGCGGTCGCGGCGAAGGCGGCGGCCCTCGCCGAGGCGGCGCGGCCGGAGTTCGCGCTCTACGCGCACCAGGTCGTCGCCAACGCCCGTACGCTCGCCGGGGCGCTCGCCGCGCACGGCCTGCGCATCGCCACCGGCGGCACGGACACCCACCTGATCGCCGCCGACGTGTCGGCGCTCGGCGTCACCGGGATGCGCGCCCGCGGGCTGTGCGCGGCCGCCGGGATCGTGCTGGACAAGTACACGCTGCCGTTCGACACCGAGCCCTGCACGGCGGGTTCGGGCATCCGGCTGGGCACCGCGTCGGTGACCACCCAGGGGATGCGCGAGGAGCAGATGCCGCAGGTCGCGGACCTGATCGTGCGGGCGCTGCGGGAGGAGCGGGGGCTGGCGGGCGAGGTCGCGGAGCTGGTGGAGGCGTTCCCGCCGTACCCCGTCTGAGACGCGCTTCACAGGGGGGCCGGGCCGAACCCGCAAGTGGTGTGTGCAACCCTGGGTACTCGCTGTGAGTCTTCGTCTGTGTTTACAGTCGCCACCCGGACGCGAATAGGGTGTGCCCGTGCGTGAGTACCTCTTGACCCTGTGCGTGGCGGCAGCCGTGACCTACCTCCTCACGGGGCCGGTGCGGAAGTTCGCCATCGCGGCGGGCGCCATGCCCGAGATCCGCGATCGCGACGTCCATCGCGAACCCACGCCACGCCTCGGCGGCATCGCCATGTTCGGCGGGCTGTGCGCGGGCCTGCTGGTGGCGGCCCACCTGACCAACCTCAAGAGCGTCTTCGAGCTCTCCAACGAGCCGCGGGCGCTGCTCTCCGGTGCCGGACTGATCTGGCTGCTGGGCGTGCTGGACGACAAGTGGGGCGTGGACGCCCTGATCAAGCTGGGCGCGCAGATGATCGCGGCCGGCGTGATGGTGCTGCAGGGCCTCACCGTGCTGTGGCTGCCGATCCCGGGCAAGGGCATCGTGGCGCTCACGCCGGTGCAGTCGACCCTGCTGACCGTGGCCCTGGTCGTGATCACGATCAACGCGGTGAACTTCGTCGACGGACTCGACGGACTCGCGTCCGGAATGGTGTGCATCGCCGCGATCGCGTTCTTCATGTACGCGTACCGCATCTGGTACGGCTACGGCATCGAGGCCGCCGCCCCGGCGACGCTGTTCAGCGCCATCCTCATCGGGATGTGCCTGGGCTTCCTGCCGCACAACCTGCACCCCGCGCGGATCTTCATGGGTGACTCGGGGTCGATGCTGATCGGCCTGGTGCTGGCCTCCGGGGCCATCTCGATCACCGGCCAGACCGACCCCGACGCGATCACCAACCTCACCGGCTCGACCCGCGACACCACGCACTTCATGGTGCCGGTCTACATGCCCCTGGTGCTGCCGCTGACGCTCATCGCCATCCCCGCCGCGGACCTGGTGCTGGCCATCGTGCGCCGCACCTGGAACGGGCAGTCGCCGTTCGCCGCCGACCGCGGCCACCTGCACCACCGGCTGCTGGACATCGGCCACTCGCACAGCCGGGCCGTGTGGATCATGTACTTCTGGTCCGCGCTGATCGCCTTCGGAGCGGTCGCCTTCGCGGTCAACTCCTCCAGCCTGTGGATCGTCCTGGGCATCGTGATGCTGAGCGCGATGGGCCTGAGCGCCCTGCTCATGCCGCGCTTCCGGCCCCGGGCCCCGCGCTGGGCCGAGGCGTTCGTCCCGCCGCGGTACCGCCGTACCCAGGCGGAGGCCGCGCAGGCGGCGCACGCCGCCGCGGCGGCCACCATCGCCGCGGGGGAGGCCCCCGGCGTCAACGGCGCGACCGCGCTCAGCGCCCGTTCCCTGGTGGACGCCGGCCGCGGCGCGGGCACCCGCCCGTAGGCCGGCGGTCCGATAGCACACGGTCCTTGCGGCGTCAGTCAGGCGCCGCGAGGATTGCGCCGTCCGTGTGACAGGTCGCACACGAACCGGGTAAAGACCTCATCAAATAGTTTGTGATACCGTTCACGAGAGCCCGGAAGCAAGCCGAAAGACCCTAGTGCGATGGTCTTCCGGCGTGAGGCATGTCCCCGCCGCCGGGCTACGCTCGTCCTCGACGACCCCTGTACTCCCAACCTCGCCGGAGGAGCTGCCGCCATGCAGTCCAACGACGTCCGAACGCTCCTGAACTGCGCCGTGCCCGCCGCCGCCGCGGGGGTGATCGCGGTCGCTGTGTCCAGCGCGCTCGCGGGCGGCAAGGGCGCGATCGGCGCGGGCTTCGGCGCGGTGGTCGTGATCGCCTTCATGGGAATCGGTCTGACGGTGCTTCAGCGCACCGCCCGTTCCTACCCCTCGCTCTTCCAGGCGATGGGCCTGATGCTCTACACCGTGCAGCTGCTGCTGCTCGCCATCGTGCTGGCCGTGTTCAAGAACACGACGCTGTTCGACACCCAGGTGTTCGCGTTCACCCTGCTCGGCACGACCCTGGTGTGGATCGCCGCCCAGGCCCGTGCTCATATGAAGACCAAGATGCTGTACGTGGAGCCCGGCTCCGCCGGAACCCCGACGTGAAAAGCAGGGCCGGTGCAAGCGGGGTTCCGCTCGTTTGCTATCGTCCGGTCTCAACTGCGGCAGAGCTGGCGCGGGTGGCAGTCATGCCTTCGCAACAGCCCTTCGGCTCAGCGCCCACCCGCCGCCCCCACATCCGTAACACCAGTCCAGTGCCGTTCCGTGGCCGTGCGCCGCGCCGACACGTAGAGGTTGCCGTACCTATGCGCCACGCTGAAGGAGCTCTCGGTGAGTGATGTAACGACGCTCGCCTTCGAGACGAACTGCCACATCTTCGACGGGTGCGGCTTCCCGGCCCCCGGCCTGCACTCCTTCCTCTTCAAGCCGCTGATCGGCGACGGGGACAGCAGCGTCTACTTCAACAAGACGATGCTGCTGGCGCTGCTCGGCAGCATCGTGATCGTCGGCTTCTTCTGGGCTGCCTTCGCCAAGCCGAAGATCGTCCCGGGCAAGCTGCAGATGGTCGCCGAGGCCGGTTACGACTTCGTCCGCCGCGGCATCGTCTACGAGACGATCGGCAAGCGGGACGGCGAGAAGTACGTGCCCTTCATGGTCGCGTTGTTCTTCTTCGTCTGGATCATGAACCTCTGGTCGATCGTCCCGATCGCCCAGTTCCCCGTGACGGCGATCATCAGCTACCCGGCCGCGCTCGCCGCGATCGTGTACATCACGTGGATGTCGCTGACCTTCAAGAAGCACGGCTTCGTCGGGGGCTGGAAGAACATCACGGGCTACGACAAGAACCTCGGCGCGGTGCTGCCGATGGTCGTCGGCCTGGAGTTCCTCTCCAACGTGATCGTCCGGCCGTTCACCCACGCGGTGCGACTGTTCGCCAACATGTTCGCGGGTCACGTCCTGCTGCTGCTGTTCACCATCGCCAGCTGGTACCTGCTCAACGGGATCGGCATCGCCTACGCCAGCGTCTCGTTCGTGATGGTCATCGTCATGACCGCCTTCGAGCTCTTCATCCAGGCCGTCCAGGCGTACGTCTTCGTGCTGCTGGCCTGCTCGTACGTCCAGGGCGCGCTCGCCGAGCACCACTGAGCACCCGCACGACGCACAGCCCCCCCGATTGTCCGGTGGCCAACCCCCACCGGTCCGTGAAAGAGAAGGAAGAAACAGCATGTCCGCTGTGAACCTCGCCGCCACCCAGATCCTCGGCAACCTGGGCTCCATCGGCTACGGCCTCGCGGCCATCGGCCCCGGCGTCGGCATCGGCATCATCTTCGGCAACGGTACGCAGGCCCTCGCCCGCCAGCCCGAGGCCGCCGGCCTGATCCGCGCCAACCAGATCCTCGGCTTCGCCTTCTGTGAGGCGCTCGCGCTGATCGGTCTGGTCATGCCGTTCGTCTACCCGACCTCCTGAGTCCGGGCTGACGAGACCAACCCCTTTCGACGGAAGGCACTGATGTGAACGCCCTGGCACAGCTGGCGGCCGAGGAGGCGGAGAACCCCCTCATCCCGCCGATCCCAGAGCTCGTCATCGGTCTCATCGCCTTCGCCATCGTCTTCTTCTTCCTCGCCAAGAAGCTGCTCCCGAACATCAACAAGGTTCTGGACGAGCGTCGCGAGGCCATCGAGGGCGGCATGGAGAAGGCCGAGGCCGCACAGGCCGAGGCTCAGCGGACCCTCGAGGAGTACAAGCAGTCGCTCGCCGAGGCCCGCCACGAGGCCGCGCGTCTGCGCCAGGAGGCGCAGGAGCAGGGCGCCGCGCTCATCGCCGAGATGCGTGCGGAAGGCCAGCGGCAGCGCGAGGAGATCATCGCGGCCGGCCACGCCCAGATCGAGGCCGACCGCCGGTCCGCCGCGCACGCCCTGCGCCAGGACGTCGGCAAGCTCGCCACCGACCTGGCCGGCAAGATCGTCGGTGAGTCCCTCGAGGACACCGCCCGCCAGAGCCGCGTGATCGACCGCTTCCTCGACGAGCTCGAGGAGAAGGCCGAGGCCGCGCGATGAACGGAGCGAGCCGCGAGGCACTGGCCGCCGCGCGCGAGCGCCTCGACGCACTGACGGACAGCACGTCCGTCGACGCGGCGAAGCTCGCCGAGGAGCTGGCCGCCGTCACGGGGCTGCTCGACCGCGAGGGTTCGCTGCGCCGCGCCTTGACCGACCCGGCCCAGCCGGGTGAGGCCAAGGCGGGCCTGGCGCAGGCGGTTCTCGGCGGGCAGATCGGCGGCGAGACGTCCGACCTGGTCTCGGGCATGGTCCGCAGCCGCTGGTCGCAGTCGCGCGATCTCGCCGACGCGCTGGAGGAGCTTTCCTACAGCGCCGACCTGGTCGCCGCTGAGCGGGCGGGTCACCTCGACGGCGTCGAGGACGAGCTGTTCCGCTTCGGCCGCATCGTCTCCGGCAGCAGCGAGCTGCGGGCGGCGCTGACCGACCGCGCCGCGAGCACCCAGGCCAAGACGACCCTGCTGCACTCGCTGCTGGACGGCCGTGTCAACGCGGTCACCGAGCGGATCGTGGTCCGTCTCGTGACCCAGCCGCGAGGCCGTAGCCTGGAGGCAGGGATCGACGCCCTGTCCAAGCTGGCGGCGACGCGCCGTGACCGCACGGTCGCGGTCGTGGTCTCGGCGGTGCCGCTGAGCGACCGGCAGAAGCAGCGCCTCGGTGCCGCGCTGGCCACGATCTACGGCCGGCAGGTGCACCTGAACCTGGACGTGGACCCCGCGGTCCGCGGCGGCATCTCGGTTCGGGTCGGCGACGAGGTCATCGACGGGACCATCGCGGACCGCCTCGAAGAGGCGAGCCGGCGGATGGCCGGCTGAACCAGCCACCAACTCAAAGAGCAGTATCAGCGGCCCGAGTTGGGCCGTAGCGAATACTTCGGGCCCAACAAGGAGAGCAGGGAACCCAGATGGCGGAGCTCACGATCCGGCCGGAGGAGATCCGGGACGCGCTGGAGAACTTTGTCCAGTCGTACCAGCCGGACGCGGCCTCGCGCGAGGAGGTCGGAACGGTCAGCCTGGCCGGCGACGGTATCGCGAAGGTCGAGGGACTCCCCTCGGCCATGGCGAACGAGTTGCTGAAGTTCGAGGACGGCACCCTCGGTCTCGCCCTCAACCTCGAGGAGCGCGAGATCGGTGCGATCGTCCTCGGCGAGTTCAGCGGCATCGAGGAGGGCCAGCCGGTGCGCCGCACCGGTGAGGTGCTCTCCGTCGCGGTCGGCGAGGGATACCTGGGTCGCGTCGTCGACCCGCTCGGCAACCCGATCGACGGCCTCGGCGAGATCGAGACCGACGGCCGCCGCGCCCTGGAGCTCCAGGCTCCCGGCGTCATGGCCCGTAAGTCCGTGCACGAGCCGATGCAGACCGGCCTCAAGGCCGTCGACGCGATGACCCCGATCGGCCGCGGCCAGCGCCAGCTGATCATCGGCGACCGCCAGACCGGCAAGACCGCCCTGGCGATCGACACGATCATCAACCAGCGCGACAACTGGCGTTCCGGCGACCCGAAGAAGCAGGTCCGCTGCATCTACGTCGCCATCGGCCAGAAGGGCTCCACCATCGCGGGCGTGCGCGCCTCGCTGGAGGAGGCAGGCGCCCTGGAGTACACGACGATCGTCGCGGCTCCGGCGTCCGACCCGGCCGGCTTCAAGTACCTCGCCCCGTACACCGGCTCGGCCATCGGCCAGCACTGGATGTACCAGGGCAAGCACGTCCTGATCGTCTTCGACGACCTGAGCAAGCAGGCCGACGCCTACCGCGCCGTCTCCCTGCTGCTGCGCCGCCCGCCGGGCCGTGAGGCCTACCCGGGTGACGTCTTCTACCTGCACTCCCGTCTGCTGGAGCGCTGCGCCAAGCTCTCCGACGAGCTGGGCGCCGGCTCGATGACCGGTCTGCCGGTCGTCGAGACCAAGGCCAACGACGTGTCGGCGTTCATCCCGACCAACGTCATCTCCATCACCGACGGCCAGTGCTTCCTGGAGTCCGACCTGTTCAACGCGGGCCAGCGCCCGGCGCTGAACGTCGGTATCTCGGTCTCCCGAGTCGGTGGCTCGGCGCAGATCAAGGCCATGAAGTCGGTCGCGGGCCGCCTGCGCGTGGACCTCGCCCAGTACCGCGAGCTCGAGGCGTTCGCCGCCTTCGGTTCCGACCTGGACGCGGCCTCCAAGGCGCAGCTGGAGCGCGGCAAGCGCATGGTCGAGCTGCTGAAGCAGGGCCAGTACGCCCCGTTCCCGATCGAGGACCAGGTCGTCTCCATCTGGGCCGGCACCACCGGCAAGCTGGACGACGTGCCCGTCGAGGACATCCGCCGCTTCGAGCGCGAGCTGCTGGACTACCTCCGCCGCGAGAAGAAGGACCTGCTGCTGAGCATCGCCGAGACCGGCAAGCTCGGCGACGACACCGTCGAGGCCCTGACCGACGCGGTCGCGGAGTTCAAGAAGCAGTTCGAGACCTCGGACGGCAAGCTGCTGGGTGAGGGCTGAGCATGGGCGCCCAGCTTCGGGTATACAAGCGCCGCATCAAGACCGTCACCGCGACGAAGAAGATCACGAAGGCGATGGAGATGATCTCCGCGTCCCGGATCGTCAAGGCCCAGCGCCAGGTCGCGGCATCGTCCCCGTACGCCGACGAGCTCACCCGGGCCGTCGCGGCGGTCGCGACCGGTTCCAACACGAACCACCCGCTGACCACCGAGGCCGAGAACCCGACCCGCGCCGCGGTGCTGCTCGTCACGAGCGACCGCGGTCTGGCCGGCGGCTACTCGTCCAACGCGATCAAGGCTGCCGACCGGCTCACCGAGCGGCTGCGCGCGGAGGGCAAGGAGGTCGTGCACTACATCATCGGCCGCAAGGGCGTGGCGTACTACGGCTTCCGTGAGCGCCCGATCGCCGGGTCGTGGACCGGGTTCACCGACAAGCCGGCCTACGCGGACGCCAAGTCCGTGGCCGACCCGCTGATCGACCAGGTCCTCAAGGACACGGCCGAGGGCGGCGTCGACGAACTGCACATCGTCTTCACGGAGTTCGTGTCGATGCTGACGCAGGCGCCGGTGGAGAGGCGGCTGCTGCCGCTGTCCCTGGACGACGCCACCGGTGGCGAGGCCCGCAAGGAGGGGGAGATCCTCCCCCTGTACGACTTCGAGCCGTCGGCGGAGGGCGTCCTGGACGCGCTGCTGCCGCGGTACGTCGAGAGCCGGATCTTCAACGCGCTGCTGCAGGGTGCCGCTTCCGAGCACGCCGCCCGCCGCCGCGCGATGAAGTCGGCGACCGACAACGCCGAGGAGCTCATCAAGACGCTCACGCGGCTTGCCAACCAGGCCCGCCAGGCCGAAATCACCCAGGAAATCAGCGAGATCGTCGGTGGCTCCAGCGCCCTGGCCGACGCGTCTGCGGGGAGTGACTAAACATGACCACCACTGTTGAGACGGCCGCTGCCACGGGCCGCGTCGCCCGGGTCATCGGCCCGGTCGTCGACGTGGAGTTCCCCGTCGACGCCATGCCGGAGATCTACAACGCCCTCCACGTCGAGGTCGCCGACCCGGCCGAGGACGGCAAGAAGAAGACGCTGACCCTCGAAGTCGCCCAGCACCTGGGTGACGGCCTGGTCCGCGCCATCTCCATGCAGCCCACCGACGGCCTGGTCCGCCAGTCCGTGGTGACCGACACGGGCACGGGCATCACCGTCCCGGTCGGCGACTTCACCAAGGGCAAGGTGTTCAACACCCTCGGTGAGGTGCTGAACCTGCCCGAGGAGAACGCCAACGTCGGCGAGCGCTGGACGATCCACCGCAAGGCGCCGAAGTTCGAGGACCTCGAGTCCAAGACCGAGATGTTCGAGACCGGCCTGAAGGTCGTCGACCTGCTGACCCCGTACGTCAAGGGCGGCAAGATCGGTCTGTTCGGCGGCGCCGGTGTCGGCAAGACCGTCCTCATCCAGGAAATGATCATGCGTGTGGCGAAGCTGCACGAGGGCGTTTCCGTGTTCGCCGGCGTCGGCGAGCGCACCCGTGAGGGCAACGACCTCATCCAGGAGATGGAGGAGTCCGGCGTCCTCGACAAGACCGCCCTGGTCTTCGGTCAGATGGACGAGCCCCCGGGCACCCGTCTCCGTGTGGCGCTGGCCGGTCTGACCATGGCGGAGTACTTCCGCGATGTGCAGAAGCAGGACGTGCTGTTCTTCATCGACAACATCTTCCGCTTCACCCAGGCCGGCTCCGAGGTCTCCACGCTGCTCGGCCGCATGCCCTCCGCGGTGGGTTACCAGCCGAACCTCGCGGACGAGATGGGCCTCCTCCAGGAGCGCATCACCTCGACCCGTGGTCACTCGATCACCTCGATGCAGGCGATCTACGTCCCCGCGGACGACCTGACCGACCCGGCGCCGGCGACCACCTTCGCCCACCTGGACGCGACGACCGTTCTGTCGCGTCCGATCTCGGAGAAGGGCATCTACCCGGCGGTCGACCCGCTGGACTCGACGTCCCGCATCCTGGACCCCCGCTACATCGCGGCGGACCACTACGAGTGCGCCATGCGCGTCAAGGGGATCCTGCAGAAGTACAAGGACCTCCAGGACATCATCGCGATCCTCGGTATCGACGAGCTGGGCGAGGAGGACAAGCTCACCGTCCACCGCGCCCGCCGCATCGAGCGCTTCCTGTCGCAGAACACCCACGCGGCGAAGCAGTTCACCGGTGTCGACGGCTCCGACGTCCCGCTGGAGGAGTCGATCTCCGCGTTCAACGCCATCGCCGACGGAAAGTACGACCACTTCCCTGAGCAGGCGTTCTTCATGTGCGGTGGCATCGAGGACCTCGAGCGCAACGCCCGCGAGCTCGGCGTCAGCTGACACCCGTAGCCCGACGGCTCACCGTGGCAGGGGGCGGACCCTGTGTCCGCCCCCTTGCCGCACCCCCGTTATCCTTTGTTTTATGCACCCGCCGGACGGCGGCGGATGCCGACCCGAGGAGCCATCTTGGCTGAGCTGCACGTCGAGCTGGTCGCAGCGGACCGCAACGTCTGGTCCGGCGCGGCCACACTTGTCGTCGCACGCACCGAGTCCGGCGACATCGGCGTCATGCCGAACCACGAGCCGCTGCTGGGCGTGCTCCAGTCCGGCCCGGTGACCATCCGCACCGGCGAGGGCGGCACCGTCGTCGCGGCGGTGCACGGAGGCTTCATCTCCTTCGCGGACAACAAGCTCTCGGTGCTGGCGGAGATCGCCGAGCTCGCCGAGGAGATCGACGTCCAGCGTGCGGAGCGGGCCCTGGAGCGGGCGAAGGCCGACGCCGACGCCGCCGGCGAGCGACGGGCCGAGGTCCGGCTGATCGCCGCGACCAGCGGGTCGCGCTGAGCACCCGGCCCACTGGGCCATGAGCCGCGGGAGGCCCGTGAGGGTGTCCCGCGGCTGCAGTATCCCTATTCGTGACACGGAGCGAGGAGGTCGGTGGGCGTGATCCTCGCTTTTCAGGTGTGCGGGGCCCTGGTGGCGCTTGCGCTGCTGGGGCTGTTCGTCTTCGGGCTGCGGCGCCGGCTGATCCAGCGGCCCGGCGGCACGTTCGACTGCAGCCTGCGGATGCCGCCCACCGCTGCCGGTGAGCCCTCGGGCAAGGGCTGGGCCTACGGCGTCGCCCGCTACAGCGGTGACCGGATCGAGTGGTTCCGGGTCTTCTCCTACGCGCCCCGGCCGCGCCGGGTGCTGGAGCGCTCCGCCATCGAGGTGCTGCACCGGCGCCTCCCGGAGGGGCAGGAGGAGCTGGCGCTCCTCTCCGACGCCGTCATCCTGGTCTGCGAGCACCGCGGCACCCGTCTGGAACTCGCCATGAGCGACGACGCCCTCACCGGCTTCCTCGCCTGGCTCGAGGCCGCCCCTCCGGGGCAGCGGGTGAACGTCGCCTAGCGGGTCGGCTTCCGCCCCTCCCGCTGCGGGAGGGTGAACGTCGCCTGACAGGCGCCGTCCGGTCCTGCCCGGCCCTACGGCCGTACCGACAGCCCCAACTCCTGCGCGAGCACCGCCGCCTGCACGCGGCTGCGCAGCTCCAGCTTGGCCAGCATGCGGCTGACGTGCGTCTTCGCAGTGGCCTCCGCCATTTCCAGGTGTGCCGCGATCTCCGCGTTGGACAGGCCCTGGCCCACGCAGACCAGCACCTCGCGCTCCCGGGGCGTCAGCGTGCCGAGGGCGGCGTGCTGGGCGGCCGGACGCGGCCGCGGGCGGGCGAACTCGCCGATCAGCCGGCGGGTCACCGCGGGCGCGATCATCCCCTCTCCGCGGGCAACCAGCCGTACGCCCTCGATCAGCAGGTCCGCCTCGGTGTCCTTCAGCAGGAATCCCGCGGCGCCCGCGCGCAGTGCCCCGAAGACGTACTCGTCCAGGTCGAACGTGGTGAGGACGAGCACGTCGGCGAGTCCCTCCGCGACGACCTCCCGGGTGGCGGAGACCCCGTCCAGCCGGGGCATCTGGAGGTCCATGAGGATCACGTCCGGGCGCAGCTCGCGGGCGAGGCGGACCGCGGCCTCACCGTCGGCCGCCTCGCCGACCACCTCGATGTCGGGCACCGAACCCAGGATGAGCACCAGCCCCGCGCGTACGGCGGACTGGTCCTCGGCGACCACCACCCGGATCATGCGCTCCCCTCCATGGGCAGTACCGCCCGTACCCGCCACGTCGTGCCCTCCCTGCCCGCCTCGAAGGTGCCGCCCAGCAACTCGGTGCGTTCCCGCATGCCGATCAGCCCGCTGCCCGAGCCGGGGGCGCGGGGGCCCGGCCGGTGCGCGGCGGCGCCGTTCCGGCAGGGGCTCGCCACGGTCACCGTCAGGGCCTTGCCGTCCTGCTCCAGCATGACGGGCACCTCGCCCGGCGACGCGTGCTTCAGGACGTTGGTCAAGGACTCCTGCACGATCCGGTAGGCCGCCAGCTCCACCGGCGCGGGCAGCGGGGCGGAGCCCTCCGGGCGCGCGTCGCGCAGTACGAAGGCCGAGTGCGGGGCCGCCGCGCGCATCTGCCGCAGGAGCACGTCCAGACCGGCCAGCCGCGGGACCGCGGCCGGCTCCCCCTCCTCGCCCGCCGAGTCGCGCAGCAGCCCGATCAGCCGGCGCATCTCGGACAGGCCCTCCACGCTGTTCTGCCGGATGACGGCCAGTGCCTGGCGGGCCGGGCCCTCCTGGCGGTCCAGGGACAGCGCGGCGGTGGAGTGGACGGCGATCGCGGAGAGGTGGCCCGCCACCATGTCGTGCAGTTCGCGGGCCATCCGGGCCCGCTCGCGGCCCACCGCCTCCCGGCGGTCCAGCTCGGCCAGGAGCGCGGTCTGCTCCGCGCGCAGCCGTTCGTGGGCGGCCTCGTCGCGGTGCCGCCGTACGATCGCGCCCGTCGAGGCGGGGGCCACCGAGACCAGGGCGCCGACCACACCGATGAGCAGGGACTCGGCGACCGGGTGCACCGCCACGGCGGTGGCGGTGAGGGCCGCCGTGCCGAGCACGCTGCCGACCGGGACGACCCGGGCCAGCCGCTTCGGCCCGTACAGGACGGCGGCGTACACCAGGTCGGTGAACATCAGCACGGTCACCAGCAGCGAGCCGATCACGAAGTCCGCGCAGAAGGCGAGGACGCCGACGGCGATCGCGGCGCCGGGCGCGGTCCGGCGCAGCAGCTCGCATCCGGCCATGATCGCCAGCGGCAGCAGGGGCAGCCAGGGACGGTCGCCCGCCGGATGGTTCCCGGAGTAGGTGTACAGCCCGAACGCCCACATCGTGAGGCCCCCCGCGAGCCCCGCCACGGCGATCAGCACGTCGTCGCGGTGCGGGCGCCGGGCGGCGGTGGTCGTCATGGCCCCATCCCAGCACGCGGCGCGGACGGCGCGCGTCCGCCCGGGGGCGGAGCCGGTGCCTGCACCGAAGGTTGCAGCCGGGTCTCATCAGCGCAGACGACGCCTCCCGCGGCGGCGGTGGGGGAGCCTTGCGGCATGTTGGTGACGCTGATCATCGCGTGCGAGATCGCCTTCTGGGTGCTGCTGGGCGCCGGGCTCGCCGTGCGCTACCTGCTGCGCCGGCCCCGGAAGGGCGCGGCCCTGCTGCTGTGCGTGCCCCTGGTGGACCTGGTGCTGCTCGCCGCCGCCGTGGCCGACCTGCGCGACGGCGGCGAGGCCGCCGCCCGGCACGGTCTGGCCGCCGTCTACGTCGGGTTCTCGGCAGGCTACGGCCACTCCGTCGTCCGCTGGGCCGACGCCCGGTTCGCGCACCGCTTCGCGGGCGGCCCGAAGCCGCCGCCGGCGCCGAAGTACGGCCGGGCCCGGGCCGTGCACGAGTGGCGGCTGCTCGGCCGTACCGCGGTGTCCGCCGCCGTCGCCGCGGCCCTGCTGCAGCTGGCCGTGTGGCTCGTCGCGGACGCCTCGCGCACGGCGGCCCTGGGGGAGTGGCAGGGGCGGATGGCGGTGACGGCGGGGATCCACGCCGTCATCGCGGCGAGCTACACGCTGTGGCCCAAGCGGGAGCCGGCCGTCCGCCCGCGTACCTGAGCGGGCGGGGTCGGCCTTCCCCGTCGTCGCGGCCGGCGGGCGCGGTCGGTCAGCGGTTCTCGCCGGGCACCCACAGCACGTCGCCGACCTCCTTGTTGGCCGTCCGGGCCAGGATGAACAGCAGGTCGGACAGCCGGTTGAGGTAGGTGGCGGTGAGCGGGTTCATCGTCTCGCCGTGCTCCTCCAGCGCGGTCCACGTGGAGCGCTCGGCGCGCCGGACGACCGTGCACGCCTGGTGGAGCAGCGCGGCGCCCGGGGTGCCGCCGGGCAGGATGAAGCTGCGCAGCTTCTCCAGCTCCTCCAGGAAGCGGTCGCAGTCCGCCTCCAGCCGGTCCACGTAGGACTGCTCGACGCGCAGCGGCGGGTACTTGGGGTCCGGCACGACCGGCGTCGCGAGGTCGGCGCCGACGTCGAAGAGGTCGTTCTGGACCCGTACGAGGACGGACGCGACCTCCTGCGGGAGCGCGCCGAGCGCGAGCGCCACACCGATCGCCGCGTTGGCCTCGTTGGCGTCCGCGTAGGCCGAGATGCGGCTGTCGGTCTTGGCCGTGCGGCTCATGTCGCCGAGGGCGGTGGTGCCGTCGTCCCCGGTCCGCGTGTAGATGCGCGTCAGATTGACCATGTGTCGAGCGTAGTCAGGCCGCGTCCGGGGCGCGCCCCGTGGCGGGCCCGCGGCCGGGGGCGGCGGAAGCAGACTCCGGGGGCGGTCCCGGTCAAACTGGACGCGCAGCGGCAGCAACTGGGCGCCGGGGCCCTCAACTGTGCGACGAAGGACACAGGGTGACCCGCCTCTCTTCCTGCTGCGCTCCGTTGTGAAGCGGCGTTAAGGTCCCGGCAACAGCATCGAGAAGATTGGTGTGTGCCGTGGCGAAGAAGCTCGCCGTCATCGGAGCCGGCCTGATGGGCTCCGGCATCGCGCAGGTGTCCGCACAGGCGGGCTACGAGGTCGTCCTGCGTGACATCACGGACGAGGCGCTGGCCCGCGGCAAGGGCGGGATCGAGGCGTCCTACGGGAAGTTCGTCGCCAAGGGCAGGCTCACCGCCGAGGACGCGGACGCCGCGCTCGCGCGCATCACCACCACCACCGACCTGGACGCGGCCGCCGACGCCGACATCGTCGTCGAGGCCGTCTTCGAGAAGATCGAGGTCAAGCAGGAGATCTTCCGCGCCCTCGACAAGATCGCCAAGGCGGACGCGGTGCTGGCCTCCAACACCTCCGCCATCCCGATCACCAAGATCGCGGCGGTGACGGAGCGCCCGGAGAGCGTGGTCGGCACCCACTTCTTCTCGCCGGTGCCGCTCATGCAGCTGTGCGAGCTGGTCCGCGGCTACAAGACCGGCGACGAGACCCTGGCGCGCGCCAAGGCCTTCGCCGAGGAGATCGGCAAGACGACCATCGTGGTCAACCGGGACGTGGCCGGCTTCGTCACCACCCGGCTGATCGCGGCGCTGGTCGTCGAGGCCACCAAGCTCTACGAGTCGGGCGTCGCAACGGCGGAGGACATCGACGTCGCCTGCAAGCTCGGCTTCGGCCACGCGATGGGCCCGCTGGCGACCGCCGACCTCACCGGGGTCGACATCCTGCTGCACGCCGCCGACAACATCTACACCGAGTCCCAGGACGAGAAGTTCGCCCCGCCCGAGCTCATGCGGCGCATGGTGGACGCGGGCGCGCTCGGCCGCAAGAGCGGCGAGGGCTTCTACCGGTACTGACGGAGCGTCAATCAGAAGGGCCCGGCCCGGTGCGGACGACCCGCGGGCTGGGCCCCTCGGACCCCTCCTGTCACTCGCAAGGGTGAATTCGGTATCGGTTCGCTCACAGACGGCAACCTCTTCGTACGACGGACCGTCAGTTACGTAGAACCACGGCAGTTTCCACCCATTCACTCCACGGGGAGGCGTAATGCACATCAGGGGCGATCACGCCGAGCTGGTCGTCGGGGGCCGCCTCGACGTCCGCACCGCGGCGGACGCCCGCAAGGTCCTGCACAGCGCGGTGGACGGCGGCCACGGCGACCTCGTGCTCGACCTGACCGAACTCGACTCGTGGGACGCGACGGGCCTGGGGGTCATCATGGGGGCGCACCGCCGCTGCGGCCGGGCGGACCGGCGCCTCGTCCTGCGGGGCGTGCCCGCGCAGATGCAGCGCCTGCTGGTCGCCACGAGGCTGCACCGCATCCTGGTCATCGAGGGGGGAATCGCGGCAGAAGCACTGCCGCGGACCTAGGGCACCGACCGGGCGCGCCGCCACGGAAGCGGCAACCCCGGACAGATTCGGACGCAAGGGCGGCATGGCCGCCCTGGGCTTCGCACATACTGTGGGAAGGTTTAGGGTTCGGTTCCGGCGTGCCTCAACCCCGTACGCCGAGGAGGGGAGCCGGACCGGTCCAACGGCGGAACCGCGGGCCCGGTGGGGCCCCGCTGCGACGCACATGGGGGGCGGAGACTAATGGACCCACACGGACCCGACATGACCGGTGACGAGTACGGCGCACTACAGGACTCCACGAGCCCGGCCGAGCTGCCGCCCGCCGTCGGCGCGGAGGACGGCACCCTGCCGGTCCCGCGCCCCGGCCGGCCGCCGCGCGAACCGCTCGCCCTCGAGGTCGGGGCGGGCACGGCGGACGGCGACGCGCCACGCGTCGTCGAACTCGTCGTGGGCGACTGCAGGCTGACCCTCAACCCCGTCGACGGCAGCGAGGTCAGCACCCTCGCCCCCACCGACCTGCCCGCACCCGTGCGGCGTACGGCGGAGGGGCGCGCCGCGCTGACCGCCGCCGCCCGCCCGTCGGTGCCGCCGGGGCCGCGCGCTCCCGAGCTTCCGCTGCTGGAGCGGGAGGAGGAACGCGAGCGCCTGGTGCGGCTGCTCTCCCGGGGCCGCTCGGTGCGCGTCACCGGGCCCTCCGGCGCCGGCCGCAGCGTGCTGCTCGACGTCGTCGCCGAGGCCTGCGAGGACCTCGCCCCCGACGGCGTGATCCGGCTCTCCGGCTACCGGCGGACCCCCAGCGACCTGCTGCAGGAACTGTTCGGCACCGTCTACGACTCCGATGACCACCGCCCCGACCGCGGCCGGCTGCTGGAACTGCTGCGCAACGTCGGCGCGGTCGTCGTCCTGGACGACCTGGAGTTCGGCGGCGCCTCCCTGGAGGAACTGCTCGCGGCGGCGCCCGAGTGCGCCTTCGTCCTGTCGGCCACGCCCGACGTGCCGGCCCCCGCCACCGACTCCCTGGTCGAGGAGGTCTTCCTCCCCGGACTGACCCGGGTGGCCTGCCTGGAGCTGCTGGAGCTCTCCGCCGGCCGCCCCCTGGAGGAGGACGAGACCGCCTGGGCGGCGGACCTGTGGTTCGAGTCCGAGGGTCTGCCGCTGCGCTTCGTCCAGGCCGGCGCGCTGCTGCGGCAGCGCGACGCCCTCGGGGCGGAGATCCTCGCGGCCGACGAGTCGGTGTGGGGTGACGTCGAGGCCGTCGACGAACTCCCCGTCGACGCGCCCTTCGGCGCCGACCCGGCCGCGTCGGCCTCGCACGTGCCGCTGCCCTCGCTCGCAGAGAGCGCCGCCCCGGCCGCCCTGCTCGCCTCCCGCCTCGGTGCCTCGGCCCAGGAGGCCTTGCGCTTCGCCGTGGCCCTGGGCGGCGAGTGCCCGCACCAGTCGCACCTTCCGGCACTCGTCGGCGAGACCCACGGCGACGCCGCGCTCGGCGAGATCGTGGCCGTCGGGCTCGCCGTGCCCGTCGCCGCGCACCACCGCCTCGCGGCGGGCGTGGCCCGGCAACTCGCCCTCGTGGACGGTCTCGCGGCCGAGGCCGCCGCCGAGGGCTCCCCGCAGGCGCTGGCCGCCGCGCAGCACTACGCCTGGTGGGCCGGGCACCCCTCGGTCACCCCGCGGCGCGTCGCCGCCGAGGCGGAGGCCATCCTGGCCGCCCTCGGCGCCGCCCGCGACGGCGGCCACGCCAGCGCCGCGGTGCTCCTGGCCCGTACGGTGGCGCCCGTCCTCGCCGCCGCCATGCACTGGAGCGCGTGGGAGCGTGCGCTGCGCGTCGGCCAGGAGGCCGCCCGGCTCGCCGGGGAGGTGGCCGAGGAGGCGTACTTCCTCCACGAACTCGGCGTCCTGGCGCTGTGCACGGGCAACCTGGACCGGGCCCGCAGCGAACTGGAGGCCTCGATAGCCCTGCGTGGTGGCCGGGGGGGCCCCCCCGGCCCCCCCCGGGGGGGGGGGGCCCCCCCCCCCCGCGGGGGGCCGGGGGGGGGGGCATTTGCCCGCCCCCGCCCCCCCGGCGGGGTGCACCCCGCCACCGGCCCCCACCATTACGAGGC
>NZ_JBIBGK010000016.1:0-98763 GCF_042956445.1 Streptomyces sp. NPDC008238 | reverse complement strand
GGTCGCCCACCCCCCCCCCCCCCGGGCGCGGCGGCCGGGGGCCCCCCCCCCCCCCGCCCGGCCCCCCCGCGCGGGGGGGCCCCCCCCCCCCCGGGGGGGGGCCCGGCCCCCCCCCCCCCCCACCACGGTGGGGCGGCGGACCCTCGCGCTCGTCGTGGACCGGGAGGGCGGTCCTGTGCCCGGCACGGGCCTCGCGGGCGTCGAGACCCCGGCGACGGGCACCGACATGTCCGAGGCGCCGACGACGATCATCGGCAAGGGCCTGGCCGCGGCGGCCACCGCCCCGCGCCGCGTCCTGACCGGCTCGCGCCGCAACCTCGTCGCCGCCGGTGCGGGGGCCCTGCTGGCCGCCGTGCTCGGCACCGTCGTCACCCTCGGCACGACGGCCTCCGGGGGCGACCAGAACACCCCCATGAACGTGAAGCCGGTCGAGACCGCACAGGAGGACAACGCGGACGACGGCCTCCCGGCCGAGGACATCCCGAGCCCCGGCTCCAGCCAGCGGCCCCGGCCCTCCGCGAGCGGCAGCGACACCGCGACCACGCCGGCGGCCGGCACCGGCGGTGCCGGGTCCGTGTCCGGTGGCGGCTCCGGCGGCACCGACGGCGGCGGCTCCTCGACGGGCGGCGGCGCGGCCGGCGGCGGATCCGGCGGTGGCTCGCACGGCGGTGGCACGGGCGGCAACCAGACCGGGGGAGGGAACACGGGCGGCAGCCACTCCGGCGGCTCGGGCGACCCGACCGACGGCGGCTCGACGGACGGCGGTTCGACCGGAAGCCCGTCGACGTCCCCGTCGGATTCGGGCACTCCCACACCCACCCCGACCGAGACCGGCACCGACGGCGGTGCCGACGACGGCGGCACCACGGCCAGCGCGAGCGCTCCCGACGGTTCCGCGACCGGCACCGATCTGCCCGGCGTCCCGGACACCTCCGGCACGATCGCCTGACGAGGCGCGGCCCGTCGGCTGGTGCCCGGTGCGCCCGCCCGGGCCGTGCGCCGTCCTCGCCCCACCGTCCGGTGGGGCGGGACGGCGTCCGTCAGAAGAGGCGGAGCTTGTCGTCCTCGATGCCGCGCAGCGCGTCGTAGTCGAGGACGACGCAGTCGATGCCGCGGTCCGTGGCGAGGACCCGCGCCTGCGGCTTGATCTCCTGGGCCGCGAAGACGCCCTTCACGGGCGCCAGCAGGGGGTCCCGGTTGAGGAGTTCGAGGTAGCGGGTGAGCTGCTCGACGCCGTCGATCTCGCCGCGGCGCTTGATCTCGATCGCGACGGTCGTGCCGGACGCGTCCCGGCACAGGATGTCCACCGGGCCGATGGCGGTCGGGTACTCGCGGCGTACCAGGCTCCACCCCTCGCCGAGCACCTCCATGCGGTCGGCCAGCAACTCCTGGAGGTGGGCCTCGACGCCGTCCTTGATCAGGCCGGGGTCGACACCGAGTTCGTGGGTGGAGTCGTGCAGCACTTCCTCGATGGTGATGATCAGCTGCTCGCCGGCCTTGTTGGTGACCGTCCAGACCCCGTCCTCGCCCTCCTTGAGCGTGCAGGGCGGCGACATCCAGTTCAGCGGCTTGTAGGCACGGTCGTCGGCGTGGACGGAGACACTGCCGTCGGCCTTGACCAGGAGCAGCCTGGTCGCCGACGGCAGATGGGCGGAGAGCCGGCCCGCGTAGTCCACGGAGCAACGGGCGATGACGAGACGCATGGTCGGCAACGTTACTCGCTACCGGGCGCGGTCGGAAAATGGCCTGTTGTGAGCGCTCCCGCCTAGTGTCGTGGGACCTCTCCGCCTACGGTTGTGGGTGGAGGCCGTCGCGCGGGAGAACTCTGGGCGGCTTCTCTCCGTAGTCCGTCTGACTCCTCGGACAGGGGGGTCACGAGAGGAGTACTCATGTCGCTCGACGTCTCACCGGCCCTCCTCGAACAGGCCGAGCGAGGCGAGGTCGACGAACGGGAGTTCGTCGACTGCGTCCGGACTTCCCTGCCTTACGCATGGGACATGATCAGCTCTCTGGCGGCACAACTCAAGGTAGACGGCGGTCAGTTCGCCGACAACCAGGTACCCCCGCCGGACGAGCACGCGCGCGGTCAGCTGCTCCGCGCCCTGGCGAGTGACGCGATACGGGGGGCCCTGCAGCGGCACTTCGGGGTCCGGCTGGCGTTCCAGAACTGCCACCGGGTCGCGGTGTTCCCGCTGGACCCGGCGGTCGACGAGCGTTACGCCACCTTCACCTCCGTACGCGCACAGCTGCTGAACCAGTCCCCGGAGCTGCGGGACTGCTGAACCGGGCAGGGTGCTCCCGCAGTTGGTCGCACCACTGCTCTTTGATGTTTCAATCAGGCCAATTGCGGGAGCACTTCGCCGCCGAGCCGCGCCACGTTCTCCTCGGTGGCCGCGAGATCGCCGGAGCCCTCGACGAGCAGGGCGAAGCGGCGGATGCCGGTCCGCTCGGCGGTGGCGGCCAGACGGTCGGCGCACAGCGCCGGCGGGCCCACCGGGTGGAGATCGCAGAGGAGTTCGGTGTAGGCGAGCGGATCGCGCATCGTCCGGGGCCGGCCGTCGACCGTGCGGTGCGCGGCGAGGCCCCGCTGGAGCCAGCCGGGCATCACCTTGGTGAGGGTCTCCACGGCGTCCGCGCGGCGGTCCGCGATCTGCACGACGCCCGCCGAGACGTGTTCCGCGGCGGCCACCATTTCGGGTGAAAGCCCCGCATCGCGCGCCTCCGCCTGCCACATTGCGACCATGGCAGTTTTGTCCTCGTCGCCGCAGTGCATGCCGAGCAGCATCGGCAGACCCCTGCGCGCCGCGAGCCGGACGCTGCCCGGCGAGGTGCAGGCGACGACGACCGGCGGCCCGCCGGGCGCCTCGAACTCGTCCGCCCGCGGCACGACATCGACCTCGCGGAAGGCGAATCGTTCACCCGAGGCCCCCACGCGGGGCTCGCGCAGCCAACGCAGCAGCAGGTCCAGCGACTCGGGGAAACCGCTCTCGAAGGCGGCGAGTCCGGCGCCGAAGACCTCCAGGTCCACCCAGGGACCGCCGCGGCCCACGCCCAGCGTGAAACGGCCGCCCGAGGTGATGTGCAGCAGCGCCGCCTGCTCCCCGAGCGCCACGGGATGCGCGGTCGGCAGCACGCTCACGGCCGTCCCGATCCCGATCCGGCGCGTCCTGCCCAGCAGCAGCGCGGCGAGCGTCACGGCCGACGGGCACACGCCGTACGGCACGAAGTGGTGCTCCGCCAGCCATACGGAGTCCAGCCCGGCCTTCTCCGCCGCCTCCGCGGTCCGCACCGCGCGGTGCAGTGCCTCCCCCGGTCCCTGCCCCGGGAACTGGGCGGCGAGGACGAAAGTACCGACACGCATCGTGCTTCACACCTTCCTCGGTGGCCGACACGGCTCCCCTACCGGCATTAACGCCTGACACGTGCCAAAGGCACGGCCCGGCCGCCGCGATTTCATGATTTTCCAGATGATGGCCGGAATGGGGGATGTCCGATCGGGTACCCGGCACGGTGCGCGCTACGCGTACGCTGGGAAGCGGTCCGAGTCCCCCGAACGCATGAGGTGTGTGCCCGTGTCCCCGCGCCGAAACCGCCCGCGAGGCGCCGCCGGCAGAGCCGAGGAGCCTCCCGAGGCCGGACCGGGCCGCGGTCCGGAGCGCGTGGAGAGCTGGCAGGGCGAGCAGTGGAGCGTCCGCCAACTGGCCGGGAGCACCGGCGGCAAGCACTACCGCTGCCCCGGCTGCGACCAGGAGATCCCGCCGGGCGTGGGCCACTTGGTGGCCTGGCCCGAGTACGGCGGCGTGGAGGACAGGCGCCACTGGCACACCGCCTGCTGGAACGCGAGGGACCGCCGGGGCGCACGGCTCCAGCGGTCCCGCAACGCCCCCCGGTACTGAGCGGGGAGCGGAAGCCCGGTGACCCGGGTCAGACGTCGCGCTTGGCGAGCGCCGCGTAGGCCGCGCCCAGGGCGACGGCCGTGACGATCGCGAGCACGACCAACTGGCGTACGCCGTCGGCGTCCCCGTTCTCCAGCATCGGCATCTGGTAGAGCGACGCGATGGCGTTGGGGGAGGAGTACTCGATCAGCTTCTCCTGCACCGTGTGCAGGCCGTCCGACTGCATGAAGATCGCGATGATCAGCGGCAGCAGGACCACGCCCATCATCGTGGTGATCGCGCCGGCGGAGTGCCGCAGGAGCGCGCCCACGGCCAGCGAGAGGAGCCCGAGCAGGGCCACGTAGAGGCCGACGCCGACGGTGGCGCCGAGCCACTGGCTGCCGCTGGCGGTGGTGAAGCCGTCCTCGACGACCAGCCGGGGGCCGAGGAAGGAACCCTCGCCCACCGGCTTGCCGCCGAAGGTGGCGTAGTTCATCAGCGCGGTGAGCGCGCAGGCCACGGTGGTGACGGTGAAGGTCAGCGCGAAGAAGACGATCGCCTTCGCGGCGAGCACCCGGCCGCGCTGCGGGCAGGCGGTCAGGGTCGTGCGGATCATGCCGGTCCCGTACTCGGAGCTGATCACCAGAACGCCGAGCGTCATGACGCAGAGCTGGCCGAGGAGCACCCCGAACAGGCCGAAGCCGAGCACCGGGTCGGTGACGATGTCAGACGAGGACAGGCCGACGATCAGCAGGTTGATCCCGAGGATCAGCACCAGCATGACGCCGAGCGTCCAGATCGTGGAGCGCACCGTGCGGATCTTGGTCCACTCGGACCTCAGCGCGTGGCCGAGGTGGGTCCGCTCCACCGGGACGGCGGAGGAGAACTGCGGGGCCGGGATGTGGACGGGGGCGGTCATCGGGCGTCCTCGACGGGCTGGGTCGGCTGCGGGGCGGGCGGGGCGGGCGGCACGGCCGGCGACGCGGGCACGGCCGGCGGCACGGACGCGCCGGGCGGAACCGGCGGCTGCGCGTAGGGGTTCGGGGGAGCGCCCGGTGCCGCGCCGGGACCGGGCGGCACCGGCGGTCCGTACGGCTGCACCGGGGGCTGCGGGTGCCCGTAGCCGTACCCGTACGGCGGCTGCGGGGGGACGGGCTGCGGGGCGGGCTGCGGCCACGGGCCCTGCGGCGGCATGCCCCAGCCACCGGGCACCGGCGCACCGGCGGGCTGTTGCAGGCCCTGCCGGGGGTCGGCCGTGGAGCGGTAGTCCACGGCGCCGTTGGTGAGGCGCATGTAGGCCTCCTCGAGCGAGGCCTGGTGGGGGGAGAGCTCCCACAGCCGCACCTCGGCCTCGTACGCGAGGTCGCTGATCCGCGGCAGTTCCAGACCGGTCACGCGCAGTGCGCCGTCCTGCTCCTGCTGCACCTGCGCGCCCGCGCCGGTCAGCGCCTTCGCCAGCTTCTCGCGGTCCGCGGCCACGTCCGGGGTGCGGACCATCGCGAAGCCGGTGGAGTTGCCGGCGATGAAGTCCTTGACGCTCGTGTCGGCCAGCAACTGCCCGCGGCCGATCACGATCAGGTGGTCGGCGGTCAGCGCCATCTCGCTCATCAGGTGCGAGGAGACGAAGACGGTACGGCCCTCCGAGGCCAGCTTGCGCATCAGGTGGCGCACCCAGTGGATGCCCTCCGGGTCCAGCCCGTTGACCGGTTCGTCGAAGAGCAGCACCTCCGGGTCGCCCAGCAGCGCCGCGGCGATGCCGAGGCGCTGCCCCATGCCCAGGGAGAACCCCTTGGAGCGCCGGCCCGCGACGTCCTGAAGGCCCACGACGCCCAGCACCTCGTCCACCCGGCGGGCCGGGATCCCGGACAACTGGGCCAGGCACAGGAGGTGCTGGCGCGCGCTGCGCCCGCCGTGCACGGCCTTGGCGTCCAGCAGCGCGCCCACCCGGCGCGGGGCGTTGGGCAACTGGCGGAACGGCCGGCCGCCGATGGTCACCCGTCCCGCGGTCGGGGTGTCCAGGCCCAGGATCATCCGCATCGTGGTCGACTTCCCGGAGCCGTTGGGCCCCAGGAAGCCGGTCACCATACCGGGCCGCACCTGGAACGACAGGTTGTGGACGGCCGTCTTGCTGCCGTAGGTCTTGGTGAGGCCGACTGCCTCGATCATGCTCCGCCCCTCGACGAACAGTCCGCGGGGCGGCGCTCGCCCCCGTGAGTATCAGGAGGCTGGCGGGGCGCGATCGGTTCCCGCCCCGTGAGGCCCGAAACGTCCCGGTGCGGTCAGGCGTCCCGCTTCTTCAGCAGCGCGTAGCCGCCGATCAGCACGACGATCACCCACAGCGCCATGATGCCGAGTCCGCCCCACGCGCTGTACGGGGCGGGGTCGTCCGGGGCGATCGTGGCCCGCATGATCTTGCTGCCGGCCTGGTCCGGGAAGTACCGGGCCACCTCCTTGGCGCCCGGCACGGCCGAGAGGATCCCGGAGATCAGGAAGAAGAAGGGGATGAGGATGCCCAGCGAGACCAGCGGGCTGCGCAGCATCGTCGCGACGCCGACCGCGAAGAGCACCATCAGCGTCATGTAGAGGCCGGCCCCGAAGACCGCGCGCAGCACACCGGGGTCGCTGATCGAGGTGGCGAGGTCACCGCCGAGGATGGCCTGGCCGATGAAGAAGGAGACGAAGCTGACGATCACCCCGAGGACGAAGGTGATGCCGGCGGCGACGGCGACCTTGGAGAGGTAGAAGGTCGCGCGCTGCGGCACCGCCGAGAGCGAGGCCCGGATCATGCCGGTGCTGTACTCGCTCGAGATGATCAGCACGCCGAAGGTGATCAGCGCGAGCTGACCGAGGAAGAGACCGGACAGGCTCTGGCTGGTGGCGTCGAACTGGGCGCGCGCACCCTCTTCGATGGTGTCCCACTGGGTACGGAAGAGCAGGCAGAACAGACCGCTGATGACGATGGTCAGGACGGCGGCCGACGCCAGCGTCCACACGGTCGACCGGACGGTCCTGACCTTGGTCCACTCCGACTGCAGAACAGCGGTGGTCGCTGCCATGTCAGGCTTCCTTTCCGGCGCTGGTGTTCCAGGCGGAGCCCCACTGGGGTGCGGGAGCGGCGGCCTCGCCGGCCTCCGCCGCGGGCCCACCGGCGTGGTACTCCACCGACTCGGCGGTGAGTTGCATGAAGGCCTGCTCCAGTGAGGCCTGCTGGGGGCTGAGCTCGTGCAGCACCAGCTGGTTGCGGGCGGCCAGTTCGCCGATCTTGGCGGATTCCGCACCCTCGATCTCGAAGGCGCCCTCGTCGCCGATCACGGAGGTGATCGACGCGGCGGCCAGCACGTCCTTGAACTTCTCCGGTTCCGGGGTGCGGACGCGCACGTAGGAGCGGGAGTTCTCGGCGATGAAGTCCGCCATCGTCGTGTCAGCCATCAGCTTGCCGCGACCGATCACGATCAAGTGCTCGGCGGTCAGCGCCATCTCGCTCATGAGGTGGCTGGAGACGAAGATCGTGCGGCCCTGGGCGGCCAGCCCCTTCATCAGGTTGCGGATCCAGTGGATGCCCTCCGGGTCCAGTCCGTTGACCGGCTCGTCGAACATCAGGATCTCGGGGTCGCCGAGCAGTGCCGCGGCGATGCCGAGGCGCTGGCCCATGCCCAGGGAGAAGCCCTTGGAGCGCTTCTTGGCGACGGGGGCGAGACCGACGATCTCCAGCACCTCGTCGACCCGGCGGGCCGGGATGCGGTTGGACTGCGCCAGGCACAGAAGGTGGTTGTGGGCCGTGCGGCCACCGTGGATGGCCTTGGCCTCCAGCAACGCCCCGATGTGTTTGAGCGGTTCGTGGAGCTCGCGGTAGTGCTTGCCGTCGATGCGGATGCTGCCGCTGGACGGATTGTCCAGGTCCAGCATCATGCGCATCGTCGTCGACTTCCCCGCCCCGTTGGGGCCGAGGAAGCCGGTGACCACCCCCGGCCGCACCGTGAAGGTGAGGTCGTCCACCGCGGTCTTGTCGCCGTACCGCTTGGTCAGCCCCTGCAGCTCGATCATGCCGCATACACTATTTGGCCGCGGCGCGCGATGCACGCGGAATTCCCGCCCCCGTTTGCGCTCCCCCCCCGGACGTGCGCGAGCCCCCCGCCGAGGAGGCGGGGGGCTCGCCGTGCGCCAGGGGCTCCGGCTCCGCGGTGCGTCAGCGCTGGGCCGGGACGCCGCGCGAGACGGGCTCGTCGTCGGCGGGGGCGCCGGCCGCGGCGACCGCCGCACCGGTCAGCGTGGCCAGCATCTCGCGGACGTTGGTCAGCTGGGCGTTGATGCTGTCGCGGCGGTTGGTGAGCGCCGCCAGCTCGCGCTCGGATTCGCTGCGGATGCGGTCCGCCTTGGCGTTCGCGTCGGCCACGATGTCCTCGGCCTGGCGCTGCGCGGTCTCCACCGTCTGGCGGGCGCGGCGCTCGGCGTCGGTGCGCAGCTTCTCGGCCTCCAGGCGGAGCTGCTCGGCGCGGTGCTCGATCTCGGCAAGGCGCTTCTCGGCCTTGGCCTGACGGGACGCCAGGTCGCGCTCGGACTGCTCACGGCGCTTGGCCAGGTTGGTCTCGAAGTCGGCCGCGGCCTGGGCCGCCTTGGCGCGGGTCTCCTCGAAGAGGGCGTCCGCCTCCTCGCGCTTGGCCTGCGCGTCCTTCTGCGCGTCGGCGCGCAGCTGACCGGCCTCACCCTTGGCCTTCTCGACGATGCGCTCGCCCTCGTCCTCGGCCTTCGACTTCCGCTCGACGGCGTAGGACTCGGCGTCGTTGCGCACCTGGGTGGCGGCGGACTCGGCCAGTTCGCGGTGCTGCTCGGCGGCCCGGCGGGCCTCCTCGCGCAGGTCCTTCGCCTCCTCCTCGGCGAGGCGGAGGATCTTCTCGACGCGCGCGCCGAGACCGGCGTAGGACGGTTCGGCGTCGTTGACCTGGGCCTGCGCGTTCTGGGTCTCGAGGTGGAGCTCCTCGATGCGCTTCTCCAGCGCGTTGATCCGCGCCAGTGCGCTGTCACGGTCGGCGACGAGCTTGGTGATGCGGTCGTCCACCTGCCCGCGGTCGTATCCACGCCGCACGAGCTCGAAGCCGAAGGGGGAGGAAGTGTCGCTCATGGGGTTCCTGTCAATTCAGACCGGGTGGGGTGATAGGGGGAATCCTAGGGGCCCAAGCGGCGTGTCTTACAGTCACTGTCCAGTAACTGTGCACAATGACCGCTCAATCGAGTGGCGCATCGTCGGACCGCTTGCTCCCTGTCCGGGTCGTACCGGCCGCTGCACCGGCAGTGACCGCGTTCTTACCGTTCTGTGTGGCGTTCTGACTGGTGCCCTTTCCCCCCTCGATCGGCTGCTGGAATGACTCCAGTGCCTCGAGGACATCCTGCACGCGGGTGATCTCCGCGTTGATGTCCTGGCGGCGCCGACTCAGCACCTCGAGCTCCTTCTTGCCCTCGGTCACGATGCGCTCGGCCTCGACGCGGGCCTCGCTCCGCACCCGCTCCGCCTCGCGCTCCGTGTCGTTCTTCTTCTGCTCGGCCCCCTTGAGCAGCTCCTCCGCCTTCTTCACCGCGGCGATGCGCACCTTGCTCGCCTCGGCGCTGGCGTTGGACCGCGTCTCCTCGGCCCTGGCCTCGGCGTCGGTGACCATCTCGCGTGCCTTCGTCTCCGCCTTCTCCAGCTGCTCCGTGGCGGCCTCGACCAGCTTGTCGACCCGCTCGCCGGCCGACTTCATCGTGGCGGCCGACTCGGTACGGGCCCGCTCGTGCAGCTCCTCGACCTCGGCCTCGACGCGCTGCCGCAGCTCCTGCGCGCGCTCACGGATGGCGGTGGCGTCCCTGCGCGCCTCCTCCAGCAGGGTGTCGGCGTCCGTACGGGCGCGCTCCACCATGCCGTTGCTCTCCGCGATGGCCTCGGCGACGATCCGGTCGGCCTCCTTGCGGGCCGCGCCGACCATCGTGTCGGCCTGCTCCTCCGCGGCCGTGCCGATCTTGAGGGCCTCGCTCTGCGCGCCGGAGACGAGCTCGTCCGCCTGCTCGGCGGCCTCGGCGCGGCGCTTGTTGGCGTCCTCGCGCGCCTCGTCGCGGATCCGGTCGGACTCCGTGCGGGCCGCCTCGGCGTCACGCTCGGCGGAGTCCAGGGCGTCCTTGGCCAGGATGCCGAGCCGCTCCGCCTCCGCCCGGGCCTTGGTGATCAGCTGGTCGGCCTGCTGGGCCGCCTCCGTACGGCGCTTGTTGGCCTCGTCGCGCGCCTCGTCCAGGATGCGGCGGGCCTCCGCCTCGGCGACACCCAGCGACTCCTCGGCCGCGCGGCGGCGCTCCTCGGCGTCGCGCTCGGCGGAGTCCAGGGCGTCCTTGGCGAGGATGCCCAGCCGCTCGGCGTCGCGCTGGGCCTTGCCCACGGCCTCCTCGGCCCGGACGGCGGCGTCGGCACGGAGCCGGTCGGCCTCCTCGATGGCCTCGGTGAGCAGCCGGTCGGCCTGCTCGGCGGCATCCACCCGCTGGCGGTTGGCCTCCTCGCGGGTCTCCGCCCGCAGCCGGTCGGCCTCGTCGATCGCCTCGCCGACCGTGCGGTCGGCCAGCTGGCGGGCCTCCTCGGCCTCCTCCTGCGCCTCGCGGCGCATGCGCTGGGCGTCCTCGGTGGCCCGCTCCCGCTCGGCGTTGGCGTCCGAGTGCAGCCGGTCCGCGGCGTCCTGGGCCTCGGACCGCAGCCGCTCCGCGGCGTGCTCGGCCGCCGAGCGCAGCCCGGTGATCTCCTCCTCGGCCTGCTCGTGCATCCCGTTGACCGAGTCCCGCACCTGCTGGGCGGTCTGCTCGGCCGCGCCGACCAGCTCGGCCGCGTGCCGCTCGGCCTCGGCGACCAGCCGCTCAGCCTCGGCGCCGGCCTCCTCCACCCGCTTGCGGGCGGCCGCCAGCAGCTCCTCGACCTCGCGGCCGGCCTGCGCGCGCTCCTGCTCCGCCTCGCCGCGGGCCGCGCCCAGCAGCTCCTCGGCCTCCCGGCGTCGCCGCGTGGCCTCCTCCTGGGCGGCGGACAGCGCCTCGGCCGCCTCGGCCCGCAGCCGTCCCGCGGTCTCCTGGGCCTCGGCCCGGAGCCGGTCGGCGGTCTCCTGCGCCTCGGTGCGCAGCTGCTCGGCCTCGGCCGCGGCGTCGCCCCGCAGGCGTACGGCGAGCTGCTCGGCCTCGGCCCGGGTCCGCGACGCGTCGGCGGCGGCCTCGTCGCGCAGCCGCGTGGTCTCCTGCTCGGCCTGCTCCTGCAGCCCGCGGACCCGCTCGGCGACCTCGGTACGCAGCGTGGCCGCCTCCTCGGCGGTCTCGCGGCGCAGCCGCTCCGCCTCGGTGCGGGCCTCGCGCAGCGCCTCCTCGGCCGCGTCGATGCGGCGCTCGGCCTCCTCGCGCAGCCGGACCAGATCCGCCTCGGCATCGTCGCGCAGCCGCTGGGCGGCCCGCTCGGCCTCCTCGCGCAGCAGCAGCCCGGCGCCCTCGGCGTCCTCCTTGACCTGCTCCGCCTGCTGCTCGGCCTCGGCACGGACCTGCTCGGCCTCGCCGCGGGCCCGCTCCAGCAGCTCGTCGGCCTGCTTGCGCAGCCCCGCGGCGCGCTCGATCGCCTCGGTGCGAACCTTCTCGGAGTCGGTGGTGGCCTTCTGCCGGTGCTCCGCGGCGTCGGCCTTCGCCTTGGTCAGCAGCTCCTCGGCGGACCGGGCCGCCTCCTCGATCTGCTGGACCGCCTCGCGCCGTGCCTCGCCGCGGATGCGCTCGCCCTCGGCGACCGCCTCGGCGCGCAGCTGCTCGGCCTCGCCCCGCAGCCTGCGGGCCTCCTCCTGCAGCTCGACCGTCTTGGCGCGGTACTCCTTGGTGTCGTCCTTGGCGGTGCCGAGCAGCTCCTCGGCCGATTCCTCGGCCTGGCCGCGCAGCCGGTCCGCCTCGGTCTCCGCCTCGCGGCGGATGCGCTCGGCCTCCTCGCTCGCCGCGCGGGTGGTGGCCCGGGCGTCCTCGGTGGCCTTGTTGAGGACCTCCTCGGCGGTGCGGGCCGCCTTGGCCAACGCCGCCGCCGCGTCCTCGGCCGCCTCGGACTTGGCGGTCTCCTGCGCCTGGCTGCGCAGCCGCTCGGCCTCGGTGTTGGCGTCGGCGAGGATCTGCTCGGCCTCGGCCTTGGCGGTCTCCGCCTCCTTGGTCGCCTCGGCGACCAGCCGGGCCACCTCGGCCCTGGCCGTACGGGTGCGCTGCTCGTTGTCGGCGTCGACCGTGGCCAGCCGCTTGGCGGCGTTGGCCGAGGCCTCCTCGCGGAGCCGGTCGGCCTCGCTCTGCGCCTCGCGCAGCTTGTCCTCGGCCTCGCGCAGCTTCTCCTCGGCGGAACGGGACAGCTCGCCGGCCTGGGTGCGGGCGTTGTCCGCGTCGCTCTGCGTGGAGGCACGCAGCTGCTCGGCCTGGGTGGTGGCCTCCTGGGCCTGGCTGGCCGCGGCGTTCAGCAGCCGCTCGGCGTCCGCCCGGGCCCGGCGCAGCAGTTGCTCGGCCTCGGCGCGGGCGGCAATGGAGTCGGCCTCCAGCCGGTCGCGCGCGCCCTCGGCGATCCGCTGCGCCTCGGTGCGGGCGGCGGCCAGCGCGGCCTCCGACTCGGTGCGGGTCTCCTCCATGAGCCGGCGGGCCTGCGACTCGGCGCGGGCCCGCAACTGCTCGGCCCAGGCCACGTTCTCGTTGACGTGGCTCTCGACGTTGGTGCGGCGCTCGGCCAGCTCCTCGTCCAGCCGGCGGCGCCGGGCGACGGCCTCGGCGTGCCACTCGGCCTCGACGCGCGCCTGGTGCTCCGCCTGCTCCTGGAGGAGCCGCTGGGTGGCCGCACGGGCCTCGCGCAGCTCCCGCTCGGCGTCGGCACGCAGCTGGTCGGCCTGGATCTGCGCGTTGCGCAGCAACTGGTCGGCCTGATGGCCGAGGTTGTCGTAGGCAGGGCGAGTCGCGAGGTTACGGCGCGCCTCGTGCAGCTTGGCGCGCAGCACCTCGACCTGGTAGCCGAGGTCTTCGGCATGCTGGACGACCTTGTCCCGCTCCTTACGAAGCCGCTCCATCTCGGCCTCGAACTGCGAGAGGTGGTCGTCCTCAACCTCGTAGCGGTCGTAGCCCCGCACTCCGCGGTCCCATCCGTCTCCTGGTGTACCCACCCGCCAACCGAGTGAGATTCCCCGGGGCCCCGTTCACCGCGGAGCCTTACGGAGAATTGTGTCCGATCCCACGCCGAGGCGCGGGCAGGTACCCCAGCCCACCCCGGGGTCGCCAGGCCACTCTACCGGGGCGAGTCGTCTCCGGTCAGTGGTCCTTGGCCGAGGTGACGAGCTCGGTCAGCACACCGTGGCAGTCCTTGGGGTGCAGGAAGGTGATCCGCGACCCCATGGAACCCTTGCGCGGGCTGTCGTAGAGCACCCGCACGCCCTTGTCGCGGACGGCGGCCGCGTCCGCGTCGACGTCCTCGGTGCCGAAGGCGATGTGGTGCACCCCCTCCCCGTTCTTGGCCAGCCACTTGGCCACCGTGGAGTCCTCACGGGTGGGTTCCAGGAGCTGGAGGTAGGAGGCCCCGCCGTCGGAGGTCTCGTTGATCTTGAGCATCGCCTCGCGCACGCCCTGTTCCTCGTTCACCTCGGTGTGGAACACCTCGAAGCCGTAGGTGGCACGGTAGAACTCGACGGTCTTGTCGAGGTCGAAGCAGGCGATGCCGATGTGGTCGATTCGCGTCAGCATGACTCCAGTGGACCGCCGGACGGCATGGTCACGCAACGTGCGCGCGATCACACCGTCTGCCGGGTGACCGCCGGCCGTACCCCTCAGTACATTGACAGCACCCTCGAAAACCATCGTTAACATTCCCTCCGTGCAAAGGGGCCGCGTCATGACCAGCCAGGCACGAACGTCCGTGATCGTCGCGGGTGCGCGCACCCCCATGGGCCGGCTGCTCGGCTCGCTGCGCACCTTCTCCGGCGCCGAACTCGGTGCCGTCGCCATCAAGGCCGCGCTGGACCGGGCCGGCATCGGCGGCGACCAGGTGCAGTACGTGATCATGGGCCAGGTGCTCCAGGCGGGTGCCGGGCAGATCCCCGCCCGCCAGGCCGCGGTCAAGGCCGGCATCCCGATGAGCGTCCCGGCGCTGACGATCAACAAGGTCTGCCTGTCCGGCCTGGACGCCATCGCGCTGGCCGACCAGTTGATCCGGGCGGGTGAGTTCGACGTCGTCGTGGCCGGCGGCCAGGAGTCGATGACCAACGCCCCGCACCTGCTCCCGAAGTCCCGCGAGGGCTTCAAGTACGGTGCCGTCCAGATGCTGGACGCCATGGCGCACGACGGCCTCACCGACGCCTTCGAGGACATCGCGATGGGCGAGTCGACCGAGAAGCACAACACGCGCCTGGGCATCGGCCGCGCCGAGCAGGACGAGATCGCCGCGCTCTCCCACCAGCGGGCCGCCGCCGCGCAGAAGAACGGCCTGTTCGAGGCGGAGATCACCCCGGTGGAGATCCCGCAGCGCAAGGGCGAGCCGGTGGTCTTCGCCAAGGACGAGGGCATCCGCGCCGAGACCACGGTCGAGTCGCTGGCGAAGCTGCGCCCCGCCTTCAGCAGGGACGGCACGATCACCGCGGGCACCTCCTCGCAGATCTCCGACGGCGCCGCCGCGGTGGTCGTGATGAGCAAGGAGAAGGCCGAGGAACTGGGCCTGGAGTGGATCGCCGAGATCGGCGCCCACGGCAACGTGGCCGGCCCGGACAACTCGCTGCAGTCGCAGCCCTCCAACGCCATCGCGCACGCCCTGAAGAAGGACGGGCTGTCCGTGGGCGACCTGGACCTCATCGAGATCAACGAGGCCTTCGCCGCGGTCTCCGTGCAGTCCATGAAGGACCTGGGCGTGACACCTGAAAAGGTGAACGTCAACGGCGGTGCCATCGCCCTCGGTCACCCGATCGGCATGTCCGGCGCCCGCATCGTCCTGCACCTGGCCCTGGAGCTCAAGCGCCGCGGCGGCGGCGTGGGCGCGGCGGCCCTGTGCGGCGGCGGCGGCCAGGGCGACGCCCTGATCATCCGCGTGCCGGGCAAGTAGCCGCACACCGACAAGCAACGGAACGAATGGCGAGTGAGCCGAAGGGGAGCGGCCGGTGTCGAAAGGGAGAGCGCGCGGAGCCTGCGAGGAACGAGCAGGCGAGCACGGTCGACCGTCGACACCGGCTGAGCGAACCGGAGGCGAGCCGAGCCCGAGGAATGAGGAGCCATGGACGTCCCCACCCTGGTGGAGCAGGCGCGGCAGGGCCGCCCGCGGGCGGTCGCCCGGCTGATCTCACTGGTGGAGGGGGCGTCCCCGCAGCTCCGGGAGGTGATGGCCGCGCTCGCGCCGCTGACCGGCGGCGCGTACGTGGTCGGCCTGACCGGCTCGCCGGGGGTCGGCAAGTCGACGTCGACGTCCGCGCTGGTCGCGGCGTACCGGCGGGCCGGCAAGCGGGTCGGCGTACTGGCCGTGGACCCCTCCTCGCCGTTCAGCGGGGGCGCGCTGCTCGGTGACCGGGTCCGGATGAGCGACCACGCCTCCGACCCCGGTGTCTACATCCGCTCCATGGCCACCCGCGGCCACCTGGGCGGTCTGGCCTGGGCCGCGCCGCAGGCCATCCGGGTGCTCGACGCGGCCGGCTGCGACGTGGTGCTGGTGGAGACCGTCGGCGTCGGCCAGTCCGAGGTGGAGATCGCCGCCCAGGCCGACACCTCCGTGGTGCTGCTGGCCCCGGGCATGGGCGACGGCATCCAGGCGGCGAAGGCGGGCATCCTGGAGATCGGCGACGTGTACGTCGTCAACAAGGCCGACCGGGACGGCGCCGACGCGACCGCCCGCGAGCTCAACCACATGCTGGGCCTGGGCGAGTCCCGCCTGCCGGGCGACTGGCGCCCCCCGATCGTCAAGACGGTCGCCGCACGCGGCGAGGGCGTCGACGAGGTGGTCGAGGCGCTGGAGAAGCACCGCGCCTGGATGGAGGAGCACGGCGTGCTCGCGGAGCGCCGGCTGCGCCGCGCGGCCCTGGAGGTCGAGCACATCGCCGTCACCACCCTGCGCGAGCGCATCGGCGACCTGCACGGCGACCGCCGCCTCGGCGCGCTCGCCGAACGCATCGTCGCCGGCGGCCTGGACCCGTACGCCGCCGCCGACGAGCTCGTCGCGGGCCTCACCGAGCAGGCCTGAGGCCCGCGCCGGCGGGCGCGGGCCGGCGGACGGCGTCAGGCCCTGCCGCGCACCGAGCGCAGATGGTCCGCGACCGGGTCGAGGGCCCTGCGCAGGGCCGCCAGGTCCTCGGCGGGGAGCAGGTCGATGAAGTGCTCCCGTACGGCTCCGACGTGGTGCGGGGCGACCTTGCGCATGGTCTCCCAGCCGTCCTCGGTAAGGACGGCGTACAGCCCGCGCCGGTCGGACTCGCAGTTCTCGCGGCGGACCAGGCCCGCGGTCTCCATGCGGCTGATCTGGTGGGACAGCCGGCTCTTGGACTGCAGGGTGGCGCGGGCCAGGTCGCTCATCCGCATGCGGCGCTCGGGCGACTCCGAGAGGTTCACCAGGATCTCGTAGTCGTTGTAGGTCAGACCGTACGGCTGCAGGTCCCGTTCGAGCTGGTGCGTCAGCAACTTGCTGACCTCCAGGTGGATGCGCCAGGTGCGCTGCTCGTCGGCGGTCAGCCAAAGGGTGCCGGTCTCTGTCTCCATGCTGGAATTATACCCAGAAAGTTGAAATCCGGATTATTCGGGGTCCCGATACGTGTCGGTAGGGTCACAGACCGAAGCGGCGCTGCAGGTCCCCGAGCTGACCCGGGAGCCTCGGCACGCCCTGCGGCATGCCCGGGGCGCCCGCCCCGCCGCCCGGGACGCCGGCCTCGTGCGGCACCGCGCCGGTGGCCTGTTCGGGCATGAGGACCTCGCTGGACTGGAGCAGCACCTGCCCCGCGCCGACGAACTCGAACTGGTGCTCCTCGCCCGAGGTGCCGCCGACGCCGGTCAGCGCCCGCAGCCCGGCCAGGACGCCCCGCATGTACCCGTGGTCGTAGTGGTGGCAGGGGGACGGGCAGTCCGCCCAGCCCACCAGTGCCTGCGGGTCGACGCGCACCGGCGGCTCGACGAAGTGCACCGCGCCGTTGGAGGCCGCCACGAACTTCCCGGTGCCGATCAGGGTCAGGAAGCCCGGGATGATCGACTGCTTGAGCGCCAGCCCCGGCTGGAAGGCCAGCAGGTTCCCCGACCGGATGGTGAGGTTGCCGTCCTCCAGGTCGTAGGAGTTCACGTCGAAGGCGCGGTCGGCGAGGATCATCTTGCCCTGGCCCTCGGCGACCACCCAGTCCGCGGCGTGCAGCGGGGAGTGGAAGTTGGCGCGGATCAGCCCGTCGAGGGCGCCGTGGCCGATGCCGTGGAAGCTGATCTGCCCGTAGTAGGCGATCATCTTCCCCTTCTGCAGGAACCACTGGCCCTTCAGGTCGACGCTGAAGGCGTACGGGTTGACGTTGTCGTCGACCGGCAGCGTGTAGGGGTCGTGGACGACCGGTCCGTTGGGGGTCACAGCTTCTCCTCGCTCGCCTGTACGTAGACCGTGCCGTGCCCCGACAGCTCCAGCTGGAACGCCTCGCCGGAGCCGCGGCCCACCATGTCGCGCCAGCCGAGCGCGGTGGACAGCTTGTTGCGTACGTCACCGCGGTGGGCGACGTACGCCTGGGGGTCGACGTGCACCGGGCGCTGCGGGGTGATCGGCAGCTCGATGACGCCGCCGTGCGCCATCACCGCGACCGCGCCCTGCCCCTGCAGGGTCGTCGTGAACAGCCCCTGTCCGGTGACCTGGCCGCGGATGACGCCCATCACGCCGCCCTGGGACCCCATGAACATCGTGCCCTGCCGCAGCGAGCCGTCGAAGGCCAGCAGCCGGTCCGCCTCGACGTACAGGGTGTCTCCGGTCAGGTCCACGCAGTGGACGTGGTGGCCGCCGTGCCCGAACATCACCGAGCCGTGGCCCTCGACGGTCATCAGCGGGGTCGCCTCGTTGGCGAGCCGGCGGCCGATCATCGAGCCGATGCCGCCCTGGCCGCCCTGCACGTTCGGCGTGAAGGTGACGTTGCCCCGGTAGGCCAGCATCGCGCCGCGCTGGCTGAACAGCCGTTGTCCCGGCAGCACCTGGGCCTCGACCATCTTCGAGTTGATGCGGGTGAACGGCATCAGACCTGCCCCCCGATGGTGTTGCGCTCGCTCGGCTGCACGTAGACCAGGCCGTCGCCCTCGAAGCGGATCTGGAAGGACTCGCCGCCCGACTCGCCGATCATCGTCCGCCAGCTGATGCCGGCCTGGAAGTGCTGCTGGAGGTTGCCGGTGTGCGCCACGTAGGCGCCCGGGTCCACCTGGAGCGGCATCCCGGGGGCGACGCGGAGCACCACCGCCGGGCCGTCAGAGGTGATCGCCGCCTGGCCCATGCCCTCCACCGTGGTGGTGAACAGGCCGTTGCCCTGCGAGGCGCCGCGCAGCCCCGTGAAGGTGGTGCCGGTGCGCAGCGTCGCCTCGGCGGCCAGCAGGTTGCTGGCCTCGACGTAGAGCTTCTCGCCGTTCAGCCGTACGAGGTTGATCTCGCTCGCGCGGTCGGCGAAGAAGCAGGTGCCCTGCCCGCGCACCTCCATGACCTCCATCGACTCGCCGGTCAGCCGGCGGGTCACCATGCCGCGCAGACCCTCGCCGCCCCCGGACATCTTCTTGAAGCTCATCTGGCCGTCGTACGCGACCATCGAGCCGTTCTTCGCCTTCACGGCGTCGCCGGCCATGTCCACGGCGAGCACCTTGCTGCCCTGCAATCGAAACTGAGCCACGGGTCAGACCGTATCCGTCCGGGAGGAACCCGTCACCAGGGTCCTCGTCACTTGGTTTCCACCGGTTCCGTGCGGCGCCCCCGCCGCCGCCTCGACCTCCAGCAGCGAGGCGCCGCGGCGCTCGGCCTCGAAGGCCGCGTGGCCGCCGCGCAGCCCGAACAGCCGCTTCGCCAGCAGGATGTAGAGGACGGCGAGGAGGTTGAGGACGAGTGTGCCGATCTTGAGGTAGCTCACCTTCTCGGTGAGCTCCCAGACCTCCAGCGGCAGGAAGGCCGCCGTCGCGACCACCGTCAGGTACTCCGCCCACCGCTTGGCCGCCCACAGCCCGACGGCCTCGACGATCTCGATCACCGCGTACGCGAGCAGCGCGCCCGCCACGATCAGCAGCGTCGAGTGCCGGTACTCGAAGGTGCGGCGGATGGTGTCCACGACGGGGGAGTGGTCGAGGTCGTAGTGGAAGTGGCCGAAGACCGGGCGGAAGACGGTGAGGTACTCCTCGAAGAACCGGCGCACCGAGTCCTGCGAGTTGCTGAACCGCCACACCGTCCAGGCCGCGACGACGATGAACACCCCGCGCAGCAGCCGCTCGACTGCCAGGAAGCGCAGGATGAACAGGTCGCGCAGCGCCCGGCCGCGCGGCACCTCCGGCGTCCGGTCGGCCGGTCCCGAGCCGTGCGGCGCGCCCAGCGCGAAGTCGCCGCAGCGCAGGCAGCGCCAGACCTCGCCCAGCGCGGTGTCGGCACGCAGCCGCTCCCGCAGGTGCGCCTCGTCCGGCGCGTACGTGATGTGCCCGCGCCGGGCGCAGTGGCGGCGGTCCCAGTCCAGTTTCATCCCGCTTCTTCCTCGAGAGGGCGGTTCGTCGTCCGTCGAGGAGGGGGACGCGTCCGGCGCGCCGATGGTTCACCTGTTCCCCCGGGGGCCCCGGGGGCGGGGCGGCCGGAGGGCCGGGTGATAATGGGTGGACCACTTGTGATCACGTTCACAAGCGTCTCGGTCGCAGTGCCGAAGCCCGCCGCAGTCCCTGTCCCGATAGTGAGGTCCCGTGGACACCAAGACCGCCTCCGCCCTGAACCGGCTCCGCCTGGTCTCCGCCCCAGAGGCGGTGTCGTTCCTGCTCCTGCTGATCTGCTCGGTGCTCAAGCGCACGACCGACTTCGACGCGGTCCCCGTGATGGGGATGGTCCACGGCCTCCTCTTCATCCTGTACGTCCTGTTCTGGCTGGACGCCTGGAACCGCGCCAAGTGGCCGCTCGGCCGCGCCGCGCTGTACTTCGTGCTCTCCGTCCTGCCCACCGGCGGCTTCTTCGCCGAGCGCAGGCTGCGCCGCGAGGCCGAGGACAGCGTCATCGCCGCCCGCGCGCGCAAGGAGCTCAAGGAAGGCGTGGTCGAGGCATGATCGTCGCTTTCTCCGTCACCCCGCTCGGCGTCGGCGAGGACGTCGGCGCGTACGTGGCCGACGCGGTCCGCGTGGTCCGCGAGTCGGGCCTGCCCCACCGCACCGACGCGATGTTCACCTCCATCGAAGGCGAGTGGGACGAGGTCATGGACGTCGTCAAGCGCGCCGTGGCCGCCGTCGAGGCCCGGGCGCCGCGCGTCTCCGTCGTCCTCAAGGCCGACATCCGGCCCGGCGTCACGGACGGGCTCACCTCCAAGGTGGAGACCGTCGAGCGGTACCTCGCGCAGTAGGCCTCCCCCGCCCTTCGGGCGAAAAGACGCGGGCTGCGGGTGGGAGGGTGGCGGTCCGGGGCCGGTCGGCAGTCTGCGGCCCGGTGGTCGGCTGGGGTTCAGGCGCCGGAGCGGGGCTGGTTGTTCGTCCGGCTCGGGTCTCGTTGCCGTCCGCCGGTGCAGATGGCCGGTGACCACGCCCACCGTTCGTGGGTGGCGCGCCCGCCGTAACCGGCGTCTGCGGGTGCTTCCCCGATCCGACATCGGGCCCTCTTCCGACGGCTATACCGCTGAAAGCGAGCCCGATCTCACCCGGCTCAAAGATCGGGCTCTGTTTCGACGTCCATACCGTCGAAACAGAGCCCGATGTCGTTCCGATCGCTCGGCAGCACCCCGATGCACGCGCAGTCGCGGGTTACGGCGGGCGCGCCCAGCACCAGCAGTAGGCGTGGAAGCGGCCATCTATACCCGCGGACGGCAACGAGACCTCCGCCATAGGACACGCAACCCGCTCCGGCGCCCGAACCCCGGCCACCCACCCGCCCGCACACCGCAGACAAGCCCCGGCCCCCCACCCTCCCCTCCGCAGCCGGCGCTGTGCGCCCGAAGGGCGCGAAACGGCGCGACACCCGAACGACCCGCCACACCCCCCACACCCCCCCACAACCGCCGTGGCCGGCGGCGCCGGTCAGTCGCCGACGAGCGCGCTGCCCAGCGGGGTCCGCTCGTACAGCACCTGGTGCCCGTAGCGGCGCGAGGTGAGCAGGCCCGCCTCCCGCAGGACCGCCAGGTGCGCCGACACCGACGACAGGGCGAGGCCGTGCCGGTGGGCGAGCGCGGTCGTCGTGGCCGGTTCGCCCAGACCGCCGAGGATGGCGGCGCGGTTGGCCCCGATGAGCCGCACCAGGGCCTCCGAGGCGGCCTGCGGCGCCTGCCACAGCCCGCCGATGCCGCGCGCCGGGTAGACGACGGTGCCCTGCCAGGGCGGGTCGAAGCCCGCCGCGAGGTCCGGCCACACGAAGACGCTGGGTGCCAGGACCAGTCCGTCACCGCCCAGGTCCCGGTCGTGCTCGGTGGGCTTGTGCAGTGTGAGGGTGCCGTCGGCCCAGCTGAGCGACGGGTGCAGGTCGGCGAAGAGCCCGGTCAGCCCGCCGTCCGCGAGTCGGCGCGCACGGAAGGCGATGTCCGCCTCCAGCACCGCGCGCAGCCGGGGCCAGTACGGGGCGATCAGCGCCTCCCAGGCCCGCTCGTACAACTCCGCCAGCTCCCGCACCGCGCGTGCGGGGTCGGCCAGCATCGCCCGGCCCTGCGGGGTGTCGGCGGCGCCCTGGGTGTCCGCCAGTGAACGGGCCAGGTCCTGCCGGGCGACCTCCGGGTCGGTGGCCCGCACCCGGGCGAGCTCGTCCTCGATGGCCGCCGAGGGGCCCTGCGGGGGCGGGCAGAGGAAGTCCGGGCTGTGGCCGCGGCGGGGCATCAGCAGCCACAGCGGGGTGAGGTCCAGCGTCCGCGCCGCCTCACGGGTCTGCCGGAGCCAGGGCAGGTGGTACGCCTGCAGCCCGGGCTCCTTGAGGGTGCGCACCGCGCCCTCCGTCTCCCACAGCGGGGAGATCGCGAACCGGCAGCGCAGCAGGTCGTCCGGTCCGAAGCGCATGCGGAACGGCACGGCACACCTCCTGCTCCTCGGGAACGGCCCGTGCCCCCGGCTGCACCCCTGACTTTCGGCTGGAGCCGAAACACTACGGCGTGACCCCTCCGCCCGCCAGGCTGCGCCCATGACGCTGAACACCGACACCACCGCGGCCGGGCAGGCCGCCGGGCGCGGCTACCGCGCGGTCTTCGCCGTACGGGAGTTCCGGGCCGTCTTCGCGGCACACGTGCTGTCGCTCCAGGGCACCGTGGTCGCCGAGATCGCGCTGTCCGTGCTGGTGTTCCGGCTCACCGGCTCCCCGCTGCTGACCGCGCTCACCTTCGCGCTCGGTTTCGTGCCGTACGCGCTGAGCGGCACCCTGCTGGCCGGGATCGCCGACCGCTTCCCGCCGCGCCGGGTGCTCGTCGTCTGCGACCTGCTGTGCGCGGTGTGCGCCGCCGGGATGGTGCTGCCCGGAACGCCGATCGCCGTCCTGCTGGGGCTGCGGTGCGTGATGGCGATGATCGCCCCGGTGTTCACCGGTACTCGGGCCGCGAGCCTGGCCGACATCCTGCCCGGCGACACCTTCGTGCTGGGCCGGTCCCTGATCCGCATGGTGGCCCAGGGCGCGCAGATCGTGGGCTTCGGCATCGGCGGGTTCCTGCTGGTCGTCCTCCCGCCCCGGGCCGCGCTGGCGATCACCGTGGCGGCCTTCCTGGGCTCTGCCCTGCTGCTGCGCCTCGGTACGGCGCGGCGCCCGGCACGCGGCGTCGACGCGGCGCGCTCCGCCGGCGGCAGCGGCCGCCTGATGCGGGACCCCCGGGTGCGGGCGCTGCTGCTGCTCTGCTGGGTGCAGCCGTTCTTCGTGGTGTTCCCCGAGGCGCTGGCCGCCCCGTACACCGACTCCATCGGCGCCGGCACGCCGGGTCTCGGCCTCTTCATGGCGGCGATGCCCGTCGGCACCGTCCTCGGCGAGCTCCTCGCGGGCGCCTTCCTGCGCCCGGCGGCCCGCGCCCGCATCACCGTCCCCCTTGCCGCGTGCTCCCTCCTGCCGTACGCCCTCTTCGCCTTCCGCCCCTCCCTGCCGCTGGCCGTCGCCGCGATGTTCACCACGGGCCTGACGGCCGCGTACACCCTCGGGCTCGACCAGTGGTTCGTGGCGGCGGTGCCGGAGGCGTTGCGGGGGCGGGCGATGACGTTGCAGTCGGCGGGGCTGATGACGATCCAGGGTCTGGGGATGGCGGTGGCGGGTGCGTCGGCGGAGTTCGTGCGGCCGCACGTGGTGACGGCGTCGGCGGCGGGGGTGGGTTCGGTGTGCGTGCTGGTGGTGCTGGCGCGGGTGCGGGGGACCGCCGCCGGCGGGAAGTGAGGGGCCGGGGGTGAACGCGTGCTCGTGGTGCCGCGGACCGTATGGGGCGGTCCGCGGCACCACGAGTGATGGGGGTGCCGGTCGGGTCAACCGGTCCTGGGTCAGCTGACGTTGACCCCGGTCCATGCGGCGGCGACCGCGTTGTACTCGGCGGAGCCGCTGCCGTACAGGTCCTTGGCCGCGCTGAGGGTCGCGGTGCGGGCCTTGGCGTAGTTGGTGGACGAGGTGAAGTACACCGTCAGCGCGCGGTACCAGATCGCCGCGGCCTTGGCGCGGCCGATGCCGGTGACGGTGGAGCCGTTCTTCGTCGGGCTGTTGTAGCTGACGCCGTTGATGGTCTTGGCGCCGCTGCCCTCGGAGAGCAGGTAGAAGAAGTGGTTGGCGACGCCCGAGGAGTAGTGGACGTCGAGGTTCTTCACCGAGGACGACCAGTAGTCGGCGGAGGCGCCGTCCTTGGACGGCTTGTCCATGTACCGCAGCGGGCTGCCGTCACCGTTGATGTCGATCTTCTCGCCGATGAGGTAGTCGGGCGTGTCCGAGCGCAGGTTCTCGTAGAACTCCACCATGGTGCCGAAGATGTCGGAGGTGGCCTCGTTGAGGCCGCCGGACTCCCCGGCGTAGGTCAGTCCGGCCGTGGCACTGGTGACGCCGTGGGATATCTCGTGGCCCGCGACGTCGAGGGCGGTCAGCGGGTGCGTGTTGCCCGAGCCGTCGCCGTAGGTCATGCAGAAGCAACTGTCGTCCCAGAAGGCGTTGACGTAGTTGCTGCCGTAGTGGGCGCGCGACAGGGAGCCCTTGCCGTCGTTGCGGATGCCGGAGCGGCTGAAGGTGTTCTTGTAGAAGTCCCAGGTCGCCGCCGCGCCGAACTGGGCGTCCACGCCGGCCGACTGGCGGTTGGTGGCGGAGCCGTTGCCCCAGACGTCGTCGGTGTCGGAGAAGGTGGTCCCGGTGCCGCTGGTGCGGTTGTTCAGGTCCGTGGTGTAGATGCCGCCGCGGCTCGCGTCCTTGAGCGTGTAGGTGCTGCCGGACTTCGTGGTGGTCAGCGGGACCGAGCCGACGTGGACGCCGGTGCCGCTGCCGGTCTGGATGCCCTCGTAGCGCTGGATCACGGCGCCGGTGGCGGCGTCGGTGATCACGTTGAGCGCGCTCGGGGTGCCGTCGGCCTGCGTGCCGTGGACCACGGTCCGGTAGGCCAGGCGCGGCGTGCCGCTGACGGCCCAGACGACCTCCTGCGGGGCCGCGGCCTCGCCCACCGCCTTCAGCGGCTCCTCGCCCTTGACGAGGGGGGTCTTCAGCAGGCCCTTGACCGTGGACGTGGCCTTCTCCCGGGCGGCGGCGGCCGTGACGGAGGGCGTGAGCGTGGCGGGGGCGATTCTCGTGGTGACCGCGCGCGAGACGGACCGGGTGGCGCCGTTCGCGTCCTGGTGCACCACCAGGTCGCCGCCGAGCACCTCCAGGCCGGCGTAGGTGCGGTCGTAGCGCAGGTGACGGGTGCCGTCCGGGTCGACGACGGCGTCCCTGACGGTCAGTTGCCCGCGGTCGCCCAGGCCGAGGCTCCCGGCGAGGCCGGCGGCCTGGCCGCGGGCGTCGGAGAGGGCCTGCGCGTGGGAGGCGGCGATGCCCTGGGCGGTGGGGGCGCTCTGGGCGGTCGCGGTGAAGGACTGGAGACCGCCGGCGAGGAGCGCCGAGGCGGCGGCGAGGGTGCCGATTGCCAGCTTCTTGCGCAATGTGACTCCTTGGGTCCCGTCGCGTGGGGGCGACGGGCGAGGACCCCGGTCGTGTGGGGGACCGGGGCGGTGTGGGGGTAGCGCGGTGTTCCGCGCGCCAAAGAGCCTCGCACCGAACGGCGGGTTGATGACAGGTGCATTTCATGTCTTGGCCGGTTCGCACGACGGCGGCCCCCGCCCATGCGGCCATCTCCCGGCCCAAAGGGTGACAACTCCGTCCGAGGAGTAGGGGAAACCCTCCCCGGGGAGGGCGGCTTTCCGGTCACGATCCGGGTCCGGCGTGGCCGAAACACCGCGGTAATACGTGTGACGGGAACCCGGCGTACGATCACCCGCATCACGGCGCCGGTGGACGGCGCCGTCCCGCCCCGCGAGACGCCGCTGCCCAGCATGTGACCGACGGGTAGGCTCGGGCCTGTGCCCAAGCCGCTGAGCCTGCCCTTCGACCCCATCGCCCGTGCCGACGAGATCTGGACCCGGCGCTGGGGGCGCGTGCCCTCGATGGTCGCGATCACGTCGATCATGCGGGCCCAGCAGATCCTGCTCTCCCAGGTCGACTCCGTCGTCAAGCCCTACGGGCTGACCTTCGCCCGCTACGAGGCCCTGGTGCTGCTGGCCTTCAGCAAGGAGGGCGAGCTGACGATGTCCAAGATCGGCGAACGGCTCATGGTGCACCCCACCTCGGTCACCAACACCGTCGACCGCCTGGTCGCCGCCGGTTTCGTCGCGAAGCGGCCCAACCCGAACGACGGCCGCGGCACGCTCGCCTCCATCACCGCCAAGGGCCGCGAGGTGTGCGAGGCCGCCACCGAGGACCTCATGGGGATGAAGTTCGGGCTCGGCGCGTACGACGACGAGGAGTGCGCCGAGATCTTCGACCTGCTGCGCCCACTGCGGATAGCCGCTGGGGACTTCGAGGCGTGACGCGTGCCACGGCCGGGGCCGGGGGAGGCGCCGGCATCGCACCGGTTACGCTCGTCCGCATGAAGCAGAGTGTTCTGACCCGGTACCGCACGCTCGCCTACGTGACGGGTGTGCTGCTGGTGCTGCTGACCATCGGCGTGATCGCCAAGTACGTGCTGGAGGTCGACGGCGCCGCGGGCTTCACCAAGGTCGTCAGCATCGCCCACGGCTGGTTGTACGTCCTGTACCTGGTCTTCGCCTTCGACCTGGGCTCCAAGGCGAAGTGGCCGCTCGGCAAGCTGGCCTGGGTGCTGCTGGCCGGGACGATTCCCACCGCCGCGTTCTTCGTCGAGCGCAAGGTGAGCCGCGAGGTCGCCCCGCTGGTGGCCCCCGCGGGTGAACCCGTCAAGGTCTGACACCTTCCTGACCTGCGGTTTCCTCCCCTCCCTCGGTGGACGGGGGGATCCGCCGTCGACAGGTACTAGGACGTCCTAGTATTTTCGCCTTGTAGGGGTCATCCTCGTGGTACGGGGACCGGCCCGGTAGGCGAGAGAGGCGGAGACACGGCATGGACGCTGCAGCCATCGAGGAGGGGCGCAGCCGCTGGCAGGCGCGCTACGACGCCGCGCGCAAGCGCGAGGCCGACTTCAGCACGCTCTCCGGCGACCCGGTCGAGCCCGTGTACGGCCCGCCCGCGGGCGCCGACGTACCCGGCTTCGAGCGGATCGGCTGGCCCGGCGAGTACCCCTTCACCCGCGGACTGCACCCGACCGGCTACCGGGGCCGTACGTGGACGATCCGCCAGTTCGCCGGCTTCGGCAACGCCGAGCAGACCAACGAGCGCTACAAGATGATCCTCGAGGCGGGCGGCGGCGGCCTGTCGGTCGCCTTCGACATGCCGACCCTCATGGGCCGCGACTCCGACGACCCCCGCTCGCTGGGCGAGGTCGGCCACTGCGGCGTCGCCATCGACTCGGCCGCCGACATGGAGGTCCTCTTCAAGGACATCCCGCTCGGCGACGTCACCACCTCCATGACGATCTCCGGCCCCGCGGTGCCGGTCTTCTGCATGTACCTGGTGGCCGCCGAACGCCAGGGCGTCGACCCCGCGGTGCTCAACGGCACCCTGCAGACCGACATCTTCAAGGAGTACATCGCCCAGAAGGAGTGGCTCTTCGCCCCCGAGCCGCACCTGCGCCTGATCGGCGACCTGATGGAGCACTGCGCGGCGGGCATCCCGGCGTACAAGCCGCTGTCGGTCTCCGGCTACCACATCCGCGAGGCCGGCTCGACGGCCGCGCAGGAGCTCGCGTACACCCTCGCCGACGGCTTCGGCTACGTGGAGCTGGGCCTGTCCCGCGGACTGGACGTCGACACCTTCGCGCCGGGCCTGTCCTTCTTCTTCGACGCGCACCTGGACTTCTTCGAGGAGATCGCCAAGTTCCGCGCCGCGCGCCGGATCTGGGCCCGCTGGATGCGCGACGAGTACGGCGCGAAGACCGACAAGGCGCAGTGGCTGCGCTTCCACACCCAGACCGCCGGCGTCTCGCTGACCGCCCAGCAGCCGTACAACAACGTGGTCCGCACCGCCGTGGAGGCGCTGGCCGCGGTCCTCGGCGGCACCAACTCGCTGCACACCAACGCCCTGGACGAGACCCTGGCGCTGCCCAGTGCCCAGGCGGCGGAGATCGCGCTGCGCACGCAGCAGGTGCTCATGGAGGAGACCGGCGTCGCCAACGTGGCCGACCCGCTGGGCGGCGCCTGGTACGTCGAGGCGCTGACCGACCGCATCGAGGCGGACGCGGAGAAGATCTTCGACAAGATCAGGGAGCTCGGCGCCCGCGCCGTGCCGGACGGCAGGCACCCGGTCGGGCCGATCACCTCGGGCATCCTGCGCGGCATCGAGGACGGCTACTTCACCGGGCAGATCGCCGAGGCCGCCTTCGAGTACCAGCGCGCCCTGGAGAAGGGCGACAAGAAGGTCGTCGGAGTCAACTGCCACACCGGTTCCGTGACGGGCGACCTGGAGATCCTGCGGGTCAGCCACGAGGTCGAGCGCGAGCAGGTCCGCGTGCTCGCCGGCCGCAAGGGCGAGCGCGACGACGCGGCCGTCCGCAAGGCGCTGGACGCGATGCTGACCGCCGCCCGGGACGGCAGCAACATGATCGAACCGATGCTGGACGCGGTGCGCGCCGAGGCCACCCTCGGCGAGATCTGCGGCGCCCTGCGCGACGAGTGGGGCAGCTACACGGAGCCCGCCCGCTTCTGAGGCGGCACGCGGTACACGGCACGCCGCACGCGACGAAGGACGACGCGGGCCCGGCGGGAACACGCGCTGTTCCCGCCGGGCCCCGCTCCCGTGCCCGCCGCCCCCGGAGCCCGGGAGCGGCGGGCACACCGCTCAGAACTGCTCGACCCAGTACGGCTGCAGGGTCATCCAGCCGTTGCCGCGGGCGCCGTAGCGGGTGCCGTTGTCGCTCTGCGCCAGCGTGTACCAGGAGTCGACGTAGTCCGGGTCGTCGGTCCACCAGTCGTCCGGGATGGCGTCCAGGACCGCGTTCACCAGCGGGATGTAGGTGCCCTGGTCGGCGATGGTCAGCAGGACCCCCGCGATGGCTTTGGCCAGGTCGCGGTAGTTGGTGCTGCCGTCGTCCTCCATCATCACGGCGTCGGCGAGGTTGTACTTGTACAGCGACCAGTTGACCAGGATCTGGTTGGGGCTGTACGTCGTCCCGTCGTTGTCCAGGTACGGCATGTCGACGGGGTCGACCCGCGCGACGCCGTCCTGGCCGAAGCCCGTGACGAGGGTGTAGATCTCGGCGTCGCCCTTGACCCACGGCTCCTCGTCGTCGGAGAGCCGGACCTGGGTGATGCGCGTGGTCCAGAAGCCGGCCCCGGCCGCCGAGGCCGAGGAGGACTTCGCCGCGGACCGCGGGGCGGCGGAGGTCAGGCCCTGCCGGTCCAGCTCGCCCTGGAGCACGTCCAGGCCGGCGGCCAGCGCCTTGGAGCCGTCGATGTCGACGACGTACACCGGGTGGGTGGGAGCGGTACGGGCGTCGAGCCGGTGGGCGCGGCCCCGGCTGTCGTAGGCGGTGACGGTGCGGACGTCCTCGTCCGAACTGGCCGCGGCCACCCAGGGGGTGACGCCGGAGGCCAGCGCACCGCGCATCGAGTCGTCCCCGAGGCGCAGCCGCAGCAGGGAACCGACGTCCGCGCCGAGGCCCTTGGCGGCGGCGATCCGCCGGTCGGCGTCGGCGAGCGTGGACCGCAGCTGCGGCCCGGCGAGTTCGGTGACGGCCACTTCGTCCGAGGCGAGTGCCGCGTGGCGGACACGGGCGCGCCACGAGGCGTCGGCGAGGGAGCCGGCGATGGCGCGTGCCGCCTGGTCCTCCGCCACGGTGACGGCGGACGACGGGGTGTGGGCGCGCGAGGTGGCGGTCGCCGGGAGCGCGGTGGCGCTCTGGGCGGCCGTCAGGGCGATCAGCGAGGCGGCGACGGTGGCCATGGTGGCGACGACGCCGCGCCCGGTGTGAGGGTGTCTCACGTGGATCGATCCTCCTGGGGGCGAGCGATCAATGGACGCGCTGACAAGGTGGAACGAGGGAACGCCGAGCAACGGCCGTGCCTGGCCGCCGGGTTGTCTATGCGAGTAGATGACCCGCCGGTAAGCATGACGATGACATGCCATGCGGGCAAGGGGTGTTGAGGCTTCCGTGGGGGAAGACCGGTCGAACTCCGGGCGACGGCTAGATCGTCGGGGCCGCCGCGAGGCCCCCCAGCAGGACCGTGGTGAAGCGGGCCGCCCAGTCGGCGTCCACCGGTTGGCAGCTGACGAGGGCGCGGTGCACCACGGCCCCCGCGATCACGTCGAAGATCAGGTCGACCTGAGGGGCGGGGTCGCCGTCGTCCGGCGGGATCTCCCCGCGTTCCTGCGCGCGCCGGCGGCCCTCGATGACCAGGCGCTTCTGCCGGTCGACGATCGCCTCCCGGATCCGCTGCCGCAGGGCCTCGTCGTGGGTGGCCTCGGCGACCACCGCCATGAGCGCGGTCCGGGTGGCGGGCTGTTCCAGCAGGGCGGCGAACTGCAGGACGACGCCCTCCACATCGGCCCGCAGGCTGCCGCGGTCGGGCAGTTCCAGCTCGTCGAAGAGCGCGGCGACCGCGTCCACGACCAGCTCGTTCTTGTTCGCCCAGCGCCGGTAGAGGGTGGTCTTGGCGACCCTCGCGCGGGCCGCGACGTCACCCATGGTGAGCTTGCCCCAGCCGAGCTCGACCAGGGCCTGCCGTGCGGCGTCCAGGATCGCCCGGTCGGCCTCCGCGCTGCGGGGACGTCCGGTCCTTCTGCCTGTTTCACGCGCGCACATGGCTGGGAACCCTATCCCCGTTGCGTGGGATGCGACCGTACAGTTACGCTACGGGTCGTATCGAAAGGATGGCGGCCACCGCGCGCGGACGGGGACCTCGCGCCGAGCGGTGCGTCATCGTTCCGCGCCGGAAGTGGCGCTTTCGGGGGGCGATTCCCCGGGAACCGCGACGAGGGGGGAGGATTGGTCTCATGCAGCCACGGAACATGTCCATGAGCGGCGTGGTCGACCTCGCCGCGGTGAAGGCGGCCGGAGAGGCCAAGGCGAAGGCCGAGCAGGCCCGCGCGGAAGCCGCCCGCCACGGGGGAGCGCCCGCCGCCCCCGCCCTGGTGACCGAGGTCACCGAGGCCACCTTCGAGAGCGATGTACTGCAGCGTTCCACCGAGGTCCCGGTCGTCGTCCACTTCTGGACCGACCGCGCGGACGCGAGTGTGCAGTTGCAGGAGACGCTGGAGCGGCTCGCCAGCTCCTACGCGGGCCGGGTCGTCGTCGCGAAGATCGACGTCTACGCCAACCAGCTGCTGGTGCAGCAGTTCGGCGTGCAGGGCATTCCCGCGGTGTTCGCGGTGCTGGCCGGCCAGGCCATGCCGCTCTTCCAGGGCGCCGCTCCCGAGGACCAGATCCGTGAGGTGCTGGACCAGCTGGTCGCCGTGGCCGAGCAGCGGTTCGGCATCACCGGTGTGCCGGTCGAGGAGGGCGCCGAGGTGCCGGTCGTCGAGGAGCGGCCGCCCAGCCCGCAGGAGATCGCGCTCTCGGCGGCACACGACGCCCTGGACCAGGGCGACCTCGGTGGCGCGATCCAGGCGTACCGCAACGTGCTCTCGGACGACCCGGCCAACGCCGAGGCGAAGCTGGGCCTGGCGCAGGCCGAGTTGCTGCAGCGGGTGGAGGGCGCCGACGCGCAGGCCGCCCGCAAGGCCGCGGCCGACGCCCCGGGTGACGTGGCGGCGCAGATCGCCGTGGCCGATCTCGACCTGGTCGGCGGCCATGTCGAGGATGCCTTCGGCCGCCTGGTGGACACCGTGCGCCGCACCGTGGGCGAGGACCGCGACACCGTACGGCTGCGGCTGCTGGAGCTGTTCGAGGTGATCGGCGCCGACGACCCCCGGGTGACGGCCGCCCGTGCGGCCCTCGCGCGAGTGCTGTTCTGACCTGATCACATAAGGTGGCGGTGCCTCGAAAGCCGTTTCGAGCCCGGTACAGGACCGGCCGCGCTTTACCAAATCTTGATGAAGCGCGGCCGCTGTTACTTCGGGTAAGAGAGTGACGACACTCTGTCCGGAACTATCACCCGATGGGTGATTTTCACACCCTCATCGCAACTACTCAGTGTAGCGACTATGGTCTAGACCATATCTCCTGGGTTATCGCACCGTTACCCGCTAGTAACGACGCCCCTTGTGCAGCGGCGCCGAATGGACCACGATCGGCCAAGCCCGGTCCGTCGCCGAGAAGTCGGCATCCAGCCGTCCGATCGCGAGCGGGTCCCCACCGGGCCGGACCGCCGAAGCTGTGCCAGCAGCGGACGCGGACCGGGGACAGGGGGGTCTCTGCCGTCCGGCAGGGCCTGTCCAGCAGGTTGCGCGAGAGCGTGGCCATGTGGTTGTCGCTCGGGGGTGATCGCCGATTTTCGGACAGTGTCGTCCGCTCTTTCCCGCGTGACGGCCGTCGATACGGCGCTCTCCTTCCCGAGGACGTAGCACTTCTCCCATCCCGCCGCAATCCCCACGATTCCGGCCGGAGATGTACGTCCGAGAAGGAGGAAAGTCATGGAGTCGCTCATCCGCGGCGGTACCAGATGGAAGCGGTTCGCCGTCGTCATGGTGCCCAGCATCGCGGCCACCGCGGCGATAGGCGTGGCCCTGGGTCAGGGCGCGCTCGCCGCGTCGTTCAGCGTTTCCGGCCAGCAGTTCAAGGTCAAGGCCCAGGACCTGGACGGTGACGGCTTCGTCCAGTACGGAGCCCTGGACATCCAGCACGGCGGCAAGCCGATCCCGGTCGCGGTCTCCGCGTTCGACTCGGCCACGATCACCGGACTGTGCCAGTCCGTGGTCGTGCCGACGCCGATCGGCGACGTCACGCTGAAGCTCGGCGCCGGCAACGGCGGCAAGAAGGTCGAGGCGAAGAACCTCTACATCGACCTCGACCAGCTCGACGCCGATGCGGAGTTCACCGACATCAACATCGGTGTCGCCGCTGAGGACACCCAGCAGGGCCCCGGAGTGAAGGCCGGCGACAAGATCGTCCCCGGTTCCTTCGCCCAGGAGGCCCGTAAGGCCCACCTCACCGGTGTGGAGCAGACCGCCTGGGCGACCAGCGCGGGCACCTTCAAGCTCAGCGGGCTGAGCATGTCGGTGAAGATGGGTTCCGGCCCGAAGTACGAGTGCTTCTAGCCTGACCGGAGGGGGTGGGGGGCACGGGATGCCCCTCACCTTCCTCACCCCCCGACTCTTCTCAAGAAACGCCAGTCCCAGGGAGCTGTTTTCCATGAGCGCCGAGACACACGGACTGAGGGGCCGGTTCGGCTATTGGCGGTTCCGCTTCCGCGTATGGCGCGGGCAGCGGCCGTTCTGGGCGGGCCTGCTGACGCTGCTGGCCGGACTGCCCATCGCGTACTTCCCGTACGCCCATCTCTCGCTCGGCGCGCTGAGCCTGACCATGGCCACCACGGCCGGGTCCGGTTCGCTGATCATCGGCGTGCTGCTGGTCGTGCTCGGCCTGACCATGTGGTTCCAGTCGGCGGTGCGCGTCTTCTCGGGCGTCGCGTCGATCCTGCTGTCGCTGGTGTCGCTGGTGGTCTCCAACTTCGGCGGCTTCCTGATCGGCTTCCTGCTGGGCCTCGTCGGCGGTGCCCTCGCCGTCTCCTGGGCCCCGGGAGCACCGCCCGCCGAGGGCGGCGCGGACCCGGCGGAACTGCCCGGCAGCGGCACGGGCGACGACGGCGACACCGGCTACGTGCCGCCGCCCGGCTCCCCCTACGCGGCGGCCTACGGCGAGTACCCGGCGGACCCGGACGCCGGTCCGGCCGCCGACCAGGCAGGCACCGCGCCGCAGCACCCGGTGGACGGCGCCGAGACCGTAGACGCGAACGGGAGGCACAGTGCGGGGTGATGAGGTCCAGCCCGCTTCCGGGGTCGCCGCCGGCAGCGGCACCCGTGAGAGAACGGGGCCGCGGCACGCGGCACCGAGGAAGTCGCTGCTGACCAAGCTGCAGATGCCCGCGGGCAAGGCGATAGCCCTGGCCGCGATGCCGACGGCGGTCCTGATGGGCATGGGACTGACCCCGAGGCTGGCCTCTGCCGACGAACTGCCGAGGAACCCGTTCTCGGGCACGAAGTGCGTCGAGCAGCCCGACGAGCCGTCGGAGTCCGCGACGTCCGGCGCCACCCCGTCGAGCGGCGCCACCAAGACCCCGACCCCGACCGCGACCCCGTCCGGGGACCCCTCGTCGCACGACCCCTCCACCGGTTCCGGTGACGGGGGCGGCAAGGGCGAGGAGGGCGGCGGCGGTTCCTCCGGCGGCTCGGGGACGACGGCGCCCGACCCGTCCGCCTCGCCGTCGGCGACCAAGCAGAGCGACCCGCTGGACCCGCTGGGCGTCGGCGACGCCCTCGGGGACCTGCTGGGCCTCGGCAAGAAGAGCGGGGAGGCCGCCACCGCGACCCCCACGCCGTCCACGACGCCCTCCCCGGGCGCCACGTCGGCCGCTCCCAAGCCGAGCGCCTCCACGGGCACGGTGAAGAAGAAGGCCGAGGACACCACCGAGGCGCTGAGGAAGACCGTGTCGGAGGCGGCCGACAAGCTCTCGGAGACCACCGGGAAGGCCGCGGACGCCCCGGACCCCGCCGAGAGCACCCCGGCGGTGTCCGAGGACGGCAAGACCCCGTTCCCGTGCCCGACCCACGACGCGCAGGCCCTGGCGGACGCCGCCTACCAGGAGACGCAGTCGCTGCTGCCGGACGACCCCTGGGTCCTGCGCAGCAGCCTGCTGACCCTGACCGGGCTCGACTACAAGGGCATCGTCGAGGTCAAGACCTGGAGCGGGAAGGTCAAGAAGGTCCTGAAGTTCACCGCCACCGGCGTGGACATCAAGGACCTGAAGCAGGAGGTCGTGGGGCCGAACGGCACCGTCGGGCACGTGGACGCCCGCAAGGGCAGCACCTCGACGATCCGCAACGGCACGGTGACGATGTACACCGAGTCGCTGAAGGGCAACCTCTTCGGGCTCATCCCGATCGAGTTCACCCCGGACACCCCGCCCCCGGTCAACGTGCCGGCCGCGTTCTTCACCAACGTCACGGTCGTGCAGGCCGGACAGTTCGGCGGCACGCTGAGGCTCCCCGGCATGCACGTGTACAACACCGCGGACTGAGTCCGCGAACGGCCCGGCCGCGTACGACCCCTCCGGGAACCGCGCACGACGAAACGGCGGAGGGCGCCGTCCCCGCAGGGGGAGGTGCCCTCCGCCGTTCCCGTGTTCCGGGCGGCCCGGCGGCCGGTCAGACCGCGCGGTGGCCGAGGTGGTGGACCCGCACCAGGTTGGTGGTGCCGGGGACACCGGGAGGGGAACCGGCCGTGATGATCACGGTGTCGCCCTCGGTGTAGTCGCTGAGCTTCAGCATCTCCTGGTTGACGATCTCCACCATCTCGTCGGTGGTGTTCACGTGCGGGACGACGGTGGTCTGCACGCCCCAGGTGAGTGCCAGCATGTTGCGGGTCGACTCGTCGGTCGTGTACGCCACCACCGTCTGCGGCACGCGGTAGCGGGCCAGACGGCGGGCGGTGTCGCCGGACTTGGTGAAGGCGACCAGGGTCTTGGCGTCCAGGTAGTCCGCGAGCTCGGCGGCGGCGCGGGCGACGGCGCCGCCCTGGGTGCGCGGCTTGCGGCCGTTGAGCGGCCACAGACCCTGCTTGAGGAGCTCGACCTCGGCCGCCTCGATGATCCGCGACATGGTCTTCACGGTCTCGATCGGGTACTTGCCGACGCTGGACTCGGCGGACAGCATGACCGCGTCCGTGCCGTCCAGGATCGCGTTGGCGACGTCGGAGGCCTCGGCGCGGGTCGGACGGGAGTTGGTGATCATCGACTCCATCATCTGGGTCGCGACGATCACCGGCTTGGCGTTGCGGCGGCAGAGCTCGATCAGCCGCTTCTGCACCATCGGGACCTTCTCCAGCGGGTACTCCACCGCCAGGTCGCCACGGGCCACCATGACGCCGTCGAAGGCCGCGACGACGTCCTCCATGTTGTCGACCGCCTGCGGCTTCTCGACCTTGGCGATGACCGGCACGCGGCGGCCGACCTCGTCCATGACGCGGTGGACGTCGCGGACGTCCTTGGCGTCGCGGACGAAGGAGAGCGCCACCATGTCCACGCCCATGTGGAGGGCGAAGCGCAGGTCCTCGACGTCCTTCTCGGACAGCGCGGGCACGTTGACCGCGGCGCCGGGCAGGTTGATGCCCTTGTGGTCGGAGATGACGCCGCCCTCGACGACCAGGCAGCGGACCCGCTGGCCCTCGACCTCGATCACGCGCAGCGCGACGTTGCCGTCGTTGATCAGGACGGGGTCGCCGGCGCGGACGTCGGCGGGCAGGCCCTTGTAGGTGGTGCCGCAGATGGTCCTGTCACCGGGGACGTCCTCGGTGGTGATGACGAACTCGTCACCGGCGACCAGCTCCACGGGACCGTCCGCGAAGGTCTCCAGGCGGATCTTGGGGCCCTGGAGGTCGGCGAGCACGCCGATGGCACGTCCGGTCTCCACGGAGACCTTGCGCACCCGCTGGTAGCGCTCCTCGTGCTCGGCGTGGCTGCCGTGGCTGAAGTTGAAGCGGGCCACGTTCATACCGGCCTCGGCCAGCGTCTTCAGCTGGTCGTAGGAGTCGACGGCGGGACCCAGGGTGCAGACGATTTTCGCTCGGCGCATGACGACGATCCTATCGGGTTTGTTCCGCTCCGGAATTTTCCCGTGCGGGGGAGGCATGGACGGTGCGGACGGCGGCCATAGAGTAGAGCCTCCGGGTGGCCCCAACGAGTCACCGGCCCGTCACCAGCGAGTACGTCTGCTGTGCGATCTCCAGCTCCTCGTCGGTGGGGACGACCGCGACCGCCACCCGGCTGCCGCCGGCCGACACCAGGCGGGCGGCGCTGCCGCGCACCGCGTTGCGCACCGGGTCCAGCTCGATGCCCAGGGCCTCCAGCCCGCCCATGGCGGCGGCCCGGACCGCGGCGGAGTTCTCGCCGACGCCCGCGGTGAAGGCGATCGCGTCGACCCGGCCCAGCACGGCGGTGTAGGCGCCCACGTACTTGCGCAGCCGGTGGACGTAGACGTCGAAGGCGAGCTGCGCGGCCTCGTCGCCCTCGGCCATCCGGCGGGCGATCTCCCGCATGTCGTTGTCGCCGCACAGGCCGAGCAGGCCCGAGCGCTTGTTGAGCAGCTCGTCGATCTCCGGCACCCCCATCCCCGCGACACGGGCCAGGTGGAAGACCACGGCCGGGTCCAGGTCCCCCGAACGGGTACCCATCACCAGGCCCTCCAGCGGGGTGAGCCCCATCGAGGTCTCCACGCACTCGCCCCCGCGCACGGCCGAGGCGGAGGCGCCGTTGCCCAGGTGCAGGACGATGACGTTGACCTCGGCCGGGTCCCGGCCGAGCAGCTGCGCGGTGGCTCGGGAGACGTAGGCGTGCGAGGTCCCGTGGAAGCCGTAGCGGCGCACCTGGTGGGCGTCGGCGGTCTCCCGGTCGACCGCGTAGCGGTACGCGTGCTCGGGGATCGTGGAGTGGAAGGCGGTGTCGAAGACGGCGACCTGCGGCAGGTCGGGGCGCAGTTCGCGGGCGACCCGGATGCCGGTGACGTTCGCCGGGTTGTGGAGCGGGGCGAGCGGCACGAGTTCCTCGACGGCGGCGAGCACCTCGTCGTCGACCAGCGTCGGCGCGGTGAAGCGCGTGCCGCCGTGCACCACCCGGTGGCCCACCGCGGCCAGTTCGGGGGAGTCCAGGCCGAGGCCCCGGGCGGCGAGCTCCGCCGCGACGGTCTTCAGCGCCTCGGCGTGGTCCGCGACCCCGCCCGGTTCGCCGATCCGCTCGACGATCCCGGCCGCCGGCCGGGTGCCGTCGGCCATGTCCAGCAGCTGGTACTTCAGCGACGAGGAGCCGGAGTTGAGGACGAGGACGCGGGTGGCGGGCACGGTGCCTTCCTTGCTGTGGCCGGTCACCGGTCGCCCTGCGCCTGGATGGCCGTGATGGCGACGGTGTTGACGATGTCCTGGACCAGCGCGCCGCGCGACAGGTCGTTGACGGGCTTGCGCAGGCCCTGCAGCACGGGGCCGACCGCCACCGCACCCGCCGAACGCTGCACCGCCTTGTAGGTGTTGTTGCCGGTGTTGAGGTCCGGGAAGATCAGCACGGTGGCGTTGCCGGCGACCTTCGAGTCCGGCAGCTTGGTGGCCGCGACCTTGGCGTCGACCGCCGCGTCGTACTGGATCGGGCCCTCCACCAGCAGCTCCGGACGCCGCTGCCGGACCAGTTCGGTGGCCCGGCGCACCTTGTCCACGTCGGCGCCCGAGCCGGAGGTGCCGGTGGAGTACGACAGCATCGCCACCCGCGGCTCGACCCCGAACTGGGCGGCGGTCTCGGCGGACTGGATCGCGATGTCGGCCAGCTGCTCGGCGTCCGGGTCCGGGTTGACCGCGCAGTCGCCGTACACCAGCACCCGGTCGGCCAGGCACATGAAGAAGACGGAGCTGACGATGGACGCGCCCGGGGCGGTCTTGATGACCTCGAAGGCCGGGCGGATCGTCGCCGCCGTGGAGTGGACGGCACCGGAGACCATGCCGTCGGCGAGGCCCTGCTCCACCATCAGCGTGCCGAAGTAGGAGACGTCGGCGACGACGTCGTACGCCAGCTCGTAGCTGACGCCCCGGTGGGCGCGGAGCCGGGCGTAGAGCTCCGCGAAGTTCTCGCGCAGCGGCGAGGTCTGCGGGTCGGTCAGGGTGCAGCCGGGCACGTCGACGTTGACGCCGAGCTCGCCGGCCCGCTTGCGGATGGCGTCCTCGTCGCCGAGCAGGACGATGTCGCAGACGTCCCGGCGCAGCAGGACCTCGGCCGCGTGCAGGATGCGCTCCTCGGTCCCCTCGGGCAGGACCACCCGGCGGCGGCCCGAGCGGGCCCGCTCGATCAGCTCGTGCTCGAACATCATCGGGGTGACGCGCTCGCCGCGCACCACCGACAGCCGCTCGGTCAGCTCGGGACCGTCCACGTGCTTCTCGAAGAGCCCGAGCGCCGTCTCCGCCTTGCGCGGGGTGGCCGCGCCCAGCCGCGCCTCCAGGGCGAACAGCTCCGCGGCGGTCGGGAAGCTGCCGGCCGGCACCGACATCACGGGCGTGCCGGGGGCCAGCCGGGCCGCCAGGGCCATGATCTCCGGGCCGGGCACCTCGTCGAGGGTGAGCAGGATGCCGGCGATGGGCGGGGAGCCGGCGGAGTGCGCGGCCAGCGAGCCGATGATCAGGTCCGCCCGGTCGCCCGGGGTGATCACCATGCAGCCGGGGGTCAGCGCGCGGATGAAGGTCGGCAGCATCGCGCCGCCGAAGACGAAGCCCATCACGTCCCGGGACAGTCCGCCGTGGTCCCCGAGGAGCACCTCGGCGTGGAGTGTCTCGACGACCTGGGAGACCGTGGGGGCCGACAGCGCGGGCTCGTCGGGCAGCACGTACGCGGGCACCGGTAGCCGGCGGCGCAGCCGCTCCGCGGCCTCCTCCAGCACCTGCGGGGGCACCCGGTTGGCGATCATGGCGATGATGTCGCAGCCCAGCCCGCTGTACGCCTGGTGCGCGTTGCGGACCTCGTCCACCACCGAGTCGGCGCTCTGGTCGCGGCCGCCGACCACCGGGATCACCGAGGCGCCGAACTCGTTCGCCAGCCGGGCGTTGACGCCCAGCTCGCCGGGGAGGTTGGTCTCGTGGAAGTCCGAGCCGAGGACGAGCACGGTGGGGAACTCCGCGGCCACCAGGTGGTAGCGCTCCACCAGGCGCGCGATGAGCGCGTCCCGGCCCTGCTCGGCCTGGAGTGCGGCCGCCTCCTCGTAGCTCAGGCCGTGGGCGGTCGCCGGGTCCTGGGTGAGCCGGTAGCGGCTGCGCAGCAGCTCGAACATCCGGTCGGGCGTGTCGTGGACGAGCGGCCGGAACACCCCTACGCGGTCGACCTGCCGGGTCAGCAGCTCCATGACGCCCAGCTCGACGACCTGGCGGCCGTCCCCCCTGCCGATACCGGTTACGTACACGCTGCGCGTCACGCGCTCTCTCCGTTCCTGCCCGGCGTGATCCACCCGGACACGGGTGGCGGATACGTCTTGACATTACAGTTCGGCGTGCGTATGGCGCGCGGCGGGTGCGGTGCGGACCTACGATGCGAAAAGGCGACCGTACACGCGACCGGAGGGAGCGTGGAGCGCCATGCGCATCGGAGTCCTCACCGCCGGCGGCGACTGCCCCGGACTCAACGCCGTGATCCGCTCGGTGACCCACCGCGCGCTGACCTACCACGACGACGAGGTCATCGGCTTCGAGGACGGCTTCAAGGGGCTGCTGGAGGGCCGCTACCGTCCGCTCGACCTGAACTCCGTCAGCGGCATCCTCGCCCGGGGCGGCACCATCCTGGGCTCCTCCCGGCTGGAACGCGCCCGCCTCCACGAGGCCGCCGACAACTGGCGCACCCTCTGCTCCGGCTACGACCTGGACGTCCTGATCCCCATCGGCGGCGAGGGCACGCTCACCGCGGCCCGGCTGCTCGCCGAGGCCGGCATGCCGGTGGTGGGCGTCCCCAAGACCATCGACAACGACATCTCCGCCACCGACCGCACCTTCGGCTTCGACACCGCCGTCACCGTGGCCACCGAGGCCATCGACCGGCTCAAGACCACCGCCGAGTCCCACCAGCGGGTCATGGTCGTCGAGGTCATGGGCCGGCACGCCGGCTGGATCGCCCTGGAGTCCGGCATGGCCGGCGGCGCCCACGGCATCTGCCTGCCCGAACGGCCCTTCGACCCCGCCGACCTCGTCGCCATGGTCGAGGAGCGCTTCGCCCGCGGGAAGAAGTTCGCCGTCGTCTGCGTCGCCGAGGGCGCCCACCCCGCCGAGGGCACCATGCCGTACGCCCACGGTGAGATCGACGCCTACGGCCACGAGCGCTTCGCCGGCATCGGCGCCCGGCTCGCCGCGGAGCTGGAGCAGCGCATGGGCAAGGAGGCCCGCCCGGTCATCCTCGGCCACGTCCAGCGCGGCGGCGTGCCCACCGCGTACGACCGCGTGCTGGCGACCCGCTTCGGCTGGCACGCCGTGGAGGCCGCGCACAAGGGCGCCTTCGGCTGCATGACGGCGCTGCGCGGCACCGCGGTGGAACTGGTGCCGCTCGCCGACGCGGTGATGGTGCTCAAGCGGGTGCCCGAGGACCGCATGCAGGAAGCCGAGTCGGTGTTCTGACGAACCGTCACTCTCGGGCGGGTGGGCGGCGCTTGCGGTGAACGGCCGCGGGGCGCACGGCTCAGGGGCGGCGCTGCGTCGCCCAGCGGTAGGTGAGTTCGGGCCTGCCGACCTGGCCGTACTGCGGGGCGCGGACCGCGCGGCCGGTCTCCACCAGGTGCTCCAGGTAGCGGCGGGCCGTGATCCGCGAGACGCCCACCGCCTGGGCCGCCGCGTTCGCCGACAGCCCCTCCGCCGCCTCGCGCAGCGCCGCGGTCACCGCCTCCAGGGTCGGCCCGCTCAGGCCCTTGGGGAGCACCGAGCTCTCCGGGCTGCGCAGCGCGGCGAGGGCGCGGTCCACCTCGTCCTGGCCCGAGGCCTCCCCGCCGGCGAGCTCGTCGCGGTAGCGCGCCCAGCGCTCCAGCCGGTCGCGCAGGGTGGGGAAGGTGAAGGGCTTCAGCAGGTATTGCACCACCCCGACCGAGACGGCCTGCCGCACCACCCCGAGGTCGCGGGCCGAGGTCACCGCCACCACGTCGGCGGTGTGCCCGGCCGCGCGAAGGGTGCGGACGACCTGCAGCCCGTGCCCGTCGGGCAGGTTGAGGTCGAGCAGGATCAGGTCCACCTGGTGGCGTTCCAGGGCGCGCAGCGCCGCGCCCCCGGAGTGGGCCACCGCGGCCACCGTGAACCCCGGCAGCCGTTCCACGTACAGCCGGTGGGCGTCCGCCGCCACCGGGTCGTCCTCGACGACCAGCACCCTGATCATGTCCGCACCTCCCCGCGCAGCGGCAACCGTACGGTGAAGGTGGCGCCGCCGCCCACCGCCCCGTCCAGGTCCACGGTGCCGCCCGCGCGCCGGGCGGTCTGCTCGACGAGGGCGAGCCCGAGGCCGTGCCCGTGGCTCTTGGTCGTCCAGCCGCGCCGGAAGACCTCGCGCACCACCGCCGGGTCCACCCCGCGCCCGCTGTCGGTGACCCGCAGCAGCAACTCGCCCTCGTCGGCCCGGGCGGTGACCTCGACGTGCGGGCGGGCGATCGTCTGGGCGGCCCCCTCGATCGCGGCGTCCAGAGCGTTGTCGATCAGGTTGCCCAGCAGGGTGACGAGGTCCCGGGAGGTGAGGGAGGCGGGCAGCACCCCGTCGTCGATGCGGCTGTCCTCGGTGACCGTCAGCTCCACACCGCGCTCGTGCGCCTCGGCCGCCTTGCCCAGCAGCAGCGCGGCCAGCACCGGTTCCGCCACCGCCGCCACCACGCGGTCGGTCAGCGCCTGGGCCAGCTCCAGTTCGGCGGTCGCGAACTCCACCGCGTCCTGGGTGCGGCCCAATTCGATGAGCGAGACGACCGCGTGCAGGCGGTTGGAGGCCTCGTGCGCCTGCGAGCGCAGCGCCTCGGCGAAGCCCCGCACGGAGTCCAGTTCGCCGGTGAGGGACTGCAGGTCGGTGTGGTCGCGCAGGGTGACCACGGTGCCGCGGCGCTCCCCGCCGCGCACCGGCGAGGTGTTGACCACCACCACCCGCTCCGCGGTCAGGTGCACCTCGTCCACCCGCGGTTCGGCCGCCAGCAGCGCGCCGGTCAGCGAGGTGGGCAGCCCGAGCCCGGCGACGTAGGAGCCGACCACGTCCTCGGGCAGGCCCAGCAGTTCGCGGGCGGCGTCGTTGCACAGCGCGACCCTGCGGTCGGCGTCCAGCAGGATCAGGCCCTCGCGCACCGCGTGCAGGGTCGCCTGGTGGTAGTCGTACATGCGGCTCAGCTCGTCCGCGGCCATGCCGTGCGTGTGGCGGCGCAGCCGGGCGTTGGCGAGGTAGGTGCCGACGCCGCCGACCGCCAGGGCCGCCGCGGCGATCCCGATGAGCACCGCCAGCTGTTCCCGGACCCGGTCGGTGATGGCCTCGACCGTGATGCCGACGCTGACCAGGCCGACGATCCGGCCGTCGTCGTGGACGGGGGTGACCACGCGCACGGACGCGCCCAGCGTGCCGGTGTAGGTCTCCGTGAAGGTGCCGCCGCGCTGGGCGGCCTCTATGTGCCCGAGGAAGCGGTGGCCTATCTGCCCGGTGTCGGGGTGCGTCCAGCGGATGCCGTCCGGGCTCATGATCGTGATGAAGGAGACGCCGGTGTCCCGCCTGACCTGCTCCGCGTAGGGCTGGAGCGCGGCGGTGGGGTCCGCGCCGCGGATGGCCGCCGCGACCGAGGGGGCGTCGGCCACCGCCCGCGCGGCGGCCGTGACCCGGTCCTTCGCGGCGTCCTCCGCGCGCTCGGCGGCGTTGACGTAGACGAGCACCGCGATGCCCGCGACCACCATGGCCACGATGACCACCTGCATCGCGAACAACTGGCCCGCCAGGCTGCGCGCACGGCGGCGCGGCCGGGGGCGGAGGAGGCGGGTCGGGAGCAGCATGCCCACCAGTGTGCACAGGTGCCGCGAACACAATGAACGCAAACGTGACCTGGCTCACTGCGCGGGCGATAGTCACCGGGACCTATCCAATCGCGGGCGTCCCGGGACGGCGTCCGGGTGGACCGAGGAGACGAAGGTGTCAGTGCCGGTACAGAGCCGTACCCAGGGTCGCAGGGACCGCACCCATTTCCTGTACATCGCGGTGCTCGTCGCCGCGGTCGCCGGCGCCGTGCTCGGGATGGTCGCGCCCGACGCGGCCGTCGAGCTGAAGCCCATAGGCACCGGCTTCGTGAACCTGATCAAGATGATGATCTCGCCGATCATCTTCTGCACGATCGTGCTCGGCGTGGGCTCGGTCCGCCAGGCCGCCAAGGTCGGCAGGGTCGGCGGCCTCGCCCTCGGCTACTTCGTGGTGATGTCCTTCGTGGCCCTCGCCATCGGCCTGGTGGTCGGCAACATCCTCCAGCCCGGCGACGGGCTGCACCTGACGAACGCGCTGGCGGACGCCGGCCAGGCGCAGGCCAAGGACGCCCCGGCCGAGACCCTGCCGGACTTCCTGCTGAGCATCATCCCGGTCACCCTGGTCTCCGCCTTCACCGAGGGCCAGGTGCTGCAGACCCTCCTGGTCGCTCTCCTGGTCGGCTTCGGCCTGCAGGCCATGGGGACGGCGGGCGAGCCGATCCTGCGCGGTGTCGGCCACATCCAGAAGCTGGTCTTCCGCGTGCTGTCCATGATCATGTGGGCGGCCCCGATCGGCGCCTTCGGCGCGATCGCGGCGGTCGTCGGCTCGGCGGGCGTGGACGCCCTCAAGGCGCTCGCCACGATCATGCTCGGCTTCTACGTCACGTGCCTGATCTTCGTCGTGGTCGTGCTCGGCCTGATGCTCCGCTTCTTCGCCGGGGTCAACCTCTTCCAGCTGCTGAAGTACCTCGGCCGGGAGTTCCTGCTGATCGTCTCCACCTCGTCCTCGGAGTCGGCGCTGCCCCGCCTCATCGCGAAGATGGAGCACCTGGGCGTCAGCCGTCCCGTCGTCGGCATCACCGTGCCGACCGGCTACTCCTTCAACCTCGACGGCACCATGATCTACCTGACCATGGCCTCGCTGTTCATCGCCGACTCGATGGGCCAGCCGCTCGCCCTCGGCCAGCAGATCACCCTGCTGCTCTTCATGATGGTCGCCTCCAAGGGCGCCGCCGGCGTCACCGGCGCGGGCCTGGCGACCCTCGCCGGTGCGCTCCAGTCGCACAAGCCGGCCCTGGTCGACGGCGTCGGCCTCATCGTCGGCATCGACCGCTTCATGAGCGAGGCGCGCGCCGTCACCAACTTCGCGGGCAACGCCGTCGCCACGGTGCTGATCGGCACGTGGACCAAGGAGTTCGACCGTGAGCAGGCCCAGCGCGTGTTCGCCGGCGAGCTGCCCTTCGACGAGACCACGCTCGTCGACGACGGCCACGGCGCGCCCCCCGAGCCCGCCGAGTCCGCCGAGCCGGCCGAGCCGGCGGGCAGCGGCAAGGAGCCGGTGACGACGGCCTGACCGGCCGTCACCCCCGATACGGTCCCGCCGGGCGGATCCCCCCTCCGTCCGGCGGGACTTTTTCCGTGCGGGGAAGGGGGAGTCACCCGATCGGCCGAGGACGCGGGGGTGAGTTCCGGAAAGTGCGCCGAGCGGCCCGGGGCCGGTCGGCGTGCGGGCGTACGGGGCTCGCGCGCCCCGCGCGCGGGACGTCGCGCGGCACGCCGGAAGGCGTGCCGCGGGGGCGGTCGCCGTGCGGTGCGCGAAGGGCTTCAGAAAGTTCGTCTCGGTTCGTGGATATGGCCAATTCCCGTTCCACGTAAGGGAGATAATCACACGGCCCGGCGTTGGGGACGGGGGAGCGCAGGCGCCTGCTGCATTTGGCGTATTCGGCACCACTTGCAGCAGCGGTGACTCGTTGTCACTGCTGCGTCGCAATGTCCGGGGTGAGAGGATTTTTTTTACCACATTCCGGACATATGGTGTGCGACCCTAACGCACCTCACTGGACAAGGACCCGCTATGACTGCCACCCCCACCGTGCACGCCGGCCATGACGCTCCGACCCGGCGCCCGCAGACGCGGCGGAGGATCCCGCTGGCGGAGCTCGCCTCCCGCGGCAGCTCCGTCGCCTCCCCGGCCCTTGACCGTGTGATGCCCGCCGCCGCGTCCGCGGGGGCCGTCCCCGTCGCCGCCTTCCAGTCGTTCAGCAGCAAGTAGGACGGACGACTCGGGGGTTCCGGGCGCCGCAGTCATGGAGGCATCAGCGCCGGCCAGGCCGTTGTCGCAGTTCGTGCTCAAGTTGCACAGCCGGTGCGACCTGGCGTGCGACCACTGCTACGTCTACGAGCACGCCGACACCAGCTGGAAGACGCGTGTCCGGGCCACCCCCGACGAGGTCTTCGAACGGGTGGCGGCGCGGATCGCCGAACATGCCGCGGCGCACCGGCTCCCCGCCGTCCAGGTGGTGTTCCACGGGGGAGAACCCCTGCTCGCCGGCCCGGCGCGGATCCGCCGGGCCGCCGCGGCACTGCGCGGGGCGCTGGACGGCGTGTGCGCCCTCGAACTCGGCATCCAGACCAACGCCGTCCTCCTGGACGAACGGTTCTGCGACGTCTTCGACGAGTTCGGCGTCTCGGTCGGCGTCTCCTTGGACGGCGGCAGGGCCGAGAACGACCGCCACCGCCGGTTCGCCGACGGGCGCGGCAGCTACGACAAGGTGGTGGCCTCGATCGGGCTGCTCCGCGAGCCGCGCTACCGCCATCTGTTCGGCGGGCTGCTCTGCACCATCGACGTGGAGAACGACCCCGTGGCGGTGTACGAGGCGCTGATGGCGCTCGAACCGCCCCGCATCGACTTCCTGCTGCCCCACGCCACCCACGACGCCCCGCCCGCGCGCCCCGGCGACGCCCAGGCGCCGTACGCGCAGTGGCTGCTGACCGTCCACCGCCGCTGGACGGCCGAGGGCCGCCCGGTGCCCGTGCGGGTCTTCGACTCCGTGCGCCGGATGCTGCGCGGCGGCAGCAGCCTCGTCGAGTCGATCGGCACCGACCCGGTCGACCTCGTCGTGATCGAGACCGACGGCACCTTCGAGCAGGCCGACTCGCTCAAGACCGCCTACGACGGCGCCCCCGCCACCGGGATGGACGTGTTCGCCCACTCCCTGGACGAGGTCGCCGCCCACCCCGGCATCACGGCACGGCGGCAGGGCAAGGACGGGCTGTGCGACGAGTGCCGCCGCTGCCCGGTCGTCGACGTCTGCGGCGGGGGACTGTACGCGCATCGCTACCGCACGGGTTCCGGATTCGCGAACCCGTCCGCCTACTGCGCCGACCTGATGGAGTTGATCCTCGGCATTCGCGAGGCCGAGGAGACGGAACGGGAGAACCCGGTGAGCACCGCGTCGGGGCAGCAGCCCCAGTCCCCCTTGACGGAGGACCAGATCGACCAGCTGGCGGCCGGCCACGGCGACGCCGCGACCGTCGCCGCGCTCGCCGCCGAGCAGCTGGAGATCACCCGCGGCCTGCTCACCGCCGTCTGGGAGCGTGCTCCCCGGGACGGCAGGACGGCCGCGGTCTGGCGGGTGCTCGCCGAGGTCGACGAGGCCGTGCCGCAGGCCCTGGACGAGGTGCTCGCCCACCCGTACGTCCGGCCCTGGGCCCGGCACTGTCTTGAGACGGGCGGCGCCGGCGGGGCGGACGTGGCCGGGCTCGCGGAGTTCGCGGCCGCCGCCGTGGTGCGGGCCGCCGGCCGGTACGGGGCGGCCGTGCGCGTCCCCGTGCGCGACGGAGCGGTACGGCTGCCCGGCCTCGGCCGCGTCCTGGTCGGCGCCCCCGACGGCGAGGAGGCCGAAGTGACCGCGGACGCCGCCGGGTTCGACGTGCGCGCCGACGGCCGGACGCTGCGGATCGCCGCGCACGACCCGGGGGACGCGCGCTGGCACCCGGTACGGCGGGTCGGCCCGGCCGGCTGGAGCGTGGCGCTGGAGGACACCGACCCCTACCGCGACGCCCACCAGTGGCCCCCGGTGCCCCGGCAGGACGAGGCCGAGGTCAAGGCCTGGCACGAGGACCTGGTCGCCGCCTGGGACTTCCTCGGCCGTGAACTGCCCCGCTACGCACCGGGACTGGCCGCCGGACTCGGCACCGTCACCCCGCTGGTCCCGCCGGACGACGGCAGCGACGTCAGCGGCGCCGCCCGGCAGGCCTTCGGCGCGGTCGGCATCGCGCGGCCCGCCCTGCCGGACACCCTGGCCCTGCTGGTCGCCCACGAGTTCCAGCACGTCAAGCTCGGTGCCGTACTGGACCTGATGGACCTGTACGACCCGCGGGACACCCGCCTCTTCCACGCCCCGTGGCGCCCCGACCCGCGCCCGCTGGAGGGGCTGCTGCAGGGGACCTACGCGCACGTCGCCGTCGCCGAGTACTGGCGCGCGCAGGCCCGCCGGGACGTCCCGGGGGCGGCCGCGCCCTTCGCCCGCTGGACCCGCGAGACCGCGGAGGCGGTCGACCGGCTGGCCGGCAGCGGATCCCTCACCCCGCTCGGCGAGCGGTTCGCGGACGGCATGGCCCGCACCGTCGCCCCCTGGCTCTCCGAACTGAACGGGGTCTGACGTGCACACCCTGCAAAGCCTGACCCGGGACCTGCGCGCGCTGGGCGTCGAGCCGGGTGAGGTGCTGCTCGTCCAGGGCTCGCTGAAGTCGATCGGTCCCGTCGAGGGCGGCGTCCGCACCGTGATCGCGGCCCTGCGGGCGGCGCTCGGCGACCACGGCACCCTCGTCGCGTACGCGGCGACCCCGGAGAACTCGGTCACCTCCAGGGCCGACCGGCAGCACACCGAGGGCATGGACGAGGCGGAACTGGCCGCGTACCGCGAGGCGATGCCCGCCTTCGACCCGCTGACCACGCCCGTCTCGCCCAGCGTGGGACGGCTCGGCGAAGAGGTCCGGCTGCTCACGGGCGCGCTGCGCAGCGCGCACCCGCACACCTCCTTCACCGCCTTCGGCCCGGCCGCGAGCTTCGTCACCGACGGCCACGCGCTGGAGAGCCACCTGGGCGAGGACTCGCCCACCGCGCGCCTCTACGACCTGCGGGCCCGAGCCCTGCTGATCGGCGTGGACCTGTGGGTCTGCACCGCCTACCACCTCGCCGACTACCGGGCGGTCCCGCCGCCGGACCGCCCCTACCAGGCCGTGGTGCGCACGGAGGACGGCGGCAAGGAGTGGGTGCACTTCGAGGCGCCCGACATCGACGACCGGCACTTCCCGGGGCTGGTCCCGGTGGTGGCGAGCGAGTGCGCGGTGCTGGACGGTCCCCTGGGCGCCGCCGACTGCCATCTGGTGCCGATCGCCGACGCCGTGGACGTCATCGCCAAATGGCTGGTGAGCAACGGACGTTGACGGAATCCGGGCAAAATTGATGGTCATGCGCTATTCCGCCGGAGAATCGGCGGTTCCTACACTGAGGTTCCCTCACGAGGGGTGGAGCGGGGTCGTGTAGGTCGGGCGGGGGAGATGGCGCATGGCATTACCCGTGGGGCAGGGCGACGCCTCGGACAAGCCGTACTTCTTCCTCAGCTATGCGCACACCCCCCGGAACGACCCCTCGGACCCCGACCCCGACCTGTGGGTCGCCAAGCTCTACAACGACCTCTGCGCGCACATCCTGCAGATGACCACGCTCCCCGCCGGGGTGCGGGCGGGCTTCATGGACCGGGGGATGAACGTCGGCGAGGGCTGGCCGGAATCGCTCGCCGAGGCGCTGGCGCACTGCCGGGTCTTCGTCCCGCTCTATTCGCCCCGCTACTTCCGCAGCCCGCAGTGCGGCAAGGAGTGGTACGCCTTCTCGCAGCGCGCCCTCTACCACCGGTCCCTGCACGACCGCCCGATATCCGGCATCGTGCCCGCGCTGTGGGTGCCGGTCCCCACCGGGGACATGCCGGGTCCGGCCGAGTCCCTGCAGTTCAACCACGCGGACTTCGGCGAGGACTACGCCGCCGAGGGCTTCTACGGGCTGATCAAGCTCAGCTACCTCAAGCACGAGTACGAGCGGGCCGTCTACCGCCTGGCGCAGCGCATCGTGCAGGTCGTCGAGGACACCAAGATCGCCACGGGCCGCCACCTCGACTACCACCACGTCCCCAGCGCCTTCGGGCCCCCGGGCGCCAGCCGGCCGCTGCGCGTGACCGTGCTCGCCTGCTGCGACACCGAGGAACTGCCCGCGGGCCGCGGCCCCACCTGCTACGGGCCCTCGCCGCGCGACTGGAACCCGTACCGCCCGCAGAGCAGCCGGCCGCTGGCCGACCACGCCGCCGACCTGGCGCGCAACCTCGACTACCGGGTCAGCGTCGGGGTGTTCGAGGAGGAACTGGACCGCCTGCTGGACCCGACCCCCACCGCCCCCGGCCTGCTGCTGCTCGACCGCTGGGCCCTGGAGTCGCCCGAACGGCACGACATGCTCAGCCGCTTCGGCAGCGAGCGCCGGCCCTGGGTGAGCGTGCTGGTGCCGTGGAACCGCACCGACCCGGAGTCCAACGGCCACGAGGAGACGCTGCGCCGACTCGCCGACGAGGCCCTCGACCCCGGCCGCGCCGACGGCCCGGGCGCGCGCTTCGTCCGCAACAACATCCCGAGCCTCGAGGCCTTCAGCGACGAGGTCCCCCGCGCAGTCGGACGTGCGGCCAAGCACTACGCCGCCCACGCCCCGGCCTTCCCGCCCCAGGGGCCGCACACCCCGCGCCCGAGGCTGCGGGGCCCGTCCGCCGGGGTGTACGGACCCGAACGCTCCTCCCCGCACGGCCTGCACGACGACCGCGGCACCACTGAACCCGACAAGCCGGAGGGCCAGGATGAGCGAGAGCCGTAACGGACGTGTGATCACGTTCTACTCGTACAAGGGCGGCACCGGACGGACCATGGCCCTGGCGAACACCGCGTGGATCCTCGCCGCCAACGGCCACCGGGTGCTGACGGTCGACTGGGACCTGGAGGCCCCCGGCCTCTTCCGCTTCTTCCACCCCTTCCTCGACTCCTCCGCGCTCGCGGCCACCACCGGCATGATCGACCTGATCACCGAGTACCGCGAGGAGGCGCTGCGCGACGTGCCGCGGCCCCCCGACTGGCACCGCCAGTTCGCCCGGGTCCGCCCGCACGCCATCTCCCTCAACTGGGCCTTCCCCGACGGCGGCAGCCTGGACTACCTGTCCGCGGGCCGGCAGGACCGCAACTACTCCACCGCGCTCACCGGCATCGACTGGGACGTCTTCTACGACCGTTTCGGTGGCGGCCAGTTCCTCGACGCCATGCGCGCGGACATGCGGCGGCACTACGACTACGTCCTCATCGACAGCCGCACCGGCCTCAGCGACATCGCCGACATCTGCACCGTCCACATGCCCGACGAACTGGTGGTCTGCTTCACCCTCAGTGACCAGAGCATCTACGGCGCCGCCACCGTCGCCCGGGACATCGAGGAGCGCTACAACGGCCGCGGCATCCGCATCTTCCCCGTTCCGATGCGCATCGACGACGGCGAGAAGGAGAAGGCGGACGCCGGACGGGCACTGGCCCGCGCCCAGTTCGAGGGCCTGCCGGCCGGCATGGGCGACGACGAACTCGTCGCGTACTGGGGGTCGGTGGAGATCCCGTACCGCCCCTTCTACGCCTACGAGGAGATCCTGGCGACCTTCGGGGACGCCCCGGGCCTGTCCAGCTCGATGCTGTCGGCCTGCGAACGCCTCACCTCCGTCGTCTCCGGCGGCTCGGTGACCTCGCTGCCCCCCATCGCCGAGTCCGAGCGGCTGCGCTGGGCCGCGGAGTTCACCCGGCGCAGGCCCGTCCCGCCGTCCGGTCTGGTGCTGGCGTACGTGCCCGAGGACCGCATGTGGGCGGACTGGATCGAGTGGATCCTGACCCGGGCCGGCTTCCGGGTCGTCCCCTGGGACGTGGAGAGCCACACCGCCCCCGCGGAACAGCCCGCCGTGGCCGGGGCCTCCGCCCGCACCCTCGTCGTGCTCTCCGCCGCCTACCTGCGGTCCCGGCGGGCCGTGCGGGTGTGGGAGTCGAGCGCCGGCACCGAACCCTCGGGCCCGCAGCACCAACTGCTGCCGATCCGGGTCGGCGACGTGCGGCCGGGCCCGCCGCTGGCCCAGCGCAGCCCGGTCAGCCTGGTGCGGCTCGACCACGCCGCGGCCGCCGGCACGCTGCTGCGGGCCCTCGGACGTGACGAGGCGGACCTCGCCGCGACCGCCATGTCCGGCGGCCCGCGCTACCCCGTCGGCGACCCCAAGGTGTCCAACCTCAGGCCCCGCAACACCTTCTTCACCGGGCGCTCCACCGTCCTGGACCGGCTCCGCGACCGCCTGGGCGGCGGCAACCCGTCCGTCCAGCCGTTCCCGCAGACGCTCCACGGCCTCGGCGGCGTCGGCAAGACGCAGGTGGCGCTGGAGTACGCGCACCGCTTCAAGGCCGACTACGACCTGGTGTGGTGGATCGAGGCGGAGCAGGAGGACCGGATCGCGCCCTCCCTCGCCGAACTCGCCCGCCGCCTGGAACTGCGCGTCGGCGACAGCGTCTCCGAGGCCGCCGAGGCGGCCCGCGACGAACTGGCCACCGGCACCCGCTTCACGCGCTGGCTGCTGGTCTTCGACAACGTCGACGACCCCGAGCGGTTGCGCCGCTTCTTCCCCGGGGGGCGCGGCCACATCGTCGTCACCGCCAGGAACAAGCCGCCGACGGGCGCCACCGAGCCGCTGGAGATCGAGGTCTTCAACCGCTCGGAGAGCGTGGAGCACCTGCGCCGACGGGTCGGCGGCATGGGCCGGGAGGACGCCGGACAGGTCGCCGAGGCCGTCGGTGACCTGCCGCTGGCCGTCGAGGTGGCCGCCGCCTGGCTCGCCGAGACCGCCACCCCCGTCGACGTGTACGTGCACCAGCTCAAGGAGCAGACGACCAAGGCGCTGTCGGTCACCACCGCCGCCGGCTACCCCCGGGAGGTCGGGGCGACGTGGAGCATCTCCATCAGCCGGCTGCGCGACCAGTCCAGGGCCGCCGTCCGGCTGCTGGAGCTGTGCGCCTTCTTCGCGGCCGAGCCGATCTCGATGACCCTCATCGAGAGCGACTCGATGATCCAGGCGCTGCTGCCCCACGATCCCGAACTGCGCGACCGCTACATGCTCGGCAAGGTCATCCAGGCCCTCAACCGCTTCGCCCTGGCCAAGGTCGACCCCGCCGACAGCAGCATCCAGGTGCACCGGCTGGTGCAGGCCGCCGTGCGCTCGGAGATGTCGGAGGACGCCCAGCAGGACACGATGCACGAGGTGCACCGCATCCTCGCCGAGGCCCGGCCGCCGGAGGACGCCATCAACGACCCGGCGAACTGGCCCGGGTTCGAGCTGATCTGGCCGCACCTCGCCCCCTCGCAGGCCGAGGAGTGCCGTGAGGAGAAGCCGCGCCAGCTGCTGGTCAACCGCGTCCGCTACCTGTGGAAGAGCGGCGAGCTGGAGCAGGCCCGGCTGCTGGCCGAGCAACTGCTCGGCGTGTGGAAGCAGTCCCTCGGCGAGGACGACCTGCAGACCCTCAACCTGCAGTTCGAGCTCGCCAACGTGCTCCGCTCGCAGGGCAGGTACCAGGAGGCCCGGCAGTACGACGAGGACACCCTGGCCCGGCAGACCGCCCTGCTGCCCCCGGGCCACCCGCACACCCTGATCACCGGTGGCAGCCTCGCCGCCGACCTGCGGGCGCTCGGCCTCTTCCAGGAGGCCAGGGAACGCGACGAGGAGATCTACGCCGGCTTCAAGGACATCTTCGGCGAGCAGCACCCCCGCTCGCTGGTCGCGGCCAACAACCTCGCCATCGACTACCGGCTCACCGGGGATTCCGAACTCGCCCGCCGCCTCGACCAGGAGACCGTGGACCGGCGCACCCCGATGCTGGGCGACCGCCATCCGTACACCCTGTCCACCAAGGCCAACCTCGCCCGCGACCTGCGGGAGATCGGCGACTACACGGGTTCCGTCGCGATGCTCGAGGAGGTGATGGACGTCTTCCAGGACGTCCTCAACCCCGACGTCCCCGAGACGCTCCGCAACGCCAAGAGCCTCGCGGTCTCGCTGCGCAAGGCGGGCCGCGCCGCCGAGGCGATGCGGCTCACCCAGGTGACCTACGACCGCTACCTGGAGCGGTACGGACCCGACGTGCCTGACACGCTCGCCTGCGCCCTCAACCTCGCGGCCGACTACTCGGCCGCCGGCGACAAGCAGAAGGCCCGCGACCTGGCCACGGACGTCCTCGCCGCCTACCGCCGGATGCTCGGCGACGACCACCCGTTCACCCTGGCCTGCCGCAACAACCTCGCCATCTACCTGCGCGGCAGCGGCAACGCGGAGGAGGCGGTCGCGGTCGGCAACGACACCCTGGCCCGGCTGGAACGCGCCGTCGGCCCCCGCCACCCGTACACCCTCAACTGCACGATCAACCTGGGCAACGCGACAGGCGAACTGGGTGACAGCGACCGGGCGGTGACCCTCCTGGAGACCGCCCTGCGCGGGCTCACCGAGCGCTACGGCCCCGAGCACCCGGACGCCCTGGCCTGCGAGATCAACCTCGCCTACGCCCTGCGGCAGTCCGGTCGGCACGCCCGGGCGCAGGCGATCCGCGCCAAGGTGCTGCCCGAGTGCGCACGGCTGCTCGGCGACGAGCACCCCCTCAGCCGCGCCGCCCGCGAGTGGTACCGGGTCAACCGGGACCTGGAACCACAGCCGGTGTGAGCGGAGCTCAGGCGGGCACCGAACGCTCCCGGCCGCCACCGGCGGCCGCCCACGCCAGCACCCGGGGCAGCACGGACAGGGCCGCGAAGTGCGCGGCCCCCGGCTGCACCACCATGGTCGCGCCGGGGATGTGCTCGGCCAGCCAGCGGGAGTGCGCCACCGGCGAGAACACGTCGTCCTCCCCGTGCCACAGCAGCACCGGCGCCGTGATGCGGTCCAGGCCGAACCCCCAGCCCCGGTTGAACGCCAGGGTGTCGTCGATCCAGCCGTCCGCCGAGGTGCGCAACGCCTCCGCGTAGGTGCGCAGCAGCATCGTGCGCAGACCCGCGTCGGCGATCACCCGCTGGTCCGGCACCGGCATCTCCTCCCGGAGCACGGCGAGCAGGCTGGCCGGGTCGTCGCGGATGGTGCGCGAGCGCAGTTCCAGCCGGGCGGCGAGCCGGCGCTGCGCCGCGTCGGCGGTCGTGTGGTCGCGGACGTTGGAACGGGTCATCCCCGCGTACCAGGCGAGCCCCTGCGCGTCCCGGGGCGCGAGCCCCACCAGCACCGCCACCCGCGTCACCCGGTCCGGCAGCAGGGCCGCGCACGCCAGCGAGTGCGGGCCGCCGCCCGAGCGGCCGACCACCGCGAAGGCGTCGAGGCCCATGGCGTCGGCGATCGTCGCGACGTCCGCCGCGGCATCCGCGACCCGTCGGCCGGGCAGCCGCTGCGAACCGCCGTACCCGGGACGGTCGAAGGAGATCAGCCGCACCCCCAGCCGGTACAGCACCGCACTGCGCGGCACCGGGCCGAGCCGGCTGCCGGGCGTGCCGTGCAGCAGGAACACGGGCCTGCCCCGCACGTCGCCCCGGGTCTCGACCGCCAGTTCCCGCCCGTCCCCCGCCCGCACCACACGCACCCGAGCGGCCCCCTCTCGTGTGTCCTCCGGCCCGTCCCGTCCCCGTCCTCACACCCGCATCTCGCGCCTCGCCTGCCAGGTGGTGTGCTCCCGGGACACGGCGTCCTCCGCGTCCCGGGTCAGCTGCGACCACAGGTGCTCGGCATGCGGGTCCTCCAGGTCCAGCGACGCCAACTGCACCCGGATCAGCTCCAGTTCGTCCGCGGCCACCCGGTACGCCGCGGCCAGCGGGCTGTACTGGCGCAGCTGCGCCCAGGCCGCGACCGAGGCCGTGATGGCCGACACGAAGCCGAGGGTGTCGAAGGGGGACCAGCCGCCCGCCCGCAGGACCAGGAAGAGGACCCCGAGCAGCGGGAACGCCATTGCCAGGCGTCCCGCCCGGCGTCCGTTCACCTCGCAGCGGGCAGCCTTCATCGTGTACCACTCGTGCTGCACCCGGATGCGCTCCCGCAGGTACACGTCGTGCCGTACGCGCAGCGGCGCGTCCCGCAGCCGCCGCATCCCCGGGGTGATGCCCGTGTCGACGCGGGAGGGCAGGGCCCTGCTGCGGCGGAAGGTGTGCAGGACGTCGCCGAGCTGCAGCCGGTACAGGGCGTCGGGGTCGCGTTCGTCGCCGGGCGGCGTGAAGGGGTCGGCGCGCACCGAGTACTTCCAGGCGAGCGTCTTCATCGACTCCGCCAGCGCCCGGCCCTCGTACCAGAGGGCCTGCGGGTTCTGGCGGTGGATCACCCAGGTCGTCCACGCGGCGTAAGCGAACAGCGCGGCCGCGAGCCACGAGGCCCAGTGCAGACGGCCCGCGGTGACGTCGAACGAGCTGAAGACGGAGGCCACCGTGAGCAGGCCGAGCTGCTGCCGCGACAGCCGTACGGTCTGCCATTGGCCCCGCAGCGACGCCCGGTCGGCGGCCCAGAACAGATCCGGCAGCAGATCCCGTTCGCTCACCATCGGCAGCGGCCCCCCGGTCCTCGCTGAATCCCGCAGTGACCCCAGTATGGGCGCGCCGGGGGCGGCCGCCCAGTAGGCGTCCGGCCGAACTCCCGCGCCCGGCGGACCCCGCCGGTGCTCCGGCCGTCACGCCCTCGGCGAACGCGCGGCGCACCGCCCGGGACGACGGGCAGGGTGACGGGTGTGCTGAGACGAGTCGCGGTCCTGTCCGACGTCCACGGCAACCTGCCGGCCCTGGAGGCGGTGCTCGCGGAGCCCGACGTCCGCGCCGCCGAGCGGGTGGTCCTCACCGGGGACCACGCGGCGGGGCCCATGCCGGTGCCCACGCTCGACGCGCTCCGCGGCCTCGGCGAGCGCGCCCTGTGGATCCGCGGCAACGCCGACCGGGAACTGGTCGAGCACCGCCGCACGGGTACGACCACCGGCCACCCGGAGTCGGACTGGGCGGCGGGGCGGCTCCGTGAGGACCAGGTGACCCTGCTGGCCGGACTCCCGGACACCGTGGAACTGGAGGTGGACGGCGCGGGCCGGACGCTGTTCTGCCACGCCACCCCGCGCGACGACGAGGAGATCGTGCTCGTCGACTCCCGCGCCGGGCGCTGGGCCGAGGTGATGACCGGCGTCGCCCCGCAGGTGGAGACCGTCGTCTGCGGCCACACCCACATGCCCTACGCCCGGATCGCCCACGGCCGCCTGGTCGTCAACCCCGGCAGCGTCGGCATGCCGTACGGCCGCCCCGGCGCCCACTGGGCCCTCCTGGGAGCGGACGGCGTCCAGCTGCGGCGCACCCGCTACGACCGCGAGGCCGCGGCCGCCCGCATCGTCGCGGAGTCGGGCTTCGACGGCGCCGAGGAGTGGGTGGGGGAGTACGTCCTCGGCTGCCACCCGGCCGAGGCCGTGATCGACGCCTGGGGCCCGCGCGACGGTCGCTGACCTCCCGGAGGGCCGGACCCCGGCAGGGGCACGCCTGCCGGCGCCCGCTCAGTCCCACCACACGACGACGTACAGCCCGCGCCGCGAGGCCTCTTCGCAGAAGGCCCGCAGCGCGGTGAAGTGCTCCGTCAGGTATCCCCAGGGGTCCCGGACGCCCGGCATCCCGTGGTCCGCCCCGTGCGCCCGCACCGCGGCCCGGTCGATCGCCGCCAGACCCCCCGCGACCAGGGCCACGCCCGCAGGGGCGGTCGCGGCGGGAGGCGGCCCGAACACGCCCACGGCGTCCGGGTGGTCCAGGAAGGCGACGTCGACGGCCGGATCGCCGTTCAGTGCGCGGTCCAGCGCGGCCAGGGCCGGCGCCGCGACGCCCGCGGCACGGCACACCTTCAGGAGCGTGGCCGGTGCCCAGTCGAGGTCGAGGACGTCCTCCCGTAGCGGGTCCCACCCCGGGTCGGCGTCCGAGGACTCCCGGGCCGCGTCACGGCACCGGGCCAGGAACTCCTCCGTCACCCGCGCGAGTTGCTGTGTCACCGCCATGGGAACCATGGTGTCCCACCTGGCGCCAGTGGTGGTAGCGCCGCCAGGACGTGGGGACGCTCACCGCGCCGGCCTGCCTGCACCCGGTGCACCCGGTGTGGTGCAGGCAGGCCGCGCGCGGCATCCCGTGACGTCCGGTCAGGCGGTGCGCAGCCAGACCGTCGCCAGCGGGGGCAGCGTGAGCTGCACGCTCTGGCGCCGGCCGTTCCAGGCGACCGGCTCGGACTTCAGCGGCTCGGGGTTGGTGACGTCGCTCCCGCCGTACGCGGCGGCGTCGGTGTTGAGCACCTCCCGCAGCGCCTCCACCCCGTCGGGCACGCCGATCCGGTAGCCGTGCCGGACGACCGGCGAGAAGTTGCTGACCGCGACCAGCGACTTCCCCCCGGCGTCCAGGCGCACGAAGGAGAAGACGTTGTCCTCGGCGGCGCCCCCGTCGAGCCAGGCGAAGCCGTCCGGGGTGGTGTCGCGCTGCCACAGCGAAGGCGTCGCCCGGTAGAGGGTGTTGAGGTCCCGGACGAGGTCCCGTACGCCGCGGTGGTCGCCCGCCGCGGAGTAGGTCTCGTCGAGCAGCCACCAGTCCGGGCCGTGGTCGTGGGACCACTCGGCGCCCTGGGCGAACTCCTGGCCCATGAAGAGCAGTTGCTTGCCCGGGTGGGCCCACATGAAGCCGAGGTAGGCACGGTGGGTGGCGCGCTGCTGCCACCAGTCGCCGGGCATCTTCGCCACCAGGGCGCCCTTGCCGTGGACGACCTCGTCGTGCGAGATCGGCAGGACGTAGTTCTCGCTGTAGGCGTACACCATCGAGAAGGTCATCTCGTTGTGGTGGTACTTGCGGTGCACCGGCTCGTGCTTGATGTACTCCAGCGAGTCGTGCATCCAGCCCATGTTCCACTTCAGGCCGAAGCCGAGCCCGCCGAAGCCGGCCGGGCCGACGTGGTGGGTGGGGCGCGTGACGCCGTCCCAGGCGGTGGACTCCTCCGCGATCGTGACGACGCCCGGGCAGCGCCGGTAGACGGTCGCGTTCATCTCCTGCAGGAAGGCGACGGCGTCCAGGTCCTCGCGGCCGCCGTAGGCGTTCGGCGCCCACTCGCCGTCCTCGCGCGAGTAGTCGAGGTAGAGCATCGAGGCGACCGCGTCGACCCGCAGCCCGTCGATGTGGAACTCCTCGCACCAGTAGACCGCGTTGGCCACCAGGAAGTTGCGGACCTCGGTGCGGCCGAAGTCGAACTCCAGCGTCCCCCAGTCGGGATGGTCACCGCGCCAGGGGTGCTCGTAGAGGTTGGTGCCGTCGAAGTCCGCCAAGGCCCAGTCGTCCTTGGGGAAGTGGGCCGGCACCCAGTCCATGATGACGCCGATGCCCGCCCGGTGCAGAGCGTCCACCAGGTACCGGAAGTCGTCCGGGGTGCCCATCCGGGCGGTCGGGGCGTAGTACGAGGTGACCTGGTAGCCCCAGGAGCCGCCGAAGGGGTGCTCGGCGACCGGCATCAGCTCCACGTGCGTGAAGCCCAGGTCGCGCACGTACGCCGGGAGCTGCTCGGCCAGTTCGCGGTAGGACAGCCCCGGCCGCCAGGAGGCGAGGTGCACCTCGTACACCGAGAAGGGCGACTCGTGCACCGGCAGCCGCCCGCGCGAGGCCATCCACTCGGCGTCCTGCCACTCGTGCCGGGACGCGGTGACGACGGAGGCGGTGGCGGGCGGCTCCTCGGTGCGGCGGGCCATCGGGTCGGCCTTCAGCCGCCGTCCGCCGTCCGCGCCGCAGACCTCGAACTTGTAGCGCTGCCCCTCGCCGACCTCCGGCAGGAACAGCTCCCACACGCCGGACGAGCCCAGCGAGCGCATCGGGAAGGCGGTGCCGTCCCAGTGGGTGAAGTCGCCGACCACGCGCACACCGCGCGCGTTGGGCGCCCACACCGTGAACCGGGTGCCGGTGACGCCCTCGTGGGTCATGGGCTCGGCGCCCAGTGCCTGCCACAACTGCTCGTGCCGCCCCTCGTGCACGAGGTGCAGGTCGAACTCGCCCAGCGCGGGCAGGAAGCGGTACGGGTCGTCGACCTCGTGTTCGTCGCCGTCGTAGGCGACGGCCAGCCGGTACGCGGGGACCTCCGTCAGCGGCAGCACACCGCTGAACAGCCCGTCGCCCTCGTGGTTCAGCACCGTCCGCGTCCCGCCGGTGAGGACGGCCACGCTGCGCGCGTACGGCCGCAGCGCCCGGAAGGCCAGGCCGTCCGCCACACGGTGGACGCCGAGCAGCCCGTGCGGGTCGTGGTGGGCGCCGTCCAGCAGCCGCCGGCGTTCGCCCGGGTCGAGCTCCGGGGCCGGTGGGACGTCCCCGGTCACGGGGCCCGCGGCCGGAGCGACCTCGGGCGCGGGCGGCGGCGCCTGGTGGCCGACCCCCGCGGGGGGCGCGGTGCGCGGGGCGGTGCCCGAGGCGGGCGGGCGCTCGGCCCCGGCGGGGTCGTAGCCCCGCGCGACGGCCTCGGAGGAGCCGGACGCGTCCGGCTGCGGGAGGTCCGCGGTGGCCGGGCTGCCGCCCTTCGCCGCGGGTCGCGCGCCGGCCGCCTTCCCCCCGGGTGCCGGTTTCGTGCCCGCGGCCTTCGGCGGCCGGGTGGCCGGGGCCGGCGGGGTCGGCGGGGCGGCGGGCGGCGGCGGGGGAGCCGAGCCCTCGGACCCGGTGCCGCGGGCGGGACGTTCGGTACGGGCCCTCCCGTTCCCGCCCGCGCCGGGGGTGCCGGGGGTGGCGTCGGGGAGCGGCTGGCGATCGGTCACGATCAGGTCCTCCTCGGATGGGGCGTGGGGGTGCCCGGTCAGGGGGTGCGGCCGTGCGGCGGCTGCGCCAGACGGCGCACCGCGGCCATGGGGATGGGGAGCCAGGCGGGACGGTGCCTGGCCTCGTAGAGCACTTCGTAGACGGCCTTGTCCGTCTCGTGGGCTCGTATGACGACGGGCTCGTCCCGCGGATCGGTCCCGGCGGCCTCCGCGTAGCCCGCGCAGAAGGCGGCGCGTTGCGCCTGAGCCCATTCGGGCGCCCCGGGGGCGGACGGGTCGTGGTGCCGGGCGGCGTAGTCGAAGGAGCGCAGCATCCCGGCGACGTCCTGCACCGGCGGCGCGGGACGGCGGCGTTCGGGCAGCGGCCGGGCCGGCTCGCCCTCGAAGTCGATCAGCACCCACCCTCCGGGAGCCGTGCGCAGGGCCTGGCCGAGGTGGAGGTCGCCGTGGATGCGCTGCGCGGCCAGCGTGGTGCCGCGCGTGCCGAGGGCGGCGAGGTCGTCGTAGGCGGCCCGCAGCGCCGCGCGGTACGGCCGCAGGGCCGGCACCGCCGCCGCGGCGGCGTCCAGCCGTCCGGCCATCGCGGCCGCGAGCAGTTCGATCTGCGGACGGCGCAGGGTGCTCGTCGGCAGGGCGCGCGCCAGCGCGAGGTGGACCTCGGCGGTGGCGCGCCCCAGTGCGCGCGCCTCGCCGGAGAAGTCCGAGCCGTCCTCGACGGCCTGCAGGGCGAGTTCCCACGCTCCGGCCGAACCGGGCAGGAAACGCTGCAGCACCCCTAGCGTGGCGGGCTCGTCGTACAGGCCGAGCGCCTCGAACCAGGCGGAGGGCGCGGCCACGCGCCGCGACCCTGCCCGCGCCAGGGCGAGGGAGAGCTCCAGGTCCGGGTTGGGGCCGGGGGCGACCCGCCGGAACAGCTTGAGGATGAAGGCGTCGCCGTAGATGACCGAGCTGTTGGACTGCTCCGCGGTGGACAGCCGGGGCGCCAGCCCCGCCGGGATCGCCGCGCCCGGCTCGGAGCCGAAGCGCAGGTGCCCGGTGCGGCCGGGCGCGCGCAGCCGTTCCAGCAGCAGGGACGTCAGACGCGGGTCGTGCAGCGCCTCGTAGATCGTCAGGCCGTCCAGCGGCCCGCCGACCGCGTGCCCGACGAGGGCGGGCGCGAGCGCGGGCGGCAGCAGCGCCCGGGTGCCCAGCAGCAACTGGTAGGTGTCGGCCGGCTGCCCGTGCCCGGTGCCGGGCATCCGCTCCTGCACGTCCTGGTGGACGTCGAGCAGCAGATGGAGCAGTCCCGGGGTGCCCAGCCGTCCGTCGGCGGGCAGCAGTTCGGTGGCCGAGACCAGTCCGAAGCCGCTGATCGGCCGCCCCTTCCCGGCGAACCACCGCTGCCGGGGCAGCCACTCCCGCAGCATCGGGACGAGCGCGGAGAGCAGCCCCGGCGCCGGGGGCACGGTGGTCCCCGACCGGACTGCGGAGGTGCGAAGCCACGAGGTGTCCGACATGACGTCCTTTCCTCGGGTGCCGGGCCTGCTGGTTCCCTAAGTGAAGGGGGGCGCTGCGGCGATGGTCCGACGAGTGGGACGTGTCGGACGAATATCATCCGAGCCGGTGGAGCAATTGGCGTACTTGGCGTACGAGGGACAAGGCCCGTACAGCATCCGATATGACGCTGGATCCGGCAGGGGGAGCCTGCCCCCGCGGCCCGGCACGAAACCGTGCCGGGCCGCCGGGTCGCCGTCACCCGGCGGGTCCGCCTACACCGTTTCGCGGCGCAGCCGGAACCAGTAGAAGCCGTGACCGGCGAGGGTGAGCAGGTAGGGCCATTCGCCGACGGCCGGGAAACGCACCCCGCCGATCAGCTCGACGGGGTGCCGGCCGGTGAAGGCCCGCAGGTCGAGTTCGGTGGGCTGGGCGAAGCGCGAGAAGTTGTTGACGCACAGGACGAGGTCGTCCTTGTACTCGCGCAGGAAGGCCAGGACGGCCGGGTTGGTGGAGGGCAGCTCGGTGTACGAGCCGAGGCCGAAGGCCGGGTTCTGCTTGCGGATCTCGACCATCCGGCGGGTCCAGTGCAGCAGGGAGCTCGGGGAGCTCATCTGCGCCTCGACGTTGGTGACTTGGTAGCCGTACACCGGGTCCATGATGGTCGGCAGGTAGAGCCGGCCCGGGTCGCAGGAGGAGAAGCCCGCGTTGCGGTCCGGGGTCCACTGCATGGGCGTGCGCACCGCGTCGCGGTCACCGAGCCAGATGTTGTCGCCCATGCCGATCTCGTCCCCGTAGTAGAGGATCGGCGAGCCCGGCAGGGAGAGCAGCAGAGCGGTGAACAGCTCGATCTGGTTGCGGTCGTTGTCCAGCAGCGGGGAGAGCCGGCGGCGGATGCCGATGTTGGCCCGCATCCGCGGGTCCTTGGCGTACTCCGCGTACATGTAGTCGCGCTCTTCGTCCGTCACCATCTCGAGCGTCAGCTCGTCGTGGTTGCGCAGGAAGATGCCCCACTGGCAGTTGCCCGGGATGGCCGGGGTCTTGGCCAGGATCTCCGAGACCGGGTAGCGCGACTCCCGGCGCACCGCCATGAAGATGCGCGGCATGACCGGGAAGTGGAAGGCCATGTGGCACTCGTCGCCGCCCTTGGCGTAGTCGCCGAAGTAGTCGACCACGTCCTCCGGCCACTGGTTGGCCTCGGCGAGCAGGACCGTGTCCGGGTAGTGGGCGTCGATCTCCTCGCGCACCATCTTCAGGAAGTCGTGGGTGCGCGGCAGGTTCTCGCAGTTGGTGCCTTCCTCCTGGTACAGGTACGGCACCGCGTCCAGCCGGAAGCCGTCGATGCCGAGGTCCAGCCAGAACCGCAGGGCGGCCAGGATCTCCTCCTGGACCTTGGGGTTCTCGTAGTTGAGGTCCGGCTGGTGCGAGAAGAAGCGGTGCCAGTAGTACTGCTTGCGCACCGGGTCGAACGTCCAGTTGGAGCTCTCGGTGTCGACGAAGATGATCCGGGCGTCCTGGTACTGCTTGTCGTCGTCCGCCCAGACGTAGTAGTCGCCGTAGGGGCCGTCCGGGTCCGAGCGGGACTGCTGGAACCATTCGTGCTGGTCGCTGGTGTGGTTGACGACGAAGTCGATGATCACCCGCATCCCGCGTTGGTGGGAGGCGTCCACGAATTCCACGAAGTCGGCCAGGTCGCCGAACTCCGGCAGTACGGCCGTGTAGTCGGCGACGTCGTAGCCCCCGTCCCGCAGCGGCGAGGCGAAGAACGGCGGCAGCCACAGGCAGTCGACGCCCAGCCACTGCAGATAGTCCAGTTTGGCGGTGAGTCCCTTGAGGTCGCCGATGCCGTCGCCGTTGCTGTCCTGGAAGGACCGTACGAGCACTTCGTAGAAGACGGCCCGCTTGAACCAGTCGGGGTCCCGGTCCTTGGCCGGGGTGTCTTCGAACGTGTCAGGTACGGGTTCGTTGACGATCAAGTGGGTGACCCTCCTGTCGATGGAGTAGGTCGCAGGGTGAGGATGTGCGCGGGCGCGCGGCCCGGCTCGAGGCGCACATAGTTGTCCCTGCCCCAGTGGTAGGTCTCGCCGGTGAGCTCGTCGCGCACCGGGATGGACTCGTGCCATGCGAGGCCGAGTTCCGGCATGTTCAACGAGACGGTCGCCTCCTGGGTGTGGTGCGGGTCCAGGTTGACGACCACCAGTACGACGTCGCTGCCGTCGCCCGAGCGCTTGGAGTACGCCAGCACCGCGTCGTTGTTCACGGGGTGGAAGCGCAGGTCGCGTAGCTGCTGGAGCGCGGGGTGGCGGCGTCGCAGCCGGTTCAGCGTCGTGAGCAGCGGAGCCAGCGAACGGCCGTCGGCCTCGGCTGCCGCCCAGTCGCGGGGCTTGAGCTCGTACTTCTCCGAGTGTAGGTACTCTTCGCTTCCCTCGCGCACCGGCGCGTTCTCACAGAGCTCATATCCGGCGTACACCCCCCAGGTGGGGGAAAGGGTCGCCGCCAGGACCGCACGCGCCTCGAACGCCGGGCGGCCGCCGTGCTGCAGGTAGGCGTGCAGGATGTCCGGGGTGTTGACGAAGAAGTTGGGCCGCATGTAGCTCGCGGCCTCGCCGGACAGCTCCGTCAGGTACTCCGTCAGCTCCTGCTTGCCGTTGCGCCAGGTGAAGTACGTGTACGACTGCTGGAAGCCGATCTGGGCCAGCGTGTGCATCATGGCCGGACGGGTGAACGCCTCCGCCAGGAAGATGACGTCGGGGTCGGTGCGGTTGACCGCGGCGATGACCTTCTCCCAGAAGACCACCGGTTTGGTGTGCGGGTTGTCGACCCGGAAGATCCGCACCCCGTGGTCCATCCAGTGCCGCAGCACCCGCTCGGTCTCCTGGACGATGCCGGCGAAGTCGGCGTCGAAGGCGATCGGGTAGATGTCCTGGTACTTCTTCGGCGGGTTCTCGGCGTACGCGATCGAGCCGTCCGCCCGGGTGGTGAACCACTCGGGGTGCTTGCCGACCCACGGGTGGTCGGGCGAGCACTGCAGCGCGAAGTCCAGGGCGATCTCCAGCCGCAGTTCGCGTGCCCGCTCCACGAAGAAGTCGAAGTCCTCGATCGTCCCGAGGTCCGGGTGGACGGCGTCGTGACCGCCCTCCGCGGAGCCGATCGCCCAGGGCGAGCCCACGTCGTGGGGGCCGGCGTCGAGCGTGTTGTCCGGTCCCTTGCGGAACGCTGAGCCGATCGGGTGGACGGGCGGCAGGTAGACCACGTCGAAGCCCATCGCGGCGATCGCCGGCAGTCGCTCGGCGGCCGTGCGGAAGGTGCCGGACCTCGGTGGTCGCCGGCCCGTGGGGTCCACCACGGCGCCCTCGGACCGGGGGAACATCTCGTACCAGGACCCGAACAGCGCCCGCTGCCGCTCCACCTGCAGGGCCGCCGGACGGGAGGCGCTCACCAGGTCGCGCAGCGGGTGCCGGCCGAGGACCTCCAGCACGTCGGGCGCGAGGGCCGCGGAGTGCCGCTCGGCGGGGGTGCGGGAGGTGTCGCGCAGGGCGTCGACCGCGGCCAGCACCACGGCGCGGCCGTCCTTCTTGGGTACCCCGGACGCCGCGCGCTCGTGCAGTTCGGCCCCCTCCGCGAGGACCAGTTCGGTGTCGATGCCCGCCGGGACCTTGATGCCCGCGTGGTGCCGCCAGGTGGCCACCGGATCGCTCCAGGCCTCCACCGTGTACGTCCAGCGGCCCTCCGCGGTGGGCGTCACCTCGGCGCCCCACCGGTCGGTGCCGGGGGCGAGTTCGCGCATGGGGATCCGTGGCCCGGAACGTCCGGCGGGGTTGCGCAGGACCACGTTCGCCGCCACCGCGTCGTGTCCCTCACGGAACACCGTGGCGGTGACCTGGAAGGTCTCGCCGACCACGGCCTTGGCGGGGCGGCGGCCGCAGTCGACCAGCGGGCGGACGTCCAGTACGGGGATACGACCGATCATTGCGCCTCACCAGTTTGTGCGGGTGGCCGGACGGGTACCTTCCGCTCTTTTTATCTGCTCCTTCGGATGCCTGCCTGTGGGCATGACCGCTCCTGTCCGCGTTCACTCGGGTGGGCGGATACGAGTTGTGGTGGGGGAGGGTTCGGCGCCGCGTCGCGCAAGGGTGAGCCTGCCCATTGGATGACGGTCGAATACTCCCGGGGAAGGGGTACTGGCGCGTAAGTTGCGCTCCGGGGGGCCCTGGCGGCGCCCGGACGCAGACAACCGGCCACCCTCCGGCGGGCCGGCGCGCGCCCCCCGCCGGGGCGCCGGGCCGCCCTCCGTGGCCCCGTCCCGGCCGTCCGTCGTAGCCCCCGCGGTGCGCTCCGGCCGACGTCCCTGCAGCGCCGGTCGTAGCCGCCGCCCGACACGCTGACGAGGCGTCGGCGGGACCGCGCGCGGGGGCCCCGGGGCCCCCGGGACGTGCCGGTACGCCAGGGCACGGGTGCCGCGCGGCGCCGCCCGGCTTCGGGATGTTGGGTCCCCGGTTGTCACCACCGCACCGAAAGATGCCGCTACCGTCGGAGATGTGAAGGCTATTCGTCGATTCACCGTGCGAACCGTCCTGCCCGAACCACTACGTCCCCTGGGGGAGCTCGCGCAGAATCTGCGCTGGTCCTGGCACAACGAGACCCGGGAGCTGTTCCAGTCCGTCGACCCCGAGGGCTGGAGAGCGGCGGCCGGCGACCCGGTGCGGCTGCTCGGCGCCGTCTCGAAGGACCGGCTGAACGCCCTCGCCAAGGACCGCAGGTTCCTCCGCCGGCTCGGCACCGCCGTCGAGGACCTCCACGACTACCTCGGCAACCCGCGCTGGTACCAGGGCGCGGCCGAGGCCGGGGAACTACCCGCCGCCGTGGCGTACTTCTCCCCGGAGTTCGGCATCACCGCCGCGCTGCCGCAGTACTCCGGGGGCCTCGGCATCCTGGCCGGCGACCACCTCAAGGCGGCCAGCGACCTGGGCGTGCCGCTGATCGGGGTCGGCCTGCTCTACCGGCACGGCTACTTCCGCCAGTCCCTGTCCCGGGACGGCTGGCAGCAGGAGCACTACCCGGTGCTCGACCCCAACGAGCTGCCGCTGTCGCTGCTGCGCGACGAGGACGGCGGTCCCGTCCTGATCACCCTGGACCTCCCCGGCGGACGCGGCCTGCGCGCCCACGTGTGGCTGGCCAGGGTCGGCCGGGTCCCGCTGCTGCTGCTCGACTCCGACGTCGAGGAGAACCACCCCAACGAACGGGACGTCACTGACCGCCTCTACGGCGGCGGCAGCGAGCACCGGCTGCTCCAGGAGATGCTGCTCGGCATCGGCGGCGTCCGCGCCGTACGCACCTACTGCGCGCTGACCGGGCACCCGGAGCCCGAGGTCTTCCACACCAACGAGGGGCACGCGGGCTTCCTGGGCCTGGAACGCATCCGCGAGCTCGCCGCCGAGGGAGAAGGGCTGGATTTCGACTCCGCCCTGGAGGCCGTGCGGGCCGGGACGGTCTTCACCACCCACACCCCCGTGCCGGCCGGCATCGACCGCTTCGACCGCGAGCTGGTCGCCCGGCACCTCGGCGACGAGGGCGAGCTGCGCGGCGTGGACGTCCAGCGGGTGCTGGAGCTGGGGATGGAGACCTACCCCGGCGGCGACCCCAACGTCTTCAACATGGCGGTGATGGGGCTGCGGCTCGCGCAGCGCGCCAACGGCGTGTCCACCCTGCACGGCGGGGTCAGCCGCGAGATGTTCGCCGGGCTGTGGCCGGGCTTCGACCCGGAGGAGGTGCCGATCACCTCCATCACCAACGGGGTGCACGCACCCACCTGGGTGGCGCCCGAGGTGTTCCGGCTCGGTGCCCGCCAGGCCGGTGCCCAGAACGCCGAGGACGCGATGACCACCGGGCTCGCCGACACCTGGGAGAGCGTCTTCCGCATCCCGGACGCCGCGATCTGGGAACTCCGCCGGGACCTGCGCGAACAGCTGGTGCGGGAGGTGCGCCGCCGGGTGCGCGCCTCCTGGCGGCAGCGCGGCGCCGGTTCCGCCGAGCTGGGCTGGGTCGACGACGTCCTCGACCCGGACGTGCTCACCATCGGCTTCGCGCGCCGCGTGCCGTCGTACAAGCGGCTCACCCTGATGCTGCGCGACCAGGACCGGCTGATGGAGCTGCTGCTGCACCCGTCCCGGCCGATCCAGATCGTCGTCGCCGGCAAGGCGCACCCGGCCGACGACAGCGGCAAGCGGCTGGTGCAGGAGCTGGTGCGGTTCGCCGACGACCCCCGGGTGCGGCACCGCATCGTCTTCCTCCCGGACTACGACATGGCCATGGCGCAGCACCTCTACCCCGGGTGCGACGTCTGGCTGAACAACCCGCTGCGGCCGCTGGAGGCCTGCGGCACCTCGGGGATGAAGGCCGCGCTCAACGGCTGCCTCAACCTGTCCGTCCTGGACGGCTGGTGGGAGGAGTGGTTCGACGGCAACAACGGGTGGGCGATCCCCACCGCCGACGGGTTCGGCGCGGCCGGCGACCCCGACCGCCGCGACGACATCGAGGCCGCCGCCCTCTACGACCTGCTCGAGAACCAGGTCGCGCCCCGCTTCTACGACCGCGGCGCGCACGGCCTGCCGGTCCGCTGGATCGAGATGGTCCGCCACACCCTGAGCACCCTGGGGCCGAAGGTGCTCGCCGGGCGCATGGTCCGCGAGTACGTGACCCGGCTGTACGCGCCCGCCGCGCGCGCCCACCGCCTGGCGGGCGGCGGGGAGTGCGTCGAACTCGCCGCGTGGAAGCGGCGGGTGCGCGAGCAGTGGCCCCTGGTCGGCGTCGACCACGTGGAGACCGGTGCCTCGGTCGGCGGCTCGCCCGAGCTCGGCACCACGCTCACCTTGCGGGTCCAGGTGGCCCTCGGCGGCCTGGAGCCCGGGGACGTGGACGTCCAGGTGGTGTCCGGGCGCGTCGACGAGTCCGACCGCATCGCCGACCCGACGGTGGTCTCCCTCAAGCCGGGCGGCCGGCCGGACCTGGAGGGCCGCTGGCTCTACGAGGGCCCGCTCGCGCTCGACCGGACCGGCCCCTTCGGCTACACCGTCCGCGTCCTGCCGATGCACCGGCTGCTCGCCTCGGTCGCCGAACTCGGGCTGATCGCCGTACCGCCCGAGGCGTCGGGGATGACGGCCGGCGTGCTGCGCTGAACCGTACGCCCGCGGGAACCGGACCGGACCGGGCCCCGGCCGTCGCTGTCGACGGCCGGGGCCCGGCGTGTGCGGTCAGCCGACGGGGATCAGCTGCTGGTGTTCACCGCGGTGTCGTCGACCACGAAGCTCGTCTGCAGCGAGGAGTCCTCGGTGCCGGTGAACTTCAGGGTGACGGTGGAGCCGGCGAAGCCGTTCAGGCTGAAGGACTTCTGGGTGTAGCCCGAGGCCTTGTTGAGGTTGGAGTAGGTGGCCAGGGTGGTCGACCCGGCGGTGACCGTCAGCTTGTCGTACTGGGTGCTGGTGGTCGTCTCGGCGGAGTCGATGTGCAGCCAGAAGGTGAAGGTCGCCTTGCAGCCGGCCGGGATGGTCACCGACTGGGTGAGCGTGTCGGTGTGCGTCGAGCCGTAGCCGTCCAGCCACGCCTTGTACGAACCGCCGTGGGCGGCCTGGCCGCTGTCATTGGTGATCACACCGCTGCTCGCCGTCCAGGAGGCGCTGCCCGACTCGAAGCCAGGGTTGCCGAGCAGTTGCGCCGAGGCGCAGCTGCCGGGCGTGGTGACGGTCCACGTGAACGAGGCGGTGCCGGTCTTGGCCGCGGAGTCGGTCACCGTGACCGTGGTGTTGTACGTGCCCGCGGCGGTCGGGGTGCCGGAGATCAGGCCCGTGGAGCCGTTGATCGACAGGCCGGCCGGCAGACCGCTCGCCGCGTAGCTCAGTGCGCCGCTGTTGGTGCTGCTCGCCTGGACCTGCAGGCTGACCGCGGTGCCCACGGTGCTGCTCTGGTTGCCCGGGTTGGTGACCGTCACGCCCGACACGGGCGCGTGGCTGCCGACGCCGATGCCCGCGAAGGCGTTCTGCACGCCCGCGTACTGGGCGGAGCCGGCGCCGTACAGCGCCTGGGCGGCGTTCAGGGCGGCGGTGCGGGCGCCCGCGTAGTTGGTGCTGCTCGTCATGTACGAGGTCAGCGCCTTGTACCAGATCTGCAGCGCGGCGGCGCGGCCGATGCCGGCGACGGCGATGCCGTCGGCGGTCGGGCTGTTGTAGCTGACCCCGTTGATGACCTTGGCGCCGCTGCCCTCGGAGAGCAGGTAGAACATGTGGTTCGCCGGGCCCGAGGAGTAGTGGACGTCCAGGTTGCCGATGCCGGAGTACCAGTTGTCCGGCGAGGTGCCGTCGCGGGACGGCTTGTCCTGGTAGCGCAGCGGGGTGCCGTTGCCGTTGATGTTGATCTCTTCACCGATGAGGTAGTCACCGATGTCGTTGCTGTTGTTGGCGTAGAACTCGACGCCGGTGCCGAAGATGTCGGAGGTCGCCTCGTTCAGGCCGCCCGACTCCCCGGAGTAGTTGAGGTTCGCGGTGGCCGAGGTGACGCCGTGGCTCATCTCGTGGCCCGCGACGTCCAGCGAGGTCAGCGCGTGGGTGTTGCCCGACCCGTCGCCGTAGGTCATGCAGAAGCAGCTGTCGTCCCAGAACGCGTTGACGTAGCCGCTGCTGTAGTGGACCCGCGAGTACGCGGCGACACCGTCGTTGCGGATGCCGCTGCGGCCGAAGGTGCTCTTGTAGAAGTCCCAGGTGGTCTGGGCGCCGTAGGCGGCGTCGGCGCCGGCGGTCTGGGTGTTGGAGCCCGTGCCGTCGCCCCACACGTCGTCGGCGTCGGTGAACAGCGTGCCGGTGCCGGAGGTGCCGCGGTTGAGGTTGTACGTCTTGTGGCCGCCGCGGGTCGTGTCGTACAGCTGGTACGTCGAGCCGGACAGCGTCGTGGACAGCGTCACCTGGCCGCTGTACTGGGTGTTGCCGGTGCCGGTCTTGATGTCCTGGAACCGGTACAGCTCCTTGCCGGTCACGGCGTCGGTGACGACGTGCAGCCGGCTCGGCGTGCCGTCGTCCTGCAGACCGCTGACGACGCTCTCCCAGGCCAGCTTCGGCGTGCCCTGCCCGGCCCAGACGACCTTGCGGGCGCCGTCCGTGGCGGGTGCCTCGGCCTTCAGCGACTTGGCGGTCTTCAGCGCGGCGGTGGTCGCGGCGGACTCGGCGACCTTCGGCGTCGTCGAGGGGACCGTGATCCTCCGGTCGGTGTTGAACGTCGTGCCGACCGTGCCGGCGCCCTTGGCGGGCGTGTGCACCACGAGGTCGCCGCCCAGCACCGGGAGGCCGGCGTAGGTGCGCTCGTAGCGGGTGTGCAGCGTGCCGTCGGTGTCCTTGACGACATCCTTGACGACCAGCTTCTCCTTGCTGCCCAGACCCAGGGACTCGGCCGTGACGGCTGTCCTTTCGCCGGCGCTCTTGATCAGCGCGGTGCGCTGGGCGGGGGTGAGCTTCGCCTCGAGGGCTCCGGTGCGGAGCTGGCTCGTGTGGGGGGCGGCGTTCGCCGTCGCGGACGTGGCCGGTATGCCGACGGCGATGAACGCGGCGGTGGCGACCACACTGGCGGCCGCGACTGCCTTGCGGGGGGATCGTCTCACTCGGACTCCTACTGCGTCGGCCGCGGTTGGCGGCCGGGGACAGCCGGGCAGACGGGGTGTGCTGCCCGGGCGGAACTAGCCGTGCGGGTGGGACGTGCGGAGTTCGGCCGGTGCGTCAGCACGAGGTGGTGCGGTGTGTGGGCGTACTGACGGCCGACCGGGGGAAGAGTGCCACTGTTCATGGCGTCGTGTCATGTACGTGACGAGAAGTTGGCCGAATTCGTCCTTTGAGGGGAACAGCGGGTTCGCATACCGGACAGGGCGGGGCGAAGTGCCGCGCCGGACGCGGGGCCGAGGCGGGTGGGGGTGGTGCGGCGGTGGGGGTGACGGGGGTGGGGGTGGGTGGGTGGATGGCTGGGTGGGTCGCGGGTTCGTCTCGCGCCCTTCGGGCGCCCAGCGCCGGCTGCGGAGGGGAGGGTGGGGGTGGCGCCGGTGGGTTGTTCGGGTGTCGCGCCGTCTCGCGCCCTGCGGGCGCACAGCGCCGGCTGCGGAGAGGAGGGTGGGGGGCCGGGGCTTGTCGGCAGTGTGCGGGCGCGTGGGTGGCGGGCGTTCAGGCGCCGGAGCGGGTTGCCTTTCCGATGGCCTGGGGTCTCGTTGCCGTCCGCGGGTATAGATGGCCGGTGACCACGCCATCCGTGGGTGGTGGGCGCGCCCGCCGTAACCGGCGTCTGCGGGTATCTCGAGGTTCTGTCGGGCGGTCGGCGGGAGATCGGGCTCGCTTTCGACGGTATGGACGTCGAAACAGAGCCCGATCTTTGAGCCGGGCGAGATCGGGCCCGCTTTCAGCGTCATGGACGTCGAAACAGGGCCCGATCTTCGGATCGGTTGAGATCGGGCTCGCTTTCAGCGGCATAGCCGTCGGAAGAGGGCCCGATGTCGGATCGGGGAAGCACCCGCAGACGCCGGTTACGGCGGGCGCGCCACCCATGAACAGTGGGCGTGGTCACCGGCCATCTGCACCCGCGGACGGCAACGAGACCGGGACCGTACGAACAACCAGCCCCGCTCCGGCGCCTGAACCCCAGCCGACCACCGGGCCGCACACTGCACACAAGGCAGCCCCCCACCCTCCCCTCCGCAGCCAGCATCTTTGCGCCCGAAGGGCGCGAGACGCCGGGACAGCCGAACAACCGGCCCGGCACCCACCGGCCCCGGCCCGGCCCCGCGCCGCCGCTGTGCGCCCGAAGGGCGCGAGACGCCGCGAAAGCCGAACAACCGGCCCGGCACCCACCGGCCCCGGCCCTACACGAGGCTGTCGCGCCAGGCCTGGTGCAGATCGGCGAAGCGGCCCGCGCCCGAGACGAGTTCGTCCGGGGTGCCGTCCTCCACGATGCGGCCCTGGTCCATCACCAGGACCCGGTCCGCGATCTCCACCGTCGACAGCCGGTGCGCGATGATCACGGCCGTGCGGCCGCGCAGTACCTCGTGCATCGCCTGCTGCACCGCGCGCTCGCCCGGTACGTCCAGGGAGGAGGTCGCCTCGTCCAGGATCAGCACCGCAGGGTCGGCGAGCAGCGCCCGGGCGAAGGCCACCAACTGGCGCTGGCCCGCCGAGATGCGGCCGCCCCGCTTGCGCACGTCGGTGTCGTAGCCCTCGGGCAGCGCCGCGATGAAGTCATGGGCGCCGATGGCCCTCGCGGCCGCCTCGATCTCCTCGCGGGTGGCCTCGGGGCGGCCGATGGAGATGTTCTCGGCGACGGTGCCCGAGAAGAGGAACGCCTCCTGGGTCACCATGACCACCCCGCGCCGCAGTTCGGGCAGAGCCAGGTCGCGCAGGTCCACCCCGTCCAGGGTGACCCGGCCGTCGGTCGGGTCATAGAACCGCGCCAGCAGCTTGGCCAGCGTCGACTTGCCCGCGCCGGTGGCGCCGACCACCGCGACCGTCTGCCCGGCGGGCAGCCGCAGGTCGAAGCGGGGCAGCACCTCGCCGCCCGTGCGGTAGGCGAAGCGGACCTCCTCGAAGACGACCTCGCGGCCCGGGATGTCCTTCTCCGTGGCCGGCAGCGCCCGCGGCGTCTCCGGCTCGGGCACGGACGGCCGCTGGGCCAGCAGACCGGCGATCTTCTCCAGCGAGGCGGCCGCCGACTGGTAGGAGTTGAGGAACATGCCGAGCGGGTCGATCGGCGCGTACAGCCGCCGCAGGTAGAGCACGAAGGCGGCCAGCACACCCAGTGCGAGGGAGCCGGAGGCCACGCGGTACGCGCCCCAGAGCACCACCAGCGCCACCGAGGTGTTGGCGATCAGCCAGGAACCGACGGTGAAGCGGCCCATCTCCAGGATCGCGTCGCCGTTGGCCTGCCGGTGGGCGGTGTTGAGCTCGTCGAACGCCTCGTCGTTGGCCTTCTCGCGGCGGAAGGCCTGTACGGGCCGGATGCCGTTCATCGTCTCGGTGAAGCGCACGATGACGGCGGCGATCGCCGCGGAGCGGCGCGTGTAGACCTTCGCCGACCGGCGCCGGAAGATCCGCACCGTCACCACCAGCGGCACGGCCGTGGCGAGCGCGAACAGGCCGAGCCCCCAGTCCAGCCACAGCAGTACGGCCGAGATGTACAGCACCGACAGCCCGACGTTCAGCAGCTCCTGGAGGCCCTCGGTCAGCAGCTCCCGGATCGACTCCACGTCGGAGGTGGCGCGGGCGATGATCCGGCCCGAGGTGTACCGCTCGTGGAAGTCCAGGCCGAGCGCCTGGGCGTGCCGGAAGATCCGGCCGCGCAGGTCGACCAGCACGTCCTGGCAGACCCGGCCGGCCTGCCGGATGAACGAGCGCTGCAGCAGACCGCCGACGACGGCACAGCCGATGTAGGCGACCGCCACCGCGATCAGCGGGCCGTGGTCGTCGCGGCGCAGCGCCGGGATGGCCCGGTCGATCGCCACGGCCACGATCAGCGGGCCCGCCTGCACGGCCGCCTGCTGCAGCAGAAGGAGCACGGCCGCCAGCCACACGCGCCGCCGGTGCGGTCCGACCAGTTCCCGGAGCAGGGCGCGTGACGCCCCCTCGGGTGCCGGCAGCCGGTCCTGGTCGAAGGGGTCGTCCGCCCGGCCGTCCCGGCCCTCCTGGGCCTTCCCGGTGTCCGGGCGCCCCGCCGGTTCCTCCTCGGCCGCCTGCTCGGCAGGCTGCGACTCCGTGACGGAGGTCATCGGGTGCTGCTCCCTTCGAATTGCGGGCGGTCCGGCTCGGCGGGCGTGCTCCCGTCCCGGCCGGACATCAGGCGGCGGTAGGCCGCGGAGGAGGACAGGAGCTCCTGGTGGGTGCCGACCGCCGTGATCCGGCCCTCCGACAGCAGCGCCACCCGGTCGGCGAGCATCACCGTGGACGGGCGGTGGGCGACCACCAGCGCCGTGGTGGTGGCCAGGACCTGGCGCAGGGCCGCCTCGACGAGGGCCTCGGTGTGCACGTCGAGGGCGGACAGCGGGTCGTCCAGCACCAGGAAGCGCGGGCGGCCGACGACCGCGCGGGCCAGCGCGAGCCGCTGCCGCTGACCGCCGGACAGGCTCAGGCCCTGCTCGCCGACCTGGGTGTCCACACCCTGCGGCAGCTTGTGGACGAAGTCGCACTGGGCGATCTCCAGCGCCCGCAGCAGGTCAGTCTCGTCGGCGTCGGGCGCGCCCATCAGCACGTTCTCCCGGACGGTGGCGGAGAACAGGGTCGGTTCCTCGAAGGCGGTCGCGACCAGGGAGCGCAGCGCGGACCGGGTCAGCAGCGCCGCGTCGGTGCCGTCCAGCGTGATGCGGCCGCCGGTCGGCTCGTACAGCCGTGGGATGAGCGAGGTCAGGCTCGTCTTGCCGCTGCCCGTGGCGCCGACCAGCGCCACCGTCTCGCCGCTGCGGATGTGGAGGTCGATCCCGGTGAGCAGGTCGGGGGTGCCCTCGGGGGCGTCGGGGTAGCGGAAGCGGACGGCGCCGAACCGGATGCCGTCGGCGGGCCGCCCCTCCTCGCCGGAGTCCGTTCCTGCCGCCGTTCCCGTGCCGGTCTCCGGCGGGACCTCGGTGTCCAGGACCTCGAAGACGCGGTCGGCGGCGGTGGCCGCCTCGTTGCTGAAGGACAGCAGCCAGCCCAGCGACTCCACCGGCCAGCGCAGCGCGAGCGCCGTGGAGAGGAAGGCGACCAGGGTGCCCGCCGACAGGTCGCCGTCGGAGACCTGCACCACGCCGAGGACCAGCGCCGCCCCGAGCGCGACGTCCGGCAGCCCGACGATGACCATCCACAGGTCGGCCAGCAGCCGGGCCTTGCGCAGTTCGGTGCCGCGCAGCTCGCGCGACTGCCGGCGGAAGGCCTCGGCCTGGCTGCGGTGGCGGCCGAAGGCCTTGATGATGCGGATGCCGAGCACCGACTCCTCGACCAGCGTGGTCAGGTCGCCGACCTGGTCCTGCGCGGCCCGGGAGGCGAGCTGGTAGCGCGACTCGAAGTACGAGCAGAGGATCACCAGCGGCACGACCGGGACCAGCAGGATCAGCCCCAGCGACCAGCGCTGCACGAACAGGATGCCGAAGCCCGCCACGATGGTGGCGGTGTTGACCACGAGGAAGACCATCGGGAAGGTCAGGAACATCCGCAGGATCTGCAGGTCGTTCGTGGCGCGCGAGAGCAGCTGCCCCGATCCCCAGCGGTCGTGGAAGGACACCGGCAGCCGCTGCAGCCGCCGGTACAGGTCGGCCCGCATCGTCGCCTCGAGACCGGCCATGGGCCGGGCCACCAGCCAGCGCCGCACGCCGAAGAGCCCGGCCTCCAGGAGACCGAGCAGCAGTACCAGCCCGCCGCCGAGCCACACACCGGACGGGTCGTGGTGGGCGACCGGGCCGTCCACGATCCACTTCAGGACCAGCGGGATCAGCAGTGCCAGGCAGGAGGCGACCACGGCCACGCCCGCGGAGCCGAACAGCCGGTGGCTGACCGGCTTCACGTACGGCCACAGGCGCAGCAGCGAGCGCACCGCGGATCGGGAACGTTCGGGCTCGGGTTGGTTGGTCGACTCAGGCATCGTTTCAGAGACTACGTGGCGCCGCCGACAACGCTCATCCGGATTTTCGGCCGAGGTCGCGCACGGCCGGCACCGCGAGCAGCGCCACGCACACCAGCAGGGTCACCGCACCCCCGGCGAGCAGCACCGGGCGCGCCCCGAACACGCCCGCCGCCGGCCCGGCGAGGGCCTGGCCGACGGGCAGCATGGCGACCGAGCCGGCGACCTCGTAGGCGTGGATCCGGTTGAGGATCTCGCCGGGCACCTGGGTCTGGACGCTGGTGGCCCACATCACACTCCAGAACGCCCAGGCCGTCCCCGCGACCAGCACCGCCGCCGCGACCGCCGGCACCGGCAGCCCCGCGCCGACCGCCGCCGGGTAGAGCGCGAACCCGAACAGCGCCACGGCCCCGCCCCGCAGCGGACGGGCCGGCCGCAGCCGTATCGCCAGCAGCCCGCCGAGCGCGGTGCCCGCCCCCAGCGCGGAGGAGACCAGGCCGTACGCCTTCGGGCCGTGCTCCGGCAGGATCTCCCCGGCGGCCAGCGGGGTCACCGGGCCCATGACGAGGATCATGAAGCCCATCCAGATGACGATCACCGACCACATCCAGGTACGGGCCCGGAACTCCCGCCACCCCTCCACCAGGTCGGCCCGGAAACTGCTGCGCGCGGCGGCCTCCCGCGCATCCCGGGCGGTGCGCCCCGGCAGCCGGAGCAGCAGCAGGCAGACGGCGCTCACCGCGTAGGTGCCCGCGTGCACGGCGAACACCCCGCCCGCCGAGGTGAAGGCCACCAGCACTCCGGCGAGCGCCGGCCCGGCGAGCGCCATCAGCGACTCGGCGGTGCGCACCACCCCGTTCGCCTCCTGGACGTCCCGGGCCACCTGGGGCACCGTGCTGGCCACCCCTGGCTGGAACATGGCGCCCGCCACGCCGTTGACCGCGCCGATCACGCAGATCTGCCAGAGCACGACGTGGCCGGAGAAGAAGAGCCAGGCGGCCAGCGACTGCGTGCCGACCCGCGCCAGGTCCGCCCCGATCATCAGGCCGCGGGCGCTGAACCGGTCGGCGAACACCCCGCCGAGGACGACCAGCCCGGCGAAGCAGGCGGTGAAGGAGGCCATGGCGTAGCCGATGTCGCCGGCGCCGTAGCCGTGCTGGAGCAGTCCCGCCGACAGCGCGACGGGCAGCATCGAGTCGCCGAGCATGGCGACGCTGCGGGCGGTGAAGTACAGGCTGAACCCCCGTGACCACAGGCGGTCCCGGGGAACGGCCGGCGTGTCGAGGCCGGAGGCGCACGGCGGCGAGGGCGGAGATGCGGAGGTCACGGACGACGAGTGTGGACTGGACCAATCGGCCGAGTCCACACCTTTGCCGCCGCGTCTCGTCCCTCAGACGGCGCGCAGCAGCAGCACCGTCCTCCCCGGCACGGTCAGCGCCCGTCCGCCGCGGTGCCGGGTCCCCGGCGGTTCGGCCTGGTCCTCCCGCGAGGTGTCGAGCAGCAACTCGTACTCCCGGGCCCACGGCCCGCCCGGCAGGGTGAAGCGGACCGGGCGGTGCGAGGCGTGGAAGACCGCCAGGAAGCTGTCGTCGGTGACCGGGCGGCCGCGCGCGTCGCGGTGCGGGATGTCGGCGCCCGACAGGTACATCCCGAGCGTGGACGTGGGGCCGTACCAGTCGGCGTCGGTCATCTCCCGCCCCTGCGCGGTGAACCAGGCCAGGTCCCGCAGCCCCTCGGCTGACTGCGGCCGGCCGGAGAAGAAGGCCCGCCGGCGCAGCACGGGGTGCGCGCGGCGCAGCGCGATCAGCCGGGCGGTCAGTTCGCGCAGCGAGGCCCAGGCCGGCTCCTCCGGCAGCGACCAGTCCAGCCAGCTGATCTCGTTGTCCTGGCAGTACGCGTTGTTGTTGCCGCCCTGGGTGCGGCCCGCCTCGTCGCCGGCCACCAGCATCGGCACACCGGTCGACAGCAGCAGGGTCGAGAGCATGTTGCGCAGCTGGCGGCGGCGCAGCTCGCCCACGGCCGGGTCGTCGGTCTCGCCCTCGTGGCCGCAGTTCCAGGCTCGGTTGTCGTCGGTGCCGTCGCGGTTGTCCTCGCCGTTGGCCTCGTTGTGCTTGCGCTCGTAGCTCACCAGGTCGCGCAGGGTGAAGCCGTCGTGCGCGGTGATGAAGTTGACCGAGGCGTACGGACGGCGACCGCCCCACGCGTACAGGTCGCTGGAGCCGGACAGCCGGTACCCCAGGTCGCGCACGTCGTGCCGGCTGCCGCGCCAGAAGTCCCGGACGGTGTCGCGGTAGCGGTCGTTCCACTCCGTCCACAGCGGCGGGAAGGCACCGACCTGGTAGCCGCCGGAGCCGACGTCCCAGGGCTCGGCGATGAGCTTGACCCGGCGCAGCACCGGGTCCTGGGCGATGACGGCGAGGAAGGGGGAGAGCATGTCGACGTCGTGCATCGACCGGGCGAGCGCCGCGGCGAGGTCGAAGCGGAAGCCGTCGACACCCATCTCGGTCACCCAGTAGCGCAGGGAGTCGGTGATCAGCCGCAGCACCTGGGGCTGGACGACGTGGAGGGTGTTGCCGCAGCCGGTGTAGTCCGCGTAGCGGCGCGCGTCGCCCGCCAGCCGGTAGTAGCCGCGGTTGTCGATGCCGCGCAGGGAGAGGGTGGGCCCGAACTCGCTGCCCTCGGCGGTGTGGTTGTAGACGACGTCCAGGATCACCTCCAGCCCCGCGTCGTGCAGGGCGCGCACCATGCGCTTGAACTCGCCCACCTGCTGCCCGCGGGTGCCGGTGGCGGCGTAGCCGGCGTGCGGGGCGAAGTAGCCGACCGAGTTGTAGCCCCAGTAGTTCCGCAGGCCCCGGCGGAGCAGGTGGTCCTCGTGCGCGAACTGGTGCACCGGCAGCAGTTCGACCGCCGTCACACCGAGGCCGGTGAGGTACTCGATCGCCGCCGGGTGGGCCAGCCCGGCGTAGGTGCCGCGCAGTTCGGGCGGGATGCCGGGGTGGCGCATGGTGAAGCCGCGTACGTGCAGTTCGTAGATGACGGAGTCGGCCCAGGGCGTCTTGGGCCGGCGGTCGTCCGTCCAGGGGTCGTCGTCGTCCACCACGACGCCCTTGGGCACGTACGGGGCCGAGTCGCGGTTGTCCCGGACGGTGTCGGCGACCGCCTGCTCCGGCCAGTCGCGGACGTGGGCGTACACCTCGGGGGGCAGCGTGAAGTCGCCGTCGACCGCCCGCGCGTACGGGTCCAGCAGCAGCTTGGCCGGGTTCCAGCGGGCACCGGTCCACGGGTCCCAGCGGCCGCCCACCCGGTAGCCGTAGCGGTGGCCGGGCAGCACCCCCGGCACGAAGCCGTGCCAGATCTCGTGGGTCAGCTCGGTCAGCGGGACCCGGGTCTCGGTCCCCTCGTCGTCGAACAGGCACAGCTCCACCGCCTCGGCGCCGCCCGCCCACAGGGCGAAGTTCGTGCCCGGTCGTCCGTCCGGGCCGGTGTGGAAGCGGGCCCCCAGCGGCTGCGGGCTGCCCGGCCACACCACGGCGTCCCCGGCGGGCCCGGGCACCGCCGGGGCGGTCTCCGGGCGCGGCAGCGGCACGGCCACGGGGGCGGTCCGGTGGCCGTTCGGGCGCAGCTGTCCGGCCCGGTCGACCGATTCGTCCTCGCGCGTCTCCGACACGTGCTCGCCTCCTGCGGCTCGGGGGACGCCGGACCCGGCCGGCGCCGGCCGTGCCCGTGCGCGGCGCGGTGTCCCTCCGCGCGCGCGTCGCGCCCTCCCGCTTTACCTTCCCGTTCACCCTGCGGCGTCACACGCGTGATCGATCGGACGCATCGCAGACGTTTCCCCGCGGCCGTCCGGTCGTTGACCGAGCGTGACGACTGCGGTGCGGCGCGCTCTGCGCGCGGGGGCGGGGCTTGCCACCGCCATGTGGCTGACGGGGATGCTGACGGCGTGCGGGCTGGGGTTCGGGCCCGCGGACAGCGGGGCGCCGGCCGACGACACCCCGAAGGTGTCCGAGGCGAGGATCAGGATCACCCCGGTGGACGGGGCCGAGGACGTGAAGGCGGACGACCCGCTCACGGTCGAGGCCGAGGACGGCCGGCTCACCTCCGTCAACGTCGAGGACGGGGACGGGGAGGTGGTCGAGGGCGTGTTCACCGCCGACCGGTCGCGCTGGCACGCCAGGTCCCGGCTGTCGCTCTCGGAGAAGTACACGGTGGACGCCGTCGCCGAGGACACGGGCGGCCGGCGCGCCGCCAAGCACGCGGTGTTCACCACCCTCGTCCCCCAGAACACCCTCATCGGCTACTTCACCCCCGAGGACGGCCAGACCGTCGGCACCGGCATGATCGTCTCGCTGGACTTCAACCGGCCGGTCGCCGACCGCGAGGCCGTCGAGCGCGCCGTCGGCGTCACCTCCTCGCCCGCGGTGGAGGTCGCCCCCCACTGGTTCGGCGACCGCCGCCTCGACTTCCGTCCCCGCGAGCGCTGGGTGCCCGGTACGAAGGTGACGCTCTCGCTGCGGCTGCGCGACATCGAGACCGCCCCCGGTGTCTACGGGGTGCAGTCCAAGGACGTGACCTTCGACATCGGCCGGGACCAGACCAGCACCGTGGACGCCGCCGCGCACACCCTGACGGTGAGCCGCGGCGGGCAGGTCACGCGCGTCCTGCCGATCTCGGCGGGCGCCCCGTCCAACCCGACGTACAACGGCGCGATGGTGATCTCCGAGAAGCTCCGGCTGACCCGGATGAACGGGGACACCGTCGGCTTCGGCGGCGAGTACGACATCCCGGACGTCCCGCACGCCATGCGGCTCACCCGCTCCGGCACCTTCGTGCACGGCAGTTACTGGGCCGCACCCGGCACCTTCGGCGCGGCCAACACCAGCCACGGCTGCGTCGGCCTCTACGACGTCAAGGGCGGCGGCACCGCCACCCCGGCGGGCTGGTTCTTCGCGCACTCGCTCGTCGGCGACCTCGTCACCGTGGTCAACTCCCACGACCGCACCGTCTCCCCGGACAACGGTCTGGGGGGCTGGAACATGTCCTGGGAGCAGTGGGCGGCCGGCGCCTGAGACCCGTACCGTCGACTGGGACGGAACGGTGACAAAACCGGGATCCCCAACACCGGTTCCGTGTGGTTCGCTAGCGCAAGGTGAGGGGGACTCACACGTGGGCAGCGGGCCACGGGCCGGTTTTGGGGAGACGACAGTTGAAGGCGATACAGGGCGCGCCGGGCGCGAGGCGGACCACCTTGGCCCTGGCGGTGGGGGCGATGCTGCTCCTGGTCAGTGCGTGCGGGGGCAGTGCCAACGGCGACAGCAAGGGCGGGGACAAGGCCAAACCCGGTGCCTCGGCCTCACAGGGCGGCAAGGGCGACACGACCGAGTCGCAGGCCGTCGTCACCATCGCGCCGGAGGACGGCGCCGATGAGGTGGCCACGACGGGGGACCTGAAGGTCACCGCCGGCAAGGGCAAGCTGACCTCGGTCGTGGTGAAGAGCGGCAAGGGCGACCCGGTCGAGGGCAAGATATCCGCCGACGGCAGCAGTTGGGAGCCGACGGAGACGCTGGGCACCTCCACCGAGTACTCGGTGGACGCGATAGCCAAGGACGGCGCGGGCCGTGAGTCGGCGAAGCACGCGAGCTTCACCACGGTCACCCCGAAGGACACCTTCATCGGTTTCTTCACCCCCGAGGACGGCCAGACGGTCGGCGTCGGCATGCCGGTCTCGCTGAAGTTCAACCGGGCGATCACCGACAAGAAGGCGGTCCAGGACGCGATCAAGGTGACCGCGAACCCCTCGGTGCCCGTCGTCGGCCACTGGTACGGCGACCAGCGCGTCGACTTCCGTCCCGAGAAGTACTGGGCCAAGGGCACCAAGATCACCCTCTCGCTGCGGCTCAACGGCGTCGAGGCCGCCAAGGGCGTCTACGGCACCCAGTCCAAGGACGTGCACTACACCATCGGCCGCAGCCAGGTCAGCATCGTGGACGCCGCGAAGCACACGATGAAGGTCTACCGCGACGGCAGCCTGCTGAAGACGGTCCCGATCACCTCGGGCGGCCCCGGCACCACGACCTACAACGGCAAGATGGTCATCACCGAGCGGTACAAGGTGACCCGCATGAACGGCGACACCGTCGGCTTCGGTGGCGAGTACGACATCAAGGACGTGCCCAACGCCCAGCGGCTGACCACCTCGGGCACCTTCATTCACGGCAACTACTGGGCCTCGCCCGGTACGTTCGGCAACGCCAACGTCAGCCACGGCTGCGTGGGCCTGCGGGACGTGCGCGGCGGCAACGGCGACACCCCGTCCTCGTGGTTCTACAACAACTCGATGATCGGTGACGTCGTCGAGGTGAAGAACTCCCACGACAAGACGGTGCAGTGGTGGAACGGGCTCAACGGCTGGAACCTGCCGTGGAGCGAGTGGACCCCCGCCTCCTGACGCGCCCTGTGAGGCACGTCGCAGCGTAAACGGGCGTTCACGGATACCCTCGTCGGCCATGACAGTTAATCTCGAGGTCGACGAGGGTGTCGGCACCATCCGCCTGGACCGCCCCCCGATGAACGCCCTGGACGTCGCGACCCAGGACCGGCTCCGCGAGGTGGCGGAGGAGGCGTCCCGGCGCGAGGACGTACGGGCCGTCGTGATCTGGGGCGGCGAGAAGGTGTTCGCAGCGGGCGCGGACATCAAGGAGATGCAGGTCATGGACTACGAGGCCATGGCCGTGCGGGCCCGCGCACTGCAGGACTCCTTCACGGCGGTCGCCCGGATCCCCAAGCCGGTGGTGGCCGCCGTGACCGGTTACGCCCTCGGCGGCGGCTGCGAACTCGCGCTCTGCGCCGACATCCGGATCGCCGCGGAGGACGCCAGGCTAGGCCAGCCCGAGATCCTGCTCGGCCTCATCCCCGGCGCGGGCGGCACGCAGCGGCTGTCGCGCCTGGTGGGCCCCGCCAAGGCGAAGGACCTCATCTTCACCGGCCGCATGGTCAAGGCCGACGAGGCGCTCACCATCGGCCTGGTGGACAAGGTGGTCCCGGCCGCGGAGGTGTACGCGGCGGCCCGCGCCTGGGCCGAGCGGCTGGCCCGCGGGCCGGCCCTGGCGCTGCGCGCCGCCAAGGAGGCCGTGGACGCCGGTCTGGAGACCGATCTGGAGACCGGCCTGACCATCGAACGGAACCTGTTCGCAGGGCTGTTCGCCACCGAGGACCGTACGACGGGCATGCGCAGCTTCGTCGAGGAGGGTCCCGGCAAGGCGAAGTTCCGCTAGATCCAACCCGGTTGAGTGACAGCCGGCACCCGTCGGGTCGCCTTAAGCCGACCTTAAGAGGACCTTAAGGCGACCTGCGCCGAATTCGCCTGCCGTTCCTCTCCGACGCCCTCTTCGTGCAGGTGGGAGGGGTCGTGTGAGATCCATCATTGCCCTTGACATATGCCGGTACGGCAACTCGGAATGACGCGTTCCGCCCCGTCAATTCCCCCGATCCGCCCCGAACCCCCGTCGCGTACGGCCATCATGAGAGCATGGCGGGGCAGCAGGGAGCATCTGAGCAGCCGCAACGGGTGACGATCCCGGCGGCGGGGTGGCCGCCCACGGCGGTCGACGATCTGGCGGCGACGTCCCTCGATCTGTTGGGCAATCCCTCCGTGGACGAGGTGCGGCTCTCCTCGCGCCCGGAGTCCGCGGCCACGGCGCGCCGGCTCGCCCGGTCGGTGCTGCGGCTGTGGGGCCTGCCCCAGTTCGACGACGTCGTGGAGTTACTCGTCTCCGAACTCGTGGGCAATGCCGTGCGTCACACGGGGGCCCGCACGTTCGGTCTGCGCATGCTGCGCCGCCGCGGCTGGATCCGGGTGGAGGTGCGCGACCCCTCCCGGGCGCTGCCCTGCCTGATGCCGGTCCGCGAGATGGACGTGAGCGGGCGGGGGCTCTTCCTGGTCGACAAGCTCGCCGACCGCTGGGGCGTCGATCTGCTTCCGCGCGGAAAGACCACCTGGTTCGAAATGCGGGTCATGGACCGCTGAACGGCAAATGAACAGCTAACCTGCGTTTGCAAGGTCAGTGTCCCACCTCACTCCCACATCGTGAGGTTTCGGCTGCGATGTCTCGTATAGTTGTGAAGCAACGGCCCCCATGACCCGGGCTCGGCCGTCCCAAGGCGTCGTGGATCACACCCCCTGGCTCCACGGCGAATCGAGAGGCCCCAGCAGCGTCGCACAAGGACGCGCAGGGGCCTCTTTCGCTTTCCGGCGGGACACGCCGACAAGGGTGACCATTCCGGCGACCGGGCGATATGGGGGTGATCGTGGGCATATGATCGCACTGCGCATGCTGCGCCGGCTCTGCGCCGCCGCCCTTCCGCTGGGGGTGCTCGCACTCCCCGTCTGCACGGCCGCCGCGGCCGTCGACCCGGGTCTTCCACGCGACCCGGCCGTCCCCGAATGGTGCCCCGTCGTCCCCGACCGGCTCTACGCCGCCGCGGACCCCGGAGTCGACCTCGACCGGATCAGGCCCGACGAACCGGCCTGGCGCTCCAACTGCAACGCCCTCTTCCGCGGCGACGACCGCCCGCCGGAGTCCGTGTTCAAGGACGGGTTCCGCCCCGAGGACGTGGGCGACGGCGAGTACGACCTGCAGGCCTACGCCCGGCGGGAGCAGCCCTCGCCGTTCGTGGCCACCACCTACGACCGTTCGACCCTCGCACAGCACACGACCGCCTACCACTACTACATCGACGCCCCCGGGGGCATCGAGCTCGACGAGACCCTCGGCACCCGGGAACTGCGTTCGGCGCGCACGGGCGTGGTCTTCCCCGGGGGTGTCGCCCGGCAGTTCATCGTGAAGGCCTGCCCGGTGGACAAGGCCACCAAGGCCGAACTCACGTCCCGGTGCGTGCCCAACCCGGCGTACTCGCCGTGGCGCGGCTGGCCCGCCCCCGACTGGACGGGGGTCAAGGAGCCCGCCGCCCCGTCCGCCCAGCCGCCCGCCGCACGGCCGCCCGCCGTGCAGCCGGCCGCGCCCCCGGCCGCGCCCCCGGCCGCGCGGCCGGGTACGCAACCGGGCGGCCGTCCGTCCGCGCCGCCGGCCGTCCAGCAGGGCACTCCACCGGCCGCACGGCCGTCCGCGCCGCCGGCTGCCCGGCCGGGTACGTCACCGGCCGGCCGGCCCGCGGCACCGCCCGCCGTCCAGCAGGGCACGCCTCCGGCCGCCCAGCAGGGGGCGCCCCGGACCCCGGCGGAGGGTGGGGGCGGGGGCGGCCCGGTGGGCTGACCCGCCCGCGGCGTCTCCTTCGCCCCGGGTGCGGCGACCGGTTCCGGCCGGTCACCGCACCCGGGGCCAAGGCCGTTCTCCTCGCGGGTCGTTCTGTCCCGGCCCCGGTCCCGGCCCCTGCCCCGAAGTCGGCCGGCCCGGTCGCGGGGGAGCCCGGGGAGACGGGGTGCCCGTGAAAGCCGACGGCGGCCACCAGCGCTCCGGGGAGCGTGGTGGCCGCCGTTCGTCCTGTGCGGCGGCGCAGCCCTCAGCCGAGCCGCAGCACCGTGGTGAGCACCTCGGTCAGCGTCGCCGCGGGGTCCTCCACGGCGTCACGGCTCCGCCATGCCACGAAACCGTCCGGGCGGACCAGGATCGCGCCGCTCGGCGTCATGCCGTGCACCGCCGTCCAGTCCGTGCCCGCCTCGGGCACCAGGTCGGCCTGCGTGGACTCGCCGAGCCGGTACGACTCCAGCGGCACCCCGAGGCGCTCTGCGACCGTGCGGGCCGCGTCGTGCCAGGCCGTGCCCTTCGGCCCGTCGCCGGTGAGCAGCACCATGGAGCGCTCGTACAGGTCCAGCGTGGAGCGGCGCTCGCCCTCCCGGGTGGTCACCCACACGTGCGGCGAACGGCCGCCGGGCTCGGCGACCGGCCGGAAGTCCTCGGGGACGACGGGCCGTCCGGGGTCCGCGCCGAGGAAGGCGCCCTCCGGGTAGCGGTAGCCCAGCGCGACCACCAGGACGCCCTTCTGGGGGCCGCCGCCGGCCGGCGGCGCGTAGCCCGGGTGGGCGTGCTCGGCGGAACGGGCGGAGGCGCGCTCGCCGGTGGCCACGGCGACCGGGCGGCGCTCCGCCTCGTACGTCTCCAGCAGCCCCGGCCCGGCCCAGCCGCCGGTCACCGCGGCGAGCTTCCACGCCAGGTTGTGGGCGTCCTGGATACCGGTGTTGGAGCCGAAGGCGCCGGTGGGGGACATCTCGTGGCACGAGTCGCCGGCCAGCAGCACCCGCCCGCGCCCGTAGGAGTCCGCGACCCGCTCCGCGGCCCGCCAGGGGGCCCGGCCGGTGATCTCGACCTCCAGGTCCGGCACGCCCACCGCGGTGCGGATGTGGGCGGCCAGCCGCTGGTCGGTGAAGTCCTCCGGCGTCTCGCCGCGCTCGGGGTGCCAGGGCGCGTGGAAGACCCAGTTCTCCTCGTTGTCGACGGGCAGCAGCACACCGTCGGCGTCCGGATTGGTCAGGTAGCACGCGATGAAGTAGCGGTCGCCCACCGCGTCGGCCAGCCGCTTGGCGCGGAAGGTGGCGCTGATGTTGGCGAAGAGGTCGCCGCGGCCGGAGTGCCCGATGCCCAGGGCGCCCCGCACGGGGCTGCGCGGGCCGTCGGCCGCGACCAGGTAGTCGGTCCTGACGGTGCTGCGCTCGCCGGTCTCCCGGTCCATCAGCTCGCAGGTGACGCCGTCGTCGTCCTGGGTGAACGACAGCAACTCGGTGCTGAAGCGCAGGTCGCCGCCGAGCGTGCGGGCGTAGTCCAGGAGCACCGGCTCCAGGTCGTTCTGGCTGCACAGGCACCAGCCGCTGGGGCTGATCCCGGACAGCCGTCCGCCCGGGTCGATCTCCCGGAACAGCCACTCCGCGTTGTCCGAGGTCAGCGATTCGGCCTGCAGGATGCCGTGGTTGTCGGCGAGTACGGAGGCGGCCCGCCGGATCAGCGGCTCGGCCCCGGCCGTACGGAACAGCTCCATGGTCCGCAGGTTGTTGCCGCGGCCACGGGGGTGGATGGAGGTACCCGGGTGCTTCTCGACGAGGACGTGCCGGACGCCGAGCCGGCCCAGGAAAACCGAGCTGGAGAGCCCGACGAGGGAGCCCCCCACGATGAGGACCGGAACCCGGTCTTCGGCCTGTGGAGTCATAGCTCCCTTGATGCCCGATTACCGGGGGTATTTTCGCCCGTCACCCAATTGGATCACATATCTCGCACCGGTTGGGCCACCACAGCACGATCGTTGGACGACGGACCTCGGGGGTTGCTCGCTCTCGGAAGAGGTGGAATATGCCGGCCCAGGCCGAAAAGGTCTCGCAGTCCGCGCTCGATGGCAATCGCCTGCGCGTCGTCCTCATGCTTGAAGTCGAGGACGGCGCCGAGCAGCGGTTTCTTGATGCGTATGACCAGATGTGCCGCCGTGTCGCTGCCGTGCCCGGACACGTCAGCGACCAGCTTTGCCAGTCGATCGAAAATCCCTCGCAATGGCTGATCACCAGTGAGTGGGACAGTGCCCTGCACTTCCTCGCCTGGGTGGACAGCCCGACCCATCTGGAGATGGTGCAGCCGATGCACGGCTGCGTGAAGGACACCCGCTCGCTCCGCTTCGGGGTGCTGCGGGAGACCCGTACTTCCTACGAGTCCGGTCGCATGCAGACCGTGCCGCGGGTCGGGGACGGGATCATCCGCCACGCCATCACCTTCACCGTGAAGCCCGGCAGCGAGCAGAAGGTGGCGGACATCCTGTCCGGCTACACCTCGCCGCAGGCCGTGGTCGACGAGAACACGCGGCTGCGCCGCACCTCGCTGTTCATGCACGGCAACCGTGTCGTGCGCGCCGTGGAGGTGGAGGGGGACCTGGCCAGGGCACTGCGCCACGTCGCCCGCCAGCCCGAGGTGCGGGCGGTCGAGGAAGCCATCAACCCCTACCTGGAGGTGGACCGGGACCTCAACGACGCGGGATCGGCACGGGAGTTCTTCGCCCGCGCCGCGCTCCCGGCCGTGCACCACGTCGCCATGGGCGCCGACCGGCCGGAGGGCCTGAGCCGGCACGCCCTGATCTACCCGGCCAAGGCGGGTTCCGGCCCGGCGGTCGCCAAGATGCTCGCCCAGCAGGACGAGGAGGCCGTGGACGTCCCCAAGGGGCCGCTCGCGCGCAGCACCGTCTACCTCCGCGAGGACATCGTGGTGCGGCTGGTGGACCTGCGGGTCCCCGTCGAGGAGGCGCCGCTGGTCGCCGTGGGCGCCGCCGGCAAGCACAAGGCCGGCGTCCTCGCCCGGCTGCTCGACCTCGGTCCCGACTGGGACCTCGGTGACGAGCAGGGCCTGAAGCGGTTCCTCGTCGAGTGCGACATGCGCATGGTCACCGACCGCAGCGCGACCACGTCCTGACCCGTCGAGCCATTGGCAGCCGGCAGGTACCGGCCGGTCCGGGGTGCGCCCCGGACCGGCCCCCGCCGGAGGAGGCAAGCTATGGATGATCTTCTGACCAACGAACGGAACGTCCCGTTCACGCCGACCGTCGTGAACCTGGCGGACACCCCGCACAACCGCCGCCGCGGCGGCGACCTGCGGGCGATGCTCACCCCGACCACGTGCGGCGCCACCAGCGGCTTCATGGGCGTGGCGCTCGTGGAACCCGGTGACCGGATCGGCGAGCACTACCACCCGTACTCCGAGGAGTTCGTGTACGTGGTCTGCGGCGCGCTGGAGGTGGACCTCGACGGCGAGCCCCACGTGCTCCGCCCGGAGCAGGGGCTGATGATCCCGCCGTACGTCCGCCACCGCTTCCGCAACGTGGGCGACACCGAGGCCCGGCTCGTCTTCCACCTCGGTCCGCTCGCGCCCCGCCCGGAGCTGGGCCACGTGGACACCGAGGTCACCGAGCAGACCGAGGACGCGGCGTCATGACCCGCCGGGTGGCGGTCACCGGGGCCGGTGTCGTCGCCCCCGGCGGTGTCGGGGTCCCCGCTTTCTGGGAACTGCTCACCGCCGGCCGGACGGCGACCCGCGGGATCACGCTCTTCGACCCGACGGGCTTCCGGTCCCGCATCGCCGCAGAGGTCGACTTCGACGCGGCGGCCTGCGGGCTCGGCCCGCAGGACGTGGAACGCGCCGACCGGTACGTCCAGTTCGCGCTTGTCGCGGCCGCCGAGGCGGTCCGCGACGCCGGGCTGGAACTGGACGAGGAGGACCCCTGGCGGGTCGGGGTCTCCCTCGGCACCGCCGTCGGAGGCACCACCCGGCTGGAACACGACTACATACGAGTCAGCGAACACGGCGCCCGCTGGGACGTCGACCACCGCCAGGCGGGGGCGCACCTGCACCGGGCGTTCGCGCCCAGCGCGCTCGCCTCGGAGATAGCCGAACGGCACGGCGCCCGCGGCCCCGTGCAGACCGTCTCCACGGGCTGCACCTCCGGTCTCGACGCCGTGGGCTACGCGTTCCAGACCATCGAGGAGGGACGCGCCGACATCGTCATCGCCGGCGCGTCCGACTCCCCGATCTCACCCATCACGGTGGCCTGCTTCGACGCCATCAAGGCCACCTCCCCCAACAACGACGACCCGGCGCACGCCTCCCGGCCCTTCGACGCCCGTCGCGACGGCTTCGTCATGGGCGAGGGCGGCGCCGTGCTCATCCTGGAGGAACTGGAGCACGCCAAGACCCGCGGGGCCCGGATCTACTGCGAGATCGGGGGCTACGCCACGTTCGGCAACGCCTACCACATGACCGGGCTCACCACCGACGGCCTGGAGATGTCCGAGGCCATCGACCAGGCCCTGGACCACGCCAGGATCGACCCGGGCGACGTCGACTACGTCAACGCGCACGGCTCGGGCACCAAGCAGAACGACCGCCACGAGACCGCGGCGGTCAAGCGCTCGCTGGGCGCGCACGCCTACTCCACGCCCATGAGCTCCATCAAGTCCATGGTCGGCCACTCCCTGGGTGCGATCGGCGCCATCGAACTGGCCGCCTGCACCCTGGCCCTCGCCCACGGCGTGGTGCCGCCGACCGCCAACTACGAGACCCCGGACCCGGAGTGCGACCTGGACTACGTCCCGCGCACCGCCCGTGAACTGAAGCTGCGCACCGTGCTGTCCGTCGGCAGCGGGTTCGGCGGCTTCCAGTCCGCGGTGGTCCTCAACCGACCGGAGGGGAGCCAGCGATGAACACGCAAGCGGTGGTCACCGGCATCGGCGTCGTCGCACCGAACGGCATCGGAGCCGACGCCTTCTGGAAGGCGACCAGGGAAGGTGTCGCCGTCCTCGACGCGGTCAGCCGCGAGGGCTGCCGGGACCTGCCGCTTCGCGTCGCGGGAGAGGTTCGCGGCTTTGACGTGTCGGCGGTCGTCGAGGGCCGCTACACGGTGCAGACCGACCGGTTCACCCACTTCGCGATGGCGGCCGCCGACCAGGCACTCGCCGACTCCGGACTGCACTTCGACGAGGAGGCCCCCTTCGACATCGGAGTGGTGACCGCGGCCTGTTCGGGCGGCGGCGAGTTCGGGCAGCGCGAGCTGCAGCACCTGTGGGGCAAGGGGCCGCGCTTCGTCGGCCCGTACCAGTCCATCGCGTGGTTCTACGCCGCGAGCACCGGCCAGATCTCGATCCGCGGCGGCTTCAAGGGCCCCTGCGGTGTGGTCGCCAGCGACGAGGCCGGAGGTCTCGACGCCATCGCCCACGCCTGCCGCAACATCACCCGTGGCAACGGCACCCGGGCCGTCGTCGTCGGCGCCGCCGAGGCGCCGCTGGCGCCGTACTCGGGTGTCTGCCAGCTCGGATACGAAGAACTCAGCCTGGAGGAGGACCCCGAACGGGCCTATCTGCCCTTCACCCGGCACGCCCGCGGCTTCGCCCCCGCCGAGGGCGGCGCGATGCTCGTGGTCGAGGACCCGGCGCACGCCGCCGGCCGCGGGGCCGAGGTACAGGCCGTCATCGCGGGGCACGGCGCCACCTTCACCGGTGCCTCGCGCTGGGCGGAGTCCCGGGAGGGACTGGCCCGGGCCGTCCGCGACGCCCTCGCGGAGGCCGGGTGCGCCCCGGGGGACATCGATGTCGTCTTCGCCGACGCGCTCGGTACCCCGGAGGCGGACCGCGCCGAGGCACAGGCGCTGGCCGACGTGTTCGGCAAGCGCGCTCCCAGCATCCCCGTGACGGCCCCCAAGACCGGCACCGGCCGCGCCTACTGCGGCGCCCCGGTGCTCGACGTGGCCGCCGCCGTGTTCGCCCTGCGGCACGGAGTCGTGCCCCCCACCCCCAACATCACCGACATCTGCCTCGACCTCGACCTGGTCACCGGCCGGCCCCGGCCGGCGGAACTGCGGACCGCGCTGGTGCTCAGCCGCGGCCTGATGGGTTCCAACTCGGCCCTGGTCGTCCGGACATGACGCAGGCGCAGTGAAGGAGAGCTCTTCCATGAGCAAGGAACTGACCTACGGCGAACTCGCCGCCCTGATGAAGTCCAATGCCGGGATCACCGTCGACGCCGGCCTCCTCGACGGCCACCCGGAGACACCTTTCGCAGAGTACGGACTGGACTCGCTCGGCCTGCTCGGCATCGTCGGCGCCCTGGAGAACGACCGGGGCATCCCGATCGCCGGCGACGCCGACTCGTGCAAGACCCCCGGCGCCTTCATGGACGTCGTCAACAACTCACTCAAGGCAGGAGTCTGACCATGCCCGGCCACACCGAGAACGAGATCACCATCCCCGCCCCCATGGACGTCGTCTGGGACATCACCAACGACGTGGAGGGCTGGCCGGACCTGTTCAGCGAGTACGCCTCCGTGGACATCGTGGAGCGCGAGGGCGACCGGGTCGTCTTCCGGCTCACCATGCACCCCGACGAGCACGGCCAGGTCTGGAGCTGGGTCTCCGAGCGGGTCGCCGACCGCGCCACCCGTACGGTGCGCGCGCACCGGGTCGAGACCGGCCCCTTCCAGTACATGGACATCCACTGGGCGTACGAGGAGGTCCCCGGCGGCACCCGGATGCGCTGGACCCAGGACTTCGCCATGAAGCCCGGCGCCCCCCTCGACGACGAGGCGATGACCGACCGCATCAACGACAACTCCAAGATCCAGCTGGAGCTGATCCGCGAGCGGATCGTGCAGCGCCACGGCGGCGCGGCATGAAGACCTACCGCAGCCTGATCGTGGCCAGGATGAAGCCCGGTGCCGATGAGCAGGTGGCGCAGGTCTTCGCCGAGTCGGACCAGGGCGAACTGCCCGGTCTGATCGGGGTCACCGGACGCAGCCTGTTCCAGTTCGGCGACGTCTACCTGCACCTGGTCGAGGCCGACCGGCCGCCCGGCCCGGAGGTCGGCAGGTACAAGGACCACCCGGCGTTCCAGGACATCAGCCGGCAGCTGTCGTCCTTCATCTCCGCGTACGACCCCGAGACCTGGCGCGAGCCCAAGGACGCCATGGCCCGGGAGTTCTACCGCTGGGAGCGCAGTGGCTGACGAGGCCACCGCCGAGCCGGACTGGGTGCGCTGCGAGCGCTGTGCCGCGCTCGTCTACGGCAAGCGCTACACCCGTACGCTGCGCGTCTGCCCCGAGTGCGGCGCGCACGGCCGGCTCACGGCCCGGCAGCGTCTGGACCAGCTGCTGGACCCCGGCTCCCGCAAGCCGCTCGCCGCGGAGCGCGGCGAGCGGCCGGCGGAGCCCGACCCGCTGGGCTTCACCGACACCCGCCCGTACGCCGAGCGGCTGCGCGAGGCCCGGGCGGCGACCGGGATGGACGAGGCCGTGGTGTGCGTGCACGGCACGATCGAGGACCAGCCGGTCGTCGTCGCCGCGATGGACTTCCGCTTCCTCGGCGGCAGCCTCGGCCTCGGGGTCGGTTCGCAGATCACCCGGGCCGCCCGGACCAGTCTGCGACGGCGCGTCCCCCTGCTGCTCGTGACCGCCTCAGGCGGCGCCCGCATGCAGGAGGGCGCCCTGTCGCTGATGCAGATGGCCAGGACCGCCCAGGCGCTCGCCGAACTCGACGAGGCGGGCGTCCTGGTGGTGTCCCTGGTGACCGACCCCACCTACGGCGGCGTCGCCGCCTCCTACGCGACCCTCGCCGACGTCATCCTCGCCGAGCCCGGCGCCCGGCTGGGCTTCGCCGGGCCGCGCGTCATCCAGCAGACCACCGGCCGGCGCCTCCCCGAGGGCTTCCAGACGGCGGAGTTCCTCCTCTCGCGCGGCCTCATCGACGACGTCGTCCCCCGCCCGGCCCTCCGCCCGACGCTGGCCCGGCTGCTGCGGCTGCGCTCCGGGGACGGCGTCCCGCGGGCGGGGGCACGCCGCCGGGCCGAGCAGCCCCGGCCGGCGACCGTGCCGCGCGGACCGGCCGTCCGCGTCGTCCGTACGGCGGACGAACTGCCCGAGCGGGACGCCTGGGAGGCGGTCCGCCTGGCCCGGCACCCGCTGCGGCCCACGGCTGCCGACTACGCGACCCACCTGCTCCAGGACTTCCACGAACTGCACGGCGACCGGCTGGCCGCCGACTGCCCGGCCGTCATCGGGGGGCCGGGGCTGCTGCACGGCAGCCCCGTCATGCTGATCGGCCACCACAAGGGCGGCCCCGGGCTGGAGGAGCGCCGGCGGCGGCACTTCGGCATGGCCACCCCGGCCGGCTACCGGAAGGCGGCACGCCTGATGCGGACCGCCGCCAAGCTGGGCATGCCGGTGGTGACCCTCATCGACACCCCGGGTGCCGACCCGGGCCCGGAGGCGGAGAGCGGCGGCCAGGCCCTCGCCATCGCCGAGAACCTGCGGCTGATGGCCCGGCTGCCCGTACCGGTCGTCGCGGTGATCACCGGCGAGGGCGGCAGCGGCGGGGCGCTGGCGTTCGCCGTCGCCGACCGGGTCCTGGTCAGCGCCAACGGCATCTACTCCGTGATCAGCCCCGAGGGCTGCGCCGCGATCCTGTGGAAGGACCCCGGCGCCGCCCCCGTCGCGGCGGCCGCGCTTCGACTGCACGCCCGCGATCTGCTCCGGCTGGGCATCGTCGACGGCGTGGTCCCCGAGCCGCCCGACGGCGCCCACGCGGACCACGCCCACGCGGCCGCCCTCGTCGGCGGCGCGCTCTCGGCCGCCCTGGACGAACTGCGTCCCCGGCCCCCCGACCGGCTGCTGGCCGAGCGCCGCGACCGGTTCCACCGTTTCGGCCGACTGGAGGAGGAGGCAGCACCGTGACACTCCACGGCGACGACAGGACGGCCCGCCCCCCGGGCGCGGGCAAGAGCCTCAACGGATCGTCACCAGGCGGCGCGGCGGCCGCGCTCCCGGCGCTGGAGGCGGTCTGCCGCAGCGCCACCGAGCTGGCCCGCTCGATGCCGGTCCCGCCGCGGCGGATCAGGCTGCGGCACGGGCAGACGGCGGTCGAGATCGAGTGGCCGGAGCCGCGGGCACAGGACCCCGCGCACACTCGGGCGCCCGTCCCGGCCGCCGAGGCCGCCGAGGCCGCCGCGGTACCGGCGACCGCTCCCGCACCGGCTCCGGCGTCCGCCGCCGGACACCCGCGGGGCGCCGGCGCACCGGAGGCGCAAGAGGCGCACGGAGCGCGTGATTCCACATCACTTCACTACGTATGCGCCCCCACCGTGGGCACCTTCTACCACGCCCCCGACCCCGGCGAGCGCCCCTGCGTGTCCGTCGGCGACCTCGTCCGCCCCGGCCAGCCCGTGGGCGTCCTGGAGGTCATGAAGATGATGAGCGTCGTCGAGGCGGACGCGGCCGGCCGGGTCGTGGAGGTCGTCGTCCCCGACGGGCAGCCCGTCGAGTTCCAGCAGCCGCTGATCGCACTGGAGCCCGTACCGGTGGGGGAGTGAGGCCCGTGTTCTCCACCGTCCTGGTCGCCAACCGCGGCGAGATCGCCCTGCGGGTCGCCCGCGCCTGCCGGGAACTGGGCATCCGGACGGTCGCGGTGTACTCCACCGCCGACCGCGACTCGGCCGTCGTCCGCTTCGCCGACGAGGCCGTGCACATCGGGCCGCCCCCGGCGAGGGCAAGCTACCTCAACATCCCCGCCGTCGTCGAGGCCGCCCGCCGCACCGGCGCGCAGGCCGTCCACCCCGGTTACGGATTCCTCTCCGAGGACCCCGACTTCGCCGAGGTCTGCGAGGCCAACGGCCTCACCTTCATCGGGCCCTCCCCCGAGGTGCTCTCCCGGCTGGGCGACAAGGCCGCCTGCCGCGCGCTGATGGCCGAGGCGGGACTGCCCGTGCTGCCCGGCAGCGCCGGCCCGCTGGCCGGGACCGCCGACGCGAAGGAGGCGGCGCAGCGGACCGGTTACCCGGTGATCCTCAAGGCCGTCGCGGGCGGCGGGGGACGCGGCATGGCCGTGGTCACCGACCCGGACCGGCTGCTCGACACCTACCGGCGCACCGCGGCGCACGCCCGGTCCGTCTTCGGCGACGACCGGCTCTACCTGGAGCGCTTCGTCGAGCGGGCCCGCCACGTGGAGGTGCAGGTGCTCTGCGACCGGCACGGCGCGGTCGTCCACCTCGGCGAGCGCGACTGCTCGGTGCAGCGGCACCACCAGAAGCTGGTCGAGGAGACCCCCGCCCCGGACCTTCCGGCGCGCCTGAGGTCGGCGATGTGCGACGCCGCCGTGCGCGGCGCCCGGGCGGTCGGCTACACGGGCGTGGGCACCTTCGAGTTCGTGCTCACCCCGGAGCGCGACTTCCACCTGATGGAGGTCAACTGCCGGCTCCAGGTGGAGCACCCGGTCACCGAGATGGTCACCGGGATCGACCTGGTCCGGGAGCAGATCCTGGTCGCCGCAGGCCATCCGCTGACCCTGCGCCAGGAGGACGTCGTGCACCGCGGGGTCGCCGTGGAGTGCCGGGTCAACGCCGAGGACCCCGCGCGGGACTTCGCGCCGACCCCGGGCCTGCTCACCGGTTTCGAGGTGCCCGGCGGGCCCTTCGTACGGGTGGACACCCACGCCTTCCCCGGCTGGCGGATCGGCCCGGACTACGACTCGCTGCTCGCCAAGGCCGTCGTCTGGGCGCCGGACCGGGACCGGGCGCTGGCCCGGATGGACCGCGTCCTGGAGGAACTGCGGGTGCGCGGCGAGGGCGTGTGCACCACGGCCGGCTTCCTGCGGAAGGTGCTGGCCCGCCCGGAGTTCCGGGCGGGCCGGCACACCACCGGTCTGGTGGCGGAGATGACCGGCTAGCGGGTCACTTCGCCCCGCCGACCGTGCTGTGCAGGGCGTGCAGGTAGGCGTTGACGGGGGCCACCTCGGCCACCTGCAGCCCGGCCTCCGTCATCAGCTTCACCATGCTGTCCCGCGTGTGCTTCTGGCCGCCGACGTTCAGCAGCAGGAGCAGGTCCATGGCGGTCGTGAAGCGCATGGACGGCGTGTCGTCGATGAGGTTCTCGATGACGATCACCCTCGCGCCGGCGCCACCCGCCGCGACGACGTTGCGCAGCGTCCGCCGCGTGCTGTCGTCGTCCCACTCCAGGATGTTCTTGATGATGTACATGTCGGCGGCCACCGGGATGTCCACCCGGCAGTCCCCGGGCACCAGCCGGGCGCGCGCGGCCAGCGGACCGCCCTCGCGCAGCCGCGGGTCGGCGCCGGCGACGACCTTCGGCAGGTCCAGCAGCGTGCCCTGCAGGTCGGGGTGCTTCTCCAGCAGCGCGGCCAGCACGTGCCCCTGGCCGCCGCCGATGTCGGCGACCGAGCTGACGCCCGACAGGTCGAGCAGCTCCGCGATGTCCTCGGCGGACTGCCGGCTGGAGGCGGTCATGGCGCGGTCGAAGACCCGGGCGCTGTCCCGGGCGTCGTCGTGCAGGTACTGGAAGAACTCCTTGCCGAAGACCTCCGGGAAGACGTTGCGGCCGCCGCGCACCGCCTCGTCCAGCCGCGGCCAGACCTCCCACGTCCACGGCTCGGTGCACCACAGCGCGATGTAGTGCAGGGTGTTCGGGCTGTCCTTGCGGAGCATCCGGGACATCTCGGTGTGGGCGAAGCGGCCGTCGGCCTGCTCCTCGAAGACCCCGTACGAGGCCAGGGCGAGCAGCAGCCGGCGCAGCTGGCGCGGCGCCGTGCCGACCATGGCCGCGAGCTCGTCGACGGGCGACGGGTCCTTGCCGAGCGCGTCCGGCACGCCGAGTTTGACCGCGGCCCGTACGGCGGCGGCGCAGGCGGCACCGAAGACGAGCTCGCGCAGCCGCATCGCCGGCGGCGTCGCGGCCTCGGCGGCCGCCGCGTTCGCGGTGCCGTCCGCGCTGGTGGTTTCTGTCAAGGTCATTCCTCGCACAACCCCTTCGGTTCGGAGACGCGGCACGTGTTGTCACGGAGGACATTCGCGGTGCCCCGGTCACGGTCGGCCAGGTCGGCCGGGCTGTTGCCCAGGGCCGTGTTGCCCCGGACGGTGTTGCCGGTGTCGGGGGCGCCCACCACGCTGCGGAAGAGGACGATCCCGCCGGACATCGGTGAGGTGCCGTGGTTGTCCACGACCCGGTTGCGGACCACCAGGGTCCGCTCCGCCCCCGTCAGCACGATCCCGGCGCCCTGGATGAACGGGAGCCGGGCGTCGGAGGGGCAGTACTTGTTGTTCGCCGCCACGAGGTTGTCGGAGACGGTCAGGGCCCCGGCGCGCGGCGTGCCCTCGTCCCCCACGACGAAGACGCCGCCGCAGTTGGCGGTGATGTGGTTGTCGACGACCCCCAGGTTGCGCACCCGGCGCAGCACGACCCCGATCCGGTTGCCCGTCAGCTCGTTGCCGCTGACGCGGGTGCGCCGGGTGTCCAGCGCGCCGCCCTCCCCGTCCGCGGTGTTGGCCAGGAAGATCCCCGACTCGCCGTTCTGCCGGGAGACGTTGTCGCGCAGCAGCGTGTGCACCGAGTGCTGGACACCGATCCCCTGGCGCCCGTTGTGCTCGGCGGTCACGTCACTGACCTCCAGGCCCTCGGTCCAGGAGGCGTCGACCCCGTTCTTGCGGAAGCCGGAGACCGACAGCGACAGCAGCCGGACGCCGCCCAGGCCGCTCTGCTCCGTTCCGGTGACGCACAGCCCGCTGCCCGCCCGGCCGCAGGCGTTCGCGCCGGGCCCCGCGCCCGGGGTGAGCACGGTGTCCGTGCCGTGGCCGACCAGCGTCAGCCGCGGCTTGGTCACGTCGACGCTGCCCGGGTAGGTCCCGGGGAGGATCCTGATGACGTCGCCGGGCCGGGCCCGGTCCACCGCGGCCTGGACGGACTCCCCGGGCCGGACGACCAGCGTGCCGCCGGGTGACGCGGCCTCGGCCGGGAGGAACGCGCACAGCCCCAGCACACTGAGGACCGCGGCCGCGGCGGCCGCGTAGGGCCGACGAAGTGTCATGACTGCCGTACCTGCTTTCCGGGTGACGTCCCGAGTCACCCGAAATCTGACGCTATGAGTGGTTCTGTCGGATCGCCACTCTGCCGGGGCATCAGAGGCGGCAGCGGGCGGCGGGCCGCACGGGCACCACCACCCGGTGACCGAGCACCCCCGCGTCCACCGTTCCGTCCGCCGCGTACCAGCGCCAATGAGTCTTTCCCGGTAAGCACCCGTCACTCGTTGTGATCGCTACCCCTTGCGCTGCGGCCTGCGTGGTCCCCAAGTCCAGGCAGGCGTAAGGCCC
>NZ_JBIBGK010000015.1:0-195139 GCF_042956445.1 Streptomyces sp. NPDC008238 | reverse complement strand
GTGCATGGCGGGCAGCACTCGTCGGTGCCGTCGCTGCTGCACATCAAATACACGTCAGCGTCCAGAACGCCCACCCCTACGACCCCACCCCCTCCCTATCGACGGCGACCAACGGCCGGTGGGCGGTCCGAAGGCGGTCCGGCGCACCCCGGTTCCCCAACTGCCCCCGACCGGGGAGACGGGCAGCGTGGCTGTGCGGTCGCAGGGCGGTCCGGGGTCACCCCGGTCGCCCTACTACCCCCGACCGGCCGTTGTGCGCTCATACGACGGGAGGGGGTGTGTCGGGGTGCGCCCGGAAACGACGAGCGGCGGACGCGGTGCCGAATGACGTTGGCGTAAACCGCGAGCGTTGAGGACGTGCGCCGGCGCGGCGCCGACCCCCGACGAACTTGCGCAGGCCCGCACCAATCGGGCCGGGCAATCGGGAGGGAGGGCGGGAGACAGCCCGCCGCAGGCGCAAACAACCCGCACACAAGAACCGGCCGCAACCAAACGACCCGCACACAACAACCGGGCAGCCCGGCGCAGCCGCCCGCAGGCGAAAACAACCCGTACACAACAGCAGGCCGCAACCGCGAACCCCGGGTAGCGCCGCAGGTGTGATCTTGGGCGCTGCGCCCCAGCCCCACCGCACCGTAGGGTTGGTGCGGGGCAGGGTCGCCCCGCAACCCCACCCCGTCACGCCGCGAGGCAAACGCCGCGAGGCAACCGCCGCGAGGCACACCCTAGGAGCCGCACCGCCATGACCGCCGCCGAGGACCGCAACGACCCACCCGCACCCGCCTACCCCGTCGGACTGCGCCTCACGGGCCGGCGCGTGGTCGTCCTCGGCGGCGGCCAGGTGGCCCAGCGCAGGCTGCCCCCGCTGGTCGCGGCCGGGGCCGACGTCGTCCTGGTCTCCCCGTCCGCGACGCCGTCCGTGGACGCGATGGCCGCCGCCGGCGAGATCCGCTGGGAGCGCCGCCGTTACCGGCCCGGCGACCTCGCGGACGCCTGGTACGCGCTGATCGCCACCACCGACCCCGAGGCGAACGCCGCGGCCTCCGCGGAGGCGGAGGAGCGCCGGGTGTGGTGCGTCCGCAGCGACGACGCCGACGCGGCGACCGCGTGGACCCCGGCGACCGGCCGGACCGAGGGCGTGACGGTGGCCGTCCTGACCGGCCGGGACCCGCGGCGTTCCGCGGCCGTGCGGGACGCGATCGTGGAGGGCCTGCGCGACGGCTCGCTCGCGGCGCCGCAGCACCGGGGGAGGACCCCGGGGGTGGCGCTGGTGGGCGGCGGCCCGGGCGACCCGGACCTGATCACCGTGCGCGGCCGCCGGCTGCTCGCGGAGGCGGACGTGGTCATCGCCGACCGCCTCGGCCCGCGCGACCTGCTCGACGAACTGCCCCCGCACGTCGAGGTGATCGACGCCGCCAAGATCCCGTACGGCCGGGCGATGGCCCAGGAGGCGATCAACGCGGCGCTGATCGAGCACGCGAAGGCCGGCAAGGCGGTCGTGCGGCTCAAGGGCGGGGACCCGTACGTGTTCGGGCGCGGCATGGAGGAGGCGGAGGCGCTCGCCGAAGCCGGCATCCCCTGCACCGTGGTGCCCGGGATCTCCAGCTCCATCAGCGTTCCGGCCGCCGCCGGCATCCCGGTCACGCACCGGGGCGTGGCCCACGAGTTCACGGTGGTCAGCGGTCATGTGGCGCCGGAGGACCCGCGTTCGCTGGTGGACTGGGCGGCCCTCGCCCGGCTGCGCGGCACGCTGGTGCTGCTGATGGCCGTGGAGCGGATCGGCCCGATCGCGGCCGCGCTCGTGGAGCACGGCCGGGGCGCGGACACCCCCGTCGCGGTGGTCCAGGAGGGCACGACGGCGGCCCAGCGCCGGATCGACGCGACGCTCGCGACGGTGGGGGAGCGGGTGGCCGCGGAGGGCGTCCGGCCGCCCGCGGTGATCGTCATCGGCGAGGTCGTCGCCGTGGGCGATCGCGTAACCGGCGGTAACCAGTGACGTCGGTGCCGTTGGCACCGCACTTCGGACAAGGCAGTATCACCCTGTGGCTGAGCTCATCACCATCGACGATCCCGACGACCCGCGCCTGCGCGACTACACGTCCCTGACGGACGTGGAGCTGCGCCGGCGCCGCGAGCCCGCCGAGGGACTGTTCATCGCGGAGGGCGAGAAGGTCATCCGGCGCGCCCGGCAGGCCGGTTACCGCATGCGCTCCATGCTGCTGTCGGCCAAGTGGGTCGACGTCATGCGGGACGTCATCGACGAGGTCCCGGCGCCGGTGTACGCGGTCAGCCCGGAGCTCGCCGAGCAGGTGACCGGCTACCACGTGCACCGCGGCGCCCTCGCCTCGATGCAGCGCAGGCAACTGCCCGTCGCCGCCGACCTGCTGGGCGACGCGCGGCGGATCGTCGTCATGGAGTCGGTCAACGACCACACCAACATCGGCGCCATCTTCCGCAGCGCGGCGGCCCTCGGCATGGACGCCGTCCTGCTCTCCCCGGACTGCGCCGATCCGCTCTACCGCAGGTCGGTGAAGGTCTCGATGGGCGCCGTCTTCTCCGTGCCGTACGCCCGGCTGGAGAACTGGCCCCGCGACCTGGAGACGGTCAGGGCGGCGGGCTTCAAGCTGCTCGCGCTGACCCCCGACGATAAGGCCGCCGACATCGACGAGGCAGCCCCGCACCGGCTGGAACGCGCGGCGCTGATGCTCGGCGCCGAGGGCGACGGCCTGTCGACCCGTGCCCTGGTCGCCGCCGACGAGTGGGTGCGCATCCCAATGGCGCACGGGGTGGACTCGCTGAACGTGGGGGCGGCCGCCGCCGTCGCGTTCTACGCGGTGGCGACCGGCCGCCCCCGGGACTGACTCAGCCCGCCGCGGCCGGCAGGTCCACGAGCGCGGCGAGGGCGGCCCGGTGGCGGCCGGGCGTGCCCAGGGCGATCTCGTCGGCCTTGGCGCGCTTGAGCCGCAGGTGGGCCGGGTGCTCCCAGGTCATGCCGATGCCGCCGTGCAGTTGGACGCACTCCTCCGCGGCCCGCACCGCGACCGGGGCGCAGAACGCCTGTGCCACGGCGACCGCGACCGGGGCGTCCGCGCTGTCGCCCGCGAGCGCGTCGGCGGCGTTGCGCGCGGCGGCGCGGGACTGGACGACCTCCAGCCACAGGTCCGCCAGCCGGTGCTTGAGGGCCTGGAAGGAGCCCACGACCCGGCCGAACTGGTGACGCTCCTTCAGGTACGCCACCGTCTCATCCAGGCACCGCTGGGCCAGGCCCAGTTGCTCCGAGGCCAGCAGTCCGGCACCCGTCAGCAGCGCCCGTTCCACGGCCGCCGCGGCCGTCGCGGGCCCGGCGACCCGGCGGGCCGCCGCCCCGTCGAAGGCGAGGTCGGCGATCGGCCGGGTCAGGTCGAGCGGCACCGGCACGGACAGGGCGACGCCGGGTGCCTCGGTGGGTACCTCGTACAGCCCGGGCCCGTCGGGGCCGGTCGCCGGCACGATCAGCACGTCCGCCGCGGTCGCGTCGGCGACGCTGGTCACGCGCCCGCGGAGGACGCCGTCCGCGTCGGCCCGCACCGCCCGGCCGAGGTCCGCACCCGGCGCCGAGGGCAGCGGCACGGCCAGCGCCGCCGTCCGCTCGCCCTCCGCCAGCCGCGCCACGAGGGCGTCGGCCTCCGAGGTGCCGCTCGCCAGCAGGGCCGTGGTGGCCAGCACGGCACTCCCCAGGAAGGGCACGGGCGCCACGAAGGCACCGAGTTCCTCCAGCACGACCGCGGCCTCCCGCGCGGAGGCCCCCTGGCCGCCCAGCTTCTCCGGCACCAGCAGCCCGGCGACCCCCACCTCGCGGGCCAGGGTGCGCCACAGCGCGGCGTCGTACGGCTCCGCGCCCTCGCAGCGCGCCAGGACGTCCGCCGGCGCGCACCGGTCGGTGAGCAGAGCGCGCACCGCGGCGCGCAGGTCGTTCTCGACGTCGGAGTAGAGCAGGTCGGAACTCATCGCGGCAGGTCCTTCCAGGGGACGTCCTTGTCCGTACGGGGCTCGGAGGGCAGGCCGAGGACACGCTCGGAGATGATGTTGCGAAGGATCTCGGACGTCCCGCCCTCGATCGAGTTGCCCTTGGCCCGCAGGTATCGGTAGCCGGCGTCACGGCCGTAGAAGTCGACGATCTCCGGGCGGGTCATCGTCCAGTCGCCGTAGCGCAGTCCGTCCTCGCCGAGCAGCTCGACCTCCAGGCCGCTGATGCGCTGGTTGAGCGAGGCGAACGCGAGCTTCATGCCCGAGCCCTCGGGGCCCGGGGCGCCCAGCGCGAGCTGCTGCCGCAGCCGTTCGCCGGTGAGACGGGTGACCTCGGCGTCCACCCACAGCCGCAGCAGCCGGTCGTGCAGGTCCGGCGTGCGCAGCCCGGGCCGCTCCCGCCACGTCGCGGCGACGGTGCCGATCATCCCGCCCTCGCGGGGGAGCGCCGTGCCGCCGATGGCGACCCGCTCGTTCATCAGCGTCGTCTGCGCCACCCGCCAGCCGTCGCCGACCTCGCCCAGGCGGTGCGCGTCGGGGATCCGCACGTCCGTCAGGAAGACCTCGTTGAACTCGGCCTCACCCGTGATCTGCCGCAGCGGCCGCACCTCGACGCCGGGGGCGGTCATGTCGCACACGAAGTACGTGATGCCCTGGTGCTTGGGGACGTCCGGGTCGGTGCGGGCGATGAGGATCGCCCAGCGCGCGTTGTGGGCGTTGGACGTCCACACCTTCTGGCCGGTCACGATCCAGTCGTCGCCGTCGTGTACGGCCCTGGTGCGCAGGCCCGCCAGGTCCGAGCCGGCGCCGGGCTCGCTGAACAGCTGGCACCAGACCTCCTCCCCGGTCCACAGCGGGCGCAGGAAGCGCGCCTTCTGCTCCTGCGTGCCGTACCGGAGCACGGTGGGGGCGGCCATCCCGAGGCCGATGCCGATCCGCCGCGGCTCGTTGTCCGGCGCCCCGGCGGCGCCCAGCTCGGCGTCCACGACCCCCTGCATCGCGCGGGGCGCGCCCAGGCCGCCGAGGCCCTCCGGGTAGTGCACCCACGCCAGCCCGGCGTCGAACCGGGCCCGCAGGAAGTCCGGGCGGGCGGTCGCCGCCGGATCGTGAGAGGCCAGCAGCGCGCGCACGCGCTCGCGCAGCACCTCCGGTGTGACCGTCATGCGAATGCGTCCCTCCGCGTATGGGTAGCCTAAGCAAGCGCTTAGAAATTAACCCACGGGGCGCACTTTCGTCACCCCCCCGGGACGTTGTGTGCGGCGCCGTTGTGGGTTCTGTCGAGGGTTCTCCCACCCTCCCGCCCGATTGCCCGGCATGGTTGGTGCGGGCCTGCGCACTGTGCATGGGTGGGCCGGGGGCGGGGCCTCCGGGGTGGGCATTCTGTACCGCATATTTATGTGCATGGCGGGCAGCACTTGTTCTTGCCGTCGCTGCCGCACATCAAATACACGTCAGCGTCCAGAACGCCCACCCTCCCCCAGCCTTCGGCCGGGGGTGCCCCCCCCTCCCCCACCCCCTCCGTATCAACAGCGACCAACGGCCGGTGGAGGGTCACAAGGCAGTCCGGGGCACCGCACCTGTCCGACGCACCCCCAACGGGACACCCTGCGCCCGCACAAGAGGAAGGGGCCGTGGCGGGGTGCTCCCGCCTGGCCGAAGGCTGGGGGATGCGGGTGGCAGACCCGGTGCCCGAATGATGCGGGCGTGAACCGTAGGGCCGTAGGGGGTCACTGGGCGGTTCGGGGCGCCTCCGGACTGCCTCCATGCCCCCGACCGGCCGTTGTGCGCCCATACCTCGGGAGGGGGTGTGTCGGGGTGCGCCCGGAAACGACGAGCGGTGAAGTGCGGCGCCCGACGATGTGGAGGTAAACCGCGAGCGTTCTGGGGGTCCCCCCGGCCGAAGGCTGGGGGAGTGCGCCGGCGCGGCCACGACCCCAGACGAACTTGCGCAGGCCCGCACCGGGAGGGTGGGAGACAGCCCGCCGCAGGCGCAACGCACCCGCACACAACCACCGGGCGGCACGGCGCAGCCGCCCGCAGGCGCAGACAACCCCGCACGCAAACAACCGGGCGGCACGGCGCAGCCGCCCACAGCGGAGCCCCGCTACGGCACGTGCGGCACGCTCGCCCCGCCCCCCGGACCCGGCAACAACCCGATCCCCCGGCTGGGCCCCTGGCACCCCTGCGCCGCGGCGATGCCGAGCGCGACGAGGAGCGTCACGGTGACGAAGACGATGAGCCGCTGCCGCAACAGCCTCCGGTCGGCGCCCGGTCGGCGGCCCGCGGGAGTGCGGGGGGCCGGGGTGCGCCCCGAGGGCGTCCGGGCCGGGGTACGGGGCGTGGCGGGCGTCCGCGGGGAGGCCGGGGTGCGCGGCGGAGGCGCCGCCGGCGTGCCCGTCGCCGTCCGCCGCTCGGTCTGCTGCTCCGCGTACGCCTGCGCCCGCGGCCCCGTCGGCCGCTCAGGACGCGGACCGGACGCCTTGGGCACGATGTCGCGCCGCCCGGTCACCGCGCCCAGGCCGCGTGCCTCCCGGGCGGCGATCTCGGCCAGCCGCTCGGAGAGTTGGACGGTGCTGGGCCGCTGCTCCGGGTCCTTGGCGAGGCACGCGTACACCAGCGGGGCCAGTGAGTCCGGCACCCCGGTGAGGTCCGGCTCCTCGTGGACGACCCGGTAGAGCATGACCTCGGAACTGCCCTGCCCGAAGGGCGAGTCGCCCATCGCCGCGTACGCCAGCGTCGCGCCGAAGGCGAAGACGTCGGTGGCCGGGGTGACCGCCGCCCCGCGCACCTGCTCCGGCGCGAGGAAGCCGGGGGAGCCGACGGCGGTGCCCACGTGGGTGAGGGTGCTCGCGCCGGTGGACCAGGCGATGCCGAAGTCGATGATCCGCGGGCCCTTGGGCGACAGCAGGATGTTGGAGGGCTTCAGGTCGCGGTGGACGACCCCGGCCTCGTGGACGGCGACCAGTCCCTCCGCCAGGGCGGCGCCGATGGTCGCGGTCTCCGCCGCCGGGAGCATGCCGTCCCGTGCGACCTTGTCGTGCAGCGAGGGCCCGGGCACGTACTGCGTGGCGAACCACGGGCGGTCCGCCTCCAGGTCGGCGGCGACCAGCCGGGCCGTGCAGCCGCCGCGGATGCGTCTCGCGGCGGACACCTCGCGGGCGAAGCGGGAGCGGAACTCCTGGTCCTCGGCCAGTTCGGGGCGGATGACCTTCAGCGCGACCCGCTGGCCGCGCTTGTCGGCGCCCAGGTAGACGACGCCCATGCCGCCCGCGCCCAGCCGGCGGTGCAGCCGGAACGAGCCGACGACACGCGGGTCCTCGCGCCGGAGCCGCATCATCGCCATGTCGTCCATCCCCGCTGCCTGCCTGGCCAGTCTGACCCCGACAGCTTACGGACTGACCGACCGTCGCGCCGCGAGGCCGCGCCCGCGCGGGGCGGCGGATTGTCAGTGCCGGATGGGATCCTTGAAGGGTGGGGAAGATTCCGGCCGCTGACGGCCCGGAATTTCGTCATGCCGTCAACAGTCCGTCGCGCAAGGGAGATTGACGCCATGAAGGGTGATCGAGTGGAGATAGTCGTCGACGCCGGCGACACGACAAGGACGTACGAAGTGGTCGCCACCAGGGCGGGCCGCAGGGTCGAGACCGCGGTCCGCCGAGGGGTGGTGGAAGTGAGCGAAGTCACCAGGTCCGGCTCCGTGGTGCGCACCGCGCGCTTCATGGCCACCCGGGTCCTCGCTCTGGTCGAACAGCCCATGCCCACCGGCGACGCGGAGGACGAGGAGCGGGCCTGACGGGCCCCGGCCGCACCCGCCCGGGGGATCCCCTCGGGGATGTCCCGGGGGTGCGGCCGGATCCCTCCACCCAGGGGAGTACGCGGCCGGTCCCCGAGTCATCCTCGGGGAGGCCAGGGAAGCGGTACGAGGGCATGACGACCGCTGCCCGCCCCGCGCCTAGTGTTGAGGTCAAGCGGCGGGCGGAGCACTCGTCCCCCGAGGTCAAACGCCCGCCGCCCCGACAACTGTGCATGATCACGGACCACGACCCGGGAGAGGGCCATGGCGAACACGGTGAGCCGTACGGTGCGGCCGACGCGCGGCCGCAGGATCGCCGCCTTCGGCATACGCCCGTCGGGCACCCGGCATCCGCTGGTGGCGGTGGCGATGGTGCTGCCGCTCGCGGTGCTGCTCGCGGTGGCCTTCGGCGGCTGGGACGCGGTGGTCACACAGGCGTCGTCCGTAGCCGGTCTGATGGGGCGCTGACAGACGCCCCGCGGCCCCGGATGAGCGGTCCGGGTCCGTGAGGACCGGTGAACAACCCCGTGGGGACGGGGGTACGGCGGACGGCACGAATGCCCGGGTACCTGTGGCGGTACCCGGGCATCGCACCCGGCATTGCCAGTGGGCGGCGCGCTGCCGCACAGTGGGCCGGTGACACGGGCGGTGGGGGAGGAAGTGAGCAGCAGCGGAGCACCGCTGACGCAGGCCCTGGGGGCGGTCGCGGCAGCGGCCTCGCGTGTGCCCGGCCAGGTGCGTTCCGGCGTCCTCGCCGAACGGCCCGATGTCATCGACGTCGCCGACGTCCTCGCCGAACGGCCCGACGTCACCGTCGTCCGCGGCGGCCGGCTCGTCGCCAAGGCGCACGCCCCGGGCACCGATCCCGGGGAACTCGCCCTGCGGCTGCGGGTGGCCGCCGATCCGCTGCTGCACGGTGTCCTGCTGGCCCCGGCGCCGTTGCCCGACCACGGGGGCGCGCTGAGCACCGTGCTCCTGGGCCGCACCGTGAGCCTGTGGCCCCTCGGCGAGCCCGTCGCCCACGACGACCCGGACTCCGCGCCCTGGGCCGAGGCCGGCGCGCTCCTGGCCCGGCTGCACACGGTGCCGCCGGCCCGGCTGCCCGGCCCGCTGCCGCGGATGCGCGGCCCGGTCAGGGCGGCCCGTGCGGTCGCCAGGATGCTCGCGGCGGCCGCCGGCGACCCGGCGGTGCTGGCCGCCTGGCAGGGCCTGCCGCCCTGGGCCCGCGGCGAGGCCCCGCAGCCCCGGCAGGTGCTGTGCCACGGCGACCTGCACATGGGCCAACTGGTGCGCCACCCGGCCCCCGACGGCCCCTGGTGCCTGATAGACGTGGACGACCTCGGGCTGGGCGAGCCCGCCTGGGACCTGGCCCGGCCCGCGATGTGGTTCGCCGCCGGGCTGCTCGACCCCGCCGACTGGGGCCGCTTCCTCGGCGCGTACCGCGCCGGCGGCGGCCCCGCCGTCCCGGCGGACGGCGACCCGTGGCCGCATCTCGACGTGGCGGCACGGGCGTTGGCCGTACAGACCGCGGCGACAGCCGTCGCCAAGGCCGCGCAGGAGGGCCGCGTGCTCGACGGGACGGAACAGTCCGTCCTCGACACGTGCCGCCGAATCGCGGAAGTAAAGTGCAGTTCTACGCCGGGGGACGACCCCCGGCCGGCGCGAACGAGGAGATGAGCCGACGATGCTCTGTCCCAAGTGTCATGGCCCGATGCAGACGTTCACCCGCAGCGGCGTCCAGATCGAGCAGTGCGGCAACTGCCGGGGGATCTTCCTGGACTACGGGGAGCTCGAGGCGCTGACCCGCATGGAGGGGCAGTACGCCCAGCCCGCCCCGCCGCCCGCGGGCTACCCGCAGGCGTACCCGCAGCAGCACGCCGCACCGGCCTGGGGTGCCCCGCACGGCGGCCACCACGGCGGTCACCACGGCCACCACAAGCACCAGAGCTGGGCCCACATGCTCTTCTCGTCGTGAAACGACCGAGGGCCGGAGCGAACGCTCCGGCCCTCGGGTGCTGGTGGACGATACTGGGATTGAACCAGTGACCTCTTCCGTGTCAGGGAAGCGCTCTCCCGCTGAGCTAATCGTCCTCGGTACTGCGGGTGGTGCTGGTGCAGCGTGCGCGATACTGGGATTGAACCAGTGACCTCTTCCGTGTCAGGGAAGCGCTCTCCCGCTGAGCTAATCGCGCTCGGGACCCCGTGCCGAAGCGCTGGGGAAGGCCCTTCCGGGCCCAGTGGACGATACTGGGATTGAACCAGTGACCTCTTCCGTGTCAGGGAAGCGCTCTCCCGCTGAGCTAATCGTCCTCAGAGGTGGAGACGGGATTTGAACCCGTGTAGACGGCTTTGCAGGCCGTTGCCTCGCCTCTCGGCCACTCCACCAGCGCGGGGGCGGTGACCCCCACTTCGAGCGGACGACGAGATTCGAACTCGCGACCCTCACCTTGGCAAGGTGATGCTCTACCAACTGAGCCACGTCCGCAGCGTCTCCCCCGGAGCTCGCACCCGGGCGGGACCTCCGCCGGTGCGCTTCCGCGTCCCGGCGACGAGTTGAACTCTAGCGGATTACGGCTCCGCCACCAAAACGCGTTTGCGCAGCGTGCCGGGTCGGTGACCAGCGCATCTCGTCCGTCGCCGCCGACTTAGACTCGCACTCGCCCCTCCGGACCGACCTGGGAAGCCCCGTGCCCGACCTCGAGCCCCTCGCCAGATTCGGCGGCCTCGTCGCCTCCGACCTGCGGGATGTCACCACCGACCCGGCCGCGCTGGACTCCTCCGGCTTCTGGGCCGTCGTCGCCGGATTCGAGGGCGGGACGGTCTGCGCGCGCTTCGGGAACGTGCGGCGGGAACCCGCCGCGGCGCCGCCCCGCCGGCTCTGGAAGGGCCCCGCGCGCGGCGACTGGACGTCCTCTCTGGACCGCGCCGGGTACACCGCCGGAGTGCGCCGGGTCCGCGAGTACATCGCGGCGGGCGAGGTCTACCAGGCCAACCTCTGCCGGGTGCTCACCGCGCCGCTGCCCGACCCGGACGCCGACATCGACGCCCTCGCCGCCGTCCTCGCCCGCGGCAACCCCGCCCCCCACGCCGGGACGGTCCGGCTGCCCGCGCACGGCATAGAGGTGGCCAGCGCGTCCCCCGAACTCTTCCTGCGCCGCCGGGGCGAGGTGGTCGAGTCCGGTCCGATCAAGGGCACCGGCCGCACGGAGGCCGACCTGCTGCCCAAGGACCACGCCGAGAACGTCATGATCGTCGACCTGGTCCGCAACGACCTCGGGCAGGTCTGCGCCACCGGCACCGTGACCGTCCCCGAGCTCTGCGTCGTGGAGAAGCACCCCGGTCTCGTCCACCTCGTCTCCACGGTGCGCGGCGAACTGCGCGAGGGCGCCGGATGGGCCGCGCTGCTGGACGCCGCGTTCCCGCCGGGCTCCGTCACCGGCGCGCCCAAGTCCAGCGCCCTGCGCGTCATCGCCGAACTGGAGACCGCCCCCCGCGGCCCCTATTGCGGCGGCATCGGCTGGGTCGACGCCGACCGCGGTACCGGCGAGCTCGCCGTGGGCATCCGCACCTTCTGGATCGACCGCGCCGCCCCCGGCGGCCCCGTGCTGCGCTTCGGCACCGGCGCCGGGATCACCTGGGGCTCCGACCCGGAGCGGGAGTGGGACGAGACGGAACTGAAGGCATCCCGGCTGCTGGCGGTAGCGTCGGGTACGTACGACTCGAACGAAGGCGAACGGAACCATGGGGCAGAGTGACACCGTGAGCACGACCACCGCCGGCGCGATCTGGGTCAACGGCGCGCTGCGCGAGACCGACGAGGCGTCCGTGTCCGTCATGGACCACGGCCTGACCGTCGGGGACGGCGTCTTCGAGACGCTCAAGGCCACCGGGGGCAGTGCCTTCGCGATGGACCGGCACCTGCGCCGGCTGGCCCGCTCCGCGCGCGGCCTCGGCCTGCCCGAGCCCGACCTGGACGAGGTGCGGCACGCCTGCGAGGCGGTGCTCGCCGCCAACCCGGTGGCCCACGGCCGGCTCCGCGTCACCTACACCGGGGGCACCTCGCCGCTCGGCTCCGAACGCGGCACCACCGGCCCCACCCTGGTCGTCGCCCTCGGTGCCGCGACCGTCCGCCCGGACACGACGGCCGTCGTCACCGTCCCCTGGACCCGCAACGAGAAGGGCGCGCTCGCCGGGCTGAAGACCACCTCGTACGGGGAGAACGTCGTCGCCCTGGCCCGCGCCCACCAGCACGGCGCCTCCGAGGCGCTGTTCGCCAACACGCAGGGACGCCTCTGCGAGGGCACCGGCTCCAACGTCTTCGTCGTGCTCGGCGGCACGCTGCTCACGCCGCCGCTCGCCTCCGGGTGCCTCGCCGGGATCACCCGCGAACTGGTCGTGGAGTGGGCCGGCGCCGAGGAGGCCGACCTGCCGTTCGAGGTGCTCGCCGAGGCGGAGGAGATCTTCGTGACCTCCTCGCTGCGCGACGTCCAGGGCGTCCACCGGGTCGACGACCGCGAACTGGCCACCGGGGCCCGTCCCGGCCCGGTCACGGCCAAGGCCATGCGCGTCTTCGCGGAGCGCTCGGCGGAGCACCCCAACCCCTGAGCGTGGGCCCGGGTGGTCGAACCCGTGACGTGACCGCGGCGACCCGGTAGAACTCCACACCATGACCACCACCCTGCGCGCGGCCGAGCCCGAGCAGCGCTGGCGCGGCGGAGTACGCGCCCGCCGTTTCCACGTCTGCGTCAACGGGCGGCCGGTGGGGGAGACCACCCTGTCCACCGACGCCCGGTTCGGGCCGGCCGCCGGGCGCATCGTCGCGCTGCGCGTCGACCCCGACCAGCAGCGCCGCGGCCGCGGCACGGTCGCGGCGCTCGCCGCGGAGGAGGTCCTGCGCGGCTGGGGCTGCCGCCGCATCGAGGTCTCGGTGCGGACGCAGGACACGGCCGCGCTCCGGCTCGCGGGCGCCCTCGGCTACGTCGTCCGCAACCGCACCATGCTCAAGGCGCTGCGCGACGTGCCGCCGGCGCTGCCGGAGGGCGGCGTCGTGCGGCCCATGACCGAGGCGGAGTACCCGGGGTGGGCGGCCCGCAGGCGGGAGGAGTACGTACGGTCCTGGACGCGGCACGGTGTGCCGCAGGCGGAGGCCCTCGCCAAGGCCGAGGCGGACGACCGGACCGCCCTCCCCGAGGGAGTCGCGACGCCGGGTGCGGTGCTGAGGGTGCTGGAGGCCGGCGGGACCGGGGAGGCGGTCGGCGACCTGTGGGTGGGGCGCAGGGACGAGGACACGGGGTTCGTCCTCCACGTGCACGTCGCCGAGGCGCACCGCCGGCGGGGCCACGGGCGCACCCTCATGCTCGCCGCCGAGCGGGAGTGCGTGGCCGCCGGCCTGGAGCGGCTGGGGCTGAACGTCTTCGCCGGGAACGAGGCGGCGCAGGCGCTCTACGGGGCGCTGGGATACGCGGTGACGGAGGTGCACCTGGCGAAGCCGCTGCTCTGAGCGGCGGTGGGTGTGGCTGCGGCGCGTTGCCGCGTGCGGGTGCGCTGCGCCTTCGGGCGGGCATCCTCACCCGCCCTCCGGTGCGGTCGGCGCTGCCCCACGTCATGCGGCACCGGGTCCCCCGCCCGTCACCCGCGGGGCGCCCCGTCGCACCCCCTCCGGCCCTCCGGGCGACCGGCGGCCGGACGAGGTGTGCGGGACGGTCAGCGCCCCAGGGCGGCGTCCGCGAGGGATTCGATGCGGGCGCGGAGGCCCTCCTGCGACGTGCCGCCGTCGAGGCGTTCGCCGGAGATGACGTAGGTGGGGGTGCCGGTGACGCCGATGGCCTTGCCCTCGGCGTGGTCGGCGTCGACGACGAGGAGGTGCCGCCCGTCGACGAGCGCCGTGTCGACCTCCTCCGCGTCGAGCCCCAGACCGGCCGCGATCTCGACCAGCAGCGCCTCGCCCCGCTCGCCCAGGTCCTCGGTACGGGCGAGGACCGCCTCGGCGTACTCCCAGCCGCGGCCCTGGGCGAAGGCCTCCTCCGCGGCCTGGGCGGCGGCGTAGGCGTGCTTGTGCTTCTCCAGGGGGAAGTGCCGCAGCTGGATCTCCAGGGCGTCGCCGTAGCGCTCGCGCAGGGCGTGCAGGTCGGTGAGCGCGGTGGCGCAGTCGGGGCACTGGAGTTCGCACCAGTACTCGAGGACGACGGTGCGGGGAGTCGCTTCGTTCATGGGGTCAGTCTCCCACCGGGGGAGGAGCCGTCCCGGAGATCACCCTGAGGTTGCCGCCGGGCCGTGGCCCGCAGGTGGGGGACGGGTGCACGATGGAGCGAGCAGACCCTTTCGGAGGAGCTCCGCATGCTGACCTCGACCGTGTGTGTCGCGCTGTCCGCGGCGGGCCTGGCGATCGCCCTGCTCACCGCGTACCGGCGCAGGTTCCGCAGGGCGACGATGATCGCGGCGGTGGCGCTGCTACCCGTCGGCCTGTACATGACGGGCCTGGTCTCGCTGGCCGGGACCGTCGTCCGGGCCGTCGCCGACTGGGCCGTGGACCTGGTGTTCAAGCCCTCGGTGTGGGCGGGCTTCGCCGTGCTCGCCCTGTCGGTGGTGCTGTACGTCCTCGCGCGGGTCGCCGGGCGCCGCAAGGGCGTCGCGGAGCCGAAGGCGGGCCGGGCGGTCGCGCCGGGTGCGGGGGCCGGTGCGGGGGCGGGGGCGCCCGCTCTCGCGCAGGGGAAGAAACCGGTCCCGAAGACGGCGAAGACCGATCCCGACCTGGCCGAATTCGGTGAGATCGAGGAGATCCTCAAGCGCAGGGGCATCTGAGCGGCGTGTTGGTGGCAGGGGGTGGCGACGTTGCGTCATCATCGCCGTGGCGGACCTCAACTACCGCCCCCTGAGCGGGATTTGGCGTGTCCGGGGGCGTACGGTTGTGCGAGTTCGCGTCCCTCCCAGCACACCGTAAGGCCATGGAAGCCGAAGCAGACGACGACGAGCCCCGCGGTTGCCTGTTCGCGCTCTCCCAGCCGCCGCTGATGCTGTTCCTGACCGTGATCGGCGGTCTGCTCGCCCTGGGCGGGATCTACGACCTCTGGCCGTTCTGAGCCGGCACGGCGACGGCCTCCCGGCGGCGCGCCCGGTAGGCGGCGACGTGGAGCCGGTTGCCGCAGGTGCGGCTGTCGCAGTAGCGGCGCGAGCGGTTCCGTGACAGGTCGACGAAGGCGCGCCGGCAGTCCGGGGCGTCGCAGCGGCGCAGCCGCTCCCGCTCCCCGGCCACGAGGAGGAAGGCCAGGGCCATCCCGCAGTCGGCGGCCAGGTGCTCGGCGAGGGAGGCGCCCGGGGCGAAGTAGTGCACGTGCCAGTCGTAGCCGTCGTGGTCGGTCAGCCGGGGCGTGGTGCCGGCCTCGGCGACGAGCGAGTTGATCAGTGCCGCGGCCTCGGGCGTGCCGGGCGCGGAGAAGACCTGGGCGAAGAGCTGCCGGACGGCGCGTACCGCGACGAGGTCGTCCTCGTCGAGCGTTCCCACCTCGCTGACCTCGTTGCGCTCCACGAAGGCGCGCAGCGCCGCGAGGTCGGCCAGACCCTCGCGCCCGTCACTCTCCGGAGTGGTGTTGATGAGATCCACCACGCAGTCGAGTGCACACCTGGTGTCATGGTTGATCAGCACGGGATCGCTCTCTCCCTGGCCTGGTGGGTCGGGCGTTCCGGTGACTGTAGCGCGAGAGCCGTCGTCGTGGAGCGTGCTGCTCCCCGACGACGGCTCCGGCAGGTCGGGTCCGCGCCGTACCCCCGAGATGCGTACGGCGACGGACGGTCGGTGGACTCAGCTCTCGGCGAGGATGTGCGAGAGCTCGGTGTCCAGGTCGAAATGGCGGTGTTCGGTGCCGGGGGGCACCGCGGCGTCGGTCCGCTTGAGGAACGACTCCAGGGCCCGCGCCGGGGCCTCGAGCAGCGCCTCCCCCTCCGGAGAGCTGAGGGCGATGCACACGACGCCCTGGCCGTGACTGCGGGACGGCCAGACCCGGACGTCGCCGGTGCCGGTGGGCCGGTGCAGACCTTCGGCGAGCAGGTCGCGGGCGAACACCCATTCGACTGTCTCCTCGGCACCGGTGTGGAAGGTGGCGTGCACGGCGTAGGGATCGGCCGTGTCGTACCGCAAGCCCGCGGGTACGGGCAGTGACGATTCGCTCGACACAACGAGGCGCAGGTGCAGCTCGCAGCTGACCGTGGTGTTCATAAGCGCCAGGGCCTTTCGCTCAGTGTGCGCTCGGGGATTCGCACGTCGGCGAAATCGACATGCCACCTGCGGGGACGTTGTAAACCCCTCTGACGGGTTTGTGAGGGTTCCGGTACCTCGTCCGGCCGAGTTCTTTTCCTCCCCGGCGAGCCATTCCGGTGACGAGGTGGCTTCGGGTAAGTTTGGGAACATGACTGCGGAGAGTGACGAGCGGGAGGTGGCTGTGGCCATGGATCCCGCGGCCGTCGACAACGGGGACGGCGGGGACACGGAGCCCGAGGGCTCCGAGCGCCCGCTGGGGTCGAGGGCGCCGCGTTTCATCCGGCGCTCCCGCGCACTGCACGTGAGCTGGCAGGTCGGGGTCTTCCTGGTGGGTCTGGCGATCGTCGGGGCGGGCGTCGTCCTGCTCCCGCTGCCGGGGCCCGGCTGGGTGGTGATCTTCGCCGGCATGGCGGTCTGGGCGACCGAGTTCGTCTGGGCCCAGCTCGTCCTGCGCTGGACGAAGCGGAAGGTGACGGAGGCGGCACAGAAGGCGCTCGACCCGAGGGTGCGGCGGCGGAACGTGACGCTGACCGTCATCGGGCTGGTGATCATCGGCGTGCTGCTGGGGTACTACGTGTGGCGCTTCGGCTTCGTGATGCCCTGGAAGGCCGACCTGCACTGAAGGTGGTCGGGGCACCCGCTGACATGCGGTAATGTTGTCCCCGCACCGGGGCGATTAGCTCAGCGGGAGAGCACTTCGTTCACACCGAAGGGGTCACTGGTTCGATCCCAGTATCGCCCACCCCGACCGAGGGCCCGGAAGCCGGCAACGGCTTCCGGGCCCTCGTCGTGTGTGCGCCCGCGAGTATGAGACGACGCCCTGGGCCGCCGCGGACCGTCCCGGCGGGGAAGCGGCGTCGTCGTGTGCGCGGACCGGCCTTCCGGGGCCTCCGCTTGGGCCGCGCCTGAGCCGTGGCCCCGAGGCCGGCGCCGGGGAGCGGCCCGCGGCCTGACCGACCGTTACGTTCCGTCGCCGCAGCGGGAATTCGTCACCGCCGACGCGTTCTTCCTCTTTCCCGTGGCGCAATTCATGCGCAATCTCCCCGGGAATTGGGACGAGGCCGCGCGCCTCCGCATCTTCTGGAGCTTTGCGCTCCCTTTGTGCCGGCCCGCGAACGATTTCAGCGGACCCCTGCGGTATCCGGACGGGTCCGGCGCAGGCCGCAGGACGCGAGCACGAGGTGCAGGCGCTCCTCGGTGGCCTCGGCGAGGGGCGGGAGCAGCAGCGTCGCGATGCCCGCCTCGACCGCCGCACCGTCGTAGGCGGAACGGTCCCCGACCACCAGCGCCTCCTCCGGGCCCGCCCCGATACCGTCCAACGCCAGCCGGAAGAGGGCGGGATCGGGCTTGCAGACACCGTGCTCGAAGGACAGCACGAACCGGTCGACAGAGCCGTCGAGGCCGGCCTCCACGAACCAGGGCCGGATGTCGAAGTGGACGTCGCTGACCACGGCCACCCGCACCCCGGCGGCCTTCAGGGTCGCGAGCGTCCGCTCCACGTCCGCCGCGAACAGACCGACGTCCGGCCGCGCGAGCTCGTCGTACAGGGCGTCCCTCAGAGGCTCGTCGACACCCGCGGCCGAGGCCCAGCGCGCGAACCCGGCGCGGTACGACTCCACGGACGCGTCCGCGCCGGTCATCGCCCGCGCCACCTCCGGCCGCCCGATCGCCGCGGCGAGTGCCGCGCTGATCCGGCCGACCTCGGCCGGCGAGGTGTCCCGGGCGAGGCGCCGCAACGCCCCTTCGATCCACGACCCGCCCTTGGGAGCGGCGTGTTCGGGGCCCCACTTGGGGACGATGAGCGTTCCCACCCAGTCCAGGAGGACGGCCTTGAAGGCGGGCGTGTCTTCCCTGGGGCGCGCGTGTCCGGTCACGGCGGCCGTTGTACCAGTGCGTCACGCACGCGACCACGCCCCCCTCGTACGATGACTACCGCAGGCGTCCCAGCGCGTCCCGGACGCGGCGTACGTCGCGCAGACGCCGTTCGTACGTCGCGCCGACCGCCAGCAGGAGGACGCCGGCCAGGGCGAGCGGCACCCAGCGGGGGACCGTGCCGAGGGCCTGGGCGACGTAGGGCGCCAGTTCGTGCAGCGCGTCGAGCGCGAGCACGCCCGCCCCCAGCAGGAGCGGCGCCGCCAGCCGGTGCCGTGCGCCGAGGAGCAGGACGGCGAGGGAGGCCGCGCCCAGGGCGAGGGGGCGGACCCAGCCGGGGTCGCCCCAGGCGGCGGCGAGACTGGGGAGGAGAGTCGCCGCGAGGCCCGGGGCGTACGCGGCCCAGGACGAGGACGCGGGGTCGCGGCGCCGCCGCAGGAAGCCGACGGCCAGGGCGGCGGCGGTGACGGGCAGCGTGTACGCCTCCGGGGCCCCGACGTCGGACGCGGCGAGCCGCACCCAACTGGCCGCGATCATCAGGCAGGTCGCGACGTACCCGAGCCGGCGCCGGTCGGCCCGCAGCGCGGCGACGGCCGCGGTGAGGACGCCCGCGAGGGCGAGGGACAGGGCGAGCGTCCCGGGGTCGTCGGCGGTGAGGCCGATCCCCAGGAGGGCGGCGGCGTGGCCGGGGTGCTCGAAGGGGCGGCCGGGGGCGCGAAGGGCGGCGGCCTGGGCGGCCGCGGCGATCGCGAGGAGGGTGAACGCGGCCGCGTGGACGGGCAGTCCGATCCAGGCGAGGCCCGCCGCGCAGGCGACCACGGCGGGCGCGGTCACCACCCGGGTGCGCGACGCCACGGCGTACAGCGCCCCGAAGCAGACCAGCAGTACGGCGAGGACCGTGAGCGTCGTCGTGCGCTCCGGGTGGGCCCAGGCGACGGCCGTCGCGGCGAGCCCGCAGGCGCCGGCCAGGGCGGTCCAGGTGAGTGCCCGCGCCGACAGGGCGAGCAGCGCGGCCACGACGACGAGGCGTACGGGCAGCGGCGCGGGCGCGCACACGGCGACCGCGGCCGTCACCAGGGCGCCGGAGGCGGCGAGCGGGGCGTACGGGGTGCCGCGGTGCAGCCGTGCCGCCGCGGCCAGTTCGGCGGCGAGCAGGCCGGCCACCGCGGCGGCGCTGTACGGCCCCTCCCACGCGTCCGGGGTCAGCACGCCCACGGTCAGCGGGGGCAGCGCCCACAGCAGCGCCAGGGCGTGCACCGCGGCGGCACCGGCGGCGAGACCCGCGGCCACCGGGCGGAGCCGGGCCGGGACGGCGAAGGCGGCGACGCCCAGGACGAGCGCCGCGCACAGCAGGTACTCCGGCACGATCCAGTCGGCGGTCACGGCGGTCCGCACGACCCCGCCGGCCGCGCCGACGAATGCGAGGGCCGCGACCCCGGACAGCATCCCGGAGACGGCGGTGGGCACGGCCGGGCGCAGGGCGACGGCGAGCGCCACCGCCGCGGCGCCCAGCAGCAGCGCGCCGGCCCGCAGTGCCGCGCCGCCGTCGCCTGCGGAGACGGAGAGCCCGCCCGCGGTGAGCAGTCCGGCCGTACCGGCGGCCGTGCCGGCGACGGCGGCGGTGATCCGCGTCCCGCGCCCGCCGGCCAGGAGGGCGCCGGCCGCGTCCAGCGCGGCCGTGACGAGCAGGGCCGCGGCGATCCCGTACGCAGATCCCGTCGCCGACGCCCACAGCACCAGGGGGAGTTGACCTGTCGTCACGGCGAAGGGCACCGGCAGCACGAGCCGCCCGAGCGCCTTCCCGTACCCGGCCCAGAGCGCTCCGACGACGGCCAGCGACACCGCCGCGTAGCGCAGTGCGTCGGCGCCGTCGAAGGCCACGCGGTGCAGCGCATAGGCGTCGAGCAGCAGCAGGACGAGGCCGAGGCAGGCGACCACCTCGGCCGTCGCCGTCATGGCGCGGCGCAGCAGCAGCGCGGGGACGCCCGTCGCCGCGAGCGTCAGGGCGCCCAGGACGGCGGCACGGCCGCCGATGCCGAGCCGGCCCCAGCTGATGACGGTGAACGCGACGGCGGCGACCGCCAGCAGCACGCCGCCCAGGGCGAGCAGCAGGTTCTGCACCGCACGCGGCGAGGCCTCGCGCCGCGCCGGGGCACCCCACGGCGTCCCGGCCCCCGCCCCCGCGCCCCACGGCGCCGGCGGGTACGGAGGCCGCAGTCGCGCCAGCAACTGCCCGCGCCGCAGGAGGAGACGGCCGCGTTCGGCGTCCAGCCGCAGGAGCGCGCGGTCGGTCTCGCGCAGTTCCTCCGCGACCGGCCCGGTCAGGGGCAGCGCGCAGCGCGGGCAGGCGGGCGGTGCGGTCGCGGGCAGGTAGGCGCCGCACGCGGGGCAGCGGTCGTGCGGCGGGGGCATCGTCTCCATGGCTCGGAGTGTGGCGCGGCGCACATGACCGGGCATGCGCGCTGGTACTCAGATCCGCGCTGAGTACGCACACTGGCCTCATGGACTGGAGCCGTTACCGCTTCCGCAGTCTGTGGCGCATCGCCGCCCCGCCCGAGGCCGTGTACGGCCTCCTGGAGCGCCCGCACGAGTACCCGGCCTGGTGGCCGCAGGTCCGCGAGGTGCGGCAGACCGGCGAGACCGTCGGCACCCTGCGCTTCCGCTCGGTCCTGCCGTACGACCTGTTCGTCACCGCGCACCAGACCCGCCGCGACCCGCGGGCCCGGGTCCTGGAGGCGGCGATGTACGGGGACCTGGAGGGGTGGGTGCGCTGGACGGTCGGCGCGGACGGCGCGGACGGCGCGGGCGGCGGGACCCGGCTCCTCTTCGAGGAGGACGTGGTCGTCAACAAGCCGCTGATGCGGCGGCTGGCCGTGCCGTGCCGGCCGCTGTTCCGGGCCAACCACGCCCTGATGATGCGGCAGGGCCGGCGCGGCCTGGCCGCCCGGCTGCGCGCGGAGGGCGCACCCGGCGGGCAAGCCGTTTGAACGCAGCCGCCCGCGCCCTGTATTGTTCAGTCGTCCCGGGCGATTAGCTCAGCGGGAGAGCACTTCGTTCACACCGAAGGGGTCACTGGTTCGATCCCAGTATCGCCCACCCTCACGAAGGGGCCGGTCCATCAGGACCGGCCCCTTTGTCGTGCGCGGCTAGGCCGCCGGTTCCTGCGGGGCCCGTACCGGCGACGGCCGCAGCGGCCAGGCCGGGTCGACCCGGTCGTCAGTGCCGCTGCGGGCGAACCACGCCTGCAGCCCCCGGGCCTGGCCCGCGTGCCAGAGGGCCTGCCGGGCGTGCAGTTCGGCGGGTGGCACCTCGCCTATCCGCGCGGAGAAGCGGTGCCCCAGCACCCGTACGAGGGCGAGCGCGGCGAGGGCGTCCGCGGCGGCGTCGTGGGCGTCGGTGAGCGTCACGCCGTAGTGGGCGCACAGGTCGGTCAGGGTGCGGCGGCCCTTGCGGTAGCGGTCGAGGTGCTTGTCCAGGACCCGGGGGTCGAGGACGCGCAGCGGGCCGCGGACCAGGTAGGCGTCGAGCGCCATGCCGCGGTGGCGCCTCAACTCCCGGTCGAGCAGCGTCAGGTCGAAGGGCGCGTTCATCACCACCAGCGGCACGCCGGCCGCGGCCTGGTCGGCCAGCGCGCGTGCCAGTTCCTCCACCACCGGGCCTGGACGGCGTCCGTTGGCCCGTAGGTAGTCGTCGTCCAGCCCGTGTACCGCGCGGGCCCCTTCGGGCACCGGGACCCCCGGGTCCACCAGCCAGCGGGTCGTCCTGGCCGGTGTGCCGGGGGCGTCCTCGACCACCAACGCGGCCGAGACGACCCGGTCGTGCTCCACGTCGACCCCCGTGGTCTCCGTGTCGAAGGCGGCCAGCGGGCCGTCGTACCAGTGCGGCATGGCGCACCTCCCGTGCGGATCGCAGGATGTGGGCGGCCGGCGGCCCCCCTCACGGTACGTACCCGTGACCGCACGTCACCGAACCGCAACGGTTTGCGACTTGTCGCTGGTGGGGATGAAGAAGTCAACGGGGATCACCAGGATTCCCGGGCCCGGAAGGCACGGAGAGCGATGGCGCTCGAGCAGCCCGGCCCGGGTGGGCTGCTGTCCGAGCGGAACGCACCGCTGCGCGGCGGACTCGCCACCACCAGCTGCATGGAAACCCTCCAGGTGGGATACCTGCACGCGGTGGCGGCAGCCGCCGGCTGCTCGCTCGCCCAGCCCTTCCCGGACAACGGCATCGACTGGCACATAAGCCACAGTTCGCATGGTCACGACGTCGACGACGAGGTAACGATCAAGGTGCAGCTCAAGTGCACCTACCAGGTGGCCCCGCGGCCCCCCGGACCGACCTTCGCCTTCACGCTCGAGAACGAGCACCTGGTGAAGCTGGCCCGGAACCCGGTCTCGGTGCACAAGATCCTCGTGGTGATGCTCGTGCCGCGCACCCAGGAGGAGTGGCTGCGCGCCGGCCACGACCGGCTGGAACTGCGGCACTGCTGTTACTGGACGAACCTGGCCGGCCAGGCGGTGACCGGCCGGCGCAAGACCACCGTGCGGATACCCACCGCGCGGATCTTCGACGACCGGGCCCTGTGCGAGATCATGACGCGGGTCGGGGCGGGAGGGAGGCCCTGATGAGCCGGACGGCCGACGACGCACTCGTCCCGCCCGACCCCGAGCGCGTCGACCCCGGCGTCCTCGTCGCGCTGCTCGTCCGCCACGGCTGGCGGCGGCGCGGCGGCGCCCCGGGCCGCTACACGCGCTGGACGCCCCCCGGCGAGCCGGGATCCGCCGCCCGTACGAGCCTGCTGGTGCCCGAACGGCGCACCTCGGGCGCCCGCTACGCCGACCACGCCGAACTGCTGGGCGAGGCCCTGGACGCCCTCGCCCGCTGCGGCGAGCCGTCGGCGCGCGAGGTGCTGACCGCGCTCGCCGTCCCGGGCGACGAGGTCCGCTGGCACCGCGAGCCGCCGCCGGCCGCGGGCGCCGCCGTGCCCTGGACGGCGGCGGAGCAACTGCGGGCCGCCGCCCGCGCCATGCTGATGTCCGCCGCCCGCGCCGAACGCGACCGCTTCGGCTACTTCGGCGCGCGCCACACCGGGCACGCCGATGCCTTCCTGGAGCGGGTGCTGGTCGGTGACGCGCCGGGGCACCAGCTGACCGCGTACGCGCCGGTCCCCGACGGCCGGGCCACCGTGACCACGCTGCTGCGCGCCCTGCAGGCCACCCGGGACGCCGTGGACTACCAGCGGACGACCGGCGGCATGGAGGCCTTCGACGCCGCCGTCGGCCTCGGCGTCTGCCACGAACTGGCCGACTCCCTGATCCGGATGGTGCGCGGCACGGAGGGCGTGGCGGTCACCCTCGCCTGGTCACCGTCGGCCGGGCCGCCCGCGGGGTTCGCGACCGTGCCGGAGCCGGTCGAGTTCTCCCCTGGCGACCTCCCCGCGCTGGAGGCCGCCAGTGACCGTTACGTGCGCGAGGAACCCTCGGTCGACGTACGCGTCACCGGCACCGTCACCCGGCTCCGCCGGCCGCGGCCCTCCGGGGGCGGCACCATCCGGCTGCGCGTCCTGGCCGGCGCCGACGTCCGCCACATCCGCGTCCGGCTGCCCGAGGAGGGCTACCGCATCGCCGCCCAGGCACACCTGGTGGGGCTGCCCGTCCGGCTCTCCGGGCGGCTGGAGCGGCGGACGGGGTTCCGCCACCTCACCCACCCGTCCGCGCCGGCCCCCGTCCACGTCGACGAGGCCGACCGCGACCGGCTGCTGAAGGCACTGCACGGCGGCGTCGACACCTTCGAGGACTCCTTCGGCGGCTGACCGGGGCGCCCACGGACGGCGGCCGCGCCGCCGGGTGCCATCGCTTCGCGGGGCACCCGCGCGGCTCGGTAGGATTCAGCGGTGCAGCTTTCCGCTGCCGGGCCCAGTGGGACATACGTCAGGAGAGACCGGTGTCAGACGTCCGTGTGATCATCAAACGCGATTCCGAGGAGCAGGAAGAGCGGCTGGTCACGACGGGCACGACCGCGGCCGAGCTCTTCGACGGCGACCGCACCGTCGTCGCCGCGCGCGTCGGGGGCCAGCTCAAGGACCTCGCGTACCAGGTCGCCGACGGGGACGAGGTCGAGCCCGTCGGGATCGCCAGCGAGGACGGCCTCAACATCCTGCGCCACTCCACCGCGCACGTGATGGCCCAGGCCGTGCAGGAGCTCTTCCCGGAGGCCAAGCTCGGCATCGGCCCGCCGATCAAGGACGGCTTCTACTACGACTTCGACGTCGAGAAGCCCTTCCACCCCGACGACCTCAAGCGCATCGAGAAGAAGATGCAGGAGATCGTCAAGCGCGGCCAGCACTTCTCCCGCCGTGCCGTCAGCGACGACGCGGCCCGTGAGGAACTCGCCGACGAGCCCTACAAGCTGGAGCTGATCGGCCTCAAGGGCTCCGCCGCCGAGGCCGCCGAGGGCGCCTCCGCGGAGGTCGGCGCCGGCGAGCTGACCATCTACGACAACCTGGACGCCAAGACCGGCGAGCTGTGCTGGAAGGACCTCTGCCGCGGTCCCCACCTGCCCACCACCCGGATCATCCCGGCGTTCAAGCTGATGCGCTCGGCCGCCGCCTACTGGCGCGGCAGCGAGAAGAACAAGCAGCTGCAGCGCATCTACGGCACGGCCTGGCCGTCCCGGGACGAGCTGAAGGAGTACCTGGACTTCCTCGTCGAGGCCGAGAAGCGCGACCACCGCAAGCTCGGCGCGGAGCTCGACCTGTTCTCCATCCCGGAGCAGATCGGCTCGGGCCTGGCCGTCTTCCACCCCAAGGGCGGTATCGTCCGCCGGGTCATGGAGGACTACTCGCGCCGCCGGCACGAGGAGGAGGGCTACGAGTTCGTCTACACCCCGCACGCCACCAAGGGGAAGCTCTTCGAGACGTCGGGCCACCTGGACTGGTACGCCGACGGCATGTACCCGCCCATGCAGCTCGACGAGGGCGTGGACTACTACCTCAAGCCCATGAACTGCCCGATGCACAACCTGATCTTCGACGCGCGAGGCCGTTCGTACCGTGAACTGCCGCTGCGCCTGTTCGAGTTCGGCACCGTGTACCGGTACGAGAAGTCCGGCGTCGTGCACGGCCTCACCCGTGCCCGCGGCTTCACCCAGGACGACGCGCACATCTACTGCACCAAGGAGCAGATGGCGGACGAGCTCGACAAGACGCTCACCTTCGTCCTCAACCTGCTGCGCGACTACGGCCTGACCGACTTCTACCTGGAGCTGTCCACCAAGGACCCGGAGAAGTTCGTCGGCTCCGACGAGATCTGGGAGGAGGCCACCGAGACGCTGCGGCAGGTGGCCGAGAAGCAGGGCCTCCCGCTCGTCCCCGACCCGGGCGGCGCCGCGTTCTACGGTCCGAAGATCTCCGTCCAGGCCAAGGACGCCATCGGCCGCACCTGGCAGATGTCGACCGTGCAGCTCGACTTCAACCTGCCCGAGCGCTTCGACCTGGAGTACACGGCTGCCGACGGCACCAAGCAGCGCCCGGTCATGATCCACCGTGCGCTCTTCGGTTCCATCGAGCGCTTCTTCGCGGTGCTGCTGGAGCACTACGCGGGCGCCTTCCCGGCGTGGCTGGCCCCCGTCCAGGCGGTCGGCATCCCGATCGGCGACGCGCACGTGTCCTACCTGCAGGACTTCGCCGCCGAGGCGAGGAAGAAGGGCCTGCGGGTCGAGGTGGACGCCTCCGCCGACCGGATGCAGAAGAAGATCCGCAACGCGCAGCGGAGCAAGGTGCCGTTCATGGTCATCGTCGGCGACGAGGACATGGCGGCCGGATCGGTCTCCTTCCGCTACCGGGACGGCTCGCAGAAGAACGGCATCCCGCGCGAGGAGGCGATCGCCGAGATCGCCAAGGCCGTCGCGGACCGCGTCCAGGTCTGAGCCGCCGCCACGACGCACGGCGACGGGCCCCCGGAGGTCAGCCCTCCGGGGGCCCGTCCGCGTCCGGCCGCTCGTCGGCGCGGCGGAAGCTCTTGGTGAGCCAGGCCGAGAACGAGCCGACGACCGCGCCGATCAGGACGACGCCCAGGAACATCACGCCCACCGCGATGACCCGCCCGCGCACCGTCACCGGCACCACGTCGCCGTAGCCGGTGGTGGTGATCGTGGAGCACAGCCACCACACCGCCTCGCCGTAGGTGCGGATCTGCCCGCCGGGGGCGTCGTGCTCGTCCGCGTAGACCTGCAGGCTCGCCGCGAAGCCGAGGAGCAGCGCGCTCAGCCCCGCGTAGGACATCACCCGGGCCTCCAGGGAGATCCGCGGCTGCATGTGCCGGTCCTGGACCCTCCCGTAGATCTGCAGCAGGCGCAGCGGGCGCAGCAGCGGCAGGACGACCACGACCAGGTCGAGCCAGTGCCGGCGGACCCAACTCCACCGGTGCGGTGCGACGGCCACCCGCACCAGGTAGTCCAGGACGAAGAACCCCCAGGTCACGACGGTGATCAGGAGCAGCAGGTCCGACCAGCCGGGGGGCAGGTCCGGGGCGAGCACGCGCACCGCGTACGTGACGAGGAACACCAGGGACGCGACGGACAGCGGCACGCTGCCCCGGCGCTCCCACTCCCGCAGCCGCCGCTCCTCATCCATGGGCATGGGGCCAGCATCGTGCCCCGCGGCCGGGTGTGCCCCCGGCGACACGCAGGGCCGCGACGACGCCATATGCTGCAAGGCATGACGAGTGAGCCGGAACTGCAGAACGGAGTGGGGACGCAGGACGCGTTCCAGCGCCTGTGGACGCCGCACCGCATGGCGTACATCCAGGGCGAGAACAAGCCGACCGGCCCCGGGGCCGGGGACGGCTGCCCCTTCTGCGTGATTCCGGAGATGAGCGACGAGGACGGGCTGGTCATCGCGCGCGGCGACGTCGTGTACGCGGTCCTCAACCTCTACCCGTACAACGGCGGCCACCTGATGGTGGTGCCCTACCGCCACGTCGCGGACTACACCGACCTCGACGGGCCGGAGACCACCGAGCTCGCCGAGTTCACCAAGTGCGCCATGGTCGCGCTGCGCTCGGCCTCGGGCGCGCACGGCTTCAACATCGGCATGAACCAGGGCACCGTGGCCGGTGCCGGGATCGCCGCGCACCTGCACCAGCACGTGGTGCCGCGCTGGGGCGGGGACACCAACTTCATGCCGGTGGTCGGCCACACCAAGGTGCTGCCGCAGCTCCTCGCCGACACCCGCAAGATGCTCGCCGACGCCTGGCCGGCCGGCTGACCGGGCCGGCCCGCGGCGGGGCGCGTCAGTAGACGTCGGCCTCGCTGGGCGAGGCGTCCTGCACCATGTTGCTCAGGATGGACGAGCGGTTGTCGAACCTCTCGACGTCCACCCCGTTCTCCCTCATGACGGTGATGGTCGCGGAGTGCACCGCGCGCAGCACCGGGGTGGCGGCGCGCAGCGCGTCGTCGGCCATGAAGCGGTTCGTCCAGGGCGCCGACGCCCAGCTGTGCCGCAAGCCGAAGGGCTCGGGCAGGGCGATCTTGCCGCCGAGGTGGTCGAGGATCGTGGGGAACCGCGTCAGGGGGGCGCGGGCCGCGAGCCGGACGACCTCGTCGCTCGCCACGAGCGGCAGCTGCACCTTCTTGGTCTCCCAGAACTTGTAGGGGTGCGCCACCTCCTTCTCCTTGGCCTCCGGAGCCGTGGTGAACAGGCCGTGCACGGGCCCGAGGACGTGCCCGGTCACCTCGACGCGCAGGGTGCTCGCCAGCACGGTCACGGTGACCATCATGGTGATCACCAGCTGGCCGTCCCAGACCACGAACTGCACGCCCAGGTAGTGCCGGTCGCCCTTGTCGAACTGCTGCTCGTTGCAGATCCGCTGGATCTCGAAGTCCCGGACGGTGTAGCCGTCGACGTTCGAGCCGGTGGGCCGGGTGATCTTCTTGGCGCCCGCGCCGACGTGGGAGACGACCCAGTGCTGCACCATGGGCTTGGGGAAGCCGCCGGTGTGCAGCGGGCCGCGCTGCAGGTCGCGAAGCCGGCCGTGGATCGCCTTGATCACGTCCCAGCTGCGGAACGGGTGGATCTCGCTCAGGCCCTCGCGCGGGGTGAGTTCCTCGGCCATGCGCCAGGCGCCCCAGCGGGCCCCCATGCCGAGCACGCCCTTGGGCCCGGCGTAGAACACCACGTTGCTCCGCTGCTCGGCGGAGAGCTTGGCGAGGTTCTGGCGCAGGGTCTCGGCCTTGGTCTGGTTGGGGTTGCGCGGCACGGCCTCGGGGATCTTGGCGCCCACGCCGCTGCCGGAGACCAGTCCCGCCCAGCGGTCGCGCAGGTCCTTGGCGGTCTGCTCGCAGATCCGCTTCGCCCAGAACCAGCCGAGCACCGGCGCCACCATCATCACCCGCAGGTACTGCGACCAGAAGCCGGTCAGCGGCGGGTTGAGGACGAACAGGACGGCGAAGAAGCCGACCACGACGAGCACCACCGAGCCGAGCAGCCCGGCCCGGGAGCCCTCGGACTTCCGCACGACGGCGCGGAGTTGGAAGGCGCCCAGCCAGATCAGCATGCCGGGCAGGAAGAGCAGGCCGAACACGGCCATGACCGCCGTCAGCTTGTTGTCGCGCTCCTGGCGGATCCGGTTGGCGGCCAGGCAGTGCTCGACGACGGTCTGCGGCTCCGCGCCGAAGGACTGCACCAGCTCGTTGCGTTTGGCGCCGAGCATCCGGTTCTGCACGGCGCGGGCGAAGGCCTCGCCCAGGTTCGCCCGCAGCAGCTTGACCTTCGGCTCCTTGACCGACGACATGCCCTCGTCGGCCGCCGAGAGGGCCTCCAGGGGGCTGTCGCGGTACGCGGCCGACGCGAGCGCCTGGGTGGCCCCCGTCTGCCCGTCGACACCGCTCAGCGGTATCTGCGCGCCCGGGCTCAGGAAGTCGAAACCGTCGGTCACTGCCGCCCCCTTCTGGTCCCCGCCCGCGCGGAAGTGAACCCGCCCGGCCCTTTCCCCGGCCGCGGCACCGGCACACCTGCGACGCCGCCCACCCAGCGTATACGGGGCGTGTGACGTGCGTCATCGGCCCGGCGGAAGAAGATCGTCCGCCGGGCCGTCAACCTCCCCCGTGCGGGGGTTACTTGCCGGACTCCTGCGCGTGCTGCTCCCTCAGTTTCTGCGCCAGCTGCGGCGGCATCGGCTCGTGCCGGGCGTAGCTGCGGCCGTACCGTCCGGTGCCGTGCGACAGCGACCGCAGGTCGACCGCGTAGCGCCCGATCTCGATCTCCGGTACCTCGGCCCGCACCAATGTGCGTCCCAGGCCGACCGGTTCGGTGCCCAGCACCCGGCCGCGGCGCCCGGACAGGTCGCTCATGACCGGGCCGACGTACTCGTCCGGCACCATCACCCCGATCTCGCTCACCGGTTCCAGCAGGTGGATGCGGCACTGCGTGGCCGCCTCGCGCAGGGCGAGCGCGCCCGCCGTCTGGAAGGCGGCGTCGGAGGAGTCCACCGAGTGCGCCTTGCCGTCGACCAGGGTGATGCGGATGTCCTCGACCGGGAAGCCGAGGGCCACGCCCCTGGCGGCCTGGGCGCGCACGCCCTTCTCCACCGAGGGGATGAACTGCCGCGGTACCGCGCCGCCGACGACCTTGTCGACGAACTCGATGCCGGAGCCCACCGGCAGCGGCTCGACCTCGATGTCGCAGATGGCGTACTGGCCGTGCCCGCCCGACTGTTTGACGTGCCGTCCGCGCGCCGTCGACTTCTCGCCGAAGGTCTCGCGCAGCGCCACCTTGTGCGGCACCGCGTCGACCTGCACGCCGTAGCGCGTGCGCAGCCGCTCCAGCGCCACGTCCATGTGGGCCTCGCCCAGGCACCACAGCACGACCTGCCGGGTGTCGGGATTCTGCTCCAGCCGCATCGTGGGGTCCTCGGCGACGAGCCGGGACAGGCCGACGGACAGCTTGTCCTCGTCGGCCTTGCTGTGCGCCTGGATCGCGACCGGCAGCAGGGGGTCCGGCATCAGCCAGGGCTCCATCAGCAGCGGGTCGTCCTTGGCGGAGAGGGTGTCGCCGGTCTCCGCGCGGGTCAGCTTGGCGACGCAGGCCAGGTCGCCCGCGACGCAGTGCGGCACCGTCCGCTGCTGCTTGCCGAACGGCGAGGACAGGGCGCCGACGCGCTCGTCGACGTCGTGGTCCTCGTGGCCGCGGTCCTCCAGCCCGTGGCCCGAGACGTGGACCGTCTCGTCGGGGCGCAGGGTGCCGGAGAAGACCCGCACGAGGCTGATCCGCCCCACGTACGGGTCGGAGGAGGTCTTCACGACCTCGGCGGCCAGCGGCCCGTCCGGGTCACAGGTGAGCTGTGCGTGCGAGGTGCCCTGGGGGGTCGTGACCTGCGGGACCTCGCGTTCCAGCGGAGTGGGGAAGCCGCCGGTGATCAGTTCCAGCAGCTCCACGGTGCCGATGCCCTGCCGGCAGCCCTCGGCGGCCGGCGCGGCGGCCAGCACGGGGTGGAAGGAGCCGCGCGCCACGGCGCGCTCCAGGTCCTGGACCAGCGTCTTGAGGTCGAGTTCCTCGCCGCTCAGATAGCGGTCCATGAGGGTCTCGTCCTCGCTCTCGGCGATGATCCCCTCGATGAGCCGGGCGCGCGCGTCGTCCAGCTCCGGCAGCTGCCCCTCGTCCGGCGGGCGATCCTCGCGCTTGCCGGAGGAGTAGTCGTAGACCCGCTGCGACAGCAGGCCGATGAGCCCGGTCACGGGTGCGTGGCCGTCCGCGCTCTCCTCGCCGTGCAGCGGGAGGTACAGCGGCAGCACCGTGTCGGGGGAGTCGCCCCCGAAGGCCTCACGGCAGGTCTCGGTCATCTCGTCGAAGTCGGCCCGGGCCGCCTCCAGGTGCGTGACGACGACCGCGCGCGGCATGCCGACCGCCGCGCACTCCTCCCAGACCATCCGGGTCGCGCCGTCGACGCCGTCGGCGGCCGAGACGACGAAGAGGGCCGCGTCCGCAGCCCGCAGACCGGCCCTGAGTTCCCCCACGAAGTCGGCGTACCCGGGGGTGTCCAGCAGGTTGACCTTGATCCCGTCCCACTCCACCGGTACGAGCGAGAGCTGTACCGAGCGTTGCTGACGGTGCTCGATCTCGTCGTGGTCGGAGACGGTCCCGCCGTCGGCCACGTGCCCGGCGCGGTTCACCGCCCCGGTCGCCAGGGCGAGCGCCTCGACCAGCGTCGTCTTCCCGGAGCCACTGTGGCCGACCAGCACCACGTTGCGCACGTCCTCGGGCCGGCCGGCCGCCAATGCCCTTCCGGCGGCTCCCGGACCTGCATCTCTCCTGTCGCCCATGTGCCTCGCCTCCCGGTCCGTCACGGCATGGGGACTGGCGCCACGGGAGACCACCCGCCAGGGGCGGTCTGCATGTGACGCCCGCGGTAATTCGACCTTCCCACGACCGTCACGGTGCGTCCATACGTCGTACGTGCCGCGGTAGGACGGGAGCCACGGAGCTGCGCCGGAACGCTCCTGGCTACGATGGGCCAGCCGGGCGGCCGACGGGGCCGCGCCGGGGCACCCACCGAACCCCTCCGGGAAGGCCATGCTGAACAAGTACGCGCGTGCTTTCTTCACGCGTGTCCTCACACCGTTCGCCGCGTTCCTGCTGCGCCGGGGCGTCAGCCCCGACACGGTCACGCTGATCGGCACGGGAGGCGTGGTCGCGGGAGCGCTGGTCTTCTACCCCAGGGGCGAGTTCTTCTGGGGCACGGTCGTCATCACCCTCTTCGTCTTCTCCGACCTGGTCGACGGCAACATGGCCCGTCAGGCCGGCGTCTCCAGCCGCTGGGGCGCCTTCCTCGACTCCACCCTGGACCGGGTCGCCGACGCGGCGATCTTCGGCGGGCTGGCGCTGTGGTACGCCGGGGGCGGCGACGACCTCGTGCTGTGCGCGGTGACGATCTTCTGCCTCGCCAGCGGCCAGGTGGTCTCGTACACCAAGGCGCGCGGTGAGAGCATCGGACTGCCGGTGGCCGTCAACGGCCTGGTCGAGCGGGCCGAGCGACTGGTGATCTCACTGGTGGCCTGCGGTTTCGCCGGGCTCCACAAGTTCGGGGTGCCCGGCATCCAGTGGCTGCTGCCGATCGCCCTGTGGATCGTGGCCGTCGGCAGCCTGGTGACGCTGGTGCAGCGGGTGATCACCGTGCGCCGCGAGGCCTTCGAGGCCGACGCGGCGGCGCACGAAGGGAGCGGCAGGGCGTGAAGGACCGGCTGACCGACACGCTGTACGGACTGGGCTGGGGCGCGGTCAAGCGGCTGCCGGAGCCCGCCGCGGCACGGCTCGGCCGCTCCGTCGCCGACCTCGCCTGGAACCGCCGCGGCAAGGGCGTGCAGCGCCTGGAGTCCAACCTGGCCAGGGTCGTGCCCGACGCCGACGGGACGCGGCTGCGCGAGCTGTCGAAGGCCGGCATGCGCTCCTACCTGCGCTACTGGATGGAGTCCTTCCGGCTGCCGGCCTGGAGCGAGGAACGCATCCGCACCTCGTTCGACTGCAAGGACCTGCACCACCTCGAGGAGGGCCTGGCCTCCGGCCGCGGTGTCGTCCTCGCCCTGCCGCACATGGCCAACTGGGACCTCGCCGGCGCCTGGGTGACCACCAGCCTCGGGGTGCCCTTCGCCACCGTCGCCGAGCGGCTGAAGCCCGAGACCCTGTACGACCGCTTCGTGGCCTACCGCGAGGGCCTGGGCATGGAGGTGCTGCCGCACACCGGCGGCGCCGCCTTCGGCGCGCTGGCCCGGCGGCTGCGCGGCGGCGGCCTGGTGTGCCTGGTCGCCGACCGCGACCTGTCGTCCTCCGGCGTCGAGGTGGACTTCTTCGGCGAGGCCACCCGCATGCCCGCGGGACCCGCCCTCCTCGCGCAGCAGACCGGCGCGCTGCTGCTGCCGGTCACCCTGTGGTACGACGACTCGCCCAACCTCCAGGGCCAGGTGCACGCCCCGATCGAGGTGCCCGGGGGCGGCACGCGGGCGGAGCGGACCGCCGTCATGACGCAGCGCCTGGCGGACGTCTTCGCCGCCGGCATCGCCGAGCACCCCGAGGACTGGCACATGCTGCAGCGGCTGTGGCTCGCCGACCTCGAACCGCGGGCGGACGCCCCGGCCGGGCAACCCGGGGGCCCGGGCACTGCGTCCTCCCCGGTGTCCGGCGACCCCACCGACCGCTCCGGAACGGAGAAGCCTTGAGGATCGGGATCGTCAGCCCGTACTCGTGGGACGTCCCCGGCGGCGTCCAGTTCCACATCCGCGACCTCGCCGAGCACCTCATCGCGCTCGGCCACGAGGTCTCCGTCCTGGCGCCCGCCGACGACGACACCCCGCTGCCGCCGTACGTCGTCTCCTCCGGACGCGCCGTCCCCGTGCCGTACAACGGCTCGGTCGCGCGGCTCAACTTCGGCTTCCTGTCGGCGGCGCGGGTGCGCCGCTGGCTCCACGAGGGCGCCTTCGACGTCATCCACGTCCACGAGCCCTCCTCGCCCTCCCTCGGGCTGCTGACCTGCTGGGCGGCGCAGGGGCCGATCGTGGCCACCTTCCACACCTCCAACCCCCGCTCCCGCGCGATGATCGCCGCGTACCCGATCCTGCAGGCGGCGCTGGAGAAGATCAGCGCCCGGATCGCGGTCAGCGAGTACGCCCGGCGCACCCTCGTCGAGCACCTGGGCGGTGACGCCGTCGTCATCCCAAACGGCGTCGACGTGGGCTTCTTCGCCGACGCCGAGCCCAAGACGGAGTGGCAGGGCGGCGGCGACCCCGGTGCGGAGGGGGAGCGGACCATCGGCTTCATCGGGCGGATCGACGAGCCCCGCAAGGGCCTGCCCGTGCTGATGCGGGCCCTGCCGAAGATCCTCGCCGAGCGGCCGCGCACCCGGCTGCTGGTCGCCGGGCGCGGCGACGAGGCCGAGGCCGTCGAGGACCTGCCCGTGCAGATGCGCGACCGGGTCGAGTTCCTCGGCATGGTCAGCGACGAGGACAAGGCGCGTCTGCTGCGCAGCGTCGACCTGTACGTGGCGCCCAACACCGGCGGCGAGAGCTTCGGGATCATCCTCGTCGAGGCCATGTCGGCCGGCGCGCCGGTGCTCGCCAGCGACCTGGACGCCTTCCGCCAGGTGCTGGACGGGGGCGCGGCCGGCGAGCTCTTCCCCAACGAGGACCCGGACGCGCTGGCGGCCTCCGCCGTGCGCCTGCTGGGCGACGCCGAGCGCCGCGCGCAACTGCGCGAGCTGGGCTCCCGGCACGTGCGGCGCTTCGACTGGTCGGTCGTGGCCGCCGACATCCTCGCGGTGTACGAGACGGTCACGGCCGGCGCCGCCTCCGTCGCCGCCGACGAACGCGTCGGCCTGCGCGCCCGCTTCGGCTTCGCTCGCGACTGACGGCCCCCCGGCGGGTGTGGCGGCGGTCCTGAGGGGTGTGGCGGGCGCACCGGTCGCTTCGCGGTGAGTCGACGGTTCGCGGTCACACCTGTGCGCGCCTGACGCCGCGGTGGCCCAGCGCGTGGCAGCTGCCCTGGTGCTCGGCGTTCGTGGCCGTGGTCGGTCCTCGGGAGGCGGACCTGCTGGTCCGGCTTCCCGGTCGGGCGCCTGAGGGGTGTGGCGGGCGCACACCGGTCGCCCGGCGGTAGCCCCACGGTGCGTGGTCACACCGGTGCGCGCCTGACGTGATGGTCCGGTGCGTGGTGGCCCGTGGGCGCGCCAGGTGCACGTGCGACGTTCCGGTGGCCCGATGTCCGGGCGGAGCTCGCGAGCGGACCCGGGCACCCCACAAGGCTCCGTTACCAAGCCTGAGCGGCACCTGGCCGCCAGGACCGTCACATAGGCGGCGGCGCCGCGGCACGAACCGCCGAGCGACCTGCGCGCCCGCCGCCCTCACGCGGCACCGGACCACCGGCGTGCTGCCCCGGAAACCGCTGACCGTGCTCTGCGCGGCCGCACCACAGGAGCGGCCCTCGTCTCGGGCGACGCGTCGGACGCGGCCGGTCTCCCGTCCGGTCCACGGCCGCGAGGAAGCCACCGCCCGCCGGGCGGCCCGCGCGGCTGCCCATGCTGTCCGCTACCCGGCGCTACGCGCCAGTTCGGCGGCGCCCGGGGGTCGTACCGGGCGCACCGGTAGCCTTGCGGTCCGTGACCACCTTCATCTGGGTCGCCGTGGCGCTGGTCGCCGTCGGCCTCTACCTGAGCTGGACCGCGGGGCGGCTGGACCGCCTGCACGCCCGCATCGACGCCGCCCGGGCCGCGCTGGACGCGCAACTGCTGCGCCGGGCCTCCGTGGCGCAGGAGCTGGCCACCGCGGGGGTGCTGGACCCGGCGGCGAGCATCGTGCTCTACGAGGCCGCGCACTCCGCCCGGCAGGCGCAGGACGAGCAGCGTGAGGTGGCCGAGAGCGAACTGAGCCAGGCGCTGCGCGCCGTCTTCGCCGAGGCCGACGCGGTCGACGCCGTACGGGCCGCCCCCGGCGGCGACGCGGCCACCCACGAGCTGACCCAGGCCGTGCGCCGGGTGCCGATGGCGCGGCGCTTCCACAACGACGCCGTCCGCGCGGCCAGGGCGCTGCGCTCGCACCGCAAGGTGCGCTGGTTCCGGCTCGCCGGGCACGCCCCGCGGCCGGTGACCTTCGAGATGGACGACGAGCCGCCGCTCGTCCTCACCGTCGAGGGCGTGGCAGGCCACTGAGGAGCGATTGGCCCTTTTGCGGTCCACTTGGTGCGGTCCACGATGAAACACAGAGCAACCATCGGTGTTCCGCCGGCCGGCCGTGAGGGGTCCGGGGAACGCCGCCGGCTGCCACCACCCCGCAGTTGAGTCTCCGAGTGAGGTCCCCGTGTCCACCACGCTTCCCAGCACCCCCGAGTCCCCCGAGACCGGCACCGCGCGCGTGAAGCGCGGCATGGCCGAGCAGCTCAAGGGCGGCGTGATCATGGACGTCGTCACCCCCGAGCAGGCCAAGATCGCCGAGGACGCGGGTGCCGTCGCCGTCATGGCGCTGGAGCGGGTCCCGGCCGACATCCGCAAGGACGGCGGCGTGGCCCGCATGTCCGACCCGGACATGATCGAGGGCATCATCGGGGCCGTCTCGATCCCGGTCATGGCCAAGTCCCGCATCGGCCACTTCGTCGAGGCCCAGGTCCTGCAGTCGCTCGGCGTCGACTACATCGACGAGTCCGAGGTCCTCACCCCGGCCGACGAGGTCAACCACTCCGACAAGTGGGCCTTCACCACCCCCTTCGTCTGCGGCGCCACCAACCTGGGCGAGGCCCTGCGCCGCATCGCCGAGGGCGCGGCCATGATCCGCTCCAAGGGGGAGGCCGGCACCGGCAACGTGGTCGAGGCCGTCCGTCACCTGCGCCAGATCAAGAACGAGATCGCCCGCCTGCGCGGCTACGACAACCACGAGCTGTACGCCGCCGCCAAGGAGCTGCGCGCCCCGTACGAGCTCGTCAAGGAGGTCGCCGAGCTCGGCAAGCTGCCGGTCGTGCTGTTCTCCGCCGGCGGTGTCGCCACCCCGGCCGACGCCGCGCTGATGCGCCAGCTCGGCGCGGAGGGCGTCTTCGTCGGCTCCGGCATCTTCAAGTCCGGCGACCCGGCCAAGCGCGCCGCCGCCATCGTGAAGGCCACCACCTTCTACGACGACCCCAAGATCATCGCGGACGCCTCCCGCAACCTGGGCGAGGCCATGGTCGGCATCAACTGCGACACCCTCCCCGAGGCCGAGCGCTACGCCAACCGCGGCTGGTAGGCGCCCCCGCGCCACGCGCCACCCGCGCCACGCGCCCCCGCGATGGGCAGGCCCGCGACGGCCTGCCCATCGCCCGTTGCCCCACCCGACGTCCCGGAAGGTCCCCGCACCGTGTCCAGCAGCACCCCGACCATCGGCGTCCTCGCCCTGCAAGGCGACGTCCGCGAGCACCTGGTGGCGCTCGCCGAGGCCGACGCCCTCGCCCGCCCCGTGCGGCGCCCCGAGGAACTGGCCGAGGTGGACGGCCTGGTGGTCCCGGGCGGCGAGTCGACCACGATGTCCAAGCTCGCCACGCTCTTCGGCATGATGGAGCCGCTGCGCGACCGCGTCCGCGCGGGCCTGCCGGTCTACGGCACCTGCGCCGGCATGATCATGCTCGCCGACAAGATCCTCGACGGCAGGGACGACCAGGAGACCTTCGGCGGGATCGACATGATCGTGCGCCGCAACGCCTTCGGCCGGCAGAACGAGTCCTTCGAGACGGCGGTCGAGGTCGAGGGCGTCGAAGGCGGCCCCGTCGAGGGCGTCTTCATCCGCGCACCCTGGGTCGAGTCGACCGGCAGCGGGGTCGCCACGCTGGCACGCCTCGAGGACGGCACGATCGTCGCCGTCCGCCAGGGCAACCTGCTGGCCACCTCGTTCCACCCCGAACTGACCGGCGACCACCGGGTCCACCGCTACTTCGTCGACATGGTGCGCGCCGCGCGGTGAGGCGATCCCGGTAGGATCGCAGTGTTCGTGAAGCAATCGGTGACGTGAAGGAGACAGGCTGATGTCCGGCCACTCTAAATGGGCTACGACGAAGCACAAGAAGGCCGTGATCGACGCCAAGCGCGGCAAGCTCTTCGCGAAGCTGATCAAGAACATCGAGGTGGCCGCCCGCGCGGGCGGCGCCGACATCTCCGGTAACCCGACCCTCTTCGACGCCATCCAGAAGGCGAAGAAGAGCTCGGTGCCCAACAAGAACATCGACAGCGCGGTCAAGCGCGGTGCCGGTCTCGAGGCGGGCGGCGCCGACTACGAGACGATCATGTACGAGGGCTACGGCCCGAACGGTGTCGCGGTGCTCATCGAGTGCCTCACCGACAACCGCAACCGTGCCGCTTCCGACGTCCGCGTCGCGATGACCCGCAACGGCGGCTCCATGGCCGACCCGGGTTCGGTGTCGTACCTGTTCAACCGCAAGGGCGTCGTGATCGTCCCCAAGGCCGGGCTCTCCGAGGACGACGTGCTCGGCGCGGTTCTGGAGGCGGGCGCCGAGGAGGTCAACGACCTCGGCGAGTCCTTCGAGGTGCTCAGCGAGGCCACCGACATGGTCGCGGTCCGCACCGCGCTCCAGGAGGCGGGCATCGACTACGACTCCGCGGAGGCCAACTTCGTCCCCACCATGCAGGTGGAGCTGGACGAGGAGGGCGCCCGCAAGATCTTCAAGCTCATCGACGCGCTCGAGGACAGCGACGACGTGCAGAACGTCTTCGCCAACTTCGACGTCTCCGACGAGGTCATGGAGAAGGTCGACGCCTGATCCGTCCGTCAAGGACGCACGGCGGGACGGCGGCCCGTGGGGAGGACACACCCCCACCGGGCCGCCGTCGTTGTCGGTGGCACCCGATAGCCTCCAGGAATCCGCTGAACGGCTGTCCGAGGGAGGGGCGCGGTGCGTGTGCTGGGCGTGGACCCGGGGCTGACCCGGTGCGGCATCGGCGTGGTGGACGGGGCGCCGGGCAAGCCGCTGCGCATGGCGGGGGTCGGCGTCGTCCGCACCCCGGCGGACGCCGACATCGGCCACCGCCTGGTGCTGGTCGAGCGCGGCATAGAGGCCTGGCTGGACGAGTACGCGCCCCAGGCGGTCGCCGTGGAACGGGTGTTCAGCCAGCACAACGTGCGCACCGTGATGGGCACCGCCCAGGCCAGCGCCGTCGCCATCCTGTGCGCGTCCCGCCGTGGGCTGCCGGTCCACCTGCACACCCCCAGCGAGGTCAAGGCCGCCGTCACCGGCAGCGGCCGGGCCGACAAGGCCCAGGTCGGCGCCATGGTCACCCGGCTGCTGCGGCTCGACGCCCCGCCCAAGCCCGCCGACGCCGCGGACGCGCTGGCGCTCGCCATCTGCCACATCTGGCGCGGCACCGCGACCAACCGCCTCCAGCAGGCCGTCGCCCGAGCACGAACCCAGGAGCCCAGCACATGATCGCCTTCGTCAGCGGGCCGGTCGCCGCCCTCGCCCCCGACACGGCCGTGATCGAGGTCGGCGGCATCGGGATGGCCGTCCAGTGCTCCCCGGGCACCCTCGCCGCACTGCGCGTGGGCGAGCCGGCCCGCCTCGCCACCTCGCTCGTCGTCCGCGAGGACTCCCTCACCCTGTACGGCTTCACCGACGACGACGAGCGCCAGGTCTTCGAACTGCTGCAGACCGCCAGTGGCGTCGGTCCCCGGCTGGCCCAGGCCATGCTCGCCGTGCACAGCCCGGACGCGCTGCGCGTGGCCGTCGCCACGGGTGACGAGAAGGCCCTCACCGCCGTCCCGGGCATCGGCAAGAAGGGCGCCCAGCGGCTGTTGCTCGAGCTCAAGGACCGGCTCGGCGCCCCCGTGGGCGCGGCGGGAGGCGCCCGCCCCGCGGTCGCCGCCGGGCCCGCCTCGTGGCGCGAGCAGCTGCACGCCGCGCTGATCGGCCTCGGCTACCAGCCGCGCGAGGCGGAGGAGGCCGTGTCCGCCGTCACCCCGCAGGCCGAGGCGAGCGCCGATCCGCAGGTCGGGGCCCTCCTGCGGGCCGCCCTGCAGACCCTGAACCGAGCCCGCTGACCTAGCCCGCCGAGCGTAAGGCGCACCGAAGTGAACTGGGACGACGAGTCCGTACCGACCACCGCCGACCGTCTCGTCGGCGCCGCCGCCGACGGTGAGGACCAGGCCGTCGAGGCGGCACTGCGGCCCAAGGCGCTGGAGGAGTTCGTCGGCCAGGAGCGGGTGCGCGAGCAGCTCGACCTGGTGCTGAAGGCGGCCCGGCAGCGCGGCGGCACCGCGGACCACGTCCTGCTCTCCGGCGCCCCCGGGCTCGGCAAGACCACCCTGTCGATGATCATCGCGGCGGAGATGGGCGCCCCCATCCGCATCACCTCCGGGCCCGCCATCCAGCACGCCGGCGACCTGGCCGCGATCCTCTCCTCCCTGGCCGAGGGCGAGGTGCTCTTCCTCGACGAGATCCACCGGATGTCCCGGCCCGCCGAGGAGATGCTGTACATGGCGATGGAGGACTTCCGGGTCGACGTCATCGTCGGCAAGGGCCCGGGCGCCACCGCGATCCCCCTGGAACTCCCGCCGTTCACCCTGGTCGGCGCCACCACCCGGGCCGGTCTGCTGCCGCCGCCGCTGCGCGACCGCTTCGGCTTCACCGGCCACATGGAGTTCTACGCCCCGGCCGAACTGGAGCGGGTCATCCACCGTTCCGCGCGCCTGCTCGACGTCGGCATCGACGCCGAGGGCGCCGCCGAGATCGCCGGACGCTCCCGCGGCACCCCGCGCATCGCCAACCGACTCCTGCGCCGCGTACGGGACTTCGCGCAGGTGAAGGCCGACGGCGTGATCACCCGCGAGGTCGCCGCGCAGGCGCTGCACGTGTACGAGGTCGACGGCCGCGGCCTGGACCGGCTGGACCGCGCCGTGCTGCAGGCCCTGCTGAAGCTCTTCGGCGGCGGCCCGGTGGGGCTGTCGACACTGGCGGTGGCCGTGGGGGAGGAGCGGGAGACGGTGGAGGAGGTGGCCGAGCCGTTCCTGGTGCGCGAGGGACTGCTGGCGCGCACCCCCCGTGGCCGGGTCGCCACACCCGCCGCATGGGCACACCTCGGACTCGTGCCGCCACAAGGCGCCGGACCCGGGCAAGACGGGCTGTTCGGCCCTTGACGGCGGGGAGACTCGCCGCCGCAGGAACCTCGGTGTAATGCTTGGCGTTGTTCCACCGGCGAACGAACGCTTAGACTCCGCCGACGTCGTGCCTCCGGGACCGACACCCACAATCCCGTAGACCAGGCCCCTGCGGCCGTGCGAAGGATCGTCAAGACACCATGAATCTGGTTCAAATCCTGCCTTTCGTCCTGATCATCGGTGTCATGCTGCTGATGACCCGCTCCGCGAAGAACCGGCAGCGCCAGGCCACGCAGATGCGTGACCAGATGGCTCCCGGTTCGGGCATCCGGACGATCGGCGGCATGTACGCCGTCGTCAAGGAGGTCAACGAGGACACGGTCCTGCTGGAGCTGGCCGACGGTGTCCACGCGCACTTCGCGAAGAACGCCATCGCCGCGGTCCTCGACCAGGCCGAGTTCGACCGCATCGTCCACGGCATCGACCCGGAGCCGGAGCTCGAGGCGCGCGACGCCGAGGACGCGGACGAGGCCGAGAAGGCCGACGAGCCCGTCCAGCTGAGCAAGTCCGCCGACGAGCCCGTGACCGAGGACGCCCCCAAGACGGACGGCACCGACAAGAAGTAACGGCCCGCCCGGTACTTTTGCACGGTCGGCAAGTTCGTACTACTCATCGTGCCGCCCCGCTGCGCGCAGGTCGCAGGGCGGTTGGACAGGGAGAATCGAGAAGGTGGCAGCACCGAAGAGGGGCCGTAGGCCCTCGGGGAGCCAGGGGTACCCCGGGCGGGCGCTGGCAGTGATCCTGCTGGCCATCGTGGCGCTCACCGGAGGGATGTTCCTCTCCGGCCACACCACCCCCCGGCTGGGCATCGACCTCGCCGGCGGTACGAGCATCACGCTGACGGCGAAGAGCGACCAGGCCGGCGCGATCAACAAGACCAACATGGAGACCGCCAAGTCGATCATCGACCGGCGCGTCAACGGTCTCGGTGTCTCGGAAGCCGAAAGCCAGATCCAGGGCGACCGGAACATCATCGTCAACATCCCCAAGGGCACCAACGCCGCGCAGGCCGAGCAGCAGGTCGGCACCACCGCCCAGCTCTACTTCCGGCCCGTGCTCGCCGAGGTGGCCAACACCCCGCCGACCCCGGCCTCGCCGAGCGGCAGCCCCTCCGGCTCGCCCTCTTCCCCGGCCTCGCCGTCCGCGACCGCGTCGACCGGCGCCAAGGTCTCCGGCACCCCGTCAGCGAGCGCCTCGACGCAAGGCCGCGCCGTCACCGACGCGCTGAAGGCATCCTCGACGCCGTCCGCCCCGGCCTCGGACGCCCCCGCCTCGAACGCGCCCGCGCCGACCCCGTCGGCCCCGGCGAACGCGGCGCCCGGCAGCACGCTGGACACCTCCATCCCCGAGGACCTCCAGGCGAAGCTCGCCGCGCTGGACTGCTCCGACGCGAAGACGCGCGCCAACCTCAACCTCAAGGCCAAGCCGACCGACAAGATCGTCGCGTGCAGCCAGGACGGCGGCGCCAAGTACGCCCTCGGTCCCGCCGCGGTCGACGGCAAGAACGTCAGCAAGGCCGCCGCGCAGTTCGACACCCAGGGCGGCAACGGCTGGGTCGTCACCCTGAACTTCGACGGCACCGGCTCCAAGGCCTTCTCGAAGATCACCTCGCAGCTCTCGCAGCAGCAGCCGCCGAACAACCAGTTCGCGATCGTGCTGGACAACGAGGTCGTCTCCGCCCCCTCGGTGAACCAGACCCTGAGCGGCAGCGCCGAGATCTACGGCAGCTTCACCCAGGAGAGCTCGGAGGAGCTGGCGAACGTCCTGTCCTACGGCTCGCTGCCGCTGACCTTCGACAAGTCGGACGTCACCAAGGTGTCGGCGGCGGTCGGTGGCGAGCAGCTGCACGGCGGCCTCATCGCCGGCGGCGTCGGCCTCGCCCTGGTCGTGCTCTACCTGGTCGCGTACTACCGCGGCCTGAGCTTCGTGGCGATCCTGAGCCTCATCGTCTCGGCGATCCTCACCTACGCGATCATGACGCTGCTCGGCCCGGCCATCGGCTTCGCGCTGAACCTGCCGGCGGTCTGCGGCGCCATCGTCGCCATCGGTATCACCGCCGACTCGTTCATCGTGTTCTTCGAACGCATCCGTGACGAACTGCGCGAAGGCCGCTCCCTGCAGCCGGCCGTCGCCCGCGGCTGGCCGCGCGCCCGCCGCACGATCCTCGTCTCGGACTTCGTGTCGTTCCTGTCCGCCGCCGTGCTGTTCGTCGTCTCGGTCGGCAAGGTGCAGGGCTTCGCGTTCACCCTCGGCCTGACGACGCTCCTCGACGTGGCCGTGGTGTTCCTCTTCACCAAGCCGCTGATGACGATCCTGGCCCGCAAGAAGTTCTACGCCGGCGGTCACCCCTGGTCCGGGCTCGACCCGCGCGCCCTGGGCGTCAACCCCCCGCTGCGCCGCACCCGCCGCCCCGCGGCCCGTACCGACGTCAAGGAGGCCTGATGTCCCGGCTCGGCAACCTCGGGCACCGCCTGCACCGAGGCGAGATTTCCTACGACTTCGTGGGTCACCGCAAGCTCTGGTACGGGGTCTCGGTCCTCATCACCATCGCGGCGATCGTCGGTCTCGCCGTGAACGGCCTCAAGCTCGGCATCGAGTTCTCCGGCGGCGCGGTCTTCACCACCCCGAAGACCGAGATGTCGGTCAGCCAGGTCCAGGAGAAGGTCGCCGACAACACCGGCGGCCACCAGGCCATCGTGCAGAAGCTCGGCTCCGGCGCCGTCCGCATCCAGATCAGCGACATCTCGCTCAACGAGGCGAAGGAGATCCAGGGCGAGATCGCCACGGATCTCAACGTCAAGGCGAACGACATCGACCCGCAGATCATCGGTCCGAGCTGGGGCGACGAGATCTCCAAGAAGGCCTTCCAGGGCCTGGTGATCTTCATGGTCCTGGTGACGATCTACCTGGCGATCGCCTTCGAGTGGCGCAAGGCCGTGGCCGCCCTGATCGCCCTCATCCACGACCTCACGATCACCATCGGCGTCTACGCGATCGTGGGCTTCGAGGTCACCCCGGGTACGGTGATCGGTCTGCTGACCGTCCTCGGCTACTCCCTCTACGACACCGTCGTCGTCTTCGACGGTCTGAAGGAGTCCACCAAGGACATCACCAAGCAGAACCGCTACACCTACAGCGAGCTGGCCAACCGCAGCCTCAACCAGACCCTGGTGCGTTCGATCAACACCACGGTGGTGGCGCTGCTGCCGGTCGGCGGGCTGCTCTTCGTCGGTGGCGGCCTGCTCGGCGCGGGCATGCTCAACGACATCGCCCTGTCGCTCTTCGTCGGCCTCACCGCCGGTGCGTACTCCTCGATCTTCATCGCGACCCCGCTGGTCGCGGACCTCAAGGAGCGCGACCCGGAGATGAAGGCGCTGCGCAAGCGCGTGCTCGCCAAGCGCGCCGCCGACGCCCGCCGCGGTGGCGACGCCGCGGACGAGGCGCAGGACGCGTCCCCCGAGGACGCGGACGGCGAGCCGGAGGAGGACGCCCACGCGGGCGCCGTCGTCGGCAGTCAGCGCACCCAGCCGGCCCGCAACAACCGCGGCCGCAACCGTCCCTCCGGCAAGCGCCGCTGAGGACGGGGCGGACGGCGGACGAGACACAGCGACGAAGCACCGAGGAACACAGCCGATGACCACGACGGACGCCACCCCGGAGGGGCTGCGCAGCCTGCTGCTCAGCCGCATCCGGGACGTGCCCGACCATCCGAGGCCGGGTGTGGTGTTCAAGGACATCACCCCGCTGCTGGCCGACCCCGCGGCGTTCAACGCGCTGATCGACGCACTGGCCGGGCTCTGCGCCCGGCACGGCGCCGACAAGGTCGTCGGCCTCGAGGCGCGCGGGTTCATCCTGGCCGCCCCGGCGGCCGCCCGCGCCGGGCTCGGGTTCGTGCCCGTCCGCAAGGCGGGCAAGCTGCCCGGCGCCACGCTGGGACAGGCGTACGAGCTGGAGTACGGCACCGCCGAGATCGAGGTCCACCAGGACGCCTTCTCGGCCGGCGACCGGGTCCTGGTCATCGACGACGTGCTCGCCACCGGCGGCACGGCCGAGGCGTCCATGGAGCTGATCCGCCGGACCGGGGCCGAGGTCGCGGGCCTCGCGGTCCTGCTGGAGCTGGGCTTCCTCGGCGGGCGCGCCCGCCTCGCCCCGTCCCTCGCCGGCGCCCCCCTGGAGGCGCTGATCGCCGTCTGAGCCCCTGGCTCGCCGGAGGCGGGCTCCCGGCCGCGGAAGCGGTCAGGAGCCCGCCTCCGGGCGTTGCGGGGTATCCACGGGGCGGACGGGACGCGGTTCACCCGGTCAGATCGCTACCATGGTGTCTCGGAACCTCCCTCCTCGCCCGTCTCCGGCCGGGAGGGGACCAGAAGGAGTGCCCTTGCAAGAAGAGGCCAGGCAGGCTCAGCCGATGACCGCAGCGGACGGGAAGCAGGCGGCTTCCGTCTCCGCGGCTCCTCCCGCCGCGCCCGCCGCGCCGGCCGCATCGGCGGAGGGCAAGGCCGCCAAGCCCGCTCCCGCCGCCCCGGCGACGCCCGTCGCCCGGCCCGTACGCACTCCCGGGAGCGTGGCCCCGAACCGGCCCGCCACCTCGTCCAACCGGGTCCGCGCCCGCCTGGCCCGGCTCGGCGTCCAGCGCTCCAGCCCGTACAACCCGGTCCTGGAGCCCCTGCTGCGCATAGTGCGCAGCAACGACCCCAAGGGCGACCCGTCGCAACTGCGCCAGATCGAGCGCGCCTACCAGGTCGCCGAGCGCTGGCACCGGGGCCAGAAGCGCAAGAGCGGCGACCCGTACATCACGCACCCGCTCGCCGTCACCACGATCCTGGCCGAGCTCGGCATGGACCCGGCGACGCTGATGGCCGGGCTGCTGCACGACACCGTCGAGGACACCGAGTACGGCCTCGACGCGCTGCGCCGCGACTTCGGCGACTCCGTCGCCCTGCTCGTGGACGGCGTCACCAAGCTGGACAAGGTCAAGTTCGGCGAGGCCGCGCAGGCCGAGACCGTGCGCAAGATGGTCGTCGCCATGGCGAAGGACCCGCGGGTGCTGGTCATCAAGCTCGCCGACCGCCTGCACAACATGCGCACCATGCGGTACCTCAAGCGGGAGAAGCAGGAGAAGAAGGCCCGCGAGACGCTGGAGATCTACGCCCCGCTGGCGCACCGGCTGGGCATGAACACCATCAAGTGGGAGCTCGAGGACCTCGCCTTCGCGATCCTCTACCCCAAGATGTACGACGAGATCGTCCGGCTCGTCGCCGAGCGCGCCCCCAAGCGGGACGAGTACCTGGCGGTCGTCACCGACCAGGTGCAGCAGGACCTGCGCGCCGCCCGCATCAAGGCGACCGTCACCGGCCGCCCGAAGCACTACTACAGCGTGTACCAGAAGATGATCGTGCGGGGCCGGGACTTCGCCGAGATCTACGACCTGGTGGGCATCCGGGTCCTGGTCGACACCGTCCGCGACTGCTACGCGGCGCTGGGCACCATCCACGCGCGGTGGAACCCGGTGCCGGGGCGGTTCAAGGACTACATCGCCATGCCCAAGTTCAACATGTACCAGTCGCTGCACACGACGGTCATCGGGCCCAGCGGCAAGCCGGTCGAGATCCAGATCCGCACCTTCGACATGCACCGCCGCGCCGAGTACGGCATCGCGGCGCACTGGAAGTACAAGCAGGAGGCCGTCGCCGGCGCCTCCAAGGTGCGCACCGACAGCCCGAAGTCCGCCAAGAAGGACGACGCCGTCAACGACATGGCGTGGCTGCGGCAGTTGCTCGACTGGCAGAAGGAGACCGAGGACCCGGGCGAGTTCCTGGAGTCGCTGCGCTTCGACCTGTCCCGCAACGAGGTCTTCGTCTTCACCCCCAAGGGCGACGTCATCGCGCTGCCCGCCGGTGCGACCCCCGTCGACTTCGCGTACGCCGTCCACACCGAGGTCGGCCACCGCACGATAGGGGCGCGGGTCAACGGCCGCCTGGTGCCGCTGGAGTCGACCCTCGACAACGGCGACACGGTGGAGGTTTTCACCTCCAAGGCGGCGGGCGCCGGCCCGTCCCGCGACTGGCTCGGCTTCGTCAAGTCCCCGCGCGCCCGCAACAAGATCCGCGCCTGGTTCTCCAAGGAGCGCCGCGAGGAGGCTGTCGAGCAGGGCAAGGAAGCCATCGCCCGCGCGATGCGCAAGCAGAACCTGCCGATCCAGCGCGTGCTCACCGGCGACTCGCTGGTCACGCTCGCCCACGAGATGCGCTACCCCGACATCTCCGCGCTCTACGCGGCGATCGGCGAGGGGCACATCACCGCGCAGTCCGTCGTGCACAAGCTCGTCGAGGCGCTGGGCGGCGAGGAGGGCGCGACCGAGGACATCGCCGAGATCACGACCCCGTCGCGCAGCCGCACCAAGCGGCGCTCGGCCGCCGACCCGGGTGTGATCGTCAAGGGCGAGAAGGACGTCTGGGTCAAGCTGTCCCGCTGCTGCACCCCGGTGCCGGGCGACCCGATCATCGGCTTCGTCACCCGCGGCAACGGAGTCTCCGTGCACCGGGCCGACTGCGTGAACGTCGAGTCGCTCTCGCAGCAGCCCGAGCGGATCATCGACGTCGAGTGGGCGCCGACCCAGTCCTCGGTCTTCCTGGTCGCCATCCAGGTCGAGGCGCTGGACCGCTCCCGCCTGCTGTCGGACGTCACGCGCGTCCTGTCCGACCAGCACGTCAACATCCTGTCCGCCGCCGTCCAGACCTCCCGCGACCGGGTGGCCACCTCGCGCTTCACCTTCGAGATGGGCGACCCCAAGCACCTCGGACACGTCCTGAAGGCCGTCCGCGGCGTCGAGGGCGTCTACGACGTGTACCGCGTGACGTCGGCGCGCCAGCGCTGACGCGGACACGCAGAAGGGCCCGTACGCCTCGCGTACGGGCCCTTCTCCGTTGTCCGGGTGAAGCCGGAGTGGGACTCAGCCGCCGAACTCGCCCAGCGACTTGAGGGCCTGGTCGAGCAGCGCCTGGCGCCCGTCCAGCTCCCGCTGCAGCTTCTCGGCCCTGGAGGTGTTGCCCGCCGCCCGTGCCGTCTCGATCTGCTCACGCAGCTTGTCGACGGCCGCCTGCAGCTGCCCGGTCAGGCCCGCGGCACGCGCCCGCGCCTCCGGGTTGGTGCGGCGCCACTCTGACTCCTCGGCCTCCTGGATCGCGCGCTCCACCGCGTGCATGCGGCCCTCGATGCGCGGTCGGGCGTCGCGCGGCACGTGGCCGATCGCCTCCCAGCGCTCGTTGATGCCGCGGAAGGCCGCGCGCGCCGCCTTCAGGTCGGTGACCGGGAGCAGCTTCTCGGCCTCGATGGCCAGCTCCTCCTTCAGCGTGAGGTTCTCGCGCTGCTCGGTGTCGCGCTCGGCGAAGACCTCGGAGCGGGCCGCGAAGAAGACGTCCTGGGCGCCGCGGAAGCGGTTCCACAGGTCGTCCTCCGCCTCGCGCTGGGCGCGGCCGGCGGCCTTCCAGTCGGTCATCAGCTCGCGGTAGCGCGCCGCCGTCGGGCCCCAGTCGGTGGAGCCGGAGAGCGCCTGCGCCTCCTCCACCAGCTTCTCCTTGCGGCGGCGGGCGTCCTCGCGCTGCGCGTCGAGCGCCGCGAAGTGCGCCTTGCGCCGCTTGGAGAAGACCGAACGGGCGTGGCTGAAGCGGTGCCACAGCTCGTCGTCGGTCTTGCGGTCCAGCCGGGGCAGGCCCTTCCAGATGTCGACCAGGGCGCGCAGCCGCTCGCCGGCGGCCCGCCACTGCTCGCTCTGCGCCAGCTGCTCGGCCTCGGTGACCAGGTCGTCCTTGGCCGTCCTGGCCTCCTCGGAGGCCTTGGCCTTGGCGACCTTGCGCTCCTCACGGCGCGCGTCGACCTGCTCGGTCAGCGCGTCCAGCCGCTTGGCCAGCGCGGCCAGGTCGCCCACGGCGTGCGCCTCGGTCACCGCGGCGCGCAGGTGCTCGATGGCGGTCAACGCGTCCTTGGGGGCCAGGTCGGTGGTCTTCACCCGGCGTTCGAGGAGGCCGATCTCGACGACGAGGCCCTCGTATTTCCGCTCGAAGTAGGCCAGCGCCTCCTCAGGGGAGCCTGCCTGCCACGAGCCGACTTCACGCTCGCCATCGGCCGTACGCACGTACACGGTCCCCGTCTCGTCGACGCGGCCCCACGGGTCGCTGCTCACAGCGCCTCCTCCACGTGATGCCCGGCCGTCGCACGGCTCGCGGGCATCGTCCACAGTTCCATTCGGCCGGGCCGTGCCCGGACCGGTCCGACGGTCCGCTCACATCCATGGTGCAGCCGTCGGAGCAGGCACCCTACACAACGCCAACATAGGCGACCGGTGCCCCGGCTGTCCGCATCCCGCACCCGCGAAATTAACCCGCGGGTGCGGGACACGGCGGTCAGGACTTCGCGACCGTCGCCTTGTCGATCACCACGGTGGCGTTCGGGGCGCCGTCACCGGCGCCGGTCGACTCGCCCGCGGCGGCGATCTTGCCCAGTACCTTCATGCCGGCCGCGCCGATGGTCCCGAACGGGGTGTAGTTCGGCGGCAGCGGGCTGTCCTTGTAGACCAGGAAGAACTGGCTGCCGCCGGTGTGCGCCTGGCCGGTGTTGGCCATGGCCACCGTGCCCGCCGGGTAGCTGCCCCCGGCGATCTCCTTGGCCTTCAGGTTCTCGTCCGGGATGGTGTAGCCGGGACCGCCGGTGCCCTGGCCCGTCGGGTCGCCGCACTGCAGCACGTAGATGCCGCTGGTGGTGAGCCGGTGGCACTTGGTGTGGTCGAAGAAGCCCTTGCCGGCCAGGAACGCGAAGGAGTTGACCGTGTGCGGGGCGTTCTTCGCGTCAAGGTCGAGCGCGATGTCGCCGCAGGTCGTCTGCAGCGTGAAGGTGTACTTCGCCGCGCTGTCGACGGTGACGGCGGGCTCCTTCTTCCACTGCTCCGTGCCGACGGCGCCCTCGGCGGGCTTGGCGCACGGGTCCGGCGCCTTGCTCGTCTGCGCGGGGCTGGGGGTCGTCCCCGCGGCCGCCGCGTCGTCCTTCTTGGCGTCCGAGCTGAAGGCGCCGGCCGCCCACGCGGTGGCGCCCGCCGCCAGGACCACGGCGAGCACGGCGGCGACCACCGCGTTGCGCCGCACGGTCTTGCGGTGGGCCTGCACACGGCGCTCGTGCTGCCGCTCGAACTTGTCACGGGCGAGCTGGCGCCGCCGCTGATCCTTGGTGACCACTGAGCCGTCTCCCGATGCCTTCTGCTCGTCGCGTCCGAATGTGAGTACGCCGCCGATCTTCGCGTTCGGCGCGCCCCCCGTCCAGCGACGTTACTGGTTCGCTATGGCCGCGTTCGCGCCGGTAGGCTCGTGGGGCCGCCACGGTGCGGTACGACCTGCCGAGAACGACAGCCGACAGAAGGACGAACGTGCTCATTGCCGGGTTCCCCGCCGGGGCCTGGGGCACCAACTGCTACGTGGTCGCCCCCGCCGCCGGTGAGGAGTGCGTGATCATCGACCCGGGCCACGAAGCGGCCCAGGGCGTCGAGGACACGCTCGCCAAACACCGACTCAAGCCCGTCGCCGTCATCCTCACCCACGGCCATCTCGACCACACGGCCTCGGTCGTCCCGGTCTGCGGGGCCCATGGCGTCCCGGCCTGGATCCACCCCCGGGACCGCTACATGCTGAACGACCCGGAGAAGGCCCTCGGCCGCTCGATCGGCGCGCAGCTGCTCGGTGAACTCACCATCGGCGAGCCCGACGACCTGAAGGTGCTCACCGACGGCAGCACGCTGGAACTCGCCGGTCTCGAGCTGTCCGTGGCGCACGCGCCCGGCCATACCGAGGGGTCGGTGACGTTCAGGCTCCCGGAGACGGCCGAGATCCCCTCGGTGTTCTTCTCCGGCGACCTGCTGTTCGCCGGCTCCGTGGGCCGCACCGATCTGCCCGGCGGTTCCATGGACGAGCTGTACGCGTCGCTGGCCCGTGTGTGCCTGCCGCTCGACGACTCGACCGTGGTGCTGTCCGGCCACGGACCCCAGACGACCATCGGCCGTGAGCGCGCCACCAATCCGTACCTCGCGGAGGTGGCCCGCGGCCTCGGGGGCGACGACCACCCGTCCCCGCCGCGACGAGGAATGTGACGAGAGACCTCCTGTGAGCACCTTCCAGGCCCCCAAGGGCACCTATGACCTCCTGCCGCCCGATTCCGCCGTTTTCCTGGCGGTCCGCGAGGCGTTCGCGGCGCCGCTGCGGCGGGCCGGCTACGGCTACGTCGAGACCCCCGGCTTCGAGCAGGTCGAGCTCTTCTCCCGCGGTGTCGGCGAGTCCACCGACATCGTGACCAAGGAGATGTACACCCTCACCACCAAGGGCGGCACGCAGCTCGCGCTGCGTCCCGAGGGCACCGCCTCCGTGCTGCGCGCCGCGCTGGAGGCCAACCTGCACAAGGCCGGCAACCTGCCGGTCAAGCTCTGGTACTCCGGCTCCTACTACCGCTACGAGCGGCCGCAGGCCGGACGCTACCGGCACTTCTCCCAGGTCGGCGCCGAGGCGATCGGCGCCGAGGACCCGGTGCTGGACGCCGAGTTGATCATCCTGGCCGTGGACGCCTACCGCTCGCTCGGGCTGCGGAACTTCCGCCTGCTGCTGAACTCGCTGGGCGACCGCGAGTGCCGTCCGGTCTACCGCGCCGCCCTCCAGGACTTCCTGCGCGGTCTCGACCTCGACGAGGACACCCGCCGGCGGATCGAGATCAACCCGCTGCGCGTCCTGGACGACAAGCGCGAGAGCGTGCAGAAGCAGCTCGTCGGCGCCCCGATGATGCGCGACCACCTGTGCGAGGCGTGCAAGGCCTACCACGAGCAGGTGCGCGAGCTGCTGACGGCGGCGGGCGTGGAGTTCGAGGACGACCCCAAGCTGGTGCGCGGCCTGGACTACTACACCCGCACCACCTTCGAGTTCGTCCACGGCGGCCTCGGCTCGCAGTCCGCGGTCGGCGGCGGCGGCCGCTACGACGGCCTGTCCGAGATGATCGGCGGCCCCGAGCTGCCGTCGGTGGGCTGGGCGCTGGGCGTGGACCGTACGGTGCTGGCCCTCAAGGCCGAGGGCATCGAGCTGGAACTGCCCGCCGCCACCCAGGTGTTCGCGGTGCCGATGGGCGAGGAGGCACGCCGGGTGCTGTTCGGCGCGGTCACCGGGCTGCGCCGGGCGGGGATCGCCACGGACTTCGCCTTCGGCGGCAAGGGCCTGAAGAACGCGATGAAGTCGGCCAACCGCTCGGGCGCCCGCCTCGCGATCGTCGCGGGCGAACGCGACCTGGCCGAGGGCGTCGTGCAGCTGAAGGACCTGGAGAGCGGCGAGCAGGACGCCGTGCCGCTCGACGGCGTCGTCGCGGCCGTGCGCGAGCGCCTCGCCTGAACCGTACGGGCGGTTCGGCCGGCCGGTGCCCGCACCGGCCGGCCGCACCCCCCGCTGGTCTCGCTCCTGACCACCGGTCAGCCGGGGTTGCCCCGCTCGATCCACCGGGCGATCCGCTCGGGCCCCACCGGCCGCCCGAAGTACCAGCCCTGCCCCCAGTCGCAGCCCAGCGAGCGCAGCCGCCGGGCGTGCTGGGCGCTCTCCACGCCCTCGGCGGTGACCGTGAGCCCGAGCGCGTGCGCCAGCGACACCAGTCCGCCGACGATCCGCCAGCCGACCGGGTCGTCCGTCCCGGCGCGGTGGGGGTCCGTGACGAACGCTCCGGCGATCTTCAGCCCGGAGACCGGCAGGTCCCTGAGGTAGGCGAGGTTCGACCAGCCGGTGCCGAAGTCGTCGACGGCCAGCGAGACCCCGGCGTCGGCGATCGCCTGCAGGGCGCGCAGCGACTCGTCCTCGGGGCCGATCACCGCGCTCTCGGTGATCTCCAGCTCCAGCCGCCCGGGTTCGAGGCCGGTGCTGTCCAGGATCGACGTGACGTCGTGCACCAGGCCCGGGTTGCGGATCTGCCGTACCGCCAGGTTGACGTTGATCTGCGGCGCGGCCTCCCCGTACCGCCGCACCCAGTCGGCCGCCTGCCCCACCGCGCGTTCCAGGATCCACCGGCCCAGTGGCATGATCAGTCCGGTCTCCTCCGCCGTCCCCACGAACTCGTCGGGACCCAGCACCCCGAACTGCGGGTGCCGCCACCGCACCAGGGCCTCCACCGCCACCAGGGAGCCGTCGGCGAGCGAGCACAGCGGCTGGTAGTCGACGAAGAACTCCCCGCGGTCCAGGGCCACCGGCAGCCGAACCGAGATGGCGTAGCGGCTGACGGCGCGCGCGTTGTGCGTGGGGTCGAAGAGCGTCCAGCGGCCCCGGCCCGCCTCCTTGGAGCGGTACAGCGTCAGGTCCGCCGCCCGTACCGCCGCCCCCGGGGTCGTGGCGGCGACCCGCTGCGCCAGCACCCCGACGCTGGCGCCGATCGTCAGCTGGTGGTCGCCCACGAGGAAGGGCCGCGAGAACGTGCTCAGGACGAGCTTGGCGACGGCCACCGCCTCCTGGTCGCCGCGGCACTCCTCCAGCAGCACCACGAACTCGTCCCCGCCGAGCCGGGCCACCAGGTGCCCCAGCGGGGCGAGCGCAGCGTCCAGCCGTTCCGCGACGGCCGTCAGCAGCCGGTCACCGGTCTCGTGACCGAGGCTGTCGTTGACGACCTTGAAGCCGTCGAGGTCGACGTAGCACAGGCCGAAGCGCGCACCGGGCGGCGGCTGTTCGAAGAGGCCCTCCAGCCGCTCGAAGAAGGCGGTGCGGTTGGGCAGCCCGGTCAGCGGGTCGTGGGTGGCCTGGTGGCGCAGTCGTTCCTGCAGGCGGTAGCGGTCGGTGATGTCCTCGACCATCGCCACCTGGTAGCGGGGCTCCCCGTGCTCGTCGCGGATCAGCGAGACCGTCAGGTGCGTCCACACCACCTCGCCGTCGCGCCGGTAGTACGGCTTGTCGCACTGGAACCGCTCGCGGCGCCCCCTGACCAGGTCCTCGTACGCCTCCCACACGCCCGGGGCGTCCTCGGGGTGCACCAGTTCCGTGACCCGGCGGCCCCGCAACTCCTCCGGGCGGGCCCCGAGCAGTTCCCGCAGCGCCTGGTTGAACTGCACGATCGTGCCGTCCACGTCGGCGATGCCGATGCCGATCGCGGCGTGCTCGAACAGCGCGCGGAAGCGGGCCTCCGAGGCGTTCCTGGCCCGCTCGGCGTCCTCCCGGGCCCGGAACGCGGCGCGCTGGATCGCCCCCTGCTCGCGCAGGGTCCGCTCGCGCAGCGCGGCCGCCCAGCCGGAGGCGAAGGCGCCCGCCACGGCCGGCACCCGCCCGGGTCCGGCCGGCTGGACCTGCAGCAGCGCCACGGCGGCCGCCAGGATCTCCGGGTCGGTGAAGTGGGCCTCCACCAGCAGCGTGCCGGCCTGTTCCGCGAGCGCGGTGTCGCACGCGGGCTCGCCCAGCGCCCGCCCCAGCAGACCCGCCGTCGTGTCCGCCACCCGGCGCAGCGTCAGCGGGGGCAGCGCGAGCCCCGGCCCGGAGCGCAGCAGGCGGGCCCAGGCCTCCGCGAAGTCCGGGGCGGGCCCCGCGACGGCCGACGGCGACTCCCTCACGACCGCCGCCCCACACCGGCCAGGCCCGACATCCGTTCGGGATGGGGCCCCACGGACTCCGGGTCCTCCGGCCGCCACTCGGGCAGCCAGACCACCCCGGGCGGCAGCAGCTCCCAGCCGTCGAAGAACGCCGTCACCTCTTCCCTGGTCCGCATGACCAGGGGTGTCGTGGTGCGCCGGGCGTAGAGCTCGGCCAGGGAGTCCGCCTGCTCGGGGCGGCTCTCCCGGGAGGCGTGGGTGAGCACCAGGTGGCTGCCGGGCGGCACGGCGTCGCGCAGCGCGCCCACGATCTTGCCGGGGTCCTCGGCGTCGGTGACGAAGTGGAGCATCGCGACCAGCAGCACGGCCACCGGTTCCCCGGGCGCGAGGAGGCCGGTGACCTCGGGCCGGGAGAGCAGGTCGCCGGTGTCGGTCATGTCGGCCATCACCATGGCGCTCAGCGGGTCGTCCTGGAGCAGCAGCCGGCTGTGCGCCACCGCGATCGGGTCCAGGTCCACGTACACCACGCGCGCCTGCGGCCGGACGGCCCGCGCCAAATCGTGCACGGCGCCGAAGGTCGGGATCCCGGAACCGATGTCCAGGAAGCGGGTGATGCCCAGGGCGGCGAGGTGCTGGACCGTGCGGCGCAGGAAGGCACGGTTGGCGCGCATGATCACCGGCAGGTCGGGCCAGAGCGCCATGGCCTGGCGCGCCATGTCGCGGTCGGCCTCGAAGTTGTGGGACCCGCCCAGGTAGTAGTCGTAGACCCGGGCGGCGTTGGGGGTCTCGACGTCCGTCCCTGCGGGCACCCACTCGGGTCGACGCATGCGGCACCTCTCCCCGTCTGAGCGGATCCTCGGAAGTACGGGTCCACTGAGAATCCTATATGTCTCATGTGTACGCATTTTCGCTGGAGATGGTTCCCGGACTGCGGACCGCGGGGCGATAACACAGAGTGATCGGGGACGTACACAACGCAGTGGAATTCAGCCCTCCCACCCGGCCGTTGTCGCTCGCGCGGGTGACACGGCACCATGGGACCCGGCACTTCCGGCGGGTCCGACGCGTTGGGCAGTGCGGCACATCCCCGACCCACGGAAACGGCGACATGGTGACTACGGCGGTTGACACGGCTCGCACCGAGAGCGGGAGCCAGGAGTCCGCGGACGGACTCATCGGCGCGGGCAAGGCCTTCAGCTGGCTGCTCGTCGTCTGCGGTGCGCTCGGTCTGCTCGCCTCGTGGGTCATCACGATCGACAAGTTCAAGCTGCTGGAGGACCCGAACTTCGTCCCCGGCTGCAGCCTGAACCCGATCATCTCCTGCGGCAACATCATGAAGAGCGAGCAGGCGCACGCCTTCGGCTTCCCCAACCCGATGATCGGCATGGTCGCCTACCCCGTCGTCATCGCCCTCGCCGTGGGGATGTTCGCCGGGGCCCGCTACCGCCGCTGGTTCTGGCTCGGGCTGCAGGCCGGCACGCTCTTCGGCGTCGGCTTCGTGACGTGGCTGCAGTACCAGTCGCTGTACAGCATCGGCTCGCTGTGCCTGTGGTGCTCGCTGGCCTGGGTCGTCACCATCGCGCTGTTCTGGTACACCCTCGTCCACAACCTCAAGCACGAGGTCATCCCGGCCCCGGCCCGGGTCCGCGCCCTGGTCCTGGAGTTCCACTGGGTCGTCCCGGTGCTCTGGTACGGCGTGATCGCGGTGGCGATCCTGGCCCGCTGGTGGACGTACTGGAGCACCCTGATCTGACGGCGGCGCCGACTGTCGGTGCGGTGACATAGGCTTTCTGGCCGTGGAGCCCGACCTGTTCACCGCCGCCGCAGAGGAACGCCAGTCGAGGGAGCCCGGAGGGAGCCCGCTGGCCGTACGGATGCGCCCGCGCACCCTCGACGAGGTCGTGGGGCAGGGCCATCTGCTCCGCCCCGGGTCGCCGTTGCGGCGCCTGGTCGGTGAGGGCGGCGGCGGGCCGGCCGGGCCGTCCTCGGTGATCCTCTGGGGCCCGCCCGGCATCGGCAAGACGACCCTCGCCTACGTCGTCAGCCACGCCACCAACAAGCGCTTCGTCGAGCTGTCGGCGATCACCGCGGGCGTCAAGGAGGTCCGCGCGGTCATCGAGAGCGCCAAGCGCGAGTCCGGCGGGTACGGCCGCGACACCGTGCTCTTCCTGGACGAGATCCACCGGTTCAGCAAGGCCCAGCAGGACTCGCTGCTGCCCGCCGTCGAGAACCGCTGGGTCACCCTGATCGCCGCCACCACCGAGAACCCGTACTTCTCGATCATCTCCCCGCTGCTGTCCCGGTCCCTGCTGCTCACCCTGGAGCCGCTGACCGACGACGACCTGCGCGGCCTGCTGCGCCGCGCGCTCACCGACGAGCGCGGCCTGAAGGGCGCGGTCACGCTGCCCGAGGACACCGAGGAGCACCTGCTGCGGATCGCGGGCGGGGACGCCCGCCGGGCGCTGACGGCGCTGGAGGCGGGCGCGGGCGCGGCCCTGGCGAAGGGCGAGCCGGAGATCTCCCTGGGCACCCTCGAGGAGACCGTCGACCGTGCCGCCGTGAAGTACGACCGCGACGGCGACCAGCACTACGACGTGGCCAGCGCGCTGATCAAGTCCATCCGCGGCTCGGACGTCGACGCCGCCCTGCACTACCTGGCCCGCATGATCGAGGCCGGGGAGGACCCGCGGTTCATCGCCCGCCGGCTGATGATCTCCGCCAGCGAGGACATCGGCCTGGCCGACCCGACCGCGCTGCCCACGGCGGTCGCCGCGGCCCAGGCGGTGGCGATGATCGGCTTCCCCGAGGCCGCGCTGACCCTCAGCCACGCCACGATCGCGCTCGCCCTGGCCCCCAAGTCCAACGCGGCGACGACGGCCATCGGGGCCGCCCTCGCCGACGTGCGCGCGGGCAAGGCCGGCCCGGTCCCCGCCCACCTGCGCGACAGCCACTACAAGGGCGCGGCCAAGCTCGGCCACGGCAAGGGCTACCAGTACCCGCACGACCTGCCGGGTGCCATCGCCGCCCAGCAGTACGCACCGGACGAGATCCACGGCCGGCGCTACTACGAGCCGACCCGCTACGGGGCCGAGGCCCGCTACGCCGACGTGCTGGAGCGCGTCAGGGAACGTCTGGCGGGGGAGTAGCGCGCGGCCCGCGTACGGCCTCGCGGCGCTCCCGCGCGACCGGTCAGCGCCCCTGCCCGGCCGCCGCCTCCTCGGCGGCGTCGAAGAGCGCGTGCATCGCCCGGTGCAGGTCGGCGTGGCCCCGTACGGGCTCGGGGAACTCGAAGCGGGCGTCGAAGACGCCGTCCGCGCCGCTGAAGCGCACCCGCAGCCCGAAGCGGTCCAGGGCGAGCGGCACCGCGGTGGCCGGCGTGCGGCAGGCACCGGCGTCACCGGCGAGCGCGCACAGCCAGCCCACCTGGTCGGCGTGGGCGGCCGCCAGGTGCTGCAGCAGCTCGGCCTCGTGGTCGACGAGCGGGTCGGGGCGGGCGGCGGCGAACTCGTCCGGCTCCACCTGCTCCGCGCCCCACAGGTCGTCCAGCGACGCCTCCCCGACCTCCAGCCGCAGCCGCACCTTCCCGGCCGGGGCCGGCAGGTCGCCCGCGACGGTGATCCAGCCCGCGATCCAGGCGCGGCCGCGGATGCGTCCGGGCACCGCGACCGGGGCGACGTCAGTGATGTCGAGCACAGCGGTGAGGTCGTCGTCCTCGGCGTGGGTCGCGGCCCTCACGGCGGGCGATTCCGCGGGGAACAGCAGGAAGAGGTCGCCGTCGGTGCCCACGATCCGTTCCTCGGGGACCATGAGCTCGGGGAGGTCGGGGACCAGGCCGGGAATCACCAGGATGGCGGAGGCGGTACTCTGTACGAGAGTTCGTGTGCGCTCGGCTGCTGACGGCAGTCGGGCGATTTCATGCCCGCTGGGACGCGGCTGACCATGAGCTGATCGGACCCCCGTCAAGTCGGCGCCCGCGATGGCGTCGGCGGCGCCCTGTGCGGCGTCCGTTACGTCCGTGATGCGCGTGGTGTTCCCTGGGCGAGACATGCGATCTCCTTCGCTAAGGTAAGGCTTACCTAACTTACATGGAGGTCTGGGAAACGTGAACCAGTCGCGTCCCAAGGTCAAGAAGTCGCGCGCCCTCGGCATCGCCCTGACGCCGAAGGCCGTCAAGTACTTCGAGGCCCGTCCCTACCCGCCGGGCGAGCACGGCCGTGGCCGCAAGCAGAACAGTGACTACAAGGTCCGACTGCTGGAGAAGCAGCGTCTGCGCGCGCAGTACGACATCTCCGAGCGCCAGATGGCCCGCGCCTACGACCGCGCCCGCAAGGTCAGCGGCAAGACCGGCGAGGCCCTGATCGTCGAGCTCGAGCGCCGCCTGGACGCCCTCGTCCTGCGCGCCGGCCTGGCCCGCACCATCTACCAGGCCCGCCAGATGGTCGTCCACGGCCACATCGAGGTCAACGGCCACAAGGTCGACAAGCCGTCCTTCCGCGTCACCCCCGACGACGTCGTGATGGTCCGCGAGCGCTCCCGCGCCAAGACCCCGTTCCAGGTCGCCCGTGAGGGCGGCTGGGCCGGCGAGGGCGAGACCCCGAAGTACCTGCAGGTCAACCTGCAGGCGCTGGCCTTCCGCCTGGACCGTCTGCCGAACCGTCGTGAGGTCCCCGTGATCTGCGACGAGCAGCTCGTCGTCGAGTACTACGCTCGCTGACGCCTGCCGCACCCGGCACGCGCACGCACGTCAGCCCCGGTCTCCCGCCCTCGCGGCGGGGCACCGGGGCTTTCGCGTACCCGGGGGCTCCCCGGCCCGCGGCGCTCAGTCCTGGGCGGACCGGCCGAGCGGCGCGCCGGCGTGCAGCGGGCCGGCGGGCGGGACCGGGCCGTGCGGCGTCCGTCGCCCGGGGCGCGTCGGGGGCAGTCCGGCCAGGGCCCTGGCGACCGCGGCGTCGAGGTCCAGCGCACCGCCCTCGGCGTACGCCGCCTCGTAGCCGGCCCGGCCCAGCTCGGCGCGGGCCAGTTCCTCGCAGCGCTGGTGGGGGATGCCGAAGTGGCGTGAGCCGAAGACCGGGAGCCCGACCAGCCGCCAGATGCCGCCCGCCGCGCCCTGCAGCACCGCCGCCTCCCGGGCGTCCCCAGGGACCCGCAGCAGGGCGAGCAGTTCGATGCCGAGCACGATGCCCACCATGTCGCGGAAGGTGTGGTTGATCCGCACGCACTCGGCCGCGAGCTCGGCGGCGAGCACGGGGTCCTCCTGCCACCAGGCGATGACCGCCCGCGTGTAGAGCGCGTACGCCAGCGCCCAGCGCTCCCCGTGGTCCTCGCAGACCTCGCGGATGTGGTCGCACAGCTCGATCCCGCCCTCCAGGTCGCCGTCGAAGGCCACGGCCATCGCCAGCTCGACCTCGGCCATGATCACGTTGCTGTTGAGCTCGCCCAGCGTCCGGTAGTGGCCCAGCGCCTCCTCGAACAGCGCCCTGGCCCGCGGCAGGTCGTCGCTGAGCAGCGCGCCGCACCCCATGCGGTGCACCGCGTACGCCACCGCCGTCGCGTCTCCGGTGGCCAGCGCCTGCTCGCGGCACTCGTAGAGCATGCCGAGCGCCGCGGTGCCGTCGCCCTGGAGGATCGAGACGTAACCGCACACCCACAGTGCCTTGGCCCGCTGCCCGGTGGGCTCGTGGTCGGCCGCCAGCGCGCGCTCCAGCCAGTAGCGGCCCTCGGCGAGCCGGCCGCAGCCGACCCAGAAGAACCACAGGCTCGCCGCCAGGTACTGCCCGGTCCGCAGTTCCTCGGGGACCTCGAGGGAGAACTCCAGCGCGGCCCGCAGGTTGGGCAGTTCGCGCTCGGTGCCGGCCGAGATCTCATCCTGCCGCGCGCCGAACCACTCCATCTCGCCCCAGGTGGCGAAGCCCAGGTACCAGTCGCGGTGCCGGGTCCGCAGCCGCCGCTCCTCGCCCAGCCCGCGCAGCCAGCCCAACCCGTACTCGCGCACGGTGTCCAGCAGCAGGTAGCGCACCACGCCCGCGACCTCGCGGCGCAGCACCACCGACTTGTCCACGAGGTCCGCCAGCAGGTCCACCACGGCCTCGGCGGACACCTCGCCGCCCGCGCACACGTACTCCGCCGCTTCGAGGTCGAAGTCCCCGGCGAACACCGACAGCCGTGCCCACAGCAGCCGTTCGTGCGGGGTGCACAACTCGTGGCTCCACCCGATCGTCGTTCGCAGCGCGCGGTGCCGCTCGGGACCGCCGGTGCCGCCGCGCCGAGTGAGCAACCGGAAGCGGTCGTCCAGCCGTCCGGTCATCTGCCGCACCGACAGCGCCCGCACACGGCCCGCCGCCAGTTCCAGTGCCAGCGGGATGCCGTCCAGGCGGCGGCACAGTTCCTCGACCTCGGCCCGGTTCCCCGCGTCCACGGTGAAGCCCGGCAGCGCCGCGGCCGCCCGGTCGGCGAACAGCTCCACCGCCTCGTCGGCGTCGGCCAGCGGTTCCAGCGCCACGATGTGCTCGCCGGGCACCCCCAGCGGCTGCCGGCTGGTGGCCAGCACCCGCAGGTCCGGTGCCGTGCGCAGCAGCGCGTCGGCCAGTTCGGCCGCCGCCTCGACCTGTCCCTCGCAGCAGTCCAGGACGAGCAGCAGTTCGCGGCGGGCCAGGAAGGCGCCGAGTACGGCCCGCGGACTGCGCGTGGTGTGGTCGGTGAGGCCGAGCGCGTGTGCCACGGCGAGGTCCACCAGCCCCGGGTCCCGTACGGCCCCGAGCCCGGCCAGCCGGACCCCGTCGGCGAACCCGGCGCGCAGACCGGCCGCCGCGCGCAGCGCGAGCCGGGTCTTGCCGACCCCGCCCACGCCGGTCACCGTCACCATCCGGGCCCGTTCCAGCAGGCGGGCCACGTCGTCGAGCTCGCGCCGCCGGCCGACGAAGTGGTTCAGCTCGCACGGCAGCTCGCCGGGCGTCGTCTCATGGCGCATGGGTCACGGAGGGTATCGTCAAATAAGCGGAACGTACAATCCAGGCCCGTGGCCAGGGGGCGGTCGCGGGCGGCACCGGCCCGCAACGCGGTACGGAGCGTGCTGCCCGTCGCGATAAGGTCGGTATCTGTATCGGTACCTGGTTGGCGCGGTGGATCCGAGGGAGTGGCAACGTGTCCGGTGGAGAGGTGGCCGGCCTCATCGTGGCCGTCTTCTGGGCGATCCTGGTGTCGTTCCTCGCCGTGGCACTCGTACGGCTCGCCCAGGCGCTCCGTCAGGCCACCCGCCTGGTGGCGGAGGTGACCGACCAGGCCGTCCCGCTGCTCGGCGACGCTTCCGCGGCGGTCCGCGAGGCGCACGCCCAGCTGGCCCGCGTGGACACCATCACCTCCGACGTCGCCGAGGTGACCGCCAACGCCTCCGCCCTGTCCACGACCGTCGCCTCCACCTTCGGAGGCCCCCTCGTGAAGGTCGCGGCCTTCGGCTACGGCGTGCGGCGTGCGGTCACCCTCCAGACCAAGGGCGCCGGCAAGAAGCGCACCGTGGTCGTCGGCCGGACGCTCCCATCCGCCCGCAGCCGTAAACCAAGGGGCTGACCCGCATGTTCCGTCGTGCCTTCTGGTTCACCGCCGGTGCCGCCGCCGGGGTGTGGGCCACCAACAAGGTCCATCGCAAGATCCGCAGCCTGACTCCCGAGAGCCTCGCGGCGAAGGCGGCCGACAAGGCCCTGGAGGCCGGGGACCGGCTGCGCACCTTCGCGCAGGACGTCCGCGCCGGCATGGCCGAGCGCGAGGGCCAGCTCAACGACGCACTGGGCCGCACGGCCCCCGACCTCGACATGCCGGCCCCGCGGCCGGCGATCTCGTACCACCACCGGAAGGACGAACACTGATGGAGTCGGCAGAAATCCGCCGCCGCTGGCTGCGTTTCTTCGAGGAGCGCGGGCACACCGTCGTGCCCTCGGCGTCGCTCATCGCCGACGACCCGACGCTCCTTCTGGTGCCCGCGGGCATGGTCCCGTTCAAGCCCTACTTCCTGGGCGAGGTCAAGCCGCCCTTCCCGCGCGCCACCAGCGTGCAGAAGTGCGTCCGCACGCCCGACATCGAAGAGGTCGGCAAGACCACGCGCCACGGCACCTTCTTCCAGATGTGCGGCAACTTCTCCTTCGGCGACTACTTCAAGGAAGGCGCCATCAAGTTCGCCTGGGAGCTGCTCACCAGCTCCGTGGCGGACGGCGGTTACGGCCTCGACCCCGAGCGGCTGTGGATCACGGTCTACAAGGACGACGACGAGGCCGAGCAGATCTGGCGCGACGTCGTGGGCGTGCCCGCCGAGCGCATCCAGCGCCTGGGCATGAAGGACAACTTCTGGTCCATGGGCGTCCCCGGCCCCTGCGGCCCCTGCTCCGAGATCAACTACGACCGCGGCCCCGAGTTCGGCGTCGAGGGCGGCCCGGCCGTCAACGACGAGCGGTACGTGGAGATCTGGAACCTGGTCTTCATGCAGTACGAGCGCGGGGAGGGCAGCGGCAAGGAGGAGTTCCCGATCCTCGGCGACCTGCCCGCCAAGAACATCGACACCGGCCTCGGTCTCGAGCGTCTCGCCATGATCCTGCAGGACGTGCAGAACATGTACGAGACCGACACCCTGCGGGCCGTCATCGACAAGGCCACCGAACTCACCGGCGTCGCCTACGGTGCCGCCCACGAGTCCGACGTCTCGCTGCGCGTCGTCGCCGACCACATGCGCACCTCCGTCATGCTCATCGGCGACGGCGTCACCCCCGGCAACGAGGGCCGCGGCTACGTGCTGCGCCGCATCATGCGCCGCGCCATCCGCAACATGCGGCTGCTCGGCGCCACGGACGCGGTGGTCGGCGACCTCGTGGACACCGTCATCAAGACGATGGGCCAGCAGTACCCGGAGCTCGTCGAGGACCGCAAGCGCATCGAGACGGTCGCCCTCGCCGAGGAGTCCCGCTTCCTCAAGACGCTGAAGGCCGGCACCAATGTGCTGGACACCGCCGTCACCGAGGCCAAGTCCGCCGGTTCCGGCGTGCTCTCCGGCGACAAGGCCTTCCTGCTCCACGACACCTGGGGCTTCCCGATCGACCTCACCCTCGAAATGGCCGCGGAGCAGGGCCTCTCGGTGGACGAGGACGGCTTCCGCCGCCTGATGAAGGAGCAGCGGGACCGCGCCAAGGCGGACGCCCTGGTGAAGAAGAGCGGCCATGTCGACATGTCGGCGTACCGCTCCATCGCCGACGCGGCCGGCAGCACCGTCTTCACCGGCTACACCGACAACGAGGGCGAGGCCAGCGTCGTCGGCCTGCTGGTCGACGGCGTGCCGTCGCCGGCCGCCAACGAGGGCGACGAGGTCGAGGTCATCCTCGACCGCACCCCCTTCTACGCCGAGGGCGGCGGCCAGCTCGCCGACACCGGCCGCATCCGCACCGACTCCGGCGCCGTCATCGAGGTCCGCGACGTGCAGCAGCCCGTGCCGGGCGTGACCGTGCACAAGGGCAGCGTCCAGGTCGGCGAGGTGACGGTCGGCTCCGGCGTCCTCGCCAGGATCGACCTCGGCCGCCGCCGGGCCATCGCCCGCGCCCACAGCGCCACCCACCTCACCCACCAGGCGCTGCGCGACGCCCTCGGCCCCACGGCCGCCCAGGCCGGTTCCGAGAACTCCCCGGGCCGCTTCCGCTTCGACTTCGGCTCGCCGGCCGCCGTGCCGGGCAGCGTCCTGACGGACGTCGAGCAGAAGATCAACGCCGTGCTCGCCCGTGAGCTGGACGTCACGGCCGAGATCATGAGCATCGACGAGGCCAAGAAGGCGGGCGCCATCGCCGAGTTCGGCGAGAAGTACGGCGAGCGGGTGCGCGTCGTGACGATCGGCGACTACTCCAAGGAGCTCTGCGGCGGCACGCACGTCCACAACACCGCCCAGCTGGGTCTGGTGAAGCTGCTCGGCGAGTCCTCGATCGGTTCCGGCGTGCGCCGGGTCGAGGCCCTGGTCGGCGTGGACGCGTACAACTTCCTCGCCCGCGAGCACACGGTCGTCGCCCAGCTCCAGCAGCTGGTCAAGGGCCGTCCGGAGGAGCTCCCGGAGAAGATCTCCGGCATGCTCGCCAAGCTCAAGGAGGCCGAGAAGGAGATCGAGCGCTTCCGCGCCGAGAAGGTCCTGCAGGCCGCTGCCGGGCTCGCCGACTCCGCCCAGGACGTCAAGGGCGTGGCCCTGGTCACCGGCCAGGTCCCGGACGGAACCGGCGCCGACGACCTGCGCAAGCTCGTGCTGGACGTCCGCCAGCGGATCGGCGGCGGCCGCGCGGCCGTCGTGGCCCTGTTCGCCGTCGCGGGCGACCGCCCGCTGACCGTCATCGCCACCAACGAGGCGGCGCGTGAGCGCGGCCTGAAGGCCGGCGAGCTGGTCCGTGCCGCCGCCAAGACCCTCGGTGGCGGCGGTGGCGGCAAGCCGGACGTCGCCCAGGGCGGAGGCCAGAACGCGGACGCGGTCGGCGAGGCCGTCGCCGCCGTGCAGCGACTGGTCGCCGAGACGGTCTGAGGCCGGCGATGCGCAGGGGTCGCAGGATCGCGATCGACGTCGGGGACGCCCGCATCGGGGTCGCCTCGTGCGACCCCGACGGGCTGATCGCCACACCCGTCGAGACGGTGCCCGGCCGGGACGTCCCGGCCGCGCGCCGCCGCATCGCGGAGATCGTCGAGGAGTACGAGCCGATCGAGGTGCTGGTCGGCCTGCCCCGCTCGCTCAACGGGCGGGAGGGGCAGGCCGCGGCCAAGGCCCGCGGCTTCGCCGAGGATGTGGCGAAGATCATCTCCCCCGTCCCGGTGCGCCTGGTGGACGAGCGGATGACGACCGTCACGGCGACGCAGGGCCTGCGCGCATCGGGCGTCAAGGCGAAGAAGGGACGTTCCGTCGTCGACCAGGCGGCGGCCGTGGTCATCCTGCAGAGCGCGCTCGAGACCGAACGGGTGTCTGGTAAAGAGCCGGGCGAGAGCGTCGAACCGTTTATCTGATCGCGGTACGGTAACGTTCCGCGCAGCACGGCGGCTCCACTGCTGAATCCGTGGTGCCGACGGACCGGGACCGTCCCGCCCGCGCCATCAGCGCCGGCCTGCTGCCGCCTCGCGAACCGAACCGTAGGGGATCGATGACTGACTATGGCCGGAGCCCTGGCTCCGAAGCATGGCACCCCGAAGACCCTCTCTTCGGCGACCAGTGGGCACAGCAGCAGCATTCCGGGCAACAACAGCACCAGCAGCAACAGCAGTATTCCCAGTACCAGCAGCAGCAACCCCAGCATCAGCAGCAAGCCCAGCACCAACAGCACCAGCAGAACCCGCAGTACCAGCAGCAGGCCGGCTGGGACCCCTACGGCAACACCGGTCAGCAGCAGCAGTACCCGTACGACCCCCAACAGCAGCAGTACGACTCCTGGGGCGCCCCGGCGGGCTACGGCCACGACGGCTACGGCGGCCAGCAGCAGCCCGACTACTACGGGCAGGGCGGTTACCCGCCCCCGCAGCGGCCCGACCAGCGCTACCCGGAGCAGCAGCCCCAGTACCAGCAGCAGCCGCCGCAACAACAGCCGCCGCAGCAACAACAGCCACAGCAGTTGCAGCAGCCGCAGCAGCGCCCCCAGCGCTCCCGTCCCGCAGAGCAGGACGCCCCGCTCTGGGACGACGAGGCGGGTGCCGCCGACGACCACTCCTTCTTCTCCGGCGCGGACGACGACGAGGACGACGAGCCGCAGCCGGCCCGCAGCGAGCGGCGCGGCCGCTCGGGCAAGGGCGGCAGCGCCGGGAAGGGCGGCAAGAAGCGCCGCTCGGGCATGGCGTGCCTGGTCGTGCTGGTCGTCCTCGGCGGTGGCGTCGCCGGCATCGGCTGGTTCGGCTACCGCTACTACCAGAGCAACTTCGGCCCGCCGCCGGACTTCGCGGGCAAGGGCAGCGGCGAGGTCCAGGTCGAGATCCCGCAGGGCGCGACCGGCATCCAGATCGGCAACATCCTCAAGAAGGCCGGCGTGGTCAAGAGCGTCGACGCCTTCACGGCCGCCGTCAGCAAGGACCCGGAGGGCAACTCCATCCAGGCGGGCGTCTACGTCCTGCACAAGGAGATGGCCGCGTCCAGCGCCGTCACGATGATGCTCGACCCGAAGTCGCAGAACGTCCTGGTCATCGCCGAGGGCCTGCGCGACGTGCAGATCTACGCGATCGTCGACGCCAAGCTGGGGCTCGACAAGGGCACCACCGCCAAGGTCGCCAAGGACCAGGCCGGCAAGCTCGGGCTGCCCGACTGGGCGAACGACAGCGACGACATCAAGGATCCGCTGGAGGGCTTCCTCTGGCCGACCCGGTACAGCGTCGGCAAGGACACCAAGCCCGTCGACCTGCTGCGCAGCATGGTCGCCAACTCCAAGAAGCAGTACGCCAAGTACGACGTCGAGGCGAAGGCCGAGAAGCTGGGGTTGGAGTCGCCGCTGCAGGTCGTCACCCTGGCCAGCCTGGTGCAGGCCGAGGGCAAGTCCTCCGAGGACTTCAGGAAGATGTCGCGGGTCGTCTACAACCGCCTCAAGCCGACCAACACCGAGACCAACGGCAAGCTCGAGTTCGACTCGACGTACAACTACCTGAAGAACCAGAGCGAGATCAACCTCTCGCTCAAGGAGCTCCGCACCTACGACGACCCCTACAACACGTACTACTACCGGGGGCTCCCGCCGGGACCGATCGGCAACCCCGGCGCGAAGGCGCTGGCCGCGGCCATGGACCCCGAACCGGGCAAGTGGTACTACTTCATCTCCCTCGACGGGCACAAGACCGAGTTCACGGAGACGCTCGCCGAGCACGACAAGCTCGCCAGGGAGTTCGACAGGAAGCACAACGGCTGAGACGCCACCACTGAGACGCCGCCACCGGGGCGCCGCACGGAGAACCACCCGTGCGGCGCCCCGTGCTGTCCGGCCCCCGGCCGATCTTGAGGCCGTAGACTCGACCGCCGGCCGACACCGGCCCACGAGACCGCCGGACGACACGGAGCCGAGGGGACCAGCCCATGACGAACAGCCCGCGGGGGGACGCGCGTGCCTAGGGCCGCGGTCCTCGGATCGCCGATCGCCCACTCCCTCTCTCCGGTGCTGCACCGCGCCGCCTACGCGGGTCTGGGCCTGGCCGACTGGACGTACGACCGCTACGAGGTCGACGAGGCCGCGCTGCCCGGCTTCCTGGACGGGCTGGCCGGCCTGCCGGGCGGCGGACGCTGGGCCGGGCTGTCGCTGACCATGCCGCTCAAGCGGGCGGTCATCCCGCTGCTGGACGAGGTCAGCGACACCGCCTCCGCCGTCGAGGCCGTCAACACGCTGGTCCTCACCGCGGACGGACGCCGCGTGGGCGACAACACCGACATCCCCGGGATGGTGGCGGCGCTGCGCGAGCGCGGCGTCGGACGCGTCGGCTCCGCCGCCGTCCTCGGTGCCGGGGCGACCGCCTCCTCCGCGCTGGCCGCGCTGGCGCAGATCTGCGACGGCGAGGTCACCGCGTACGTGCGCAGCGACACCCGCGCCGGCGAGATGCGGCAGTGGGGCGAGCGGCTCGGCGTGGCGGTGCGGACGGCCGCCTGGGAGGACGCCGCCGAGGCGCTTTCGGCGCCCCTGGTGATCTCCACGACGCCGGCCGGCACCGCCGACGGGCTGGCCGCCGCCGTCCCGGAGCGGCCCGGCACCCTCTTCGACGTGCTGTACGACCCCTGGCCCACCGCCCTGGCGTCCGCCTGGGCGGGCCGCGGCGGGTCCGTCGTCGGGGGGCTGGACCTGCTGGTGCACCAGGCGGTGCTGCAGGTGGAGCTGATGACCGGCCGCGGACCGGCCCCGCTGGCGGCCATGCGGGCGGCCGGCGAGGCGGCGCTGCACCGCTCCTGACCGGGCCGGAGGTGTCCACGGAGCTGTCCGCCCAGCGGACCGCGCCCCGGCTCCGCCGCCGGACGTGAAAGGATCGGTTTACGCACGGATGGTCCGGTCCGCCTCGCCGCGGCCCGGGCGATGATGAAGGAGCGAGCACCGTTGAGCAGGTTGCGCTGGCTGACAGCGGGGGAGTCGCACGGCCCCGCACTCGTCGCGACGCTGGAGGGTCTGCCCTCCGGCGTGCCGATCACCACCGAGATGGTGGCGGACCACCTCGCCCGGCGGCGGCTCGGCTACGGCCGCGGTGCCCGGATGAAGTTCGAGCAGGACCAGGTCACCTTCCTCGGCGGGGTGCGCCACGGGCTCACCCTCGGCTCCCCGGTCGCGGTCATGGTCGGGAACACCGAGTGGCCCAAGTGGGAGCAGGTCATGGCGGCCGACCCGGTGGACCCCGAGATCCTCGCCGGGCTCGCCCGCAACGCCCCGCTGACCCGGCCGCGCCCCGGCCACGCCGACCTCGCCGGCATGCAGAAGTACGGCTTCGACGAGGCCCGGCCGGTCCTGGAGCGGGCGTCCGCCCGTGAGACCGCCGCGCGGGTCGCGCTCGGCGCCGTGGCCCGCTCCTACCTCAAGGAGACGGCCGGCATCGAGATCGTCTCCCACGTCGTGGAGCTCGCCGCGGCCAAGGCCCCGTACGGCGTGTACCCCACCCCGGCCGACGTCGAGCGGCTCGACGCCGACCCCGTGCGCTGCCTGGACGCCGACGCGAGCAAGCGGATGGTCGCCGAGATCGACCAGGCCCACAAGGACGGCGACACCCTCGGCGGGGTCGTCGAGGTGCTCGCCTACGGCGTGCCCGTCGGCCTCGGCAGCCACGTGCACTGGGACCGCCGGCTGGACGCCCGGCTGGCCGCCGCCCTCATGAGCATCCAGGCCATCAAGGGCGTCGAGGTCGGCGACGGCTTCGAGCTCGCCCGCGTGCCCGGCTCCAAGGCGCACGACGAGATCGTCTCCACCGAGGACGGCATCCGCCGCTCCACCGGCCGCTCCGGCGGCACCGAGGGCGGCCTGAGCACCGGAGAGCTGCTGCGGGTGCGGGCCGCGATGAAGCCCATCGCCACCGTGCCGCGCGCCCTGGCCACCGTGGACGTGACCACCGGCGAGGCCACCGCGGCCCACCACCAGCGCTCCGACGTCTGCGCCGTCCCGGCCGCGGGCATCGTCGCCGAGGCGATGGTGGCCCTGGTGCTGGCCGACGCGGTCGCCGAGAAGTTCGGCGGCGACAGCGTCACCGAGACCCGCCGCAACGTGCGCGGCTACCTCGACAACCTGGTGATCCGATGAGCGGCCCGGTCGTCGTCCTGGTAGGCCCCATGGGGGTCGGCAAGACCACCGTCGGCGAGCTGCTCGCCCAGCGGCTCGGCACCACCTGCCGGGACACCGACGCCGACATCGTCGAGGCCGAGGGCCGGCCGATCGCGGACATCTTCGTCGAGGACGGCGAGGAGCACTTCCGCGCGCTGGAGGCGGCGGCCGTCCGCTCCGCGCTCGCCGAGCACCCGGGCGTGCTCGCGCTCGGCGGCGGGGCGATCCTCGACGCGGACACCCGCGGGCTGCTCGCCGGGCTGCCCGTGGTCTTCCTCGACATGGACGTCGCCGAGGCCGTCAAGCGCGTCGGGCTCGACACCGCCCGCCCGCTGCTCGCCGTCAACCCGCGGCGGCAGTGGCGCGAGCTGATGGACGCCCGCCGCCCGCTGTACACCGAGGTCGCCCGCGCCGTGGTCGGCACGGAGGGCCGGACCCCCGAGGACGTCGCGGACGCCGTCCTGGACGCACTGGAGCTGAAGAACGCATGACGGAGCACGCCGCACACGCCCCCATCCGCATCCGGGTCGGGGGCAGTGAGGGCACCGAGCCGTACGAGGTGCTGGTCGGCCGGCAGCTGCTCGGCGAACTGCCCGGCCTGATCGGCGACAAGGCGGCACGGGTCGCCGTCATCCACCCCGAGGCGCTGGAGGCCACCGGCCAGGCGCTCCGCGAGGACCTGGCGGAACAGGGCTACGAGGCCGTCGCCATCCAGGTGCCCAACGCCGAGGAGGCCAAGACCACCGAGGTCGCGGCCTATTGCTGGCGGGCGCTCGGCCAGTCGGGATTCACCCGTACGGATGTCATCGTCGGAGTCGGCGGCGGTGCCACCACCGACCTCGCCGGGTTCGTCGCCGCGACCTGGCTGCGCGGGGTCCGCTGGGTCGCCGTGCCGACCACCGTGCTCGGCATGGTGGACGCCGCGGTCGGCGGCAAGACCGGCATCAACACCGCCGAGGGCAAGAACCTCGTCGGCGCCTTCCACCCGCCCGCCGGGGTGCTCTGCGACCTCGCGGCGCTGGAGTCGCTGGCGGTCAACGACTACGTCAGCGGTCTCGCCGAGATCATCAAGGCCGGCTTCATCGCCGACCCCGTCATCCTCGACCTGATCGAGCAGGACCCGGCCGCCGCCCGCGGCCCCGGCGGGCCGCACACCGCCGAGCTCATCGAGCGCGCCGTCCGCGTCAAGGCCGAGGTGGTCTCCGCCGACCTCAAGGAGTCGGGCCTGCGCGAGATCCTCAACTACGGCCACACCCTCGGCCACGCCATCGAGAAGAACGAGCGCTACAACTGGCGGCACGGCGCGGCCGTCTCCATCGGCATGGTCTTCGCCGCCGAACTCGGCCGCCTCGCGGGGCGGCTGGACGACGCCACCGCCGACCGCCACCGCTCCGTCCTGGAGTCCGTCGGACTCCCGCTGACCTACCGCGGCGACCAGTGGCCCCGGCTGCTGGAGACGATGAAGGTGGACAAGAAGTCCCGCGCCGACCGGCTGCGCTTCATCGTCCTGGACGGCCTCGCCAAGCCGACCGTGCTGGAGGCCCCCGACCCCGGGGTGCTGCTCGCCGCGTACGCGGAGATCTCCAAGTAGCCGGCCTCGTACGCGTTCACCGATTCCGAACGGCCGGGCACCCCTGGGGCTGCCCGGCCGTTCACACAACTGCGGCCGTTGACGGTACCGTTCGGTCGAACCTGAAAGCTCTTGTACGGACGGAGTGGCCTCGATGCAGCATGCCGTGGGTGCGCCGCTGCCACCGCCGCACGGTGGGCAGCAGGCCGGGCAGCCAGGGCCGCCGCCGCAGCCCCCGGGCACCACCGGCCACTTCCCGATGGCCCAGGGAGCCCCCGTACAGCACCCCGTCCAGCCGCCCCCGCAGTCCGCCGGCAGCGGCGGCGCCCCGCTCCCGCGCACCACGCACGGCCCCGTCGCGGTCCTGCTGATCGGCGCGGCGGGCGCCGGCAAGACGACCATCGCCCGGCACTGGGCCGACCACCGGGGTGTGCCGACCGCCCACGTCAGCCTGGACGACGTCCGCGAATGGGTCCGCTCCGGCTTCGCCGACCCGCAGTCCGGCTGGAACGACAACTCCGAGGCGCAGTACCGTCTCGCCCGCCGCACCTGCGGTTTCGCGGCCCGCAACTTCCTGGCGAACGGCATCTCCTGCATCATCGACGACGCGGTCTTCCCCGACCGCCCGGTCGTCGGCCTCGGCGGCTGGAAGCGCCACGTGGGCCCCGGTCTGCTGCCCGTCGTCCTCCTCCCCGGCCTCGACATCGTGCTGGCCCGCAACGCCCAGCGCAGCGGGAACCGGCGGCTCACGGACGAGGAGGTCGCCCGCATCCACGGCCGCATGGCCGGCTGGTACGGCTCCGGGCTGCCCATCATCGACAACTCCCACCTCGACGTGGCCGCCGCGGCCGCCGCGCTCGACAGCGTCGTCACCCGCAGCCTCCAGGGCGCGCCCGCCTGGTAGCCGCCACCCGGCAGCTCTCGACAGGCCGAGCGGCGGCACGCGACGTACGCTCGCCACATGTCCGAGGTGCACGCTGCCCGCAGGGAACGCCTCCGGGACCGGTGCGCGGCGGCCGGATCGGCGGCGGCGCTCGTCTCCCGTCCCGCCAACGTCCGCTACCTGACGGGCTGCGCCCCGCCGGGGACGGTGCTGCTGGTGGGGCCGGGTCCCGAGGACGTACTGGTCCACCACCGCCATCCCTCCGGAGACCTGGCCGAGGGCCGGCTCCCCGACGACGTGCGGGGTGTCGTCCTGTCCGGCCCCGAGGGCGATCCGGCGGTCACGGCCGCCGCGCTGGCCGCGGACCGCAAGGCGGAGGCCCTGGCGCTGGAGGAGCACCACCTCACCGTGGCGCGGCACCGCGCCGTGGGCGGCGCGGCCCCCGGGGTGCGGCTGTCCGACCTCGGCTCGGCCGTGGAACAGCTCCGGCTGGTCAAGGACGAGCAGGAGATCTCCGCGCTGCGGATCGCCGCCGAGATCGCCGACCAGGCGCTCAGCGAACTCCTGGAGTCGATCCTGGTGGGCCGCACCGAACGGCACCTCGCCCTGGAGCTGGAGCGACGTCTCATCGACCACGGGGCCGACGGCCCGGCCTTCCCCACCTGCGTGGGCACCGGCCCCCATTCGGGTGCCGCGCGCCACCTGCCCACCGACCGGCGCGTCGAGGAGGGCGACTTCCTCACCGTCTGCCTGGGCGCCTGCTACCGCGGCTACCGCTGCGAGGTGGGGCGCACCTTCGTCATCGGCACCACGCCGGCGGACTGGCAGATCGAGCTGTACGACCTGGTCTTCACCGCCCAGCGGGCCGGCCGGGAGGCCCTCGCACCCGGCGCGGCCTGCCGCGACGTGGACCACGCGGCGCGCCACGTGCTGGAGTCCGGCGGCCACGGCGAGGCGCTGGGGGAGACCACCGGACACGGGGTCGGACTGGAGATCGGCGAGGACCCTCGGTTGTCCCCCTCGGCCATGGGTAAACTGGACGCTTGCGTGCCGGTCACCGTCGAACCGGGAGTCCACATCCCGGGCCGCGGCGGTGTCCGCATCGACGACACACTCGTCGTGCGTCCACCGACGGACGGCGGGCCCGAGCTACTCACCATCACGACCAAGGAGCTGCTCGCCCTGTAAGAGGGCGGTCCGCGGCTCCGGGTCCCCGAAGCAGCAGTGCAGGAGATTCCGCAACCGTGGCCACCACGAACGACCTCAAGAACGGCCTCGTGCTCAAGCTCGACGGCGGCCAGCTCTGGTCCGTCGTCGAGTTCCAGCACGTCAAGCCCGGCAAGGGCCCCGCCTTCGTCCGTACGAAGCTCAAGAACGTGCTCTCCGGAAAGGTCGTCGACAAGACCTTCAACGCCGGCGTGAAGGTCGAGACGGCCAACGTCGACAAGCGCGGGATGCAGTTCTCCTACAAGGACGGCGAGAGCTTCGTGTTCATGGACATGGACACGTTCGACCAGGTCTACATCACCCCCGAGGTCGTCGGCGACGCCGCCCACTTCCTCCTGGAGGGCTTCGAGGCCGTCGTCGCCATGTACGAGGGCGCGCCGCTCTACATCGAGCTCCCGGCCGCCGTCGAGCTGGTCATCCAGTACACCGAGCCCGGCGTCCAGGGCGACCGCTCCACCGGTGGCACCAAGCCCGCCAAGCTGGAGACCGGCTACGAGATCGGCGTCCCGCTCTTCATCACCACCGGTGAGAAGATCAAGGTCGACACCCGCTCGGGTGAGTACCTCGGCCGGGTGACCAGCTAACCGTGGCCGCTCGTAACAAGGCCCGCAAGCGCGCCTTCCAGATCCTCTTCGAGGCGGAGCAGCGGGGTGTCAGCCCCAAGACCGCCATGGCGGACTGGATCAGGCTCGCCCGGACCGACGACCGGCAGCCGCCGGTCAGCGAATACACGATGCAGCTCGTCGAGGGCTACGCCGAACGGGCGCGGCGCATCGACGAACTGCTGTCGAAGCACGCCGTGGGCTGGACCCTCGACCGCATGCCGGTGACCGACCGGAACATCCTGCGGCTCGGCGCCTACGAGCTGATCTGGGAGGACGACGTCCCCGACGCCGTCGTCCTGGACGAGGCCGTGCAGCTGGCCAAGGAGTTCTCCACGGACGAGTCGCCCTCGTTCGTCAACGGTCTGCTGGCCCGCCTCAAGGAGCTGAAGCCCTCCCTCCGGGAGGAGTAGGCCGCATCACGCTCACCGGGCCCGGAACGCACCGCGTTCCGGGCCCGTGGCGTTTCCCCGGCCCCGCCGGGGGTGGCGCAGCCCGTTCCGGGGCCGGAAACACAACCGCCCCTCGGACGCGGCCTGGCGGCCGCGCCCAAGGGGCGGGACGTTTCTGCTTCCCGAGGGCGTCAGCCCTCCTCGTGCTGCACCGCGCGCCGTGCGTCCGCGTCGAGGACGCCCCAGCTGATCAGCTGCTCGGTCAGGACCGAGGGCGACTGGTCGTAGATGACGGCGAGGGTGCGCAGGTCGTCCTGGCGGATCGACAGCACCTTGCCGTTGTAGTCGCCACGCTGGCTCTGGATGGTGGCGGCGTAGCGCTGCAGCGGACCGGCCTTGTCGGAGGGCACCTGGCTCAGCCGCTCGAGGTCGAGGACGAGCTTCGGCGGCGGCTCGGCGGCGCCGCCGGGCGCGGAACCGGGCAGCAGCTCCTGGACCGGAACGCCGTAGAAGTCGGCGAGCTCGGCGAGGCGCTGCACGGTCACGGCGCGGTCGCCGCGCTCGTAGGAACCGACCACCACGGCCTTCCAGCGGCCCTGGGACTTCTCCTCGACGCCGTGGAGGGAGAGTCCCTGCTGCGTGCGGATGGCGCGGAGCTTTGCTCCGAGCTGCTTGGCGTAATCGCTGGACATATGGCTCCCCGGACGGAAACTCAGTAACTCACTGTGAGGTTACGCAGCGTAATTGGAATCCGTCAAGCCGAATGGTCCACACCGGTCCCCCGGAAGAGCGAGGAATGGCCGGTCACCGGCCTTTCAGCCGGGATCCGCGGTCGATCGTGGTACGGGCGGCCGTCCCGCCCCGAGAGCCGCGCCAGGCGGCCGCCAGGCCCCGCCACGGAGCGCGCCAGGGTGCCTGATACGGTGGAGCCGTACGTTTTGGCGTCCTTTAAGGCCCGTCCCGTGAGGCGGGGAAGGAGGTCCTTTCTCCATGACCACCATCGGTTCCGATCCGGCCCGGTCCGTCCTCGAGGCCCCGGACATCGCGCGGGTCCTCACCCGCATCGCCCACGAGATCGTCGAACGCGCCAAGGGCGCCGACGACGTGGTGCTGCTCGGCATCCCGACCCGCGGGGTCCACCTGGCCCGCAGGCTCGGCGACAAGCTGGACGAGATCACCGGCGGCAAGCTCCCGGTCGGTTCGCTCGACATCACCATGTACCGCGACGACCTGCGGCTGCGTCCGGCGCGCGCCCTCGCCCGCACCGACATCCCGGCCGACGGGGTGGACGGCCGGCTGGTCGTCCTCGTCGACGACGTGCTCTTCTCCGGCCGCACCATCCGCGCCGCCCTCGACGCGCTCGGCGACATCGGCCGCCCCCGCGCCGTGCAGCTGGCCGTCCTCGTCGACCGCGGCCACCGCGAGCTGCCCATCAGGGCCGACTACGTCGGCAAGAACATCCCCACCTCGCTGCGCGAGACCGTCAAGGTCCACCTGACCGAGGAGGACGGGCGCGACTGCGTCCTGCTCGGCGTACGCGACGGCTCCCCGGCGGACGAGTAGCGCCCGCGCCGCCCCGGCTCCCGGGGCAGCGCCCTGCCCGCCCGTCCCCGCCCCCGGCCTGCCCGGGAGACGTGGCGTGCCGCCGCCCAGTCCGCCCCCGCACGCATCCTCCGGAGTGAAACCGATGAAGCGCCACCTGATCTCGGCCGCCGACCTCACCCGCGACGACGCCCTCCTCGTGCTCGACACCGCCGAGGAGATGGCCCGCGTCGCCGACCGGCCCATCAAGAAGCTGCCCACCCTGCGCGGCCGCACGGTCGTCAACCTCTTCTTCGAGGACTCGACCCGCACCCGCATCTCCTTCGAGGCCGCCGCCAAGCGGCTGTCGGCCGACGTCATCAACTTCTCCGCCAAGGGCTCCTCGGTGTCCAAGGGCGAGTCACTGAAGGACACCGCTCTCACCCTGGAGGCCATGGGCGCCGACGCCGTCGTCATCCGCCACCACATGTCCGGCGCCCCGCACCGGCTGGCGTACTCCGACTGGATCGGCGGCAGCGTCGTCAACGCCGGCGACGGCACCCACGAGCACCCCACGCAGGCGCTGCTGGACGCCTTCACCATGCGCCGCCACCTCTCCGCCCCCGGCCGCGACCTGGCCGGCCGCCGCATCACGATCGTCGGCGACGTGCTGCACAGCCGGGTGGCCCGCTCCAACGTGCTGCTGCTCACCACGCTCGGCGCCGAGGTCACCCTGGTGGCGCCGCCCACCCTGCTGCCGATCGGCGTCGAGGACTGGCCCTGCGAGGTCTCCTACGACCTGGACGCGGTGCTCGCCAAGTCCGACGCCGTGATGATGCTGCGCGTCCAGCGCGAGCGCATGAACGCCGCCTTCTTCCCCACCGAGCGCGAGTACTCCCGCCGCTACGGCCTCGACGGCCTGCGCATGGCCGCGCTGCCCGAGCACGCCGTCGTGATGCACCCCGGCCCGATGAACCGCGGCATGGAGATCACCGCCGAGGTCGCCGACTCGCCGCGCTGCACCGCCGTCGAGCAGGTGAAGAACGGCGTCAGCATCCGCATGGCCGTCCTGTACCTGCTGCTCGGCGGCGCCGAGCCCGCCGTCTCCGCCCCCGCCCCCGCCCGCACCGAGGAGAACAACCAAGCATGAGCGCGACCCCGAAGACGCTGATCCGCGGCGCGAGGATCCTCGGCGGCGAGCCGCAGGACGTCCTGATCGACGGCGAGACCATCGCCGAGACCGGCACGGGCCTGACCGCTCCCGAGGGCGCCACCGTGGTCGAGGCCGCGGGCAAGGTCCTCCTGCCGGGCCTGGTCGACCTCCACACCCACCTGCGCGAGCCCGGCCGCGAGGACTCCGAGACCGTCCTCACCGGCACCCGCTCCGCCGCCGCCGGCGGCTACACCGCCGTCCACGCGATGGCCAACACCTTCCCCGTCGCCGACACCGCCGGCGTCGTCGAGCAGGTCTGGCGGCTCGGCCGCGAGCACGGCTACTGCGACGTCCAGCCGGTCGGCGCCGTCACCGTGGGCCTGGAGGGCAAGAAGCTCGCCGAGCTGGGCGCGATGGCCGACTCCGCCGCCGGTGTGCGGGTCTTCTCCGACGACGGCAAGTGCGTCGACGACGCCGTGATCATGCGCCGCGCCCTGGAGTACGTGAAGGCCTTCGACGGGGTCGTCGCCCAGCACGCCCAGGAGCCCCGGCTGACCGAGGGCGCGCAGATGAACGAGGGCGTCGTCTCCGGCGAGCTGGGTCTGACCGGCTGGCCGGCCGTCGCCGAGGAGTCGATCATCGCCCGCGACGTGCTGCTCGCGGCGCACGTCGGCTCCCGCGTGCACATCTGCCACCTGTCCACGGCCGGCTCCGTGGAGATCGTCCGCTGGGCCAAGTCCAAGGGCTGGGACGTCACCGCCGAGGTCACCCCGCACCACCTGCTCCTCACCGACGAGCTGGTGCGCACCTACAACCCGGTCTACAAGGTGAACCCGCCGCTGCGCACCGAGGCCGACGTCATGGCGCTGCGCGAGGCGCTCGCCGACGGCACCATCGACTGCGTCGCCACCGACCACGCCCCGCACCCGCACGAGGACAAGGACTGCGAGTGGGGCGCGGCGGCCATGGGCATGATCGGCCTGGAGACGGCGCTGTCGGTCGTCCAGCACGCGATGGTGGACACCGGGCTGCTCGACTGGGCCGGCGTCGCCGACCGGATGTCGTTCCGCCCCGCGGCGATCGGCCGCCTCGCCGGCCACGGACGGCCCGTCTCGGCTGGTGAGCCCGCGAACCTCACGCTGGTCGATCCGGCATACCGTGGTGAGGTGAATCCCGCGGGCTTCGCCTCCCGCAGCCGCAACACCCCCTACGAGGGTCTGGAGCTGCCGGGCCAGGTGTTCGCCACGTTCCTGCGGGGCAAGGCGACGGTCATGGACGGGAAGCTCTCGTGACACCTCTGGTACTCATCGCGGCGGAGGGGAAGCACTCCGCCGAGGTCACCGACTGGTCGGCCCGCATCGGCTGGGTCGTCGGGCTGCTGCTCCTCATCGCCCTCGTCTACTGGCTGATGCGCCAGGGCTGGAAGTGGCGCGGCACCCTCCAGAGCGACCTGCCCGGCCTCCCCACCGCACCCGAGGAGCCCGGCGAGCCCCGGCCCGCCCTGCTGACGATGAGCGGCCGCTACCACGGCAGCACCACCGCCGGTCAATGGCTGGACCGGATCGTCGCCCACGGGCTGGGCGTGCGCAGCCGGGCCGAGCTCACCCTCACCGACCGGGGGCTGGACGTCCGGCGCACGGGCGCGCCGAGCTTCTTCGTCCCGGCCGCCGTCCTGCGCGGCGCCCGCCTCGACAAGGGGATCGCCGGCAAGGTCCTGACCGAGGGCGGCCTGCTGGTGGTCACCTGGGCGCACGGCGACCGGCTGATCGACTCCGGCTTCCGCTCGGACCACGCAGCCGAGCACGCCGCGTGGGTCGAGGCCCTGAACACCCTTACGCACGACCAGGAAGGCGCACGATGACGACCTCCACCCAGCGGCCCGCGAGGGTCCCTGCCGTACTCGTCCTGGAGGACGGCCGCACCTTCCGCGGCCGCGCCTACGGGGCCGTGGGGGAGACCTTCGGCGAGGCCGTCTTCTCCACCGGCATGACCGGCTACCAGGAGACCCTGACCGACCCCTCGTACCACCGCCAGGTGGTCGTCATGACCGCCCCCCACGTCGGCAACACCGGCGTCAACGACGAGGACCCCGAGTCCTCCCGCATCTGGGTGGCCGGCTACGTCGTCCGCGACCCCGCGCGCGTGCCGTCCAACTGGCGCTCGCGCCGCACCCTGGACGAGGAGCTGACCCGCCAGGGCGTCGTCGGCATCAGCGGCATCGACACCCGGGCGCTCACCCGTCACCTGCGCGAGCGCGGCGCCATGCGGGTCGGCATCTTCTCCGGCGACAAGGCGCTGGCCGACGAGGCCGCGCTCCTGGCCGCGGTGCAGGACAGCCCTCAGATGAAGGGCGCCGACCTGTCCGCCGAGGTCGCCACCGACGAGCCGTACGTCGTCCCGGCGATCGGCGAGAAGAAGTTCACCGTCGCCGCGATCGACCTCGGCATCAAGGGGATGACCCCGCAGCGCATGGCCGAGCGCGGCATCGAGGTGCACGTGCTGCCCGCCGGCACCACCCTCGACGAGGTCTACGCGGTCGGCCCCGACGGCGTCTTCCTCTCCAACGGGCCCGGCGACCCGGCCACCGCGGACCTGACCGTCATCCAGGGCGTCCTGGAGCGGAAGACCCCGCTGTTCGGCATCTGCTTCGGCAACCAGCTGCTCGGCCGCGCCGTCGGCTTCGGCACGTACAAGCTGAAGTACGGCCACCGCGGCATCAACCAGCCGGTGCAGGACCGTTCCACCGGCAAGGTCGAGGTCACCGCCCACAACCACGGCTTCGCCGTGGACGCGCCGCTCGACCAGGTCACCGACACCCCGTACGGGCGGGTCGAGGTCTCCCACGTCTGCCTCAACGACAACGTGGTCGAGGGCCTGCGGCTGCTCGACACCCCCGCCTTCAGCGTCCAGTACCACCCCGAGGCCGCCGCAGGTCCGCACGACGCCGCGTACCTGTTCGACCGCTTCGTGAAGCTCATGGAGGGCCAGCGTGCCTAAGCGCACCGATATCCAGTCCGTCCTGGTCATCGGCTCCGGCCCGATCGTCATCGGCCAGGCCGCCGAGTTCGACTACTCCGGCACCCAGGCCTGCCGCGTCCTGCGCGCCGAGGGCCTGCGGGTGATCCTGGTCAACTCCAACCCGGCCACGATCATGACCGATCCGGAGATCGCCGACGCCACCTATGTGGAGCCGATCACCCCGGAGTTCGTCGAGAAGATCATCGCCAAGGAGCGCCCCGACGCGCTCCTGCCCACCCTCGGCGGCCAGACCGCGCTCAACACCGCGATCTCGCTCCACACCGCGGGCGTCCTCGACAAGTACGGCGTCGAGCTGATCGGCGCCAACGTCGAGGCCATCAACAAGGGCGAGGACCGCGACCTGTTCAAGGACGTCGTCGCGGCCGTCAACGCCAAGATCGGCCACGGCGAGTCCGCCCGCTCGGTCATCTGCCACACCATGGACGAGGTGATCGCCGGCGTCGGCACCCTCGGCGGCTACCCGGTCGTCGTCCGCCCGTCGTTCACCATGGGCGGCGCCGGCTCCGGCTTCGCCCACGACGAGGAGGAACTGCGCCGCATCGCCGGCCAGGGACTCACGCTCTCCCCGACCACCGAGGTGCTCCTGGAGGAGTCCATCCTCGGCTGGAAGGAGTACGAGCTGGAGCTGATGCGCGACAAGCACGACAACGTCGTGGTCGTCTGCTCCATCGAGAACTTCGACCCCATGGGCGTGCACACCGGCGACTCCATCACCGTCGCGCCCGCCATGACGCTGACCGACCGCGAGTACCAGATCCTGCGCGACATCGGCATCGCCGTCATCCGCGAGGTCGGCGTGGACACCGGTGGCTGCAACATCCAGTTCGCGGTCGATCCCGAGGACGGCCGGGTCATCGTCATCGAGATGAACCCGCGCGTCTCCCGCTCCTCGGCGCTCGCCTCCAAGGCGACGGGCTTCCCGATCGCCAAGATCGCCGCCAAGCTCGCCGTCGGCTACACCCTCGACGAGATCCCCAACGACATCACCGAGCAGACCCCGGCCTCCTTCGAGCCGACGCTCGACTACGTCGTCGTGAAGGTGCCGCGCTTCGCCTTCGAGAAGTTCCCGGCCGCCGACGCCACCCTCACCACCACCATGAAGTCGGTCGGCGAGGCCATGGCGATCGGCCGCAACTTCCCCGAGGCGCTGCAGAAGGCGCTGCGTTCCCTGGAGAAGAAGGGCAGCCAGTTCGCCTTCACCGGCGACCCCGGCCACAAGGGCGAGCTGCTGCTCGCCGCCGTACGCCCCACCGACGGCCGGATCAACACCGTCATGCAGGCGATCCGGGCGGGCGCCACCCCGCAGGAGGTCTTCGACGCCACGAAGATCGACCCCTGGTTCGTCGACCAGCTCTTCCTGATCAAGGAGACCGCCGACGAGCTGGCGGCCGCCGACAAGCTCGACCCCGAGCTGCTCGCCGAGGCCAAGCGCTACGGCTTCTCCGACGCCCAGCTCGCCGCGATCCGCGGCCTGCGCGAGGACGTCGTCCGCGAGGTCCGGCACGCGCTGGGCGTACGGCCGGTCTACAAGACGGTCGACACCTGCGCCGCCGAGTTCGCCGCCCGCACCCCGTACTTCTACTCGTCCTACGACGAGGAGAGCGAGGTCGCCCCGCGCGAGAAGCCAGCGGTCATCATCCTGGGCTCGGGCCCGAACCGCATCGGCCAGGGCATCGAGTTCGACTACTCGTGCGTGCACGCCTCCTTCGCGCTGAGCGACGCCGGCTACGAGACCGTCATGGTCAACTGCAACCCCGAGACCGTCTCCACCGACTACGACACTTCCGACCGGCTCTACTTCGAGCCGCTCACCCTGGAGGACGTCCTGGAGATCGTCCACGCCGAGCAGCAGGCCGGCCCGGTCGCGGGCGTCGTCGTCCAGCTCGGCGGCCAGACCCCGCTGGGCCTCGCGCAGGCGCTGAAGGACAACGGCGTGCCGGTCGTCGGCACCTCGCCCGAGGCGATCCACCTCGCCGAGGACCGCGGCGCCTTCGGCCGCGTCCTGGACCGGGCGGGCCTGCCCGCCCCCAAGCACGGCACGGCCACCACCTTCGAGGAGGCCAAGGCCATCGCCGACGAGATCGGCTACCCGGTCCTGGTGCGCCCCTCGTACGTGCTCGGCGGCCGCGGCATGGAGATCGTCTACGACGAGACCCGCCTCGCCTCCTACATCGCCGAGTCCACCGAGATCGGCCCGGACCGCCCGGTGCTGGTCGACCGCTTCCTCGACGACGCCATCGAGATCGACGTCGACGCGCTCTACGACGGCCACGAGCTCTACCTGGGCGGCGTCATGGAGCACATCGAGGAGGCCGGCATCCACTCCGGCGACTCCGCGTGCGCCCTGCCCCCGATCACCCTCGGCGGCCACGACGTCAAGCGGCTGCGCGCCTCCACCGAGGCGATCGCCAGGGGCGTCGGCGTCCAGGGCCTGATCAACATCCAGTTCGCCCTGGCCGGGGACATCCTCTACGTGCTGGAGGCCAACCCGCGCGCCTCCCGCACCGTCCCCTTCACCTCCAAGGCGACGGCGGTCCCGCTGGCCAAGGCGGCCGCGCGCATCTCGCTCGGCGCCACCATCGCCGAGCTGCGCGCCGAGGGACTGCTCCCGGCGCACGGCGACGGCGGCACCCTGCCCCTGGACGCGCCGATCTCCGTCAAGGAGGCCGTGCTGCCCTGGAGCCGCTTCCGCGACGTGCACGGCCGGGGCGTCGACACCGTCCTCGGCCCGGAGATGCGCTCCACCGGCGAGGTCATGGGCATCGACTCGGTCTTCGGCACGGCGTACGCCAAGTCGCAGGCCGCCGCCTACGGCGCGCTGCCGACCAAGGGACGCGCCTTCGTCTCCGTCGCCAACCGCGACAAGCGCGCGCTGATCTTCCCGGCCCGCGCGCTGGTCGAGCACGGCTTCGAGCTGCTGGCCACCTCCGGCACCGCCGAGGTGCTCAAGCGCAACGGCATCGAGGCCACCGTGGTGCGCAAGAAGAGCGAGGGCACCGGCCCCAACGGCGAGCCGACCATCATCGAGCTCATCCACGAGGGCGCCATCGACCTGATCGTCAACACCCCCTTCGGTACCGGCGGCCGCCTCGACGGCTACGACATCCGCACCGCGGCCGTCGCCCGCGGCGTGCCGTGCCTGACGACGGTGCAGGCGCTCGCCGCCGCCGTCCAGGGCGTCGACGCGCTGAACCGCGGCGACGTCGGGGTCCGCTCCCTGCAGGAACACGCGGAACACCTGACCGCCGCCCGCGAGGCGTAGGCCGAGGAGGGGGACACCGGACCGGTGTCCCCCTCTTCACGAGCCCCCGCCCCGTCGTCCGCCGTGGAAGGCCCCGCATGTACTCCCTGCTGTTCACCCTGTTCTTCAAGCGCCTCGACCCCGAGCGGGCGCACCACCTCGCCTTCGGATGGATCCGCCTCGCCGCCCGGATCCCGGTCCTGCGCACCCTCGCCGCCGCGCTGCTCGCGCCCCGGCACCCGGCCCTGCGCACCGAGGCGCTGGGCCGCCGGATGCACGGTCCCTTCGGGCTCGCCGCCGGTTTCGACAAGAACGCCGTCGGCATTGACGGGCTCACCATGCTCGGCTTCGACCACGTCGAGATCGGCACCGTCACCGCCCAGCCGCAGCCCGGCAACCCCCGGCAGCGGCTCTTCCGCCTGGTCGCCGACCGCGCCCTGATCAACCGCATGGGCTTCAACAACGAGGGCTCGGCCGCGGTCGCCGCCCGCCTGGCCGCCCGCGAGGCGGTCTTCCCGGCCACGGTCGGCGTCAACATCGGCAAGACCAAGGTCGTCCCGGAGGAGGAGGCGGTCGCGGACTACGTGACCTCCACCGAGCGGCTCGCCCGGCACGCCGACTACCTCGTCGTCAACGTCTCGTCGCCGAACACCCCCGGACTGCGGAACCTGCAGGCCGTCGAGCACCTCCGCCCCCTGCTCGGCGCCGTGCGCGAGGCGGCCGACCGCACCGTCACCGGCCGCCGCGTCCCCCTGCTGGTCAAGATCGCCCCCGACCTCGCGGACGAGGACGTGGACGCCGTCGCCGACCTCGCCCTCGAACTCGGGCTGGACGGCATCATCGCCACCAACACCACCGTCGCCCGCGACGGTCTCGGCCTGCGCTCGGACGCCGCCCTGGTCAAGGAGACCGGCGGCCTGTCCGGCGCCCCCCTCAAGGACCGCTCCCTGGAGGTGCTGCGCCGCCTGTACGCCCGCACCGGCGACCGCATCACCCTCGTCGGGGTGGGCGGGGTCGAGACCGCCGAGGACGTCTGGCAGCGCATCCTGGCCGGCGCCACCCTGGTGCAGGGCTACAGCGCCTTCGTGTACCGGGGCCCCTTCTGGTGCCGCAATGTCCACCGTGACCTCGCGGCGTTGCTGCAGGCCAGCCCGTACGCCACCCTCGCCGACGCCGTCGGCGCCGAGACCCGGAAGGCAGCCACCCCGCGATGAACCCCGAGCCCTTCGGCGCCAGGCTGCGCCGCGCCATGGACACCCGCGGACCGCTCTGCGTCGGCATCGACCCGCACTCCTCCCTGCTCTCCGCCTGGGGCCTGCAGGACGACGTCGCCGGCCTGGAGCGCTTCACCCGCACCGTGGTGGAGGCGCTGGCCGACCGGGTCGCCGTCCTCAAGCCGCAGAGCGCGTTCTTCGAGCGCTTCGGCTCCCGCGGCATCGCCGTCCTGGAGACGGCCGTCGCCGAGGCCCGGGCGGCCGGCGCCCTGGTGCTGATGGACGCCAAGCGCGGCGACATCGGCTCCACCATGGCCGCGTACGCCACCGCGTACCTCGACCCCGCCTCGTCGCTGTTCTCGGACGCGGTCACCGTCAGCCCGTACCTGGGGTTCGGCTCGCTGCGGCCCGCCCTGGACGCCGCCCGGGCGAGCGGCAGCGGCGTGTTCGTGCTCGCCCTGACCTCCAATCCGGAGGGCGCCGAGGTGCAGCGGTCAACCGCGGCGGGCGGCGCGTCCCTCGCCCAGGTGATGCTGAACCACATCGCGGCCGAGAACGAGGGTGACGTCCCGCTCGGATCGGTCGGCGCGGTCGTCGGCGCCACCCTCGGTGAGGCGGGTGTGGACCTCGCCGTGAACGGGCCCCTCCTCGCCCCCGGGATCGGCGCCCAGGGGGCCACCGCGGCCGACCTCCCCAGGGTGTTCGGGGAGGGGGTGCGCAACGTCGTGCCGAGCGTCAGCAGGGGTGTGCTGAAGCTCGGACCGTCGGTCGCGGCGCTCCGCGAGGCGGCCGAAAGGGAGGTCGCGGAACTCGCCTCGGTCGTCAAGTAGCGGTCAAGACGTCCGGAAACCTGCGCAGATTTGTCCCAAAAGTCCTGGTCGGTTGACGCTGACCAGGACTTTTCTTCTTGTTTGCGCTGACTGCGGCCGCTGGGGCCGCTAGTCTCCGACGAGAGCGCGCAAGGTGCGCGTTTCACGTTGCCCCTGCAGGTGGGGGGCGACTAGGTTCCACACCGGTCCGTATCCGACAGTTCTACTTCCGAGGTGACGTAGGCGTGGCTCTTCCGCCCCTTACCCCTGAACAGCGCGCTGCCGCGCTCGAGAAGGCCGCCGCGGCTCGCCGGGAGCGCGCCGAGGTCAAGAATCGACTCAAGCACTCCGGCGCCTCGCTGCACGAGGTCATCAAGCAGGGCCAGGAGAACGACGTCATCGGCAAGATGAAGGTCTCCGCCCTCCTGGAGTCCCTGCCCGGCGTGGGCAAGGTCCGCGCCAAGCAGATCATGGAGCGGCTCGGCATCTCCGAGAGCCGCCGGGTCCGCGGGCTCGGCTCCAACCAGATCGCATCCCTGGAGCGCGAGTTCGGCAGCCCCGCTGTCTGACGTTCCCAGCACCCTCCGGGAACCGGGATAATCGCTCCATGAGTGAACGTCCGCGGCTGACCGTGCTCTCCGGCCCCTCGGGGGTCGGCAAGAGCACGGTCGTCGCTCATATGCGCACAGTCCACCCCGAGGTCTGGCTCTCCGTGTCGGCCACCACCCGCAAGCCCCGCCCCGGCGAGGAACACGGGGTGCACTACTTCTTCGTCGAGAACGACGAGTTCGACAAGCTCGTCGCCAACGGCGAACTGCTGGAGTGGGCCGAGTTCGCGGGGAACCGGTACGGCACCCCGCGCCAGGCGGTGCTGGAGCGCCTCGAGGCCGGCGAGCCGGTCCTGCTGGAGATCGACCTGCAGGGCGCCCGCCAGGTCCGGGACTCGATGCCCGAGGCCCAGCTGGTCTTCCTCGCACCGCCGAGCTGGGACGAGCTGGTCCGCCGGCTCACCGGCCGGGGCACCGAGGCCCCCGACGTCATCGAGCGCCGGCTGGAGGCCGCGCGGGTCGAACTGGCGGCCGAGCCGGAGTTCGACACCACCCTGGTGAACACCTCCGTCGAGGACGTCGCGCGCGAGCTGCTAGCCTTGATGGCCGTAGTCTGATCTTTTTGCACCCAATCGGAAGGTAGAGCGTGTCCTCTTCCATCACCACGCCCGAGGGCATCATCAACCCGCCGATCGACGAGCTGCTCGAGGCCACCGACTCGAAGTACAGCCTCGTGATCTACGCGGCCAAGCGTGCCCGTCAGATCAACGCCTACTACTCGCAGCTCGGCGAGGGCCTGCTCGAGTACGTCGGCCCGCTCGTGGACACCCACGTGCACGAGAAGCCGCTGTCGATCGCGCTGCGTGAGATCAACGCGGGTCTGCTGACCTCCGAGGCCGTCGAGGGCCCGGTCCAGTAACCGCGCCCAGGCGTCAGACCACGGGCCCGGCGGTACGACCGCCGGGCCCGTGGTGTGTCATGGGGTAGTACCCACCACGGTCCAACACAGCGCGGGAGAGGCGATGGGGAAGCCACAGGTCGTCCTGGGCGTGAGCGGCGGGATCGCCGCCTACAAGGCGTGCGAGCTGCTGCGCCGGTTCACCGAGTCGGGACACGAGGTACGTGTCGTGCCCACGGCCTCGGCGCTGCACTTCGTCGGCGAGGCCACGTGGTCGGCGCTGTCCGGCAACCCCGTCTCGACCGAGGTGTGGGAGAGCGTCCACGAGGTGCCGCACGTGCGCATCGGGCAGGGCGCGGACCTCGTCGTGGTCGCCCCGGCCACCGCCGACGTGCTGGCCAAGGCGGCCCACGGGCTCGCCGACGACCTGCTGACCAACACCCTGCTCACCGCGCGCTGCCCCGTGGTGTTCGCGCCCGCCATGCACACCGAGATGTGGGAGCACGCGGCCACCCAGGAGAACGTGGCGACCCTGCGCCGCCGCGGCGCCATCGTGCTGGAACCCGCGGTCGGGCGGCTCACCGGCGTCGACACCGGCAAGGGCCGGCTGCCCGAGCCCGCGGAGATCTTCGAGGCCTGCCGCCGGGTGCTGCTGCGCGGCCCCCGCGCGCTGGAGACCGACCTGGCCGGGCGCCACGTCGTCATCAGCGCCGGCGGCACCCGCGAGCCCCTCGACCCGGTCCGCTACCTGGGCAACCGCTCGTCCGGCAAGCAGGGCTACGCCCTCGCCCGTACGGCCCTGGCCCGCGGCGCCAGGGTCACCCTGGTCTCCGCCAACACCGGACTCGCCGACCCGGCCGGGGCGGACGTGGTGCGCGTCGGCACGGCGGTGCAGCTGCGCGAGGCCGTGCTGAAGGCCGCGTCCGACGCCGACGTGGTGGTGATGGCGGCCGCCGTCGCCGACTTCCGCCCCGCGCGGTACGTCGAGGGCAAGATCAAGAAGAAGGACGGCGAGGAGCCCGCGCCCCTGGTGCTGGTGCGCAACCCGGACGTGCTCGCCGAGCTCTCAGCCGAACGGCCGCACCCCGCGCAGATCGTCGTGGGCTTCGCCGCCGAGACCGACGACGTCCTGGCCAACGGCCGTGCCAAGCTCGCCCGCAAGGGGTGCGACCTGCTGGTCGTCAACGAGGTGGGCGACCACAAGGCCTTCGGGTCGGAGGAGAACGAGGCCGTCGTGCTCGGCGCCGACGGCAGCGAGACCGCCGTGCCGTACGGGCCGAAGGAGGCCCTGGCCGAGCAGGTGTGGGACCTGGTCGTCGCCCGTCTGACCTGACGACACTCCGGGACGGTGCGTGTGCGCTACTGGCGTTCCGCCCCGAGGTGATGCACAGTGTCGCAGGTCACGGCATATCCAAGGTGCGAGATGCCGTGTCCCTGCGCATGAGTCGGACGATAAACTGACCCATGGCCCGCCGGGCGCAGCCCCGCGCGAGCCGCCAACGATCAGCCAGCAGCCGCTGCAACCCCAGGGAGCGATGTGTCCCGCCGCCTGTTCACCTCGGAGTCCGTGACCGAGGGTCACCCCGACAAGATCGCTGACCAGATCAGCGACACGATCCTCGACGCCCTGCTCAAGGAGGACCCCTCCTCGCGCGTCGCCGTCGAGACGTTGATCACCACCGGTCTGGTGCATGTCGCCGGAGAGGTCACCACCAAGGGGTACGCGGACATCGCGACCCTGGTGCGGAACAAGATCCTCGACATCGGCTACGACTCGTCGAAGAAGGGCTTCGACGGCGCGTCCTGCGGTGTCTCGGTCTCCATCGGTGCGCAGTCCCCGGACATCGCGCAGGGTGTCGACACGGCGTACGAGAGCCGGGTCGAGGGCGACGACGACGAGCTCGACCGGCAGGGCGCGGGCGACCAGGGTCTGATGTTCGGCTACGCCTGCGACGAGACCCCCGAGCTGATGCCGCTCCCGATCACCCTGGCGCACCGGCTCTCCCGGCGGCTGACCGAGGTCCGCAAGAACGGGACCATCCCCTACCTGCGGCCCGACGGCAAGACCCAGGTCACCATCGAGTACAACGACGACAAGGCCGTGCGCCTCGACACCGTCGTCGTCTCCTCGCAGCACGCCAGCGACATCGACCTGGAGTCGCTGCTCGCCCCCGACATCCGCGAGTTCGTCGTGGAGCCGGAGCTGAAGGCGCTGCTCGACGACGGCATCAAGATCGACACCGACGGGTACCGGCTGCTGGTCAACCCCACCGGGCGCTTCGAGATCGGCGGCCCGATGGGCGACGCCGGCCTCACCGGCCGCAAGATCATCATCGACACCTACGGCGGCATGGCCCGTCACGGTGGCGGCGCCTTCTCCGGCAAGGACCCGTCCAAGGTCGACCGCTCCGCCGCCTACGCCATGCGCTGGGTCGCCAAGAACGTCGTCGCCGCGGGCCTCGCCTCGCGCTGCGAGGTCCAGGTCGCCTACGCGATCGGCAAGGCCGAGCCCGTCGGCCTGTTCGTGGAGACCTTCGGCACCCACACCGTGGACCACGAGAAGATCGAGCAGGCCATCGGCCAGGTCTTCGACCTCCGCCCGGCCGCGATCATCCGCGACCTCGAACTGCTCCGCCCGATCTACGCCCAGACCGCGGCGTACGGCCACTTCGGCCGTGAGCTGCCGGACTTCACCTGGGAGCGCACCGACCGCGTCGAGGCGCTGCGCCGGGCGGCCGGCCTCTAGGCCCGTACCCCTGGCCTGACGACGGCCCCGGACCCGCGCGGTCCGGGGCCGTCGGCGTGCGCGGGAGCGCCGGGAACGGGTGTGAGCCGCGGGAGTGGGCGTGACCGTGCCGGCCCGTCTGCGGACTCCGCCGGCGCCGTCGCACGGGGCGAGCGACGCGTGCTCGCGGGCCCGCCCGGCACCCGGGGCGGGGCCGGGTGTCCGAGGCTTCTGGTAACACTGAGGCTGTGAGCAGCGAGGACGACCGCCAGGTGTCCCCGGCGGCGGAGCCGCACGGGGGAGAGCAGCTCGCGCTCATCCGGGAGACGGTGCGCAAGGCCAAGGAGCCCCGCGCGAAGCCGCGCACCTGGCGGGGGGCGGCGCTGGCCGAAGGGCTGCCGGTGGCGCGCGTGCTGGTCGACAAGGGCCTGCTCCACCTCGACCAGTACTTCGACTACGCGGTTCCCGCCGCCATGGACGACGAAGCGCGGCCCGGCGTGCGCGTCCGCGTGCGGTTCGGCGGCCGGGTGGGCAAGGGCGGCCGCCGCGAGGGCGGCGAACTGCACGACGGCTTCATCGTGGACCGGCTGACCGAGAGCGACTACCGCGGCCCGCTCGCCCCGCTCGCCCAGGTCCTGTCGCCCGAGGAGGTGCTGACCCCCGGCCTGCTCCGGCTGTGCCGGGCCGTCGCCGACCGCTACGCGGGGGCCCTCGCCGACATCGTCCAGCTCGCGGTGCCTCCGCGCCGGGCCAAGGTCGAGGCGGAGCCGGTACGGGATCCGCTGCCGGCGCCCCGCCCGCCCGAGCCGGGGCCGTGGCGGCGCTACCCGACCGGGCCGGCGTTCCTGCAGGCACTGGCCCGCGGGGACACCCCGCGGGCGGTGTGGACGGCACTGCCCGGGCCGTACTGGCCCGAGGAGATCGCCCGCGCCATGGCGGCGGCGCTCGCCTCGGGACGCGGGGCGCTCGCCGTCGTGCCGGACGGTCGCGCGGCCGCCCGGGTCGACGAGGCGCTGACCGCGATGGTCGGCGAGGGACGGCATGTGCTGCTGACCGCCGACGCCGGGCCGGAGGAGCGGTACCGCCGCTGGCTCGCGGTGAGCCGGGGCAGCGTACGCGCCGTCGTCGGCACCCGGGCCGCGATGTTCGCGCCGGTGGCCGACCTCGGACTCGCCGTGCTCTGGGACGACGGGGACTCCAGCCACGCCGAGCAGCACGCGCCGCAGCCGCACGCCCGGGACGTCCTGCTGCTGCGCGCCACCGAGGAACGGGCGGGCTTCCTGCTCGGCGGCCTCACCTGCACCGTGGAGGGCGCCCAACTGGTCGACACCCAGTGGGCCTTGCCGCTGACCGCGCCGCGCGAGCGGGTGCGCGCCGCCGCGCCCATGGTCCGTACGGTCGGCGAGGGCGACGAGGCGCGGGACGCCGCCGCGCGCGCGGCACGACTGCCGTCGGTGGCCTGGCAGGTGACGCGGGACGCACTGCAGCGCGGCCCGGTGCTCGTGCAGGTGCCCCGGCGGGGCTACGTGCCGCGGCTGGCCTGCGAGCGCTGCCGCGAACCCGCCCGGTGCGCGCACTGCGCGGGGCCGCTGCAGCTCGGCGACGGGGAGAGCGCGCCGCACTGCGGCTGGTGCGGGCGGCCAGAGGCGGGCTGGCACTGCAAGGAGTGCGGCGGGTTCCGGCTGCGCGCCCAGGTCGTCGGCGCCCGGCGCACCGCCGACGAACTGGGCCGGGCCTTCCCCAAGGTGCCGGTGCGGACCTCCGGCCGCGACGGCGTGCTGGCCTCCGTGCCGGGAACGCCCGCGCTGGTGATCTCGACCCCCGGCGCGGAACCCGTCGCCGAGAGCGGCTACGCGGCGGCGCTGCTGCTGGACGGCTGGGCCCTGCTCAACCGTCCGGACCTGCGGGCGGGGGAGGAGACCCTGCGCCGCTGGGCCGCCGCGGCGGCGCTGGTGCGCCCGGCCGGCGAGGGCGGCACCGTGGTCGTCATCGCGGAGCCCACGCTCCGTCCCGTGCAGGCCCTCGTCCGCTGGGACCCGGTCGGCCACGCCGTGCGGGAACTGGCGGAACGCGCCGAGCTGGGCTTCCCCCCGGTCTCCCGGATGGCCTCGGTCAGCGGCCGGCCCGCCGCCGTCGCCGACCTCTTGGCCACGGTCCGGTTGCCGGAGGGCACCGACGTCCTCGGCCCGGTGCCGCTGCCGATCACCGACCCCGCGCGGCCCCGCCGCTCCGGGGACACCCCACCCGGCGAACGCTGGGAACGCGTGCTGCTGCGTGTGCCGCCGGGCAACGGCGCCGCGCTGGCGGCCGCGCTGAAGTCCGCGCAGACCGCCCGCATAGCCCGCAAGGAGCCCGACCCGGTCCGGGTCCGCATCGACCCGCCCGACATCGGCTGACCGCCGGGCAGCCGGCGAAAGGGGTGAGCGGGGGAACAGGGGGAACGGGGAAAGTCGCTTGACGCCCCGGCCTAGGGTTTCGGGTATGACCAGCAGACTCCGACTGGCGGAGATCACCCCGGACAACGTCGACGCCGCGATGGCGCTCAAGGTCCGCCCCGACCAGGAACACCTGGTGGCGCCCGTCGTGAAGTCCCTCGCGGAGGCGTACGCGTACGGGGAGCGGGCCTGGCCGCGGCTGATCGTCGACGGCGAACGGAACGTCGGCTTCCTGATGGCCTTCTTCGACATCGACTTCTCGGCCGACGGGAGCGGCGCGGACCTCCGCTCCGGTCTGTGGCGCCTCGCCATCGCCGCGGGCGAACAGGGCCGCGGCTACGGGAGGTTCGCCGTCGGGTCCGTGGCGGATGAGGTCCGCCGCCGCGGCGGCAGCCGGGTCACCACCACCTGGCACCCCGGGGAGGACGGCCCGGAACGCTTCTACCTGGGGCTGGGCTTCCGCCCGACGGGGGAGTCAAGCGGCGGGCAGACCGTGGGGGCGCTGGAGTTGTAGCCGGCTCCCGGTCCGCGGTGCCCGCGGCGCACCGGCGGCCCTGACCGCGGTGCGTCCGTCCGCCCGTACGCGCGCCCGCCCCGGCGGCCGTCCTGTCGGCGTGGCGGGCGGCGGGGCGGGCGTGCCCGGGGAGCCGCCGGGTCAGCCCGTGCGCGGGGAGGGGACCGCGCCGGGGACGGCCTCGTCGCGGGCGGCGGGGGCGGTGTGCGCGGGCACGGCCCGGGCCGCCGGCACCGAGGGCACGACCGCCGGGGCGGGGGGTTCGCCGTGCACCTCCGTCGCAGCGGCTCCGGCCGGGGCCGAACGCCGGTTGCCGTACCGCCGGTGGACGGCCTGCTTGGTGACGCCCAGCGCGGAGCCGACGGCGTCCCAGCTGAAGCCGAGGGAGCGGTCGAACTCGACGGCCGCGGTCACCAGGGTCTCGACGCTGTCGCGCAGTTCCTGGGCGAGCCGGACGGTGGGGGCGGGGGCGCGGCCGTAGACCACGAATCCCGCGGACGGCCCGCCCCGCCGGGGACGGTAGACGTTGCCCAGCTGGGTGGTGAGGGTGCGCAGCGCGTCGACCTGTCGGCGGACCCGCTCGATGTCCCGCACCAGCAGGTGAAGGCTCGCCCTGGCCTGGGCGTCGTGAGTTGCGTGTTCGGGCATCAACTGGCCTCTCGAACCGGCTCTTGTGGGTCAAACTCCATTGACCAACGCGCCAGACTCCCGAGGAGTCACGCATAAGGGGCGCATCGAACCCTTCGGGGGGCGTGCGCAGGGGTGCGCGCCCCCACCCCCTCGGCCCATAGACTGGTGCGGTTGCCCTGTCACCGTCCGACCACGGAGCCGTAGCGTGTCCATCCAGCCGATCCGCCTCTTCGGCGACCCCGTGCTGCGCATGGCGGCGCAGCCCGTGACCGTCTTCGACAAGGAACTGCGCACCCTCGTCAAGGATCTCGAGGAGACCATGAAGGACGCCCCGGGCGCCGGCCTGGCGGCACCTCAGATCGGCGTCTCGCTGCGGGTGTTCACGTACCACGTCGACGGCGAGCTGGGCCATCTGGTCAACCCGGACCTCAGCCTGAGCGAGGAGGAGCAGGACGGCCCCGAGGGCTGCCTGTCCCTGCCCGGGCTGCGCTTCGACACCAAGCGCGCGTACGGCGTCGTCGCCAAGGGCTTCACCATGTACGGCGACCCGGTGACCGTCGAGGGCACCCAGCTGCTCGCCCGCTGCATCCAGCACGAGACCGACCACCTCGACGGCATCATCTTCATCGACCGCCTCGACCGCGAGCAGCGCAAGGCCGCGATGAAGGCGATACGCGAGGCCGAGTGGGCCGGCCGGCCCGTGCCCCAGGTCCGCGTTTCCCCGCACAGCACGTTCGGCCGCGCACTGTAGGGCCGCGCACCGCAGAAAGGCATCCCGCACGCATGAGGCTCGTCTTCGCCGGCACCCCCGAGGTCGCCGTCCCCGCCCTCGACGCCCTGATCGCCTCCGGCCGGCACGAGGTCGTCGCCGTGGTCACCCGGCCCGACGCCGCCGCCGGACGCGGCCGCAAGCTCGTCGCCAGTCCGGTGGCCCAACGCGCGGAGGAGGCCGGCATCGAGGTCCTGCGGCCCGCGAAGCCCCGCGACGAGGACTTCCTGGCCCGGCTCCGGGAGATCGCCCCCGACTGCTGCCCGGTCGTCGCCTACGGCGCGCTGCTGCCCCGCGTCGCCCTCGACGTGCCCGCCCACGGCTGGGTCAACCTGCACTTCTCCCTGCTGCCCGCCTGGCGCGGCGCCGCCCCCGTGCAGCACGCCGTCATGGCGGGCGACGAGGTCACCGGGGCCGCGACCTTCCTCATCGAGGAGGGCCTGGACTCCGGGCCGGTGTACGGCGTCGTCACCGAGGACGTCCGGCCCCGCGACACCAGCGGCGACCTGCTCACCCGGCTCTCGCACAGCGGCGCGAAGCTGCTCGCCGCCACCATGGACGGCATCGAGGACGGCACGCTGGTCGCCCGGCCGCAGCCCGCCGAGGGCGTCAGCCTGGCTCCCAAGATCACCGTCGACGACGCCCGCGTCGACTGGAGCGCCCCGGCCCTGCGGGTCGACCGGGTGGTCCGCGGCTGCACCCCAGCGCCCGGCGCCTGGACCGTTTTCGGCGGCGAACGCCTCAAGCTCGGTCCCGTCACGCCGCTGCCCGAGCGCACCGACCTGGCGCCCGGCGAACTGGAGGTCACCAAGCGCGCGGTGTACGTGGGCACCGGCAGCCACGCCGTGGAGCTCGGCGAGGTGCGTCCGCAGGGCAAGAAGCCGATGCCCGCCGCCGACTGGGCGCGCGGCGTCCGCGTCCCCTCCGGGGAGCGGCTCGGCGGCTGACCGCGCCCCCACGTACGCTCGAAGCGGGGCGCACCGCGCCCCGCCGTACCACCGACACTCCCGGAGCACCTTCCACGTGAGCGAACCGTCACGCCGCCGACCGCGTCCCGCCGCCCGTCAGGGCCGCAACCAGGGAGGGCCCCCGCAGGGCGGCCGCCCGTACCGCAAGCCCCAGCGCGACCCCGTGCGCATCCTGGCGTTCGAGGCGCTGCGGGCGGTCGACGAGCGGGACGCGTACGCCAACCTCGTCCTGCCTGCGCTGCTGCGCGAGGCGGAGGCCGAGGCCGCGCGCAAGGGCCGTGCGTTCGACCGGCGCGACGCCGCCCTCGCCACGGAGCTGGTGTACGGCACCCTGCGCCGCCGGGGCACCTACGACGCCGTGATCGCGGCCTGTGTCGACCGGCCGCTGCGCGAGGTCGACCCGCCCGTGCTGGACGTGCTCTCGCTCGGCGCCCACCAGCTGCTGGGCACCCGCATCCCCACCCACGCCGCCGTCTCCGCCACCGTCGAGCTGGCCCGTGTGGTCCTCGGCGACGGGCGGGCGAAGTTCGTCAACGCGGTGCTGCGCCGGATCGCCGCGCGGGACCTGGACGCCTGGCTGGACGAGGTGGCGCCGCCCTACGACGAGGACCCCGAGGACCACCTCGCCGTCGTCCACTCGCACCCGCGCTGGGTCGTCTCGGCGCTGTGGGACGCCCTCGGCGGGGGCCGGGCCGGCATGGAGGAACTGCTCGCCGCCGACAACGAGCGCCCCGAGGTCACCCTCGTCGCGCGTCCCGGCCGCGCGACCCCGCAGGAACTCGCCGACGCGCTTCCCGCGGACAGCACCCTCCCCGGCCGCTGGTCCCCCTGGGCGGTCCGGCTGGCCGAGGGCGGCGACCCCGCGGCCATCGAGGCGGTGCGCGAAGGCCGCGCCGGCGTCCAGGACGAGGGCAGCCAGCTGGTCGCCGCCGCCCTGGCCGCGGCACCGCTCGGCGACGGCCCCGACCGGATCTGGCTGGACGGCTGCGCCGGTCCCGGCGGCAAGGCGGCCCTGCTTGCCGCGCTCGCCGCGGAGCGCGGGGCGGCCCTGGTCGCCTCCGAGAAGCAGCCGCACCGGGCCCGGCTCGTCGCCCGCGCCCTGGCGGGCAACCCCGGGCCGTTCGAGGTGATCGTCGCCGACGGCACCCGTCCCGCCTGGCGTCCCGGTGCCTTCGACCGCGTCCTGGTCGACGTGCCCTGCACCGGTCTCGGTGCCCTGCGCCGGCGCCCCGAGGCGCGCTGGCGCAGGCGCGCCGAGGACGTCCCGGGCTTCGCGCCCCTGCAGCGCGGCCTGCTGGAGTCCGCCCTGCGCGCGGTGCGCGTCGGCGGGGTCGTCGGCTACGCGACCTGCTCCCCGCACCCGGACGAGACCCGTGCCGTCGTGGAGGACGTCCTCGGGCGTCCGGGCGCGGTCGCGGCCGAATGGGTCGACGCCCGCCCCCTCATGCCCGGGGTCCCCGACCTCGGCGAGGGCCCCGACGTCCAGCTCTGGCCCCACCTGCACGGCACCGACGCGATGTACCTCGCCCTGCTGCGCCGCACCGGGGAATGACCGCGCGCGGGTGCGGTCCGGACGTCCGGACCGCACCCGCGCGGCGGGGTTCGGCGGCGGTGGTTCAGCAGTAGAGGTTGGCGCCCTGGCCGACCCCGAGGATCGCCGTGAACTGCTGGTACTTGCTCACGCGGCTCTGCACCTGCGCCGGGTTGCGGCCGTCGCACTCCAGCGAGCCGTTGATGGAACGGATGGTCTGCCCGAAGCCGGCCTGGTTCACCATGGCGTTGTGCGGGGTCATGGTGCCGGGGCCGCTCTGGGTGTTCCAGTACCACAGCCCCGTGCGCCAGGCGACGGCCGCGTCCTGCTCCACGCGCCAGGGGTTGCCCAGCAGGTCGATGCCGAGGGCGTCGCCGGCGGCCTTGTAGTTGAAGTTCCAGCTGAGCTGGATCGGGCCGCGGCCGTAGTAGGCGGCCTGACCGGCCGGGCAGCCGTAGGGCTGGCCCCAGTCGCAGTAGTGCGGATAGTTGGCGGTGTTCTGCTCGACCACGTACACCAGGCCGCCCGTCTCGTGGCTGACGTTGGCCAGGAAGGCGGCGGCCTCCTGCTTCTTCACGGTGTCGCTGCCGGAGTTGGCGAAGCCGGGGTAGGAACTCAGCGCCGCGACCAGGCCGCTGTAGGTGTAGAAGCCGTTGCGGCCCGGGAACATCTGGTTGAACTGGGACTCGCTGACCACGAATCCGGACGGGTTCGTACCGCCGCCACCGCCGCTGGCGGGGGCGTTCCACTTCTGGTTCGCGGCGCCCGTGCAGGTCCAGATCTGCAGCCGGGTGGCGTTGGCGGAGGTGTTGCCGCGGACGTCCAGGCACTTGTTGGCGGCGGGGTTGACGATGTCGCGCGCCGCGGTGACGACCCACTGCTGGTTGGCGCTGCCGGAGCAGTCCCACAGCTGGACCGCGGCCCCGTCGGCGGTGCTGCGGTCGACGACGTCGAGGCACTTGCCGAGCGCGCGCAGCGTGCCGTCGCCGGGGTTGGACCAGCGCTGGGCGCCGGTTCCGTTGCAGTCGTAGAGCTGTACGGCGGTGCCGTTGGCGTTGTTCGCCCCGGCGACGTCGACGCACTTGCCCGCCAGGCCGCTGATCTGGCCGTCCGCGGCGCGGGCGGTCGGCGTCGCGACGAACAGGGTGGCCAGGAGCGCCGCGAGGACGGCGAACACCGCGGACGGGCCGAGGGCGGTACGCCCTGCGGGCAGCCGTCCGGCGAGGGACGTGGACATGGGTGAGTCGCTCCTTACCCGGCCCGGGGCCGTGGTCGTGGGGGGAGGGAGCTTCGTGGGGGTGCTCCGCACGGCGGGCGCGGGTGGTCGCGAGGAGGTCACGCACGGGCGCGGCGCGGCGTGCGTCGTGTCCAGGGCGGCGCGAACTCTCCTGCTGCACCGTCCCGTTGAGCCCAGCTAGGTCTAGACCATGCCAGGGTGACGGGGTCACGTCAATACTTGAAGGAAGGGTCGCGCCCGGCGTGCCAGGGGCCGCGTCCCACTCCTGTGCCCCACCCCGGTCCTCCGCCCCCGGCCGCAGCGGCGAGAATCGAACCGGAACGGCAGGCCCCGAACCGCCGTCCCGGCAGGCCGCGCGCCGCGCGGCGGCCGGCGGCGGGGCCGGACAGGAAGGAACGACCGCGATGTCCGCGGAGAGCAACTGGGGCGGCAACGTCGCCTTCACCGCACGAAGGCTCCACCACCCCGAGTCCGTCGCCGAGCTGCAGGAGATCGTGGCCCGGTCCCGGCGGGTGCGCGCGCTGGGCACCCGGCACTCCTTCAGCACCGTCGCCGACACCGACGGCGAGCACGTCTCGACCTCGCGGCTGCCCGCGCTGATCGACGTCGACCGCACCGCCCGTACCGCCACGGTCGGTTCGGGGCTGCGCTTCGGCGAGATCGTCCACGCGATCGACGAGGCGGGCCTGGCGCTGCACAACCTCGGCTCGCTGCCGCACATCTCGGTGGCCGGGGCGTGCGCCACCGGCACGCACGGCTCGGGCACCGGGCGGCGGAGCCTGGCCGGCGCGGTCCGGGGGCTGACCATGGTCACCGCCGACGGCGAGCTCACCGAGGTCCGGCGCGGCGAGGACGACTTCGACGGCTCCGTCGTCGCCCTGGGCGCCCTGGGCGTCGTGACCCGCCTGACCCTCGACCTCGTCCCGGCCTTCGCCGTGCGCCAGACCGTCTACGAGGACATGCCGGGGGAGGAGTTCCGGGGGAACTTCGACGCCGTGATGGCCGCCGGGTACAGCGTGTCGGTCTTCACCCGCTGGCGGGACCGGGCCGCCGACCAGGTGTGGCTGAAGGAGCGGGTCGACGCCGACGGCGCGGAGCCCGCACCGCGGACGTGGTTCGGGGCCACCGCCGCCGACGGGCCGCGGCACCCCATCCCGGGCATGCCCGGCACGCACTGCACGCCGCAGCAGGGCCTCGCCGGCCCCTGGTACGCACGGCTGCCGCACTTCCGGCTGGAGTTCACGCCGAGCAGCGGCGAGGAGATCCAGTCGGAGTTCTTCGTCGACCGGGGCGACGCCGTGGCGGCGTTCGACGCCCTGTGGCGGGTGCGGGAGCGGTTCTCGTCCGAGGTGCTGATCGGCGAGATCCGCACCGTGGCGGCCGACTCCCTGTGGCTCAGCCCCGCGTACGGACGGGACAGCGTCGCCTTCCACTTCACCTGGACCCCGGACGCCGCGGCGGTGGCGCGGTCGGTCCAGGTCGTCGAGGAGGCCCTGCGCCCCTTCTCCGCCCGCCCGCACTGGGGCAAGCTCTTCACGCCGGCGCCCGCCGCGCTGCGCGGGCTCTACCCGCGCTACGACGACTTCCGGGCGCTCGTGGCCCGGCAGGACCCGGCGGGGGTCTTCCGCAACGCCTTCATGCGCGAGCACTTCCCGGACTGACCCGGCGTCCGCGCCCCGGATCGCTGATGATGTGCCGTCCGCCAGGCGCGGTCATAGACTGACCGCGGCCGAAACATCCCTTATGAGAGGGTTGGGCATCATGTCCAAGCGAGGCAACAAGCGACGCGCCCGGAAGAAGAAGGGCGCCAACCACGGCAAGCGCCCCAACGCGTGACGAACGCCGTGCCCCCGTGACCGCCCGCGCCCGGCGCGGGCGGTCACCGCTGTCCGGGGCCGGGGCCGATGCTCACGTACCGGCGCGCGGAGCGGCCGGTTCCCCGCCGTCCGACACCCGCAAGGGACGCGAGGTGGTTGTCCACAGCCGTGCGCCCGGTGCGCGGGGAGGGGGCGGGCACCGCCATACTGGACGCATGGCCGTCCAGATCAACCCCAGTATCCTCTCCGCCGACTTCGCGCGCCTTGCCGAGGAGGCGCGGGCCGTCGAGGGCGCGGACTGGCTCCACGTCGACGTGATGGACAATCACTTCGTCCCCAACCTGACGCTCGGCGTGCCGGTCGTGGAGTCGCTCGCCAAGGCGACGCGGACCCCCCTCGACTGCCATCTGATGATCGCCGACCCGGACCGCTGGGCCCCGGCCTACGTCGAGGCGGGCGCGGGCTCCGTCACCTTCCACGTGGAGGCGGCCGCCGCGCCGGTGCGACTGGCCCGGGAGATCCGCGCGAAGGGCGCCCGGGCCTCGATGGCCCTCAGGCCCGCCACGCCGGTCGAGCCCTACGAGGACCTGCTGCCCGAGCTCGACATGCTGCTGATCATGACCGTGGAACCGGGCTTCGGCGGCCAGGCCTTCCTCGACATCATGCTCCCCAAGATCCGCCGGGCCAGGAAGCTGATCGACCGGCACGGACTCGACCTGTGGCTGCAGGTCGACGGCGGCGTCTCGGCCTCCACCATCGAGCGCTGCGCCGAGGCGGGAGCGGACGTCTTCGTCGCCGGTTCCGCCGTCTACGGCGCCGAGGACCCGGCCGAGGCGGTACGGGGGCTGCGCAAGCAGGCGGCGGCCGCCTGCGCGCACTGACCGCGCGCCGCCCGGGCGCCGTCCGCGCACTGACCACTCCGTGGGCACCGTGCCCCGGTACTCCGGAGTACGTGCGAGGATGAGCGCGGAGCCGATCAGATGGGCAACTGGGGAGAGAACGTGACCACAGGCCGCACCGGGGTGCGCATGGGCCCCGGCGAGATGGTCCAGGCGGCGGCGATGGCACGCCGCTTCTACTTGGAGGGAAAGTCCAAGATCCAGATCGCCGAGGAGTTCGGCGTGAGCCGCTTCAAGGTGGCCCGGGTCCTGGAGACCGCCCTCGAACGCGACCTGGTGCGCATCGAGATCAGGGTCCCCGCGGAACTCGACGCCGAGCGCTCGGACGCCCTGCGGGCCCGCTACGGACTGCGGCACGCCGTCGTCGTCGAGTCGCCGGCCGACGAGACCGACGGCCCCGACCCGGAGAACCTGGGCGCGGTCGCCGCGCAGCTGCTGGGTGAACTGGTCAGCGAGGGCGACGTCCTCGGCCTCGCCTGGGGACGCTCGATCATCACCATGGCCAACGCCCTCGACCGGCTGCCGCCGTGCACGGTCGTCCAGCTCACCGGCGTGTACGACGCGGGCACCGCCGACCGCGGCTCGGTCGAGGCGGTCCGCACCGCCGCGGCCGTCTCCGGCGGCGAGGCCCACCCCATGTACGCCCCGATGGTGCTGCCCGACCCGGCCACCGCGGCGGCGCTGCGGGCGCAGAGCGGCATCGCGGCGGCCATGAGCTACTTCGACAAGGTCACCGTGGCCGTGGTGTCGATCGGCTCCTGGGCGGCCGGCATCTCCACCGTCCACGACGCCCTGACCGAGGGCGAGCGCGAGCACTACGCCTCCCTCGGCGTCGCCGCCGAGATGTCCTCGCACCTCTTCGACGCCGAGGGCCGGCTCGTCGGCCGCGACCTGGGCGAGCGCTGCATCACCATCGAGGCGGACCGGCTGCGCCGCATCCCCGAGGTGCTCGCCATCGCCGGCGGCCTGCGCAAGGCCGCCGCGGTCGACGCCGTGCTCCGGTCGGGCCTGGTCACCAGCATCGTGACGGACACCGCCGCCGCCGACTACCTGCTGGACTCCACCGCGCCCATGGCGCGCCCCGCCCTCGACCGCGCCGACCCCGAGGCGCAGCGCGAGGTCTAGCCTTCGTGTGCGTGGCCTGCGCGGCGCGCGGCGCGGGCTGTGGCAGCATCGCGGCATGCCGACCGGGCCCGTCCGCCGTGCCGCCGAGATCGCCGTCGCCCTGCTGGGCTGCCTCGTACTGCTTCTCACCGGCTGCTCCCGGCCCGCCGCCGAACCCGTGGCGGCGGTGCCCACGGTGTCCGCAGCGAGCCTGCCTCCCGAGGCCCGCGAGACACTCCGGCTGATCGACGCCGGGGGGCCCTTCCCGTACGCGAAGGACGGCACCGTCTTCCACAACTTCGAGGGCATCCTGCCGAAACGCCCGAGCAACTACTACCGCGAGTACACCGTGCCGACCCCGGGGGCACCGGACCGCGGCGCCCGGCGCATCGTCACCGGCGCCGACGGGGAGGCCTACTACACCGACGACCACTACAAGACCTTCAGGGCGGTCCGCAGATGACGGCGACGACGGTGCTGGACCTGCAGGGGGTCACCACCAAGAGCGCGTTCATGGAGCGCTGCGCCGAGCAGCTGCGGCTGCCCGGCTGGTTCGGCCGCAACTGGGACGCCCTCTACGACTGCCTCACCGACCTGCCCGGTTCCGAGCCGGGCGGGCTGCGGCTGGTCGTCCGCGGCTGGCACGACTTCGCGGCGGCCGAACCGGGGGAGTGGCGGACGGCGCGCCGGGTCCTCGAGGACGCGGCGGCCTTCCGCGCCCCGGCCGTGCCGCCCCTCCAGGTCGTCTTGGAGGAACCTACGGACGACCCTTCGTGATCGCCGGAGTTTCCTCCGTGTCCGATTCGGCTCCGTCCGTGCAAAAATGAAGTACGTGCGTTTCCTCAATGATGCAAAGCCTCCGTACGACCTGACGTACGACGACGTGTTCATGGTCCCCAGCCGCTCGGCGGTGGGTTCCCGCCAGGCGGTCGACCTCTCCGCCCCCGACGGCACCGGCACCACCATCCCGCTCGTGGTCGCCAACATGACCGCCATCGCGGGACGCCGGATGGCCGAGACCGTCGCCCGGCGCGGGGGACTGGTCGTCATCCCGCAGGACATCCCGATCGACGTGGTCACCGAGGTGATCACCTGGGTGAAGCAGCGGCACCACGTGCTCGACACCCCGATCGTGCTCGGCCCGCACGCCACCGTCGCCGACGCCCTCGCGCTGCTGCCCAAGCGGGCGCACGGCGCCGCCGTCGTCGTCGAGGACGGCCGCCCGGTCGGCGTCGTCACCGAGCACGACCTCACCGGCGTGGACCGCTTCACCCAGGTCTCCGTGGTGATGTCCAGGGACCTCCTGCTGCTGCCCGCGGACATCGACCCGCGCGAGGCCTTCAACCGCCTGGAGGACGCCAACCGCAAGCTCGCCCCCGCCGTCGACGCCGACGGCAGGCTGGCCGGCATCCTCACCCGCAAGGCGGCGCTGCGCGCCACCCTGTACACCCCGGCCACCGACGCCGGCGGGCGGCTGCGCGTCGCCGCCGCCGTCGGCATCAACGGCGACGTCGCGGGCAAGGCCAAGCAACTGCTCGACGCGGGGGTCGACACCCTCGTGGTCGACACCGCCCACGGCCACCAGGAGAGCATGATCCAGGCCGTGAAGGCCGTCCGCGCCCTGGACCCGCGGGTGCCCGTCGTGGCCGGCAACGTCGTCTCCGCCGAGGGCGTCCGCGACCTGATCGAGGCCGGCGCCGACATCGTCAAGGTCGGTGTGGGCCCCGGTGCCATGTGCACCACCCGCATGATGACCGGCGTGGGCCGGCCCCAGTTCTCCGCCGTCCTGGAGTGCGCCGCCGAGGCCGCCCGGTACGGCAAGCACGTCTGGGCCGACGGCGGCGTCCGGCACCCGCGCGACGTCGCCATGGCGCTCGCCGCCGGCGCGTCCAACGTCATGATCGGCTCCTGGTTCGCGGGCACCTACGAGTCGCCCGGCGACCTGCAGCAGACCGCCGACGGACGGCCGTACAAGGAGAGCTTCGGCATGGCCTCCGCCCGCGCCGTGGCCAACCGCACCAGCGAGGAGTCCGCGTACGACCGCGCCCGCAAGGGGCTCTTCGAGGAGGGCATCTCCACCTCGCGGATGTTCCTCGACCCGGCCCGCCCGGGTGTGGAGGACCTGATCGACTCGATCATCGCGGGGGTCCGCAGCTCCTGCACCTACGCCGGCGCCGCCGACCTCGCCGAGTTCGCCGACAAGGCCGTCGTCGGCATCCAGAGCGCCGCCGGCTACGCCGAGGGCAAGCCGCTGCACGCGAGCTGGCAGTAAGCACCCGGCCCGGGCGCCCCGGCCGCGGAAGCGGACGGCGCCCGGGCGGCGGCGCGGGGTTCGCCGCCTTGCCCCGGCGCGGTCACCGGGGAGTGCCTCGCGGGAAGGGCGGCGGTCCGCCTCGTAGGCTGGTGCGCGTACGGCACGCGCCGTCCCCCGCTCGCTCGCGAAGAGAAGTGACCCACCCCCAGTGCGACTGAACGAACTCGACGAACGCATCGTCCACGCCCTCGCCGAGGACGCCCGGCGCTCCTTCGCCGACATCGGCGGCCTCGTCGGGCTCTCCGCCCCCGCCGTCAAGCGCCGGGTCGACCGGCTGCTGGCGGAGGGCGCCATCACGGGCTTCACCGTCCGCGTCGAGCCCTCCGCGCTGGGCTGGGAGACGGAGGCGTTCGTCGAGCTCTACTGCCGGCACAACACCTCGCCCGAGGACATCCGGCGCGGCCTGTCGCGCTACCCCGAGGTGGCCTCCGCCTCCACCGTCACCGGCGAGGCGGACGCCGTCGTCCAGATCTACGCCGCCGACGTGCGCCACTTCGAACGCGTCCTGGAGCGGATCGCCGGCGAGCCCTTCGTCGAGCGCACCAAGTCCGTGCTGGTGCTGTCGCCGCTGCTGCGCCGCTACTCGGGGGCGCCCGACCAGCCGGAGGGGTGACCGCCGGTACACCGGCGGGGGAGGGCCGCCGCGGCGCCGCCGTGCAACGAATCGCCGCCGCCGGGCTCCGGCGCGCAACGAATCGACGGTCGGTGCGCAACGGACGCGTCTTGTCGCCGCCAGGCCCGCGATCGTACCGTCGAGGCAGACCCGAAACCGGCTTCCACCAGGCGAAAGAGGCTCCATGGCGCCGCTGCGCACCGCGCTGTACCAAGGCCCGAGCGGCGTCCCCTCCTCGGTGGACGACAGCCTGGCCGCGCTCGACGCCGCCGCGCGCCGGGCGTCCGCAGCGGGAGCCCGCCTGCTCGTCACGCCCGAGATGTACCTGACGGGCTACGCCCTCGGCGACGCCGTACCGGAGCTCGCCGAGACGGCCGACGGGCCCGCCGCCGCCCGGATCGCCCGGATCGCCGCCGCGCACGGCCTCGGCATCGTCTACGGCTACCCGGAGCGCGACGGCTCCGCCGTCTTCAACTCCGCCCAGCTGATCGGCCCGGACGGCGGGCGCCTCGCCAACTACCGCAAGACCCACCTCTTCGGCGCCTTCGAGCGCACCTGGTTCACGCCGGGCGACGAGGCCGTCGTCCAGGCCGACCTCGACGGCGTCCGGATCGGCCTCCTCATCTGCTACGACGTCGAGTTCCCGGAGACCGTGCGGGCCCACGCCCTCGCCGGCACCCAGCTGCTCGCCGTGCCCACCGCGCTGATGCGGCCCTACGAGTTCGTCCCGCAGACCCTGGTGCCCGCCCGCGCGTACGAGAGCCAGCTGCACGTCGCCTACGCCAACCGCTGCGGTCCCGAGGGCGACTTCGACTTCGCGGGGCAGAGCTGCCTCGCCGGACCCGACGGCGCCGTACGCGCCCGGGCCGGAGCCACCGAGGAACTGGTCGTCGCCGACGCCGACCCGGAACTCCTGCGCGCGGTCCGCGAGGAGACCCCCTACCTCGAGGACCGCCGCCCCGAGCTGTACCGCTCGCTGGGCTGATCCCGCCCCCCCGACACCGCCCCGCCCCACCGCTCCACAGCCAGGAGAACCACGCCATGACGTCCACGGTGCCCACCGCGGTCCACGACGAGCAGCACCCCGAGGTGCGGTCGGCCCCGCCGATCACCATGTTCGGCCCGGACTTCCCGTTCGCGTACGACGACTTCCTGGCGAGCCCCGCGGGCCTCGGCTCCATACCGGCGACCGGGCACGGCGCCGAGGTCGCGGTCATCGGCGGCGGCCTGTCCGGCATCGTCGCCGCGTACGAGCTGATGAAGATGGGCCTGCGGCCCGTCGTCTACGAGGCCGACCGGATCGGCGGCCGGCTGCGCACCGTCGGCTTCGAGGGCTGCGACGAGAACCTGACCGCCGAGATGGGCGCGATGCGCTTCCCGCCGTCCTCCACCGCCCTGCAGCACTACATCGACCTGGCGGGCCTGGAGACCAGGCCCTTCCCCAACCCGCTCGCCCCCGAGACCCCGTCGACCGTCGTCGACCTCAAGGGGGAGTCCCACTACGCCGAGACCATCGACGACCTGCCCCAGGTCTACCGCGACGTCGCGCACGCCTGGAACGCCTGCCTGGAGGAGGGCGCGGACTTCTCCGACATGAACCGCGCCATGCGCGAGCGCGACGTCCCGCGCATCCGCGAGATCTGGGCGAAGCTCGTCGAGAAGCTCGACAACCAGACCTTCTACGGCTTCCTCTGCGACTCCGAGGCGTTCGCGTCCTTCCGGCACCGCGAGATCTTCGGCCAGGTCGGCTTCGGCACCGGCGGCTGGGACACCGACTTCCCCAACTCCATCCTGGAGATCCTGCGCGTCGTCTACACCGAGGCCGACGACCACCACCGCGGCATCGTCGGGGGCAGCCAGCAGCTGCCGCTGCGGCTGTGGGAGCGCGAGCCGGGCAAGATCGTCCACTGGCCGCACGGAACCTCCCTGAAGTCGCTGCACGGCGGCGCCCCCCGTCCGGCCGTGACCCGGCTGCACCGCACCGCGGGCAACCGGATCACCGTCACCGACGCCGACGGCGACATCCGCACCTACCGCGCCGCGATCTTCACCGCGCAGAGCTGGATGCTGCTCAGCAAGATCGACTGCGATGACTCGCTCTTCCCGATCGACCACTGGACGGCGATCGAGCGCACCCACTACATGGAGTCCAGCAAGCTCTTCGTGCCCGTCGACCGGCCGTTCTGGCTCGACAAGGACGAGCAGACCGGCCGGGACGTGATGAGCATGACGCTCACCGACCGGATGACCCGCGGCACCTACCTGCTCGACAACGGGCCAGGCGAACCGGCCGTGATCTGCCTGTCGTACACCTGGTGCGACGACAGCCTCAAGTGGCTGCCGCTCAGCGCCTCCGAGCGCATGGAGGTCATGCTCAAGTCGCTCGGCGAGATCTACCCCAAGGTCGACATCCGGCGCCACATCATCGGCAACCCGGTGACCGTGTCCTGGGAGAACGAGCCCTACTTCATGGGCGCGTTCAAGGCGAACCTGCCCGGCCACTACCGCTACCAGCGGCGCCTGTTCACCCACTTCATGCAGGACACCCTCCCCGAGGACAAGCGCGGCATCTACCTCGCCGGCGACGACATCTCCTGGACGGCCGGCTGGGCCGAGGGCGCCGTGCAGACCGCGCTCAACGCCGTGTGGGGCGTGATGCACCAGTTCGGCGGCGCCACGGACCCCACCAACCCGGGCCCAGGCGACCTCTACGACGAGATCGCGCCGGTCATGCTCGACGAGGACTGACCCCCACCCCTCAGCGGCCCAGCGGGGTCAGCAGGAAGCGCCCGACCAGCCCGACGCCCGCGTCGAGCTTCTCTGCGAACTCCTCGTGCACCTCCGGCATTCCGCGCAGGGACCACAGCACACGGGACGCGGCCCACGCCGCGTCCCGCGCGCGCTCCAGGCTCCACGAACCCGCGAGATGGGTCAGCGGGTCGGCGAGGTCCAGCAGGTCGGGGCCGGGCATCAGCTCCTCCCTGACGCGTTCCTCCACGGACGTCAGCAGATCCCCCACGCGGTCGAAGTCCCGTTCCAGGGACGGCGGTTCGCACTCCAGCGCCGTGCAGGTGTCCACCACCGCGAGCGCGAGGTCGTGCCCCACGTGCGCGTTGATCCCGGCCAGCGCGAACTGCACCGGGCGGATGCCGCGGTGGCCCCGCAACTGCAGCAACGGCCGCCAGCAGGCCGGCACGGCACGGCGGTCGGCCGCGCCGTCGACCGCCCGCAGGTAGCGCTCGGCGAAGCGGGCGGCCAGCACGGCGGCGGCGACGGGATCCCCGAAGCCGCCGCCCGTCAGGCAGCCGTCCAGTTCCTCCGTCACGGACAGGTAGACGCGGTTGAACACCGCCACCCCGTCCCGCGGCGGGAGCGCCGTGCCGAGCGCGCGCATGCGCGCCACCACCTGGCCCACCCCCACCGGAGCCGGCCGCCGTGCCGTCGTCATGCGCACAGCGTCCCAGCAGGCCGGGCGGCGGGCACGGCACGGCGGCCGTGCGGTCCCCGGATCGGGTGAGTCAGATTGTGCCCGCCCGTCGTTGTGTGCCCGGGTCCGTTGTCATGTGCGGCGCCGTTGTGGTTGATGTTGGGGTTTCTCCCCCACCCGCCCGCCCGATTGCCCGGCATGGTTGGTGCGGGCCTGCGCTCTGTGACTGGGTGGGCCGGGGGCGGGGCCTCCGGGGTGGCCATTCTGTACCGCATATTTATGTGCATGGCGGGCAGCACTTGTCGGTGCTGTCTGTGCCGCACATCAAATACACGTCAGCGTCCAGAACGCCCACCCTCCCCCAGCCTTCGGCCGGGGGTGCCCCCACCTCCCCCACCCCCTCCGTATCAACAGCGACCAACGGCCGGTGGGTGGTTACAAGGCAGTCCGGGGGCACCGCACCTGTCCGACGCATCCCCAACGGGACACCCTGCGCCCGCACAAGAGGAGGGGTGTGGTGAGGTGCTCCCCTGGCCGCAGGTTGGAGGAGACGGGGGGCGAACCTCTTGCCGAACGTCGGCGCGAACCGAACTGTGGGGGCACAGAACGTTCCGGGGTACCCCGGTTGCCCATCTGACCCCCACCGGCCGTCACGTGCCCGCGTTAGGGGGAGGCGGGTGACGGGTTGTCTCCCTGACCGAAGGCTGGCGAAGACAAGCGGCGAACCCGATGCCGAATGACGTTGGCGCAATCCTCAGGGCCGCGGCGGTCAGAGAGGGGTTCGGGGCAACCTCAGACTCCTCCATACCCCCACCGGCCGTTGCGCGCGCACACGAGAGGAGGGGGTGTGGCGGGGTGCTCCCTGGCCGAAGGCTGGGGAAGGACGAGCGGCGGACCCGGTGCCGGATGATGCGGGCTAGAACCGCGGGGCCGTGGGGGTCAGCGAGCGGTTCGGGGCAACCCGGACCCCCTCCTCACCCCCGACCGGCCGTTGTGCGCCCATACGACGGGAGGGGGTGTGTCGGGGTGCGCCCGGAGACGACGAGCGGCGGACGCGGTGCCCAAGGATGTGGACGTAAACCGCGAGCGTTCTGGGGGTCCCCCCGGCCGAAGGTTGGGGGAGTGCGCCGGCGCGGCGCCGACCCCAACACAAGGTGCGAGGCCCGCACCAATCGCGCCGGGCAATCGGGAGGGAGGGTGGGGGAGAAACCCAACATCAACCACAACGGCGCCGCACCATCACGACCCCCGCCACACCCTTACCGCACCCACGCGTCCCGCGCCACCGCGTACTCCACCTCCCCCTGCTCCGCCCCCGGCAACACCACCTCCCACTCCTCGTGGAAGACCCGCACCAACGACAGCCCCGCCTTCTCCATCACCCTCCGCGACCGCGCGTTGACGAACATCGTCTCCGCGTACACGCGCCCCGCGCCGAGCTCTGTGAAGGCTTTGCGGACCAGGGCGCGCGAGCCCTCCGTGGCGTAGCCGCGGCCCCAGGCGGCGCGCCGCAGGCGGTACCCGAGTTCGAGGTCGTCGGCGGGCCCGCCGGGGCGGGGGGTCAGGGCGAACCAGCCGACGAACGCCCCGGTGGAGCGTTCCTCTGCGGCCCAGACCTGGGAGCGCGCGAAGCGGGGCAGCACGTCGTGCCGGATGACGTCGGAGGGCGTGGGGCGCCCATCGCCCAGGTAGCGCATGACTTCGGGGTCGCTGTCGAGCGCGACGAGCAGTTCGGCGTCCGCGTCGGTGTCGGTGAAGTACCGCAGCCGCAGCCGCTCGGTCTCCAGGAAGATCCGCGTGTGCATGGGCGGCACGCTAGGCCTGCGGGGTCGTGGCCGCCACGGGTTTGCGGTCGTGCTCCACGGAGACCGTGCCCGCGCTGCGGAGCACGCCCGCGCCGACGGCGAGCCCGGCGGCGAGCAGCGTGACGAGCCCGAAGGAGATCTGCAGGGAGCTGGCCTGCGCGATGGAGCCGATGGCGGCGGGTGCCACCAGGCCGGAGGTGTAGGTGACCGTGGCGACGCCGGCGATGGCCTGGCTCGGGTTGGGCCCGCTGCGCCCGGCCGCCGCGAAGCACAGCGGGACGACGACGGCGATGCCCACGCCGATGAGGGCGAAGCCCGCGATGGCGGTGACCCGGTTGACCGCCGTGGCGACGAGGACGCCGCCCACCGTGGCGAGCAGGCCGCCGGCCCGTACGGTGCGGACCGCCCCGAAGCGCCGGACGACGAGGTCGCCCAGGAGGCGGGAGGCGGCCATGGTGCAGGCGAAGGCGGTGTAGGAGGCGGCGGCGACGCCGGGGGAGGCGCCGGCGACGTCGCGGAGGTAGACCGCGCTCCAGTCCATGCTGGCGCCCTCGGCGAAGACGGCGCAGAAGCCGATGGCACCGATGACCAGGGCCGCGCGCGGCGGCAGGGCGAAGCGCGCGGGGGCCTCCTCGGTGGCGGCGGGCCGCAGGTCGAGCACCCCGCCGCAGGCCATTTGGCCGAGGACGACGAGCAGGACGGCGCCGATGCCGAGGTGGACGCGCGCGTCGAGTCCGGCGTGGGCGGCGAGGACGCCGAAGAGGGAGCCGACCAGCGTGCCGGCGCTCCACATGCCGTGCAGCCCGGACATGACCGAGCGGCCGAGGCGTTCCTCGACCTCGACGCCCTGGGCGTTCATGACGACGTCGGCCATGCCGGCCGAGGCCCCGTAGACGAACATCGCCCCGCACAGCCAGCCGAGTCGGGGGGAGAGGGCGGGGAGGGCGAGCGAGGCGCACCACAGGCCCAGCAGGAGGCGCAGCGCGTTGCGCATGCCCATGTGGTGGGCGATGCGGGCGGCGAGCGGCATGGCGACGGAGGCACCGAGGGCCGCGAAGACCAGCGCGAAGCCGAGTTGTCCCGCGCTGAGCCCGGCGTGCTCCTGGATCCAGGGCACCCGGGTGGCGAAGCTGCCGGTCACCGCGCCGTGCACGGCGAACACCGCGGCGACGGCGAGATGGGCTCGCCGCAGTCGTGGGTCGGTCTTCCCCGTCGGGGTCGTCGGCTTCGTCGGCATGTTCCCTCCCAGTCTGGTCCCGCCCCGGTTCTCGGCATAAATTATCAGGCAGGCTTCCTGAAAGATAGACTGCCTCCGGCCAGGACCGCGCACCCGGTCCGGCCCGGGCCGGGTCCGGCCCCGCCCGCCCTTGCTCCCGCGCCGGCTTCTGGAAGGATCCGTCCATGACCGCCATCCGATCCCACGCCGGGCGTACCGCGTCACCCCGCACGGCCCGGGCGATCAACGACCGGCTGGCGCTGGAACTGCTGCAGCGCGAGGGCCCGTTGACGGCCGCCCAGCTCAAGTCGCTGACCGGGCTGTCCCGTCCCAGCGTCGCCGACCTGGTGGAGCGGCTGCAGGAGTCCGGGCTGATCGCGGTGGTCGGCGAGACGGGAGCCGACCGGCGCGGCCCCAACGCGCGGGTGTACGGGATCGTCGCCGACCGGGCGCACCTGGCCGCCTTCGACGTGCGCACCCACAGCGTGGCGATCGAGGTGGCCGACCTGCTGGGGAACGCCATCGGCAGCGCCGTCCTGCCCGTCGACCCCCTCGGCGACCCGCAGCGCACCGTGCGGCGCTCGGTGGCGATGCTGGAACGTACGGCGCACACCGCCGGCGCCGGCGCGCTGCACACGATCGCGGTCGGCGCGCCCGGCCTGGTCGACCCGGCCACCGGCGAACTGCGGGCCACCGGGCAGCTGCCGGCCTGGCACTCGGCGCTCGTCGCCGAACTGCGCAGGCGGCTCTCGCTGCCGGTGCTCCTGGAGAACGAGGTCAACCTCGCGGCCGTCGCCGAGCGGCGCCTGGGCTCGGTGCGCGACCGGGAGGACTTCGTCCTGCTGTGGCTGGGCCACGGGGTGGGCGCCGCGGTGGTGCTGGGCGGTGTCCTGCGGCGCGGCGCCTCGGGCGGCACGGGGGAGATCGGCTTCCTGCCCGTGCCGGGGACCTTCCAACTGCCGACGGCCAGCGGGTGCGAGGGCGGCTTCCACTCGCTGGCGGGCAGCGCGGCGGTGTGCGCGCTGGCGCGCTCGCACGGGATGGCGGTGGCGGGCGAGGACGACGCCGCGGCCGCGGAGGCGGTGGTGACGGCGGCCCGGGCGGGCGGGAAGCCGGGCGAACTCCTCCTCGACGCGCTGGCGGACCGGGTGGTCATCGGGGTGGCCGCCGTCACCGCCGTGCTCGACCCCGGCTGCGTGGTGCTGGGCGGCGAGGTGGGCCGGGCGGGCGGCGAGGACCTGGCCGCCCGGGTCGAGGAACGGCTCGCGCGGATGTCCCCGCTGCCGACCGAGGTGCGGGCGGGCACCGTCGTGGGCAGCGCGGTGCTGCGCGGCGCCGTGCTCTCGGCGATGGACGCCGCGCAGGACGCCCTGTTCACCCCCGAGGGGTGACGTACGGCGCGCCCGGGCAACCGCCCTTGCGCCGCGGCACGTTCGCGGGCGCCGGCGGGCGGCCCGGGCCGTGCGGGTGACGCCCCGGCGCGAGGGCGGCCCGCGCGGGTCCCAACGGGGCTTCCCGCGGGCCGCGTTGGCCGCGGTCCGCGGTGACGGGCGGCGGGGCCGGCACCGGCCGATCCGGCTCGTGTGAGGCAATCCACAACAATCCCTTGCGTCCGCAAGGAACGTTCGTGGCAGACTGGTGGGGCAGTACCAGTGACGTTCAGCGCACTCCGGGGTCGGTGAAACTCCGAACCGGCGGTTACAGTCCGCGACCCGTCCGCATCCAGCGGCCGGTTGACCAGGTGAAATTCCTGGACCGACGGTTAAAGTCCGGATGGGAGGCAGTGCGCGGCGGACGGGCATCGGTACACCGCCGTCGGCGGCAGCGCGGGTGCGTGTCCCCCGGACAACGGGTGACACGGACGGGCGCCGTCCCGTACCGCGCGGTGGTCCCCGAGCCCGATGTCCGCTCTGTGTTCCGCACAGCCCCGGAGTCCGTGCCCGATGAGGCAGGAGGACCCGGTGGCAACACCCGGTGAAGCCGACGCGATGCGCCGGGCCATGGAGCTCGCCGCCCGTGGCCTGGGCTCGACGAGCCCCAACCCCGTCGTCGGCGCCGTGATCCTCGACGCCCACGGCGAGATCGCCGGCGAGGGCTGGCACCAGCAGGCCGGCGGCCCCCACGCGGAGGTCCACGCCCTGCGCGCGGCCGGCGACGCGGCCCGCGGCGGCACCGCCGTCGTCACCCTCGAACCCTGCAACCACACCGGTCGCACCGGCCCCTGCGCCCAGGCCCTCATCGCGGCCGGCGTCTCCCGCGTCGTCTACGCGGTCGCGGACCCCACCCCCACGGCGACCGGAGGCGGCGCCACCCTGGCCGCCGCCGGGATCGACGTGGAGAGCGGGCTGCTGGAGACCGAGGCCGCCCGCGGCAACGAGGTGTGGCTGACCGCCACCCGCGAGCAGCGGCCCTTCGTGCTGTGGAAGTACGCGAGCACCCTCGACGGGCGCATCGCCGCCGCCGACGGCACCAGCCGCTGGATCAGCTCCGCCGCCTCCCGCGCCGACGTGCACCGGCTGCGCGCCGAGTCCGACGCCGTCGTCGTCGGCTCGGGCACCCTGCGCGCCGACGACCCCCACCTGGCCGTGCGCGGGGTGGCCGGCACCTTCACCCAGCCCCTGCGGGTGGTCGTCGACACCAACGCCAAGATCACCCCCGACGCCCGGGTACTGGACGGCACCGCCCCGACCCTGATCGCGGTCGCCGAGGACACCGACACCGCGCACCTGCCGGGCGTCGACGTGGCCCGGCTGCCCCGCACCGGCAGCGGCGTCGACGTCCCCGCCCTGCTCGCCGAGCTGTACGGACGCGGCGTCCGCTCCGTGCTGCTGGAGGGCGGCCCCACCCTCGCCGGCGCCTTCGTCGCCGCCGGGGCCGTCGACAAGGTCGTCGGCTACCTCGCACCGGCCCTCCTGGGAGCCGGGCCGGCCGCCCTGGGGGACGCGGGAATCACCACCATCGCGCACGCGTTGCGGCTCGACGTCGCCGAGATCGAACGCATCGGCCCCGACCTGCGTATTACTGCCTACCCGAGCCGCACTGAGGAGAACTGACGTGTTCACCGGAATCGTCGAAGAGCTGGGCGACGTCGTCGCCGTCGAGGACCTGGGCGACGCCTCCCGCTTCCGTCTGCGGGGTCCGGTCGTCACCGAGGGCGCCAAGCACGGCGACTCGATCGCGGTCAACGGGGTGTGCCTCACCGTCGTCGACACCGCTGACGGCGAGTTCACCGCCGACGTGATGGCCGAGACCCTCAAGCGCTCCAGCCTCGGCGCGCTGGAGGCCGGCAGCCGGGTCAACCTGGAGCGCCCCATGGCGCTGGGCGGCCGCCTCGGCGGTCACCTCGTCCAGGGCCACGTGGACGGCACCGGCGCGGTGATCTCGCGGACCCCCGCCGAGCACTGGGAGATCGTGCGGATCTCGCTCCCGGCGGAGCTCTCCCGCTACGTCGTCGAGAAGGGCTCGATCACGGTCGACGGCATCAGCCTCACCGTCGTCGAGGCCGGCCCCGACTTCTTCTCCGTCAGCCTGATCCCGACCACCCTCGCCCTCACCACGCTCGGCTTCAAGCAGCCCGGCGACCCGGTGAACCTGGAGGTCGACGTGATCGCCAAGTACGTCGAGCGGCTGTACGGGGAGCGGGCCGGCGCGCCGAAGGGGGCTCCGGCGGAATGAGCGCCCTCGACACCCTGAACAGTGTCGCCTTCTCCGCCTTCGGTGAGCACTTCAAGTGGACCGACGTCGTCGGCAACGGCCTCGGCCTCGGCGGTCTCGCCCTGGGGTGGCGCCGCTCGGTGTGGGCCTGGCCGGTCCAGCTGCTGTCCGGTGCGGTGCTCGTCGCCGCGTACTGGTCGGCGCAGCTCACCGGCGGCGTCGGCAAGCAGCTGCTGGTGATCGCCGTCGCCGTGTGGGGCTGGTTCCAGTGGCGCCGTGGCGTCCGGGACGGCGGCGAGGTCCGGGTCCGCTTCGCCACCTGGCGCGAGCGGGGCCTGCTGGTCGCCGGTACGGCGGCCGGACTGTTCGCGGTCGTCGGCCTCTTCACCCTCTACCCGTCGCTGTCCTGGAACCCGTGGCCGGACGCCTACATCTTCGTCGGCACCGTCGCCGCGATGGTGGCCATGGCCAGGGGCTGGGTCGAGTTCTGGTTCGCCTGGCTCGCCGTCGACGCGGTCGGCGTTCCCCTCGCCTGGAGCAGCGACCTGAAGTTCTCCGCGCTCGTGTACGTCATCTACTTCGTTCTCGTGATCGCCGGCTTGTACGCCTGGTGGCAGCAGACCCGGGTCCCGCGGCACGGCGGGCCCGTCCTGGAAGGAGTGGCCGCATGACCACCGCACTGCACACCCTCTACGTGGCGGAGGACGCCCCGATCGTCCTCGACCCCGTCGAGCGTGCGATCGCCGACATCGCGGCCGGCCGGCCCGTCGTCGTGGTGGACGACGAGAACCGCGAGAACGAGGGCGACCTCATCATCGCGGCGGAGAAGGCCACCCCGGAGATCGTCGCCTTCATGATGACCGAGTGCCGCGGTCTGATCTGCGTGCCCATGGAGGAGCACGACCTGGACCGGCTCGACCTGCCGCAGATGGTGGACTCCAACACCGAGTCGATGCAGACCGCGTTCACCGTCTCCGTCGACGCGAGCGGCGCCCACGGCGTCACCACCGGCATCTCCGCCGCCGACCGGGCGACCACCATCCGGCTGCTGGCCTCCGGCGGCTCCACCGCCGGCGACTTCGTCCGGCCCGGCCACGTCTTCCCGCTGCGCGCCAAGTCCGGTGGCGTCCTGACCCGCAACGGCCACACCGAGGCGGGCGTGGACCTGGCCAGGCTCGCCGGACTCCGCCCGGCCGCGGCCATCGTGGAGATCGCCAACGAGGACGGCACGATGGCCCGCCTTCCCGAACTGGTCCACTTCGCCCGCAAGCACGGCCTCGCCATCATCTCGATCGAGGATCTGGTCGCCCACCGCCGCACCTCCGAGCCGACCGTGCGCCGGGAGGCCGAGACCCGGCTGCCCACCGCCTTCGGCGACTTCCGCGCCTACGGCTACCGCAGCACCGTCGACGGCGTCGAGCACATCGCGCTCGCCGCGGGCGAGATCGGCGACGGCGAGGACGTCCTCGTCCGCGTCCACTCCGAGTGCCTCACCGGCGACGTCTTCCACTCGCTGCGCTGCGACTGCGGCCCCCAGCTCCAGGCCTCACTCGAGAAGGTGGCGTCCGAGGGCCGGGGCGTCGTGGTCTACCTCCGCGGCCACGAGGGCCGGGGCATCGGCCTGATGTCCAAGCTGCGGGCGTACGAACTGCAGGAGCGCGGCCGGGACACCCTCGACGCCAACCTGGAACTCGGACTGCCCGCGGACGCCCGCGACTACGGCGCCGCCGCCCAGATGCTCGACGACCTCGGCGTGCGCTCCCTGCGCCTGATGACCAACAACCCCGAGAAGACCGACGCCCTCGAGCGGCACGGCCTCAAGGTCGTCGAACGCGTCGCCATGCCGATCGCGGCCGGCGAGCACAACCTGCGGTACCTGCGCACCAAGCGGGACCGCATGGGCCACGACCTGCCCTGGCTGGACCCGGCCCCCACCGGTGCCTGCGCCGGCCAGTAGGCCCCGGACGCGGCACCACGCACGACAGACCGAACCACCGAACCACCTGTACGAGAACGAGCAAGGAGAAGACCGACGTGAGCGGTAAGGGCGCCCCCGAGCTGACCGTGAAGAACTGCGGTGACCTGCGTGTGGCCGTGATCGCGGCCCAGTGGCACGAGCAGGTGATGGGCGGGCTGGTCGACGGCGCCCTGCGCGCGCTGAGCGACCTGGGCATCGACGAGCCCACCCTGCTGCGCGTGCCGGGCAGCTTCGAACTGCCGGTCGCCGCCAAGGTGCTGGCGAGCCGGGGCTACGACGCGGTCGTCGCCCTCGGCGTCGTCATCCGCGGCGGCACACCGCACTTCGAGTACGTCTGCCAGGGCGTGACCCAGGGCCTGACCCAGGTGTCGGTCGACACCGGCGTGCCGATCGGCTTCGGCGTCCTCACCTGCGACACCGAGGAACAGGCCCTGGACCGCGCCGGACTGCCCGGCTCGAACGAGGACAAGGGGCACGAGGCCGTCACCGCCGCGATCGCCACCGCGACCGTCCTGCGTTCGGTATCCGAGCCGTGGCGGTGAGGTAGGGGCGCTTCCGCGTAGGGTGGGGACCACCATGGCCAAGAAGACATTCGAGGAGCTCTTCGCCGAGCTCCAGCACAAGGCCGCCACCGGCGACCCCAGCACCTCCCGCACCGCCGAACTGGTCGGCAAGGGAGTGCACGCGATCGGCAAGAAGGTGGTCGAGGAGGCCGCCGAGGTGTGGATGGCAGCCGAGTACGAGGGCGCCGACCGCACCGCGGAGGAGATCTCCCAGCTGCTGTACCACCTGCAGGTGATGATGGTCGCCCGGGGCATCGCCCTCGACGACGTATACGCTCATCTCTGAGCGGATCATCACCGACCGGCCCCACCCCGCGCGCCGCCCCACGCCCCCTCCCACCCACATCCGAGATACGAAGGAACGTCTCCATGCTGCGCATCGCCGTCCCCAACAAGGGTTCACTGTCCGGACCTGCGTCGGCGATGCTGCATGAGGCCGGCTACCGCCAGCGCAAGGACTCCAAGGAACTCGTCCTCGTCGACGGCGAGAACGAGGTCGAGTTCTTCTACCTGCGCCCGCGCGACATCGCCATCTACGTCGGCTCGGGCCGCCTCGACATCGGCATCACCGGCCGCGACCTGCTGCTGGACTCCGGTGCCAACGCCGAGGAGATCCTGCAGCTCGGCTTCGCCCGCTCCACCTTCCGCTACGCCACCACCCCCGGCGGCGTGACGGACGTGAAGGAGTTCGGCGGCAAGACGGTCGCCACCTCGTACCCGGAGATCGTCAGGAGGCACCTCGCCGACAACGCGGTGGAGGCCTCCGTGGTCCGCCTCGACGGCGCCGTCGAGACCTCGATCCACCTCGGTGTGGCGGACGTCATCGCCGACGTCGTCGAGACGGGCACCTCGCTGCGCAACGCCGGGCTGGAGGTCATCGGGGAGCCGATCCTCGACTCCGAGGCCGTGGTCATCCGCCGGGCCGGCGCCGGCGGCGAGGACGCGGCGGCCGAGCCGAAGGTGCAGCAGTTCCTGCGCCGCCTCCAGGGCGTCCTGGTGGCCCGCCGCTACGTGATGATGGACTACGACATCCGTGTCGAGCACGTCGAGCGGGCCATCGCGCTCACCCCCGGCCTCGAGTCGCCGACCGTCTCCCCGCTGCACCACGAGGGCTGGGTCGCCGTCCGCGCCATGGTCCCCAGCCGCGAGGCCCAGCGGATCATGGACGAGCTGTACGAGCTCGGCGCACGGGCCATCCTCACCACCGGGATCCACGCGTGCCGTCTGTGACCTCGCCCACCCCGTCCACCGTGCCCGCGGAACTCCCCGGGCTGCCCGTCACCTTCCGGCCCGCCCGCACCCGCGCGGTGCTGCTGGGCCTGGGTGCCGGGCTGCTCGCGGCCTTCGTCGCGATCGCCGTCCTGCTTCCCTCGGACGGCGCACGGCCCTGGCACACCTCGGACCGGATCTATCTCGTGCTCACCGGTCTGCTGGTCGCCGGGGTGCTCGCGCTGCTCAGCCGCCCCAAGGTGGCCGCCGACCGCGACGGTGTGACCGTCGTCAACCTGACGACCCGCCGCCGGCTGGAATGGGCGCAAATCCTGCGGGTGAACCTGCGTACCGGCGACCCGTGGGTGTACCTCGACCTCGCGGACGGCACCAGCCTGGCCGCCATGGGGATCCAGCCCGGGATCGGACGCGCCCGCGCGTTGCGCGACGCGCGCGCCCTGCGGGCCCTCGCCGAGGCGTACGGTACCGGCAAGCCGATGGCGCACTAGACCTGCCGCCACGGCCCGCTTCTTCATTACTCTGGAACCTTCGCAACGACCCGAGGAGTGACACCCAATCCCCGATGGACGGATCGTCCGGTAGTACCTGCGCCGCCTCTCCCCCTCGACATACGGGAGCGGCGGCATGAGCGCCTCGTTGCTGCTGCTCGCGGCAGCCTTCCTCCTGATCCTCGCGAACGGCTTCTTCGTCGCCGCCGAATTCGGCCTGGTGACCGTCGAGCGGCCCGCCGCGGAACGTGCCGCCGCCGAGGGTGACCGCAGGGCCCGCAGTGTCGTGGAGGCGCTGCGCAAGCTGTCCTTCCAGCTGTCGGGCACCCAGCTCGGCATCACGATCACCTCACTGGTGGTCGGCATGCTGGCCGAGCCCGCCCTCGCCGACCTGTTCTCCGGACCGCTCACCTCGGTGGGCGTACCCGGGGGCGCCGCGCCGGCCGCGGCCGTGGTGATCGGCATGATCCTCGCCTCGGCCGTCCAGATGGTCATCGGCGAGCTCGTCCCGAAGAACTGGGCGGTGTCCCGTCCGCTGGAGGTGGCCCGTTTTGTGGCCGGGCCGCAGCGGGCCTTCTCCGCCCTGTTCCGCCCGGTGATCGAGGCCCTCAACGCCGCCGCGAACCGCCTGGTGCGGGCGCTGGGTGTGGAGCCCGCCGAGGAGCTGGCCTCCGCGCGCACCCCCACCGAGCTGGTCTCGCTGGCCCGCCACTCCGCCCGCGCCGGGGCCCTCGAGCAGGACACCGCGGACCTCTTCGTCCGCACCATCTCCCTCGGCGACCTCACCGCGGAGAACGTGATGACCCCGCGGGTGCGCGTCAGCGCCCTGCAGGACACCGCCACCGCCGCGGACGTCCTCAATCTGACCCGGGCCACCGGGCTGTCCCGCTTCCCGGTCTACCGGGAGCGGCTGGACGACATCGTCGGCATGGCCAGCCTGAAGGACGCCCTCGCCGTCCCGGCCCACCTGCGCGACCGCACACCGGTCGGCCGGGTGACGGTCGCCCCGCTGCTCGTCCCCGAGACGCTGCCGGTGCAGCCGCTGCTGGAGCAGCTGCGCCGCGAGCAGCCGATCGCCGTGGTCGTCGACGAGTACGGCGGCACCGCCGGCGTCGTCACCCTGGAGGACATCGTCGAGGAGCTCGTCGGAGAGGTGCGCGACGAGCACGACAGCGCCGACCTGCCCGAGCTGGCGACCGCCCCCGCGGAGAACGGCAACCCCGTCTGGGACGCCGACGGCGGCTGCCGGATCGACCTGCTGGAGCGCATAGGGCTCGAGGCTCCCGAGGGGCCGTACGAGACGGTGGCCGGCCTCGTCGCCGACCTCCTCGAACGCATCCCCGAGCCGGGGGACACCGCGGTGCTGCCCGGCTGGGAGCTGCGGGTGCGCGAGGTCGCGCACCACCGCGCGGAAAGGGTTCGCCTGGTCCGCGTCGGGTTCGAGGAGCCCGAGGACGGGCAGGAGGGCGAGCGATGAGCTTCCTGCAGCTGTTCTTCGCCGCTCTGCTGGTGCTCGGCAACGGCTTCTTCGTCGGCGCCGAGTTCGCCCTGGTCTCCGTACGGCGCAGCCAGATCGAGCCGCTCGCCGGCACGCAGCGGCGGGCCCGTACGGTCCTGCACGGGCTGGAGAACCTGCCGCAGATGATGGCGGCGGCGCAGTTCGGCATCACGGTCTGCTCCCTGACGCTGGGAGCGGTCGCCGAGCCGACCGTCGCCCACCTGCTGGAGCCGCTCTTCGAGGCGATCCACCTGCCCGAGGGGCTGATCCACCCGCTCGGCTACGTCCTCGCGCTGGCCGTCGTGGTCTTCCTGCACCTCGTCATCGGCGAGATGGTCCCCAAGAACCTGGCGATGGCCGCGCCCGAGAAGACCGCGCTGTGGCTCAGCCCCGGACTGGTCGGCTTCGCACGTCTGTTCCGGCCGGTCATCGCGGTGCTCGGCTGGTGCGCCAAGCTCGTGCTGCGGCTGTTCCGGGTCGAACCCAAGGACGAGATCGACGCGGTCTTCACCAGCGAGGAGCTGACCGTGCTCGTCGAGGACGCCCGGCAGGCCGGACTCCTCGACGACGACGCCCAGGAGCGTCTGGAGGACGCCCTCGAGCTCGGCACCCGCCCGGTCACGGACGTCCTGCTGTCCCCGGAGGAACTGGTGACGGTCGACGCGTCCGTCACCCCCGCCGAGGTCGAGGAGCTGACCGTGCGCACCGGCTACTCGCGCTTCCCGGTGGCCGGACCGGAGGGCGCCTACCTCGGCTACCTCCACGTCAAGGACGTCCTCGACCTGGAGGACACCGGCCGGCCCGTCCCGGCGCGGCTGTGGCGGCCGATGGCCACCCTGCGCGCCGAGCTGCCCCTGGACGACGCGCTCACCCAGATGCGGCGTGCCGCGTCCCACCTGGCGGCGGTCGTCGACTCCGGCGGTCGCGTGCTGGGGCTGGTCGCCCTGGAGGACGTGCTGGAGATGCTGGTCGGCGAGGTCCGCGACCCGGCGCACCGCGAGGTCTCGGAGTCCGTGCCGACCGGGGCCGGCCCGGCGGCCGAGGAGACCGACGAGGCCGCCCGGCCCTCGCGTGTGATGGCGAGCTGACACGGAACCGACGCGGGAGGGGTCCGGGCCACGGGTGCCCGGGCCCCTCCCGCGTCGTCACTCCAGGGGCTCGGGCGGCGGCAGCCCGGGGCCGCGGCCCGAGAGCACCTCGCCGTAGGCCTGCATGAGGTCGGGCAGCCGCAGCGTGGACAGGTCGTCCCGGGAGGGATGTCCCGCGTAGCCGGACAGCCGCAGGTCCCGGTAGGCGCAGCTCTTCTCGTACAGGGTGCGCAGGAAGCGCCCGTTGCCCAGCTCGTCGATCCAGCCCTGCTCGACGACGTGGCCGCTGATGGCGAGCAGCTCCTCCAGGGCCTCGTCGTCCCAGCGGTCCCCGTTGTCGGCGGCGAGGACCTCGCCGATGCTGGTCAGCTCGTGCGGCCGGTAGCTGGGGAAGTCGACCCGGGTGGTGAAGCGCGAGCCGAGGCCGGGGTTGGCCGCCAGCAGGCGGTCCATGCCCTCGGGGTAGCCGGCGAGGATGACGACAAGGCGGTCCCGGTTGTCCTCGGCGCGCTTGAGTAGGACCTGCAGCGCCTCGTCGCCGTAGGCGTCGCCCTTGCTGTAGCCGGAGTTGGACAGCGCGTAGGCCTCGTCGACGAAGAGCACCCCGCCGAGCGCGGAGTCGATCAGCTCGTTGGCCTTGACGGCCGTCTGCCCCAGGAACTCGCCCACGAGGTCCGCGCGTTGGGCCTCGACCAGATGGTCGCCGCCCAGCAGGCCGAGGGCGTAGAAGACCCGGCCGAGGATGCGCGCCACCGTCGTCTTGCCGGTGCCCGACGGCCCCGAGAAGACGAAGTGCCGCTTGGGCGGCTGCACGGGCAGGCCCTGTCCCGACCGCAGCCGCGCCATCCGCAACTGGGCCGACAGCGCGCGCACCTGGCGCTTGACGGGTTCCAGGCCCACCATGCGGTCGAGTTCGGCCAGCGCCTGGGAGAGCAGCACCGGGTCCGGGGCCGCGACCGGGACCTGCGGCGGGACGGGGGAGACCGGCAGGATCGCCTTCTCCCGGATGTCGTCGTCGATCGGGCCGACCGCGCCCAGCGGGTCGTCCAGGATCGAGCCCGCCCCGAGGCCGCCCGGCATGGCGGCCGCCCCGGTCCGGGCGTCCAGCGGATCGGGGTCGGGCGGCAGCGCCTCGGGCCCGGTCTGGCCGTACCCCTGCAGGGTGACCGGGGCCAGGTCGGCCGTCCCGTCGGTCAGGCCGTCGGACTCGTCGATCGCGGCGAGCCGGGCGGCGGTGTCCATGAACGCCGGGTCGACGCGGTGCACGGCCTGGTACAGGGGGAGCGCCGCGGCGGTGCGGCCGGTGCCCTCGTACGCGCGGGCCAGCCAGTAGCGGAGCTCCTTGCGCTGCGGCTGTTCGCTGCGGCAGCGCATCAGGGCCGTCGACAGCAGCGGCTCGGCCTGCCCGTACAGCTCCAGCCGGACCCGGGCCATGCCGCCGAACAGCCCGGCCTCGATGCCCAGCACCTGGTCGCCGAGGAGGGGTTCGGTGTGGCGGACCAACTGGTCCCAGTCCTTGACCAGGTAGGCCCGGCAGGCGTGCAGGAAGCGGACGTGCGGATCGGTGTCGATCGGCGGGCACTCCGCCAGGGCCCGGTCCAGCTCCGCGATGTGGCGGCCGTCGAGCCAGTGCGAGGCGTGCGCGAGCAGCAGGTCGCGGCGGGTCTCCAGCACCGGCTGGACCCACCAGCCCAGCCAGTACCAGGAGTTCATCGACCGGCGGTGCGCGCTGCGCTGCTCGCCGAAGCGGTCGCGGTGCCGGTGCATCTGCAGCAGCGCGGTGGAGGTGTCGGCCCGCAGCGCGTGCAGCCCGAGCCAGGCGTCCGCCATGCCGGGGTCGAGGCGGACCGCGACGCGGAACTCCTCCTCGGCCTGGGGGTACGCGCCCACGGTGTAGGCCTCGACGGCCCGCAGCCAGGCGAGATCGGCGGGGGCGCCAGAATGCTCTGTGCCGAAGTCCATCAGGTCCCCACCAGCCGTTCCCCCCGGTGCCGCCCGCCGTACGCCGCTTCAACCAGGTTACGTGAAGCGGGAGTTGGTGCCAGGCAAGCGCCACCTTCCCAGAGCGGCGTACCCGTTGGCATGGTACCCGCGCAGGCCTGGTGGACCGTAGAGCGACGCGGACGGTGACGTTGGGTGAGCAACTCGCTGCCGTACGGGGCCGGATCACCCGTCGCGGGCAGAACGAAGCCCCCGGTCACGGGGGAACAACCGGGGGCTTCGCGTCTGGGGCGCGGTCGACGGTGACCGCGCATTCAGAACGTAAGTCCTGTACGACCCCCGGGTCAAGCCACCTTCCGGCACCGCTCGGGCGGTCGCCGGACGGCCGCAGCGCACCGGCTGCGAGCGGTCACGGTCAGTGACGGAGCGTGCTGGTGAGGGGGCTCCGGGCGGGTTGTTCCCTCAGTTCGTAGCCGTCCGGGCGCTGGTGGACCAGCAGGTCCGCGAAGGGTCTGGACGGGTCGGCGGCGAAGTGCGCGTCCTGCGCGCGCATCCAGCCGGCCCAGAAGCCGGCCAGCCCGGGGCCGTCCCGGCGCTCGCCGCGCTCGCGTGCCGTCTCCCGCGACATCTCCAGCCAGAGCAGGGCGGCCAGCCAGGGGCGCAGCTCACGGCGGCCCACCCCCACCCCCTCCAGCACGACCACGGGGGCCGGTGGCACCTCCAGCGTCGTCGCGAACCGCCGTGCCACCCAGTCGTACCCGGCGGGCCGGGCCGTCTCACCGCGGCGCAGCGGCTCCAGCACCTGCTCGCGCAGCCGCCCGGTCCACCCGAACAATTCCTCGTGGGTGGCCAGGTCGTCGAGGTGGACGACGGGAGCGCCGTCCAGCGCGGCGGACAGCGCGGCGGCGAAGGTCGTCTTGCCGGATCCGGCGTGGCCGTCCACGGCCACGAGCCGGACGCGCCCGCAGGACGGCGGGAGGGCGCGCAGCCGGGCGGCGAGCGCGCGGAGCGCCCCGGGGGCGGTGTGGTGGTCCATCGGGGCCAGCCTACGACCTGCGCCGAGGCAAGCGACTGCGGCGGGTGCCAGGGGCGTCTACGGTAAGAGTCGTGACCGACTCCGCAGCATCCCTGTACCCCCCGGAGCGACTCGAACTCGCCCGCAAGGCCGCCGCCGACGCGGGACTCGACGCGCTGCTCGTCTCGCCGGGCCCCGACCTGCGCTACCTCACCGGCTACCACGCCCACCTCACCGAGCGCCTGGTGTGCCTGGCGCTGCCGGTGCTCGGCGCCCCCTTTCTCGTCGTGCCCCACCTGGAGCGGCCCGGCGCCGAGGCGTCACCGCTGGGCGCGCTCGGCGTCGACGTCGTCGGCTGGGGCGAGACCGAGGACCCGTACGCCCTGGTCGCCGGCCGGCTGCCGCAGGCAACCGCGCGGGTGGCCGTGGACAACCACATGTGGGCCGAGAAGGTGCTCGCCTTCCGCGCGGCCCTCCCCGACGCCGAGCAGAGCCTGGCCGGCGACGTGCTGCGCGAACTGCGGATGCGCAAGTCGCCCGCGGAGACCGAGGCGCTGCGCCGGGCCGCGGGCGCCATCGACCGGGTGCACCGGAGGATGGGGGAGTGGCTCAGGGCCGGACGCACCGAGCGCGAGGTCGCCCGGGACGTCGCCGACGCCGTCCTCGAGGCGGGGCACGCCACCGTCGACTTCGTCATCGTCGCCTCGGGCCCGAACGGCGCCAGCCCCCACCACGAGGTCTCCGACCGGGTGATCCGGGCCGGCGACCCGGTCGTCGTCGACATCGGCGGCACCACGCGGGAGGGCTACTGCTCCGACTCCACCCGCACCTACGCGGTCGGTGAACCGCCCGCGGAGTTCCGGGAGATGTACGAGGTGCTGCGGCGCGCCCAGCACGCCCAGACCGAGGCCGTCCGCCCCGGCGTCACCGCCGAGGAACTCGACGCGGTCGGACGGGACATCATCGCCGCTGCGGGCTACGGCGAGCACTTCATCCACCGCACCGGGCACGGCATCGGGCTGGAGACGCACGAGGAGCCGTACATCGTCGCGGGCAGCTCCCGCCCGCTGGAGCCGGGCATGGCCTTCTCCGTCGAACCCGGCATCTACCTCCCGGACCGCTTCGGCGCCCGCATCGAGGACATCGCCGTGTGCACGCCCGGGGGCGGGGAACGGCTCAACCAGACCTCCCGGGACCTGGTCGTCCTGTCTGTTTAGTCCGATGTGTTGACTCCCGGTACGGCAGGGGGGTATTCCGTACACGCGACGGTGTGCGCGGCGCGTCGGCCGCGCGCGGCGCACACGGCGCGTCAGGGGCCCAGCAGGAAGCGGCAGTCGGGGGGCCGGGCATGTTCGACGACGAGCATGACTTCGGGGTACGGCAGTGGACGGTCGGCGGCACGACCGTGGTGGAACTGACGGGGGAGCTCGACCTGTGCGCCGGCGTGCACGCGGTCGCGCGGCTGGACGCGGTCACCGCCGGGCCGCGGCCCGACGTCGTGGTGGACCTGCGCGGCGTGAGCTTCATCGACTGCAGCGGCCTGTCGGTGCTGATCCGGGCGCGCAAGCGGGCCCTCGACCGCGGCGGCCGCTTCGGCATCGTCGGCGGCAGCCCGTGCGTGCTGCGGCTGTTGCGGCTCACCCGGACCATCCGGGTCTTCACCGTCCACGACGACCTGGCCTCCGCGCTGGTCGGGCCGGGTGCCCCCGATCCCCCCGCGGCGGACGGCGCCATAGCGTGAGACTCAGCCCGGCAGCGGCGCCAGCACGACCCAGACCGGGCCGCGGGCGAAGTTCACCGGCTGCCCGTCGGGCGTCGTGAAGCGCGTGCCCCCGGCCTCGTCGGGCCGTGACCACCGGGCGTCGTACGCCGTGCCGTCGCGCAGCACCACCGCGCGCCCGTCGCCCACGGTCTCGCTGTACGGGGAGGTGTTCCCCCAGCGGTCGTGCAGGCTCGAGGAGCGGACGGTGACGTACTGGACCACGACCGTCGGCGCCCCGAGCCTGCCGCCGTCGGTCGTGGTGGCCGGGTCGCCGTCGAACGAGACCAGCCAGCGGCCGTCCCCGGCCGACCAGTGCAGGCCCACCGAGCCGTTCGGGAAGCGCACGGTCCGGTCGCGCTCGGGGGCGCCACCGGGCGGTGCGGCGCCGAAGCGGAAGCCTATGTCGCGGGCGGCCGAGGCGTCCGGGGCCTCCGCGAGCAGCCGCTGCGGGGTGGCGTACAGGTTGTGCGGGGCGGGGCGCGAGACGTCGCGCACGTAGGCGCCGGGGGCGTGGGCCGGGGAGACGTCGTGCACCGGCGCCGCCGCGACCACCGGCAGCAGCCGGGACTGCGCGCCGGAGAAGGCGAGGGCCGGGCGGCCGAACTGGCGGAGCAGTTCCAGGTCGGACTCGCGGGCACTGCGCACCGGGCCCACGCGGTCGGGCAGTTGCGAGGAGAAGACGGCGAGCAGCCGGGTGAGGCCGGACTCCACCTGCTCCACGTAGACCAGGTCGGCCCGCTCCAGCCCGGTGTGCGGCCGGGCGGGCCCCACGTTGTCGATCTTCACCGCGAGGACGGGCCCGCCGGTGCGCCCGGTCAGACCGGTGAAGGGCGAGCGGGCGACCGCACCGGCGCCGGGTGCCGAACCCGTCGGGGCCGAGGAGGGCCCACCGGGCGTCCGCTCGGGGCCGCCACAGCCCCGGCCGACCAGGACCACGGCGAACACGGCCAGCACGACCAGGACCGCCGCTCTCGCGGGACGTCCGGGTGCTCGGGCCACGACGGCCACCCCCGTTGCTGCATACGTATGCTGCCCACGGAAAAGTCGATTGCCGAACCGCTGTGCGTATTCCTAGTATCCGCCACATGGAGCCGGTACCCCAGACGACGGACGAGACGGCCTTCCTCGCCGCGGACGAAGTGATCGACCACGGCCACCCGCTGGTCCGGGCGACCGCCGCGCGGCTTCGGGCGGAGGCCCCCGATCCGTACGGCTATGCCGAAGCGGCCTACGACTTCGTCCGCGACGCCATCCCCCACTCCGCCGACTCCGGGGACCCGCGCGTCACCTGGCGCGCCTCCGACGTCCTGGAATTGCGCACCGGCATCTGCCACGCCAAGGCCCACGCCCTGACCGCGCTGCTGCGGGCCGAGGGCATCCCCGCGGGCCTGTGCTATCAGAGACTCACCGACGACGACGGCGGAGATCCCCTCGTCCACGGGCTCGTCGCCCTCAAGCCGCCCGGTCACGACCGCTGGGCCCGGCAGGACCCGCGCGGCAACAAGCCCGGTGTCGACGCGCGGTTCTCCCTCGCGGAGGAACGGCTGGCCTGGGTGCCCCGCCCCGCACTCGGCGAACGCGACTACCCCGGGCTCTACGCCACCCCGCCGTCCGTCGTCCTCACCGCCCTGCGGCGGGCCGTCGACCGGCCGCACCTGTGGCGGCTGCTGCCCACCGAGCTGCCCGGCCCGCAGGAGCGAGGCGAGCGGTGAGGAACCCGCCGCCCTCCCGCGGAGGTTCGGGCCGGTGCGGCGGCCGTCGCGAACGGGCCGGTGAGGCCCCCGCCCCCGGTCACTCCGCCGTCGCGGCACGCTCCCGGGCGGCGACGTCCTCGGCCGTGGGGGCGCTGCCGCCCAGGTGTGCGGGCAGCCACCAGTGGTCGTGCGGACCCGAAGGGCGCCCGGTGTACACCCGCTGCGCGTCCTCCAGCAGCTCCTGGATCCGCAGCCGCACGCGCCGGGTGAGCGCGCCCGGCTTCTCGTTCTCGTGCGGCGTCATCTGCTCGCCCACCCGGATGGAGATGGGGAATCCGTTGCGGCCCAGCTGCCGCGGCTGGCCCTTGGTCCACAGCCGCTGCGTGCCCCACAGGGCGACCGGCAGCAGCGGCACGCCCGCCTCCATCGCCAGGCGCGCGGCGCCGGACTTGAAGGACTTGAGCGTGAAGGACTGCGAGATCGTCGCCTCGGGGAACACCCCGATGATCTCCCCCGCGCGCAGCGCCGTCAGGGCGTGCTTGTACGCGTGCATGCCCTCGGAGCGGTCCACCGGGATGTGCTTCATGGCCCGCATCAGCGGACCGGACACCTTGTGCCGGAAGACCGACTCCTTCGCCATGAAACGCACCAGCCGCTTGGCCGGGAGCGCCGCCAGCCCGGCGAACACGAAGTCCAGGTAGCCGATGTGGTTGCTCACGAGCAACGCGCCGCCCTTGCTCGGCACGTTCTCGGTGCCGGAGATGTCGAAGCGCAGTCCCTGCACCTTGAACATGGTCCGGGCGAAGCCGATGACGGGTGGGTAGACGAGTTCGGCCATGGCTGGGGCCCCTTCTTCGTAGGGGGTGGCCCCCGGCGGAAGTTACGCGGCCGTAGGTTTCCGGCCGCCGGCTGATCGTGCCCGGTAAACGGGTGCCGTGTCATCCCGCGTGCCCGTCGTGCGGCGAGATTCTCGTCACGTCACCCGGTCGTACGACGCAGCAGCAGGTACACCTCGCACCCGAGGCAGTAGCCGAACGCCGCGTTGAGGAAGGCCGCCGCGAGCGCGCAGGCCGTCGCCGCCAGGCCCAGCCAGGCGAACCCCGCGGCGAAGCCGGCGAGCCCGACGACGGCGAACGCCAGTCCCACCGCCTGCGCGAACCGCGGCGGCGCCGGGTCCTCCGTCTCCGCCGGCGGCCCCAGCCGGGGCCGCACCGCCACCCGGTACAGCAGGCCGTACGGTGAGTTCTGCACACCCGCGGCGGCGCCGACCGCGAACACCAGCGCCTGGACGGCCAGCAGCCAGGCGCTGCCGGTGACGAGGACGGCGGCCAGGACCACGGCGGTCAGGCTTGCGCCGAAGCGCGGTCCGCGGGCATCAATGGCATGAGGACTCATGGGGGCCATGATTCCGGACCGGACCCCGTCCGGACCCCCGGGAATCATGGCGGTCCTGTGAACGCTGCAGCGACGGGAGGACGGACGTGACGGGACTGGTGGTGTGCGTCGCCGTGCTCGTGGCGACGGGGATCTTCGGCATCCTCCACAAACGCAGGGACGGAAGGGTACGGGTGCGGGACAAGGACGCGGCGCAGCAGCTGACGGCGGGTGAGATCGGCGCGGAACTCGGGGAGCGGGCCACGCTCCTGCAGTTCTCCACCGCCTTCTGCGCGCCCTGCCGGGCCACCCGGCGCACCCTCGACGAGGTGGCCGGCATGGTCGACGGCGTACGGCACGTGGAGATCGACGCCGAGGCCCACCTCGACCTCGTCCGCCGGCTGGGCGTCGTCAGGACGCCGACCGTGCTCGTGCTCGACGCCCGCGGCACCGTGGTGCGGCGCGCGTCGGGCGCGCCGCGCAAGGCCGACGTCATCGCGGCGCTCGGCGCCGCCGTGTGAACCGCGCGCCGCGTATGAGCCCGGTCCCACCTGCCGGTGCGCCCTTGACGCGCCGCCGGTCCGATCGTCAGTCTGACGACATGTCGCACGACCTCCTTCTCTGCTCCCGCTTCGACGTCGACCTCGGTCGGCACGCGAGCGCCCGCTGTCACGACCGTTGAGTGCCCGGGATCCCTCACCCCTCCGGTTCGACAGCGCGACGAAGGACAACTCCATGACCGTCTCCCCCGGCCTCGGCACGCCGGCCGCCGGCTCCCTCGGCGCCGTGCCGACCTCGATCCCCGCCCCCGCGGCGGTCCCGCTGCCCCCGCCTCCCGCCGTGACCGACACCTTCGACCCGGCGGCCTTCCGTGCCGTCTTCCGCCGGCACGCCGCCGGGGTCGCGGTCGTCACCGCGGCGGGCACCCGTCCCGCCGGCTTCACGGCCACGTCCCTCACCTCGGTCTCCGCCGAGCCGCCCCTGCTGTCCTTCGGGATCAGCAGCACGAGCTCGGCCTGGCGCACCGTCGCGGACGCCACCCATGTGGGCGTCCACATCCTCGGCGAGCACCAGGAGGAGGTGGCCGCCACCTTCGCCCGCAGCGGCGCCGACCGCTTCGCGCCGCCCACCGCGTGGGGACCCGGCCCGTACGGAGTACCGCTCCTGGAGGACGTCCAGGCCTGGCTGGTCGCCCGGATCCTCGCCCGCATACCCGCCGGTGACCACCGCATCGTCGTCGCCCAGGCCGTGGCGGGCGCCCCCGAGGGCGAGGCGGCCCGCCCGCTGCTCTACCACCACGGCCGCTACAACGCGCTGCGCCACTGAGCCCCGTACCGGGCCCTTCGGCGGGTCCGGCGTCGGCAAGGTCACAGCCCGCGGCCCTTGCCCGCGGGCGCACCGAGGGCTGTACTGGCGAGTAATATTTCTGGCGGAGCGCCCGTGCGTCCCGGCAGGGAGCCGCCGTCGAAGGCGCCTATGCTGCCTCCGAAGGGCAGTTGACGTACCCATGCAGCAGTAGGAGAGCAGCGTGAGCTTGAGGATCGTTGTCGCGGTGAAGTACGTGCCCGATGCCACGGGGGATCGTCATTTCGCGGGGGATCTGACGACGGATCGGGATGCGGTGGACGGGCTGCTGTCCGAGTTGGACGAGTATGCGGTGGAGCAGGCGTTGCAGATCGCTGAGGCGTCGGATGACGCTGAGGTGACGGTGGTGACGGTGGGTCCGGCGGATGCGAAGGACGCGTTGCGCAAGGCGTTGTCGATGGGTGCGGACCGGGCGGTGCATGTCGAGGACGAGGGGTTGCACGGCAGTGATGTGATGGCGACGTCGCTGGTGCTGGCGAAGGCGGTCGAGCATGCGGGGTTCGATCTGGTGGTGACGGGGATGGCGTCGACGGATGGCACGGCGGGTGTGGTGCCGGCGTTGCTGGCGGAGCGGTTGGGTGTGCCGCAGGTGACGTTGTTGTCGGAGGTGAAGGTCGCCGGTGGTGTGGTGAGCGGGCGCCGTGATGGTGACTCCGCGTCGGAGCAGCTTGAGGCGTCGTTGCCGGCGGTGGTGTCGGTGACGGATCAGTCGGGTGAGGCGCGGTATCCGTCGTTCAAGGGGATCATGGCGGCGAAGAAGAAGCCGGTGGAGTCCCTGGACCTGTCCGACCTCGGGGTCGATGCGGAGCAGGTCGGTCTGGCGGGTGCGTGGACGAAGGTCGATGAGGCGGTGGCGCGTCCGCCGCGGACCGCGGGTGTGATCGTGAAGGACGAGGGCGAGGGCGGCAAGCAGCTCGCGGAGTTCCTCGTGAGCCAGAAGTTCATCTGAGCAGCCACTTTCCCTCGAAGTCACAGGAGTAGGTAGTCCCATGGGTGAAGTCCTGGTTTTTGTCGATCATGTGGATGGTGCGGTCCGCAAGCCGACCCTCGAACTGCTGACGATCGCGCGGCGGCTGGGTGAGCCGGTGGCGGTGGCGTTGGGTGCCGGTGCGGGGTCGACCGCCGAGGTGCTGGCCGGGCATGGTGCGACGCGGGTGCTGGTCAGTGAGGCGGCGGAGTTCGGGCAGTATCTGGTGGTGCCGAAGGTGGATGCGCTGGAGGCCGCCGCGAAGGTGGTGGGTCCGGTGGCGGTGTTGGTGTCGTCGTCGGGTGAGGGCAAGGAGGTCGCGGCGCGGCTGGCGTTGCGGCTGGGGTCGGGTCTGATCACGGACGCGGTGGATGTGGTGGCCGGTGATCAGGGTCCGGTGGCGACGCAGGCGGTGTTCGCGGCGTCGTTCACCACGAGGTCGCGGGTGACGACGGGCACGCCGGTGATCACGGTGAAGCCGAATGCGGCGCCGGTGGAGCCGGTGGCGGCCGCGGGTGCGGTGGAGGCGCTCACGGTGGAGTTCGGTGCGCTGGCGTCGGGGACGAGGGTGGTGGCGCGGACGGCGCGGGAGGCGACGGGGCGTCCGGAGCTGACCGAGGCGGCGATCGTGGTGTCCGGTGGTCGTGGTGTGGGTGGTGCGGAGAACTTCGCGGTGATCGAGGCGCTGGCGGACTCGTTGGGCGCGGCCGTGGGCGCCTCCCGCGCCGCGGTGGACGCGGGCTGGTATCCGCACACCAATCAGGTGGGTCAGACGGGTAAGGCGGTGTCGCCGCAGTTGTATGTGGCGGCGGGTATCTCGGGTGCGATCCAGCACCGTGCGGGGATGCAGACGTCGAAGACGATCGTGGCGGTCAACAAGGATCCGGAGGCGCCGATCTTCGAGCTGGTCGACTACGGCGTGGTGGGTGACCTGTTCCAGGTCGTGCCGCAGCTGACCGAGGAGGTCACCGCCCGCAAGGGCTGACCCCGGGTACCGGACGGCAGCACCCACCGGAGCCCCGCGACGCCACCACGGCACCGCGGGGCTCCGGGCGTTCCCCCGGGGGTCGTTGACGGTGCGAGGGGAGGGCGTTAGCTTCGCTTCAACGATTTGTTGAAGACCGGGAGGGTGCCCGATGACGCAGAACGAGACGGTCCGCACCTCGCTCGGCGACGCGGTGCACCAGGACATCGGCGCCTCGCTCGCCGCCGTCGACGCCGAACTCGCCCGCCGCTACCCCGGGGACCCGGGCACCCGGCAGCCCGTGCACACCGTCTACGTCCCCGGCGACGCCTTCGCGGCCGACACCGTGCGTGTCTGGGGTGAGCGCGCCCTCGCCGCCCTGGACGAGCACGCGCCCGACGCGGAGCGGTTCGCCGGCGTGCTGGGCCTGCCGCCCGGGCTCGCCGTGCCCGTCCACGACCGCGTACGGGCCAAGCTGCTGCGCGAGCCGGTCGAGGACCTGCGGATCGACTTCGAGGACGGCTACGGTTCCCGGCCCGACGCCGAGGAGGACGCGGCGGCCGCGCGCGCCGCCCGGATCGTGGCGGATTCCGTCGCGGACGGGACCGCACCCCCGTACGTCGGCATCCGCACGAAGTGCATGGAGGCCGCCGTCCGCGACCGGGGCATCCGCACCCTGGACGTCTTCCTCACCGGTCTGATGGACGCCGGCGGACTGCCCGGGGGCCTGGTGCTCACCCTGCCCAAGGTCACCTTCCCCCAGCAGGTGACGGCGTTCGTCCGGCTCGCCGGGGAGTTCGAGCGCGCGCACGGACTGGCGGAAGGACGCCTCGGGTTCGAGATCCAGATCGAGACCACCCAGTCCATCCTCGGGCCCGACGGGACGGCCACGGTGGCCCGGCTGATCGACGCCGCCGAGGGCCGGGCCACCGGCCTGCACTACGGCACCTTCGACTACAGCGCCGCCTGCGGGGTCAGTCCGGCGTACCAGTCCATGGACCACCCGGTCGCGGACCACGCCAAGGCCGTCATGCAGGTCGCGGCCGCCGGCACGGGCGTGCGGCTCTCCGACGGCTCCACCAATGTGCTGCCCGTCGGCCCGGGCCCCCGCGTCCGCGAGGCCTGGCGGCTCCACTACGGCCTGGTCCGTCGCTCCCTGGCCCGTGCGTACCACCAAGGCTGGGACATGCACCCCGCCCATCTGCCCACGCGGTACGCGGCGGTCTACGCCTTCTACCGCGAGGGTCTGGACGCGGCGGCGGCCCGGCTCACGGCGTACGTCGCCAAGGCGGGCGGCGACGTCATGGACGAACCCGCCACCGCCCGGGCGCTGAGCGGGTACCTGCTGCGCGGACTCGACTGCGGCGCGGTGGACTTCGCGGAGGTCGCCGCCGCCACCGGGCTCAGCCGCGCCGACCTCGACGTCCTCGCCGGCCGGGCCCCCGGTGCCTGAGGCCCCCCACGAACAGGTCCGGGCCGGCCCCCGCGGGGGCCGGCCCGGACGTCCCGCCGGAGCGGACGATCAGACGAGGTCGAACCGGTCGAGGTCCATGACCTTCGCCCACGCCGCGACGAAGTCTGTCACGAACTTCGCCTTGGCGTCGTCGCTCGCGTAGACCTCCGCGAGAGCGCGCAGCTCGGAGTTGGAGCCGAAGACGAGGTCGGCACGGGTGCCGGTCCACTTGACCTCGCCCGTGACGTTGTCACGGCCCTCGAAGGTGGACTGGTCCTCGGAGGTCGCCTTCCAGGACGTGCCCAGGTCGAGCAGGTTGACGAAGAAGTCGTTCGTCAGCGAGCCGGGGGTCGCGGTGAAGGCGCCGTGCGCGGACTGCCCGTGGTTCGCGCCCAGGACGCGCAGACCGCCGACGAGGACCGTCATCTCGGGGGCGCTGAGGGTGAGCAGGTTCGCGCGGTCGAGCAGCAGGTACTCGGCCGGCAGGCGGTGGCCCTTGCCCAGGTAGTTGCGGAAGCCGTCGGCGGCCGGCTCGAGCGCGGCGAAGGACTCCACGTCGGTCTGGTCCTGCGCGGCGTCCACACGGCCCGGCGTGAACGGCACCTCCACCGGGTGACCGGCGTCCGCGGCGGCCTTCTCCACGGCGGCGGAGCCGGCCAGCACGATGAGGTCGGCCAGCGAGATCCGCTTGTCACCGGACTGCGCCGCGTTGAAGGACTCCTGGACGCCCTCCAGGGTGCGCAGCACCACGGCGAGCTGGTCGGGGTCGTTGGCCTCCCAGCCGCGCTGCGGCTCGAGGCGCACACGGGCGCCGTTGGCGCCGCCACGCTTGTCGCTGCCGCGGAAGGACGAGGCCGACGCCCAGGCGGCGGACACCAGCTGCGGGACGGTCAGGCCCGAGGCGAGGACCTGCTCCTTGAGGGCGGCGACGTCGGCGGCGTCGACCACCTCGTGCGTCCGTGCGGGCAGCGGGTCCTGCCACAGCAGGGTCTCGGACGGGACCTCGGAACCGAGGTAGCGCACGACCGGGCCCATGTCGCGGTGGGTCAGCTTGAACCAGGCGCGGGCGAAGGCGTCCGCGAACTCGTCCGGGTTCTCCAGGAAGCGCCGCGAGATCTGCTCGTAGACCGGGTCGAACCGGAGCGAGAGGTCCGTGGTCAGCATCGTCGGGGCGTGGCTCTTGGAGGCGTCGTGCGCGTCCGGGATGGTGCCCGCGCCGGCACCGTCCTTCGCCACCCACTGGTTGGCGCCGGCGGGGCTGGTCGTCAGCTCCCACTCGTAGCGGAAGAGGTTCTCGAAGAAGCCCATGCCCCAGCGGGTCGGGGTGCTGGTCCAGGTGACCTCGAGACCACTGGTGATCGCGTCGGCGCCCTTGCCGGTGCCGTAGGTGCTCCGCCAGCCGAGGCCCTGCTCCTCCATTGAGGCGGCCTCGGGGTCGGCGCCGACGTTGTCCGCCGGGCCGGCGCCGTGGGTCTTGCCGAAGGTGTGGCCGCCGGCGATGAGGGCGACGGTCTCCTCGTCGTTCATCGCCATCCGGCGGAAGGTCTCCCGGATGTCGCGCGCGGCGGCGATCGGGTCCGGGTTGCCGTTGGGGCCCTCCGGGTTGACGTAGATCAGGCCCATCTGGACGGCGCCGAGCGGGCTCTCCAGCTGGCGGTCGCCGGTGTAGCGCTGGTCGCCGAGCCAGGTGGACTCGGGGCCCCAGTAGACGTCCTCCTCCGGCTCCCAGACGTCCTCGCGGCCGCCGGCGAAGCCGAACGTCTCGAAGCCCATCGACTCCAGCGCGACGTTGCCGGTGAGGATCATCAGGTCGGCCCAGGAGATGCTCTGGCCGTACTTCTTCTTCACCGGCCACAGCAGGCGGCGGGCCTTGTCGAGGTTGCCGTTGTCCGGCCAGCTGTTGAGCGGGGCGAAGCGCTGCTGACCGGCGCCCGCGCCGCCGCGGCCGTCGCTGATGCGGTAGGTGCCGGCGCTGTGCCACGCCATGCGGATCATGAACGGGCCGTAGTGGCCGAAGTCGGCCGGCCACCAGTCCTGGGAGGTCGTCAGGACCTCGAGGACGTCCTGCTTCACGGCCGCGAGGTCGAGGGCCTTGAACGCCTCGGCGTAGTCGAAGTCCGCACCGAGCGGGTTCGCGACCGCCGGGTTCTTGGCGAGGATCTTCAGGTTCAGCCGCTCCGGCCACCACTGCCGGTTCCCGCCGCCCTGGGTCGGGTGCGGAGCGCGCCCGTGCGCGACGGGGCAACCGTTCACACCCTCCGTCTTGGGGTCTGTGACGATTGCTTCATGGTTCTCAGACATGGGAATCCTTCCGGACCTGGCGGATCACGGTGCTCAGGGCTGCGGGCCGTCGGACGCGTTCGGGCGGGGGCCGCCGCGGTGAGCGCACGGGGGCCTCACCGGCGGCACGACAGGGGGAGAGGGGTGCCGGACCGGCCGCGGCAGTGGCACGCGGGCGCCCGCGACCTCCAGGCGTCACCGCGCTGCTGCTCGGCGGTGGTCCCGTCACGTCTCTCTCTTCTGCCGTACTGGAGTCTTCCTGTCCCTTGGCTGGCGCCGGAACCGATCCTACGATGGACGCAGTCCAAGTCAAGAAGAGCGTCAATTCCATAGGCAATCAGAACCCGGACGCGTCCACGGGGTGAATTCCGGACGTCCACCGAGCTGAACGGGTGAGCAGACATGAGCGACCTGCTGGAGCGACTGCGCGGGCGCGGCTGGCGCATGACGTCCCAGCGGCGTGTCGTCGCGGAGGTCCTCGACGGCGACCACGTGCACCTGACGGCCGACGAGGTGCACGCCCGCGCCGCACGGCTGCTGCCCGAGATCTCCCGGGCCACCGTCTACAACACCCTGGGGGAGCTGGTCTCCCTCGGGGAGGTCATGGAGGTCTCCACCGACGGCCGCGCCAAGCGCTACGACCCCAACGCGCACCGGCCGCACCAGCACCTCGTGTGCTCGCGGTGCGGCACCGTACGCGACGTCCACCCGACCGGGGACCCGCTGGCCGACCTCCCCGCCGCGGAGCGGTTCGGCTTCACGGTCTCCGAGGCCGAGGTCACCTACCGCGGGCTGTGCCCGTCCTGCGCCTGAGGGCGTCACCCGGGGGAGTGGCCGCCGACGGTGTCACCGGTGTCAGCGGCGTCAGCGGTCCTCGCCGTCCTTCCGTTCCGCCGCCGGGGCCAGTCCGAGACCGCGCAGCCACAGCATCTGCTCGTCGTACTGGGAGTCGCGGCCGCCGCCGTGGTCGCCGAACCGCCACACCGTGATGTCCTTCGGTCCCGCGTAGCGGTTGTACGCCGCGAACACCGTCGACGGCGGGCAGACGGGGTCCATCAGGCCCACGCTGAACAGCGCGGGCGCGGTGGCGCGCGGGGCGAAGTGGACGCCGTCGAAGTAGTCGAGGGTGCCGAAGAGCCGTTCGGGCTCGATGCGCCGGTGGACGCCGAGGTACTCGGCGAGCTCCGGGTACGGGCCCTCGGCGGCGGTCTCGGCGCCCCTGCGGAAGTGGCAGAGGAACGGCACGTCGACCAGGGCCGCCGCGACGGCCTCGCGGGCCAGCCCGGCCACCGCGAGCGCGAGCCCGCCGCCCTGGCTGCCGCCGGAGACGACGACCCGGCCCGCGTCGACGGCCGGGTGCGCGCGCAGCGCGTCCACGGCGCGCACGCAGTCCGTCATCAGGCGGCGGTAGTAGTAGTGCTCGGGGTCGTCCGCGCCGCGGGTCATGAACCCGCCGACGTACTGCGGACCCGGGGCCGGGTCGGGGTCCGGGGTGTCGTGGCCCTGGCCGCGCGAGTCGACGACCAGGTGGGCGTAACCCGCCGCGCTCCACAACAGGTTCCCGTGGTGCAGCCCGCGCCCGCCGCCGTAGCCGATGTACGTGACGACCCCGGGCAGCGGCCCCTGCGCGCCGCGCGGCAGCAGCAGCCAGGCCGCGACCGGCTGGCCCGCCCAGCCGGGGAAGCGCACGTCGAACACCTCGACCGTGGCCAGCGGCGAGTCGACCCTGCGGTACTCCGCCGGGCCGGTCCCCGCCTCGCGGGCGGAGGTCAGCGTCCTGGCCCAGAAGGCGTCGAAGTCCCCGGGCTCGGCGATCTCGGGGGCGTAGCGGCGCAGTTCGTCCAGCGGCAGGTCGGTGAGCGGCATGCCGGGTATCGAATCGTTTCAGGGGACGGGATGTCAACGGTCGCCCGATGGCTTCGGGTTGTCGGTCCCGCATGGGATGGTGTCGTCGTGGAGGAGATCGGCCGGGAACCGGCGCCCCGCTCGCCGATGACGCGCGCGATGCTCAGGGCGGCTGCCGTCGCCGTGCTCGCCGGGCTGGTGGCGGGACCGGCAAGTGCCGTGCCGGTCGGCTCGGTTCCACTGAGCCGTGCCGCGGTGGAGGCGGAGCTCGACGCGGCGGCGGACGAGGCAGGCGTGCGCCGGGCGGAGAACGCGGTGATGGGCCTGGTCGCGACCGCCGACGAGGAGTCCGACCTGCCCAGCGAGGAGTGCATGCTCGCCTGGCCGGCCGCCGAGGAGGACGGAGCGCGGGAGTACGCCGCCGTGGCCACCGCCCTGGGCGAGCGCGGCTGGACGGTAGTGCGCCGCGGGAAGGGCGGCGCGTACGTGGCCCTCGGGAAGGGCGGCTGGACGGTGACGGTCTCGTACGACCCGGTGCCGGGGTCGTTCAACGCGCTGACCTTCACCGTCATGGCGCACGCCTGCTGACGGGCACGGCCCGGCTCCGCCGCGCGCGGCGGCGGAACCGGTGCGGCGCCGCTACGGCACCGGCGGGAGCTCGCCCGAGCCGCGCGGGACGAGCCGGCAGGCGAGCTCGACCCGCTTGGGGGCGCCCGCGACGCCGTCGAGCCGCTGGAAGAGCAGTCCGGCCGCGGTACGGCCGAGCAGCCCCGGATCCTGGGCGACGACGGTGATCGCGGGCCGCAGCAGGTCCGCGAGCTCGAAGTCGTCGAAGCCGACGAGGGCGACCACGCTGGGCAGGTCGGCGAGGACCCGCACCGCGGTCACGGTGATCCGGTTGTTGCCGGCGAACAGGGCGGTGACCGGTTCCGGGCCGCTGAGCATGGACTCCACGGCGGCGCGGACCCGGCCCGGGGCCGTGGGCCCGCAGGAGACCCAGCCCTCGTGCACGGGCAGCCCGGCGGCCTCCATCGCCTCCCGGTAGCCCCGCAGGCGCTCGGCGGCGGTGTGGATGCGGGGGAGGTCGCCGATGAACCCGATGCGGCGGTGCCCGTGGGCGATGAGGTGGGCCACGCCCTCGCGGGTGCCCCCGGCGTTGTCGCTGAGCACCACGTCCGCGTCGATGCCGCCCGCGGGGCGGTCGACGAAGACGGTCGCGACGCCGGCCGCGATCTCCGGCTCGAGGTAGCGGTGGTCCTCGCTGGCGGGCACGATGACCAGCCCGTCCACCCGGCGGGCGCAGAAGGCGAGCACCAGTTCCTGCTCGCGGTCGGCGTCCTCGGCGCTAGAGCCGGTGAACAGCAGCGTCGAGTGCGCCCTTGCCAGGTCCTCGACGGCACGGCTGAGCGGGGAGTAGAAGGGGTCGGCGAGGTCCTCCAGGACCAGCCCGATGCTGGCCGTACGGCCCTTGCGGAGCAGCCGCGCACTGTCGTTGCGGCGGAAGCCGAGGGCGTCGATGGCCGCCTGGACGCGTGAGATCGTGTCCTCGGTGACGCCCGGTTCCTCGTTGACGACACGCGAAACCGTCTTCAGGCCGACGCCGGCCCGGGCCGCGACATCCTTCATGGTGGGGCGGGCGGTGCGCGGAATATCGGTCACGCCGTGATCCTATGGGCTGGACAACGTTGTCAACAAAGGGCGACACTACGCCCATGCCGTTCGAGAGCTCTGCCGAGTCCATCGTCCCGCCGTCGGGTGCCGCCGGCGCGGGTCCGCTGATCGCCGCCGTGGACATCGGCGGCACCAAGATCGCGGGCGCCCTGGTGGACGCCCGCGGCGAGCTGCTCGTACGGGTGCAGCGCCCGACACCCGCCGACCGGGACGCGGCGACCGTGATGGGCGCGCTCGCGGAGGTGCTGGCGGGGCTGCGCGAGTCGGCGGGCTGGCCGCGGGTCGTCGCGGTGGGCATCGGCAGCGCCGGGCCGATCGACGCCTCGCGCGGCACGGTGAGCCCGGTCAACATCGCCGGCTGGCGGGACTTCCCGGTGGTCGGCCAGGTCGGTGAGCGGGTCGGCGGGCTGCCGGTCGTGCTCACCGGCGACGGCATCGCGATCACCGCGGCCGAGCACTGGCAGGGTGCGGCCCGCGGGCACGACAACGCCCTGTGCATGGTGGTGTCCACCGGTGTCGGCGGCGGTCTGGTCCTGGGCGGCAAGCTCCACCCCGGCCCGACGGGCAACGCCGGGCACATCGGCCACATCAGCGTGGACCTCGACGGCGACGTGTGCCCCTGCGGCAGCCGCGGCTGCGTCGAGCGCCTGGCCAGCGGGCCCAACATCGTCCGGCGCGCCCTGGAGTCCGGCTGGCGTCCGGCCCACGGCGAGGAGTCCGACGCGGCCGCCGTCGCCCGGGCCGCCCGCGAGGGCGACCCCCTCGCCCTCGCCTCGTACGACCGCGCCGCGCAGGCGCTGGCCGCGGGCATCGCCGCCACGGCCACCCTGGTCGAGATCGACCTCGCCGTGATCGGCGGCGGAGTCGCGGGCGCGGGCCCGCTCCTCTTCGAGCCCCTCCGCGCGCACATGCGCCGGTACGCCACGTTGTCGTTCGCCTCCGGGGTGAAGGTCGTCCCCGCGGTGCTCGGCACGGACGCGGGCCTGGTGGGTGCGGCGGCCGCCGCGGCGCAGGCACTGCGGCTGGAGGCCTTCGCGACCGGCGCGTAGCGGAGCGCTCCCGGCGGGAGCTTCCCGGGGAGGGCCGCGGGGCACACGGCCTGATGGTGCCCGGACGCGCGGGCGCCCCGGCCATACGGCCTTCGCGAGGGCGACGTGACGGGCACCGCTGAGGACGGGCGCGGGGCCGGTGTCGGTGGTCCGGAGACCCTCCGCCTGTGTCGGGCAGGCCCGCACTGCGCGGAGAGGTTCACGAGGCCGTCGGGGCGCAGCGCCTCGGCGGTCCTCGGGCACGTCTGATGCCGGCTGTCCGTGCCGGTGAGATGCCGTGGTCCCCGCGGGCGGAATGCTGTGCGCTCGGGTCGCGACGTGCCGGGCGCGCCTCGCGGGCCTGCGGCCCCTCGGGGCCGGGACGTCGTCCGACGGCAACCTGCTCGCGGCGGCGCGGGGCTCGTGGCGCTCAGGTGTTGATGCCGCCGCCGCGGTTCACCGCGCCGGACTGACCCTGAGGGCCGCCAAGGACCGACCCCGGCACCGTCCTCGACCTGCGCGGCGCCGACGAGGCGGCGCGGGAGGACGCCCTCGTGCGCACAAGTAATGCGAGGGCCGAGACGTCCGGGGTCGACAGGCCCCGGGGCGCTCGCCGCGCCGGTCGTCGGCCTGGGCCGCAGGTCGCCTGCCGTACGGTGCCGAGGCTCGCCCTCGTCGGCCGGGTTCGGCGTCGCCGTTCATGCCGCATTCGGCGTGCGGGATGCCGCACGTTCCCCGGTGCCGAACCCACCGGTATGCGCCGATGGCCGGGTCTGCGCGTTTGCCGACGCCGATGATCCGGGCAATTCGTAGGGGGCTACCGGGCTACGGAAGAGGGGGCACCGTGATCGTCTGGCTCAACGGCACGTTCGGCGCGGGGAAGACCACTGCGGCACGCGAACTGCTCGAACTGCTGCCGGGCAGCGTGCTCTACGATCCGGAACTGATCGGCAGCGGGCTGCGGCTGATGCTCCCGGAGAAGCGGCTGGGCGAGGTCTCCGACTACCAGGAACTGCCCGCGTGGCGGCGGCTGGTCGTCGACACCGCGGCCGCTCTGCTCGCCGAGGTGGGCGGGGGACCGCTGGTGGTGCCGATGACGCTGCTGCGGCAGGAGTACCGGGACGAGATCTTCGGCGGGCTGGCGGCCCGCCGGATCACCGTGCGGCATGTGTTGCTGCACGCTGAGGAAACGGTTCTGCGTGAGCGGATCGACCAGCGTGCCGACGTCCCGGACGATCCCGAGGCCAGCGCGGGGATCCGCGCCTGGTGCCTGGACCACCTGCCCGCCTACCGGGAGGCCCTGCCCTGGCTCACGGCGGACGCCCACGTCGTCGACACCGCGGGGCTCGCCCCGCGCGCGACGGCCGAGCGGATCGCCGAGGCGATACGCGAGGGCGCCGGTGCCTGCGACATCGTGCAGACCCCGGAGCCCACCACCGAGACCCTCGCGGCGGGCGTGCTGCTCTTCGACGAGGACGACCGGGTGCTGCTGGTCGACCCGACCTACAAGCCCGGCTGGGAGTTCCCCGGCGGGGTCGTCGAGCCCGGAGAGGCGCCCGCCCGGGCCGGCATGCGGGAGGTCGCCGAGGAGCTCGGCCTCCGCCTACCGGTAGTGCCCCGGCTCCTGGTTGTCGACTGGGAACCGCCGCTGCCGCCCGGCTACGGCGGTCTGCGGCTGCTCTTCGACGGCGGGCGGCTGCCCGCGGCGGACGCCGAACGCCTGCTGCTGCCCGGCGCCGAACTGCGGGGCTGGCGCTTCGCCACGGAGGACGAGGCCGCCTCCATGCTGCCGCCCGTCCGGCACACCCGGCTGTGCTGGGCCCTGCGGGCGCGTGAGCGGGCCACCGTGCTCAACCTGGAGGCCGGGGTGCCGGTGGGCGGCTGAGAGGCGCCAGGCCCCCCTCGGACGCCCACCGGCCACCCGCTGAGATCAGACCGCCTTGGCGGCGTACTTCTGCAGGAAGAGCGCCTCGGTGAGCGAGAGCTTCTCCAGCTCCTCCGGGGAGACGCTCTCGTTCACCGCGTGGATCTGCGCCTCCGGCTCGCTCAGGCCGATCAGCAGGATCTCCGATTCGGGGTAGAGCGTCGCCAGGGTGTTGCACAGCGGGATGGAGCCGCCCATGCCGGCGATCTCCATCTCCGTGCCGTAGGCCGCCTGCATCGCCTCGGCCATCGAGGCGTACGCCGGGCTGGAGGTGTCCGCGCGGAACGGCTGGCCGCTGCCGACCTGGGTGACCTCCACGCGGGCGCCCCAGGGGGCGGCGGCCTCCAGGTGGGCGATGAGCAGCTTGGCCGCGTGCTGGGCGTCCACGCCCGGCGGGACCCGCAGGCTGACCTTCGCGCCGGCGGTGGCCTGCACGGACGGCGTGGCGCCGACCACCGGAGGGGCGTCGATGCCGATGACGGTGACCGACGGGCGGGCCCAGAGGCGGTCGGCGACCGTGCCGGTGCCCATCAGCTCCACTCCGTCGAGCACCTTGGCGTCGGCGCGGAAGTTCCCCTCGTCGTACTGCAGCCCGTCCCAGGCCGCGTCGGCGGTGAGACCCGTCACGGTGGAGGCGCCGGAGTCGTCGTGGAGCGTGTGCAGGATGCGGACCAGGGCGGCCAGCGCGTCGGGTGCCGCGCCGCCGAACTGGCCGGAGTGCAGGTTGCCCTCCAGGGTGGTCACCTTCACGTCGACAAGCGCCATGCCGCGCAGGGTCGCCGTGACGGTGGGCAGGCCGACGCGGAAGTTGCCCGAGTCGCCGATGACGATGGCGTCCGCGGCGAGCAGCTCGGGGTGCTCCTCGGCGTAGCGCTCCAGGCCGCCGGTGCCCTGCTCCTCCGAGCCCTCGGCGATGATCTTCACGCCGACCGGGACCCCGCCGTTCTCGCGCAGCGCGCGGAGCGCGGTGAGGTGCATGATCAGGCCGCCCTTGCAGTCGGCCGCGCCACGTCCGTACCAGCGGCCGTCGCGCTCGGTGAGCTCGAACGGGGGCGACAGCCAGCCGGCCTCGTCCAGCGGCGGCTGCACGTCGTAGTGCGCGTACAGCAGCACGGTGGGCGCCCCCTGCGGACCGGGCAGGTAGCCGTACACCGACTGCGTGCCGTCCGGGGTGTCCAGCAGGGCTACGTCCTCGAAGCCCTCCGTGCGCAGGGCCTCGGCGATCCAGGAGGCGGCCTGCTCGCACTCGCTCTTGGGGAACTGCCGCGGGTCGGCCACCGAGCGGTACGACACCAGCTCGGCCAGCTCGGTCCGGGCCCGCGGCATCAGTGCGGCGACGGTTGCGGCGAGTGGTGCGGCGGACATGGGCGCTCCTGAGGGGTGGGACAGGTCGAACGCGATGTTCGTGGACTGGTGGTCGTGATCGATGGTGCCACAGGCAGCCTCGCTCACCCCGCGGATTAGTATGCGGCTGAGCAGGGGCGACGGCAGTCGGTGGGTCGGACGGGAGCGGAAGCACACGTGAGCAGCGAGTACGAGGCGCAGGACGGCGGTTCGGCGGAGGGCGCCGACGGCGCAGCGGTGTGGGACGTCGTCGTGGTGGGTGCCGGGCCCGCCGGGGCCTCGGCGGCTTACGCCGCGGCGAGCGCAGGACGCCGCGTGCTCCTGCTGGAGAAGGCCGAACTGCCGCGCTACAAGACCTGCGGCGGCGGCATCATCGGGCCGTCCCGCGACGCGCTGCCACCGGGGTTCGAGCTCCCGCTGCGCGACCGGGTGCACGCGGTGACCTTCAGCCTCAACGGCCGGCTCAGCCGGACCCGCAGGTCGCGGCAGATGCTCTTCGGGCTGATCAACCGCCCGGAGTTCGACGCCCGGCTGGTGGACGCGGCCGTCGAGGCGGGCGCGCAGCTGCGGACCGGGGCGTCGGTCTCCCGGGTCGAGCAGCACGGCACCTCCGTCCCGGACCGGCGGACCGTCGCGGTGGTCCTCAACGACGGCGAGACGGTCCTCGCCCGCGCGGTGGTCGGCGCCGACGGTTCGGCCAGCCGCATAGGCGCCCACGTCGGCGTCAAGATGGCCCAGGTGGACCTGGGGCTCGAGGCCGAGATCCCGGTCCCCGCGGAGGTCGCCGAGGACTGGGAGGGCCGGGTGCTCATCGACTGGGGCCCGCTGCCCGGCAGTTACGGCTGGGTCTTCCCCAAGGGCGACACCCTGACGGTCGGTGTCATCTCGGCGCGCGGCGACGGCGCCGCCACCAAGCGCTACATGGAGGACTTCGTCGGCCGGCTCGGTCTGGCCGGCTTCGAACCGAGCATCTCCTCCGGCCACCTCACCCGTTGCCGTGCCGACGACTCGCCGCTCTCGCGCGGTCGCGTGCTGGTGTGCGGCGACGCGGCGGGCCTGCTGGAGCCGTGGACCCGCGAGGGGATCTCCTTCGCGCTGCGGTCCGGCCGCCTGGCGGGGGAGTGGGCGGTACGGATCGCCGAGGCGAACGACGCGGTCGACGCGCGTCGCCAGGCCCTGAACTACGCCTTCGCGGTCAAGGCCGGCCTCGGTGTCGAAATGGGCGTCGGCCGTCGCATGCTGAGCGTCTTCGAGAAGCGCCCCGGTCTGCTGCACGCCGCACTCACCACCCTTCCTCCCGCGTGGAACGCCTTCGCCAAGATCACCCGTGGTTCCAGCTCGCTCGCCGAGCTCGTGCGCTCCCACCCTCTGGCCCGTCGCGCCCTGGAGTCCTTCGACCGCCGCTGATCTCGGCGACGGAACCCTCCGATTGATCTTGCGATGGCACCCTCCGGCACGCCATAAAGGGGGAGTTGAGGGGCAGACAACTTTGTGGGAGGTGTCCTCGTCATGCCCTTGAGGAATGAAGACGGAAGGCTGCCGTGGTGGGTGCGTACGCTCACCGGGCTCGTAGTGCTCGGCGGACTTCTGTTTCTGGTCGCACGTGCCGACCTGATACCAGGTCTGCCCAACCCCTTCGCCGAGGAGACCAAGGACCGCACCGGTCCCGTGGTGCTCAAGGCGATTCAGGACATGAACCGATTCGAGGGGGCCAGCGGCGAGTTCCAGGTGGTGGTCGACCTGGAGAAGGACGCAAAGTTCCTTCCCGACGCCGTGCGCGGCAGGCGCACGCTCTACGTGGGGGCCGGCAGTGTCGACGCCTACGTGGACCTCGGTGACGTGGGCCCGAAGGGCGTCATCGTCTCCGAGGACCGGACCTCCGCGGTCCTGACCCTGCCCCACGCCCAGTTGGAGCGGGCCTCGCTCGACCCCGACCGCTCCTACGTGGTCGCCCAGGAGCGCGGCTTCTTCGACCGGCTCGGTGACTTCTTCTCCTCGCATCCCGGGGACGAACAGCAGGTCCAGAAGCTCGCCGCGAAGAAGATCCAGCAGGCGGCCGAGTCGACGGAGCTGACGAAGCGGGCGGAGACCAACACCCGGGCCATGCTGGAACGGCTGCTGACCTCGCTGGGCTTCGAGAAGGTGGAGGTCCGCTTCAGCTGACGGGCCGGAGCCCGGTGATGCGGAAGACCGGGTGCTTGTGGGCTATGGCGCGTAGTTCCTCGTCGGTGGAGTCCGCCCCCACACCGCCGAAGAACACGCCCACCTCGGCCTTCCAGCGCTTGAGGTAGGCACGCAGCAGCTCGGGCTTGGCGTCGTCGGCGACCTCGGTCGCGCTGAACTCCTCGGCCCGCTTGCCCAGGAGCAGCCGGCCGCCGCCGGCGGCCCGCATGTTGTGCGTCCACTGGACGTGCCCGCGGGGCGCCACGAGGTAGCGCTCCCCGTTCACCACCAGCAGGTTGACCGGGGTGCGCCGCCACTCCCCGCTCTTGCGGCCGCGGACGGCCAGCACGCGGGACCCCCACACGCTGAGGCCGCGACGCGTCAGCCACGCCACCGTGCGGTTCAGGACGTTGACCGTGAACCAGCCGGGCTTCATGACGTGCTCGGACATGAGGACTCCTCGAAGACGCGCGGGCCGTGGACCGTGGACCGGTCCGTGAGCGGTGCTCTCGCTTGAGAACAGTGTGCACGAGTCCGCACCTCATGGCAAGAGCACTGCTCTCGTTCTTGGTCGTCGCTCCATCCCCGCCTACACTGATCCCCATGAGCGTCATCCGAACCGCCAGGGAACGGGCCCGCGACGAAGTGACCGCGGCCATCAAGGAAGAGGCGCGCCGGCAGCTCGCCGACGAGGGCGCCTCGAGGCTCTCGCTGCGCGCCGTCGCACGCGAGCTGGGCATGGTCTCCTCAGCGCTCTACCGCTACTTCCCCAGCCGGGACGAGCTGCTCACCGCCCTCATCGTCGACGCCTACGACGCCGTGGGCGCCGCAGCGGAGGAGGCCCTGGCCCGCGCCGGCGGCACCGACCCGGTGGAGCGCTGGAGTGAGATCTGCCGGGCCGTCCGCCGCTGGGCGCTCGCCCATCCGCACGAGTACGCCCTCATCTACGGCTCCCCCGTGCCCGGCTACTCCGCCCCGCTGGACACGATCGGGCCCGCGTCCCGGGTCGGGCTCGCCCTCCTCACCGTGGCCGAGGAGGCCCACACCGCCGGGGCGCTCGCCGTGCCCCCGCCCGACGCCCCGCTCACCGAGGCCGTCCACGCCGACGCCTGGCGGCTCAGCAAGGACCTGGACGGCGATCTGCCGCCGGCGGTGATCCCGTCCTTCGTGGCCGCCTGGGCACAGCTCTTCGGACTCCTGAGCTTCGAGGTGTTCGGCCAGTTCAACAACGTGGTCGAGGCGCGGGACGACTTCTTCGACCACGCCGTCGCGGGCCTCGCCCACCAGACGGGACTCCGCCGCGGTCGCGTACTCCACGGGGAGTAGACGCGGTCACCCCGCCGACCGGACGCCGACCCGCCGCATCCCGGTCTAGCGTGGCCGCATGACCGACGACAGGACACCGGGGGGCCGCCCGCCCCGGGGGCCGTGGTGGCGCCGCGACGGGACGGGACACCGCCCTGGCGCCGATCGCCTGCGCCACCCCTGGGTCTCGTCGCTCGTCGTCGCGGTCGTCCAGGTGGTCGGCACCACGGCCGCCTCGCACAACGCGGCCGGCCGGGCCGGGCTCGACCACTTCGGCTACGCGCTCCTGCTCGCCGGGCCCGTACTGCTGCTGTGGCGCAACCGCGCGCCCGTCGCCGTGGCCGCCGCCGTCTCGGCCGTGACGCTCGTGTACGTCGCCGGGGGTTACCCGTACGGGCCGGTCTTCCTCAGCATCGTCGCCGCCTACTTCACGGCCGTGGCCGCCGGTCGCCGCGGTGCCGTCCTGGTCATCGCGGGCGCCCTGTACACGGCCTACCTGCTCATCACCGTGTGGCTGTACCGCTGGCTGCCGCCCGCGGGGGACAAAGCCGCCTCGTGGGCCCAGGTCTCGGGGGCCGCCGCCTGGCTGCTGGCGATCCTCGCCGTCGCGGAGCTGTGGCGGTTGCGCAGGGAGCAGTTCGTCCGCGAGCGGCGGGAGCGGGCCGAGGCGGAGCGGCGCCGCGCCGACGAGGAACGGCTGCGCATCGCCCGGGAGCTGCACGACGTGCTCGCGCACAGCATCTCCGTCATCAACGTGCAGGCCGGGGTGGCCCTCGCCCTCATGGACGAGCGCCCCGAGCAGGCCCGGCAGGCGCTGACCACCATCAAGGCGGCCAGCAAGGAGGCGCTCGGCGAGGTGCGCCAGGTGCTCGGCACGCTGCGCGGTCCCGGGGAGGCCCCCCGTTCGCCGGCCCCGGGCCTGGACCGGCTGCCCGAACTGCTGGAACAGGCCGCGGGCGCGGGCCTGGCCGTCGACATCACCCGCGAGGGCCGCGCCGCCGCCCTGCCGCCCGGCGTGGACCTGGCGGCGTTCCGGATCGTCCAGGAGGCGCTGACCAACGTCATCCGCCACTCGGGCTCCCGCACCGCCCGTGTCCGCGTCTCCCGTCGCCCGGACGCGGTCGAGCTGCGGATCGACGACGACGGTCCCGCCACCGCCACCGCCGACCACGCCCACGACTCCACGGGCGGGGGCAACGGGCTGCTGGGCATGCGTGAGCGGGCGGCGGCGCTCGGCGGCACCGTCGAGGCCGGACCGCGCGCCGACGGGGGCTTCCGTGTGCTGGCCCTGCTTCCGCTCGCCGCGGGCGCCGCGACGGCGTCCGTCCCCGACAAGGAGAGCCCATGACGCGGGTCCTGCTCGCCGACGACCAGGTCCTGGTACGGGCGGGCTTCGCCGCCCTGCTCGGTGCCCAGCCCGACATCGAGGTCGTGGGCGAGGCGTCCGACGGCGCCCAGGCCCTGCGCATGGTCCGCGAACTCACCCCGGACGCGGTGCTGATGGACATCCGCATGCCGGTCATGGACGGTCTCGAGGCCACCCGCCGGATCACCGAGGACGCGGCGCTCGCCGGGGTCAAGGTGGTCATCCTCACCACGTTCGAGCTCGACGAGTACGTCTTCGAGGCCATCCGGGCCGGCGCCTCCGGCTTTCTGGTCAAGGACACCGAGCCGGAGGAACTGGTGCGCGCCGTCAGGGCGGTGGTGGACGGCGACGCGTTGCTCTCGCCCGGGGTGACCCGGCGGCTCATCGCCGAGTTCGCGGCCCGGTCCAAGGAGCCCTCGGCCGCGGCGGAACTGGACCGGCTCACCGAGCGGGAGCGCGAGGTGATGGCCCTGGTCGGGATCGGCCTGTCCAACGAGGAGATCGCCCGCCGCCTGGTGGTGAGCCCGCTCACCGCCAAGACGCACGTCAGCCGCACGATGGTGAAGCTCGGCGCCCGGGACCGGGCCCAGCTCGTCGTCCTGGCCTACGAGTCCGGCCTGGTGCGGCCGGGCTGGCTCGGCTGAGCCGGAAGGGCCCGCGCGGACCGTGGTCCGCGCGGGCCCGGGGCGAGGGGCCGGTGCCGGTCAGTCCCGCGCGGGGACCTTGCGCTCCTCGCTCGCCGGTGCGGCGGTGTCGGAGGAGGAGGCGACCACGAATCCGTACGACACCCTGCGGCGCAGCCCCGTGAGGGTGATCAGCAGCCCGGCCAGGGCGATGGCGCTGACCACGACCAGCCCGGGCCGGAAGCTGTCGAGCGTCGCCTGCGGGGAGGCCGGGTGCCCGTCGCCGGACCCGGCGGTGATCGCCGCGGTGACGACCGCGAGGAAGATGGCGCCGCCCACCTGGAAGGAGGTGTTGAGGAGGCCGGAGACCATGCCCTGCTCCTCGTCGCGCACCCCGTTGGTGGCCTGGATGTTGAGCGACGGGAAGACCAGCGCGCACGCGGCGCCGAGCAGCAGCATGGACGGGAGGATCACCGCGGCGAAACTCGGGGTGAGGTCGACGCGCAGGAAGAGCACGTAGCCGGCGAACAGCAGGGTGAAGCCGGTGGCGATCACCCGCGGTGTCCCGAAGCGGTCCACCAGGGGACCGATCCGCGTGGAGGCGAGCGCGACCAGCGCCCCCGCGGGCAGGAAGGCCAGTGCGGTCTGCAGGGCCGACCAGCCCAGCAGCGACTGCATGTACTGGGTGACGAGGAACTGGAAGCCCACGTAGGAGCCGAAGAACGCGGCGCCGCCCAGGTTGGCGCGTATCTGGTGGGGCGAGCGCAGGACGCCCAGCCGTACGAGGGGATGGGTGCTGCGGTGCTCGATGACGGCGAAGGCGGTCAGCAGGACGGCGACGGCGGCGAAGGAGAGCAGGGTGCGGGCCGAGGCCCAGCCAGCCTCGGGGGCCTGGACGACGGTGAAGACGAGCAGCAGCATCGCACCGGTGCCGGTCAGGGCGCCGGGCAGGTCGTAGCCGCGGCCGGAGTGCCGCTCACGGGGGCTCGTCGGGATCAGCCGGATGCCGGCCACGAGGGCCAGGACCGCGATGGGGGCGGGCAGCAGCATCGTCCAGCGCCAGCCCACCTCGGTGAGCAGGCCGGACAGGACCAGGCCCATGGAGAAGCCGGTCGCGCCGCAGGTGGTGTAGATGCTGAGGGCGCGGTTGCGGACCGGTCCCTCGGCGAAGGTCGTGGTGATGATGGACAGGCCCGCAGGGGCGGTGAACGCGGCGCTCAGGCCCTTGATGAAGCGGCTGGCGATCAGGAGTTCACCGGAGTCGACGAGCCCGCCGAGCAGTGAGGCGGCGGCGAACACGGCGAGGGCGACGAGGAAGACCCGGCGCCGGCCGAGCAGGTCGGCGGCCCGGCCGCCGAGGAGCAGCAGGCCGCCGTAGCCGAGGATGTAGCCGCTGACGACCCACTGCAGCGACGAGGTGGAGAGGTCGAGGTCGTCCGCGATGGACGGGAGGGCCACGCCGACCATCGAGACGTCCAGGGCGTCGAGGAAGAGCGCGGCGCAGAGCACCAGCAGGGTGCCCCACTGCCGGGCGCTCCAGCGCCCTTCGGGACCGCGGACGGCGGCGGTGTGCGGAGAGGTCATGTCGAGGAACACTACATGCGCATGCATCAAATGCAAGTGCATTTAATGTGCGTACATCTAGTGTTGATTTTCTGCTATCCTGCGGCCATGACCGGCGTGAAGAGTGAGCATGTGCTCGTGGAGCGGTGGCGTGAGGTCCTCTCCCTGCACGCGCGCACCGCGTGCGAGCTCGACCGTGAGCTGAACCAGCACGGTCTGGGCGCGAGCGACTTCGAGGTGCTCGACCTGCTCGCCGAGGGAAACCCGGACGAGGGCGGGTGCACCTACCGCGTCCAGGAGCTCGCGGACCGCGTGCACCTGAGCCAGAGCGCGCTCTCCCGGCTGGTCGGCCGGCTGGAGAAGGACGGCCTCGTGAGCCGTGGCATCTGCAGTGAGGACCGGCGCGGGGTGCGGGTCGCGCTGACCGACGCCGGCCGGGCGCGCCACGAGGAGGCCAAGCCGGCGCAACGAGCCGTCCTGGAGCGGATGCTCGGCCAGGTCTGAGGGCGCGCCCTCCCCGGTCCGGCGGCTGTGGATCAGCCGATCGCCGCGGTGCGCCGCCACAGGTCGATCACGGATGCGTCCCCGGTGACCCGCAGATCCTCGTAGGCGCCCCGGTTCCACAGCGTCAGGTAGAGCTCCTCGGCGGCGGCGCTCACCGTGCAGTCCGCCTCGCCGGGCACGGCCCGCTCGACGACCGGCGGTTCAGCCGACAGGCGCGCCAGCCAGACGTCCCGCGCGGCGTCGGTGTCCGTCGTACGCACGCGGAGCGTCCTGGGCGTCGTGCTGCGGACCCGGCTCCTCGGCCGTACGTGGAAACCCGCGAGCAACTCGTCGACGCCGTCGGCCGCGAACTCCGGGCCGACGGGTGACGGGGCGCGGCCCAGGGCCAGTTCGGCGTCCACGCGGTGTATCGCCGTCTCGTGCGCCTGGCGCCGTGCCCAGAAGGCGCGCGGGGAGGGCGCCTTGAGGAAGGACCAGCAGTCCAGGTCGGCGGGTGCCGCTTCGAGGGCCGCGACCAGCAGCCCGTGACCCTCGCGGAACCAGGGGAGCAGGGAGGGGTCGTCCTCCGGAGTCTCGGCCTCCATGGGTTCCGGCTGCCGACGTCCCTCCGCGACGTAACGGGTCGCCCAGCGGTGCACGGTGCCTTGGTGGCGGACCAGTTCGCGCACGCGCCAGCCGGGGCAGGACGGCACCACGGCGTCGAGCCCGGCCGCCTCCGCCGCGTCGGCGAGCAGTCCGCCCTCGCGCCGCAGGACCTCGATGAACTCGGCTGTCTCCATGTCGGGATTGTGCCAGCCGGCACCGACAACCGGGCCGCAGCGGCGCGATGCGCCTGCCGCGCCCGGACGCGGGGCGTCAGACTCCGGCGGCCGCGGACGCGTGCCGGGTCGTGTGCGCGACCACGGCGGCCACCACCGCGAGCGCGGCGACCGTGGTCAGCGCCACCGGCAGCCCGTAGGCGTCGGCGAGGAAGCCGATGGTGGGCGGCCCGAGCAGGAAGCCCGCGTACCCCAGGGTGGAGGCGGTGGCCACACCACCGGGACCGCCGAGGGCGCCGGCCCGGCCGATGGCGACGGGGAAGACGTTGGCGAGCCCGAGTCCGGTGACCGCGAAACCGGTCAGGACGAGCCAGACCGTGGGCCCCAACGCCCCCAGCAGCATTCCGGCACCCGCGGTCAGTCCGCCCAGCACCACCGCACGCGTCGGGCCGAGCCGCAGCAGGAGCGCGGTGCCGGACAGACGCCCCACGGTCATCGCCAGGGCGACGGAGGCGTATCCGGCGGCCGCGAGGGCCGGGCCGGTGTGCAGGTCCTCCTGCAGGTGGAGCGGACCCCATTCGGCGAGCGCCCCCTCGCCATAGGCGGTGCAGAGGGCGATCAGCCCGAAGACGGCGACCATGCGCCGGGTGCCGGGACGCGCGGTGCCCGGCGCACCCTCCCCGCTGCCCGCCGCGCCGGCGCTCTCCGTGGGACGGGGGATCGCGTGCCGCAGCAGGAGCCGCCCGAGCAGCACGGTGGCCAGGAGCCCGAACAGGGCGACGCCCACGAGGTGCTGAGCCGGGGTCAGCCGTGCGGCCAGAGGCCCGCCGACGCCCGCCCCGACCAGTCCGCCCAGGCTGTACGCGGCGTGGAAACCGGGCATGATGGGGCGCCGCAGTGCGGCCACCAGGTCGACGGCGACGCTGTTCATGGCGACGTTCATGCCGCCGAAGCCCACACCGAGCAGGAGCAGCACGAGACCCAGGGCGAGGGGGGAGTGGGTGAACGGAGGCAGCGCGACGCTCAGTGACAGGATCGCCCCGGTGGCGACGGTCACCTGCCGGGCGCCGAAGCGCCGGCACAGCCGTCCGCTGGGGATCATGGTGACGACCGCCCCCGTGGACACGCCGAGCAGGGCGAGACCGAGAGCGCCCGCCGAGGCGCCGACCTGCTCCTTGACGGCGGGGATGCGAACGACCCAGCCGGCGAAGACGAATCCGTCGAGGGCGAAGAACGCGGTGAGGGCGACACGGAGGCGCACCAGCGGGAGCGCCGGACTTGCGGGATCTTGCCTGCTGAGTACGCTCCGTATTTTGTTTAGGCTCGGCACAAAGTGAGAATAGGACTGTGACCCAGACTCGGACAAGGTTGGAGCGGGGCCGCGGTGCGCTCGGTCCCGCGCTCGCGCTCGTGCACACCGGGCGTGCGCCCACCCGCGCCGTGCTCACCGTCGAACTCGGCGTGACCCGGGCGACCGCGGGGGCCGTCGCCGCCGAGTTGGAGGCACTGCGCCTGATCCGCGTCGACACCCGGCCGGGCGGGCCCGCCGGAGCACAGGGCCGGCCCTCGCACCGGCTCGCCGTCAATCCCGAGGGGCCGGTCGTCCTCGCCGCGCAGATCCACGCCGACGGGTTCCGCGCCGCGCTGGTCGGACTCGGCGGCCGCATCCTCGCGTCCAAGCCGGTCGCCATGACCGTGCCCGCGGACCCCGCCCGGGTCCTCGGCGCCGTCGTCGAGGCGGGCGCGGAGTTGCTGCGCGCCTCCGGCCGGGAGTGCGCGGGCGCGGGCCTCGCCGTGCCGTCCGCCGTGGCCGAACCCGAAGGCGCCGCGCTCAACCCCCTGCACCTGGCGTGGGCCGCGGGCGCACCGGTGCTGGACATCTTCCGCGAGCAGATCGAGCGTTCCGGCATCATCGCCCCCAACGGGGCGCCGCCGCCGTGCTTCGTCGGCAACGACGTCAACGTCGCCGCGCTCGCCGAGCACCGGCACGGCGCCGGGCAGGGCGCCGAACACCTGCTGGTCGTCGCCACCGGGCACCGCGGCGTGGGCGGTGCCCTCGTCCTGCACGGCAAGCTGCACACCGGCAGCGCCGGACTCGCCCTGGAGGTCGGTCACCTCACCGTCAACCCCGAGGGCCGGCCCTGCCATTGCGGCAGCCGCGGCTGCCTGGACGTCGAGGTCGACCCCCTCGCCTTCCTGGAGGCCGCCGGCCGCATCCCCGGGCCCGAGGGCTCGCTGCCCGACCAGTGCCGTGCCCTACTGCGCGAGGAGTACGACGACCCCGCGGTGCGCAGCGCCGCCGACCGCCTCATCGACCACCTCGGGCAGGGACTCGCCGGACTGGTCAACGTCCTCAACCCGGACCGGATCCTGCTCGGCGGCCTGCACCGCTGGCTGCTCGACGCGGACCCGGAGCGGCTGCGCGCCGTCGTCGCCGAACGCAGCCTGTGGGGACGCAGCGGCGGGGTCCCGCTGCTCGCCTGCGCGCTGGACCACAACAGCCTCGTCGGGGCCGCCGAACTGGCCTGGCAGCCCGTGCTGGACGACCCGCTCACGGCGCTCGGCGCCTAGAACCCCCGGCCCCCACGGGGCGTCAGAACAGTGGCTCCGGGGGGTCGGCGGGCGGCGGCAGCGCCTTGACGGGCGGCTCCGGCAGCCCCTCCGACGAGGCGGTCAGTGGCCATCCCGGCACCAGGTGCGTGTCGAGCAGCAGGACACCGCCGGACGGCCCGGCGGTACGGAGGTAGAGGTCACCTCCGGCCACCGCCACGACGGTGCCGCGCAGCGCGGTACCCGCCGCGAGCCCGGTCACCGCGGCGGTGGCCTGAGGTGCGCGCGGCTCCAGGCCGAACACCACCGCGTGGTCCACGGGCCGGAAGCCGGTGGGCGTGAGAGTGTCCCGCCAGTCGGGGACCGCGGCCGCCGCCTCGTGGAGCGCCCGCAGCTCCGCCTCCCGCGCGTCCGCGGGCGGCAGCGCGGCGCGGGCGGCACGCTTGGCCGACGTCGACACCCGGTCCGGGATGCCCAGCGCCGTCCCGAGGACCGACTCGGCGCGGCGTGCGGCCATCAGCGGGCCCCGGCCGAGGAACGTGAAGCAGACCGCGGCCTGTTCGAGCAGCCGCGCACTGCCCCGCTCGGCCGCCGTGATGCCGACCTTGCCCAGGCCGGGGCCGAACCAGGCCAGGTACACCGAAAAGGGCCGCGGGTCGTCCAGCCGGGTGTCCGCGGCCACGGAACGGGAGCGGTCCAGGGCCGCGCACTGCTCGCACTGGTCACGGCGGGCCCGCTCGGGAAGTTCCGCGGCGCGCGGGCACGGGGTCCAGCGGCCCGAACGCCACACGCCCGTGCAGCGACGCACCGCGCCCGGTTCCACGGCGAGCGTCAGCGGGTCGCCGAGGCGCACGGGACTGCGCCGGTCACCGTGGCGCGGGTGCCACCACGTCCACACCGGGCCCCCGGACACCCATCGCAGACCCGTGCATCGCCACATGATCCGCATGCTAGGCGCAGCCACCGACAGCGGCCGTACTCCCCGGGTGGTACCCGCGGTGCCGCTGGCCGTACGACGACCGGCGGCCCCGCACGGACGAGTCTCGTGGTGTCGGGAAACACGGCCCCACCAAGGAGACGCATCGCCATGGACGCCACCGCACTGACCCCGCTCGCCGACCACTGGGACGGGGGACCGGGTCCCTGGATCCTGTTCTTCCCGCTGATCTGGGCCGCCGCCATCGCGGGCGTCGCATTCGTGCTGCGCCGTACCGCGTGGCGCCGGGGCCTGGGCCGCGGCCCCTGGCACGCCCGGGCCGCGATCGGCGAACACTCGCCGATCGCCGTGCTGGGCCGCCGCTTCGCCGCGGGCGAGATCGACGAGGACGAGTACTGGCGCCGGCTGTCCGTCCTGGACGAGCAGTTCGGCCCCTTCTCCAAGGGCGGCGAGCGATGACCGCCGCCCGCGTCGTCGACGCCGTCAAGACCTACGGGACGGGCGACGCCCGGGTGCACGCCCTGGACGGGGTCACGGTGGCATTCCCCGCCGGACGCTTCACCGCGATCATGGGCCCTTCCGGATCCGGCAAGTCGACCCTCATGCACTGCGCCGCCGGGCTGGACACCCTCACCTCGGGGACCGCGTGGATCGGCGGCACCGAACTGGGGGCGCTCGGCGACCGGCAGTTGACCCTGCTGCGCCGGGAGCGGGTCGGCTTCGTCTTCCAGTCCTTCAACCTGCTGCCGACCCTGACCGTGGCGGAGAACATCACGCTGCCCCTGGACCTGGCCGGTGCCGCCACGGACCAGGAGTGGGTGGACGCCCTCATCGACGTCGTGGGCCTTCGCGACCGGCTGCGGCACCGCCCGGCCGAACTCTCCGGGGGACAGCAGCAGCGCGTGGCCGTCGCCCGGGCACTGGCCGGGAGGCCCGAGGTCGTCTTCGCCGACGAGCCCACCGGCAACCTCGACTCGCGGTCCGGCGAGGAGGTGCTGCGCCTGCTGGGACGGGCCGTCCACGACATGGGCCGCACGGTCGTCATGGTCACCCACGACCCGGTCGCCGCCGCGCACGCCGACGAGGTCGTCTTCCTCGCCGACGGGCGCCTGGTGGACACGATGACCGACCCGAGCGCGGAGGAGGTCCTCGACCGCATGAAGGCCTTCGACACCGCGCGCGACACCGAACGCGACGCCAGCCGCGCCGCCAGCCGCGAGGCCGCACCACTGCAGCGGGTGACGTCGTGAGCTCGTCGACCGGCCCCATCCGCGCCTCCCTGCGGCTGAGCCTGTCGTCCCTGAGGGCCCACAAGCGCCGGTTCGCCGGCACCTTCCTCGCGGTCTTCCTGGGGGTCGCCTTCCTGACCGGCACCATGGTGATGGGCGACACCCTTCGTGCCGGCTTCGACGTTCTCTTCGCGAGCGCCAACGGTGGCACCGCCGTCGTCGTCCGCAGCGCCGACGTCGTCACGGTCGCCGGGGAGGGGCAGGGCACCCGTGAGCCCGTGGACACCGCGCTCGTGGCGCGGCTGCGCTCCGTGCCCGGGGTGGCGGCCGTCGCGCCCGGCATCGAGGGCGGCGGCCTGCTCGTCGGCCGCGACGGCGAGCCCGTCGGCGGCCAGGGCCCGCCCACCCTCGCCGGGAACTGGATCGACGACGCCGGGCTCAACCCGTACGCCCTCGCCGAGGGCCGCGCGCCCAGGGCATCCGGCGAGGCCGTGGTCAACCGCGCCGCGGCCGAGAAGGGCGGGCTGCGCGTCGGCGACACCACGGTGCTGCGCACGCCCGACCCGTTCCGCGTGAGGATCGTCGGACTGGTCACCTTCGGCGGTCAGGACGGCATGGGCCAGTCCACCTACACCGGCCTCACCCGCGCCGACGCCGAGCGTCACCTGATGCCGAGGCCCGGCCAGGCGTCGACGATCAAGGTGCGCGCGGCCGCGGGCGTCGGCCAGGAGGAACTCGCCACGCGCGTCGCGGGCGTGCTGCCCCGCGGCGTCGAGGCGATCACCGGACAGCAGGCCACGGAGGAGAACCTCGACCAGGTCTCCGGACGGTTCCTGTCGCTGTTCACGACCCTGCTCACGGTGTTCGCCGGGATCGCCCTGCTCGTGGCGACGTTCGGCATCCACAACACCTTCGCCATCGTCGTCGCCCAGCGCACCCGGGAGAACGCCCTGTTGAGGGCGCTCGGCGCGTCCCGGCGCCAGGTGCTGGGCACGAGCCTCGCCGAAGCGGTGGCCGTGGGACTGGCCGCCTCGGCCGCCGGGCTCCTCGGCGGGATCGGCGTCGCCGCAGGGCTCCAGGCGCTCTTCCCCGCCGTCGGATTCCCCTTCCCGGACGGCGGGCTGGTCGTCGGCGCCACCGCGATGGCCGTACCGCTCGGCGTCGGCCTGCTGGTCTGCACCGGTTCGGCCGTGCTGCCCGCCTTCCGGGCCGGCAGGACGGCGCCGCTGGCCGCGCTGCGCGAGACGGCGGCCGACCACTCCGCCGCCTCGCGCGGAAGGGCGCTGCTGGGGGCCGCGTCCGCGGTGGCCGGAGTCGCGGCGACCGTGACGGGCGCGACGGGCACGCCCCGGGTGTGGCTCACCTCCGTGGGCGCCGCTCTGGTCGTCGTCGCGTTCGTCGTCCTGGGGCCCGTCGCCTCCTCGTACGCGGTACGCGTCCTCGGTGCGCCGCTCGTACGGCTGCGCGGGGTCACCGGGGCGTTGGCCCGGCGCAACGCGCTGCGCGGTCCGAAGCGCACGGCGGCCACCGCCACCGCGCTGATGATCGGCGTCGCGGTCGTGTCGTTGTTCACGGTGTTCGGCGCCTCCCTGAAGGCGACCATGGACCGGACCGTGGACCGCTCCTTCGCCGGCGACGTGGCGGTGACCGCCTCCGGGTTCGGCGCGGGCGCAGGCGGACTCAGCCCGGAGCTCGCGCCCGCGGTCGCCAGGCTGCCGCAGGTGGCGACCGCGGTCGGGCTCGGCAAGGGCGTCGCCGAAGTCGACGGCGGCGGACGGCAGCTGACGGTCACCGACCCGGTCGCCCTCACCCGTGTGCTGGACCTCGGAGCCGTCGACGGGTCGCTGGGCGACCTCGGCAAGGACGGCATCGCCGTGTCCGGCAAGGAAGCGGACAAGCACCACTGGAAGCCGGGTAGCACCATGGTGCTGGGCTTCGCCGACGGCACCCAGGAGCCGTTCACCGTGCGCGCCGTCTACCGGGAAGCCGGTCTGGCGGGCGACTACGTGATCACCCGCACCGCCTGGGCACCGCACAGGGGTCAGGACTCCGACGCCCTCGTCGCCGTCGCCTACCAGGAGGGCGTCGCACCCGACGACGGGCGGGCGGCCGTCCGGGAGGTCGCCCGCAGGTACGGCAATCCCGAGGTGCAGACCCGCGAGGAGTACGCGGAGTCCGCCGCCTCGGGCGTGGACATCATGCTGACGCTCATCTACGCGCTGCTCGCGCTGGCCGTCCTCATCGCCCTGCTGGGCATCGCCAACACGCTCACCCTCGCGGTGCACGAACGCACCCGCGAACTGGGGCTGTTGCGGGCGGTCGGGCAGACCAGGGCGCAGCTGCGGGCCATGGTGCGCTGGGAGTCCGTCCTGGTCGCCGCCTTCGGCACGGCCGACGGCCTGGGGCTCGGGGCCTTCCTCGGCTGGGCACTGGTCAAGGCGTCGGACGCCGCGGGCACGAGCGCCTTCGCGCTGCCGCCCGGCCGGCTCGCGGTCGTCCTGCTGGTCGGGCTGGTCGCCGGGGTCCTGGCCGGATGGCGCCCGGCCCGGCGCGCGGCACGCCTGGACGTACTGAGGGCCATCGCCGCGGAATGACTCCGCCGACGACGGCCCGGAGGGCCACGGCCGCCGTGCCCCACCGGGGTGCGGCGGCCGCGCGTCAGACCAGAACCGGTTCGGCCGCGGCCGGGACCAGACGATCGAGCACCGGGGGCCACGCCTCCGGCGTCTCGGGAAGGACCGGCAGCGTCCGCGGGGCGACCTTGCGGACGACGGCCGCCGACACCTGTTCGCTCATCGTGCTGGGCGAGACCGTCGCCTCGGCCCGGAGCGTGAACCACACGACCTTGCCGCCGTCGTTGAGGGTCTCGGTGCCCCAGCTGTCGCTCATCGACACGACCATGGCGAGGCCGCGGCCGCAGGTGGCCAGGGGCTCGAACTCGCGGACCCGCGGCAGGCGCGGGTCGTTGTCCGAGACGGCGACGGTGAGCCAGCCCGAGGCGAAGCTCAGCTCGACGGAACAGCGCTTGTCCGGCCGGGCGTGCCGGTGGACGTTGCCGAGCAGTTCGGTGATGCCCAGCAGAGTGGGGTCGATCAGCGGGTCCAGCCGCCAGTACCGCAGCTGAGCGGCGAGGATACGGCGTACCTGCTGGATCCGGGACGGCAGTGCCTCAAGTTCCAGAGCACACTGCCGCTTACTGCCTTCTGAGCTGATCACGGCTGCGACTCCCTCCGCGGTGGAGGGCGCGCCCCTGTGACCGGGGCATGCCCCGCCCGCATGGAATGGGAACACCTTTGCGGGATTGCTGTGAGTGACTGCTGCAGTGACTCCGTGACGCCACTCAAGGATCACCCCGATGGATGCTTACCGCAACTCCGTGAACGCGGAGAGTGCCGTTCCGTTCGCGTCAGTGCCGCTTGACCCGCTCGCGGGCGGTCCGCAGGGCGTCCAGGAAGCGGCCCGCCGAGGCCGCGCCCTGCGTGCGCAAGGTCAGCAGGTAGCCGGTGCCGTTGAGGCGGGCAAGGGTGCGGCGCCGTACCGCGAACCGCGGGGTCAGGGCGTGGACGTCCTCCACCGGAGCGCTGTCGATCTCCCGGCCGCGGCTGGTGAGCAGCACCAGGCGGCCGTCCTGGATCACGACCTGCCCTCCCCGGGTCAGCGACCGCAGCCGCCGTCCGATCCGCACCCCTGTGGCGGTGAACTCCGCTTCGGCCACGGCGCATCCCTCCTTCGTCCGGTCGCAGTCTGCCCGCTCCGGGGGGCGCCGCACCAGCGCCCGCCTAAGATCGGGACACAGGCGGCGAACGAAGGGCGGCGCGGGTGAGCAGCAACGAGAAGGGCGACCGCGAAGACCGCACAAGGGCGGCGCAGACCCTGCCCACCATCGATCTGGACCGGACCGACCCGCACTACCGAGGATGGCTCAAAGAGGCCGTACGGAAGGTCCAGGCGGACGCCAACCGCTCCGCCGACACGCACCTGTTGCGCTTCCCGCTCCCCGACGCCTGGGGCATCGACCTCTACCTCAAGGACGAGTCGACCCACCCCACCGGCAGCCTCAAGCACCGCCTCGCCCGCTCGCTCTTCCTCTACGGGCTGTGCAACGGCTGGATCCGGCCCGGGAAACCCGTCATCGAGGCCTCCAGCGGATCGACCGCGGTGTCCGAGGCGTACTTCGCGGCCCTGATCGGCGTGCCGTTCATCGCCGTCATCCCGCGCACCACGAGCTGGGAGAAGCAGCGGCTGATCGAGTTCCACGGCGGCCGCTGCCACCTGGTGGACGACCCGCGGACGGTCTACGAGGTCTCCGCCCGCCTCGCGGAGGAGAGCGGCGGCCACTACATGGACCAGTTCACCTACGCCGAACGCGCCACCGACTGGCGCGGCAACAACAACATCGCCGAGTCGATCTACCAGCAGCTGCGCCTGGAGCGGAACCCCTGCCCGGCATGGATCGTGGCGACCGCCGGCACCGGCGGCACCTCGGCGACCATCGCGCGCTACGTCCACTACATGCAGTACGACACCTTGGTGTGCGTCGCGGACCCGGAGAACTCGGTGTTCTTCGACGGCTGGGTGAGCGGCGACGACTCCGTGTGCTGCGAACGGGGTTCGCGGATCGAGGGCATCGGCCGCCCCAGGGTGGAGCCGAGTTTCGTGCCCGGTGCGGTCGACCGGATGATGAAGGTGCCGGACGCGGCGTCGGTGGCGGCGGTACGCGCCCTGGAGGCGGCCATCGGGCGCAAGGCCGGGGGGTCGACGGGCACCGGTCTGTGGAGCGCCTTCAAGCTCGTCGCGGAGATGGTCGCGGCGGCCCGCACGGGCAGTGTCGTCACCTTGCTGTGCGACCCCGGCGACCGCTACCTGGACAAGTACTATGCGGATGCCTGGCTCGCCGAACAGGGCCTGGACATCCGGCCGTACGCCGCCACCATCGACGCCTTCCTGGCCGCGGGGAACTGGCCGGACTGACCCGGTCCGTCCGTTCCGTTCTGTTACGTCGTGGTCACCCGGAGTCCGCCGGAGCACCGCCTTCCCTTCTCCGGGCGCTCTTAGCGTCCCGATATGACGATCTCTCAAGTGGCGTCTCCGGCCGTCGCGCCGCCGCCCCCCGCGCCCGGTGCGTCCGCGCCGCCCGCGCCCCGGGTGCCGGTGCCGCCCGTCCGGGCACGGCGCCGGCGCATGCCGCCCCCGGCGCGGCTGGTCGTCCAGGCGACCGCCGCACTCGTCGCCGTCCTCGCCCTGTGCCTCGCCGCGGTCGTCGGGGCCGTCACCGTGCGGTCGGACGCCGAGCAGTTGCGCGACACGTCCGCACACCGCGCCGCCGTCGCCGCCGAACTCCGCTTCGCCCTCGCCGACCTGGACGCCCAGCGCGCCAACCAGCTGGTGCCCGGCCACGCGGCCGACGACCCCGAGGTGTCGGTCGGCAACCGGCTGCTCGCGCTCATCACCGCGCAACAGCGCCGCGCCCAGGCCAGCGACCTCCTCCGCCGGCTCGGCGGCGACGAGGCCCACGCCGCGCAGGTGCGCGGCATCCTCGACCTCCTCGGGCGCTACGACGACGCCGGCGGCCGCGCCGCCTACGTCGACGAACAGCACCACGAGCGGGCCGCGGGCCACCCGCCGGCGGTCGCCGTCGCCTTCTCCGCGGAGGCGGGCGACATCATGCACAGCCATCTGCTGCCCAAGGTCGCGACCCTGGCGAACGCCTACGACGCGCAGGCCACCGCGGCCTCGCGCACCGCGCAGGACGCCGCCATGGGCTCGGCCGTGGCCGTCGGCGCACTCGGCCTGATCGCCGTCGCCGTACTCCTGTGGTGGCAGCGCGACCTGACGCGCCGTTACCGCCGTCTGATCAACCCGGCACTGGCCGCCGCCACCGCGGCCGCGCTCGGCGTCACCCTGGCCGGGGTGTTCGCCTTCACCGGCGCCGCCGCCGACCTCGACGCCGGGACCCGGGACGGACTGCGCCCCTGGTCGCGTCTGGCGGAGGCGCGCGCCGTCGCCGCGGAGGCCGCCGCCACCCAGAGCCGCTGGCTCGTCAACGGCGCCGAGCCGCAGCAGCGCGCCGAACTCGACTCCCTCAACCGGCGGCTGGACGGTCTGCTCGCCCCCGGCGGGTGGGCCTCGGCGGACGAGCGCCCGGCGTACGCCGACGTCAACGAACGCTACGGGCACTTCCGCGCCGACGACCGCCGGCTCGTCGGGCTGATGGCCGGCAAGCGGATCGACGAGGCGGCCGTGGTGCTCACGGACGTCGGCCGCGGGGAGGTGGGCTTCGACTTCTGGGACTTCGCGACCACCCTGGACGCCCTCGCCCAGCACCAGCAGGCCGACTTCGTCGCGCGCACGGACGCCGCGCACGCCGGGCTCGACGGCTGGCCCGCCGTTCCCGCCGGTGTCCTGGGCATCGCCGCGGTCCTCGTGGTGGTGGGCGTGCGGCCGCGCCTCGCGGAGTACCGCTGAGCCGGCGACAGCGGGGGCGACGGGGACCGACGGGAGGCGACGGGGGCAACCGGGCCGACGGGACCGGCGGGGGCGCCCGGGCTTGTGGGGAACCTGTGTTCGGTTATAGAAAGGCCTGTCTGCCCGATCTTGTGAAAGAGCCTCCGGTGACCACGACCCCGCCGTCCCCCGACGACGTCCCCTCCGTTCCCGACGACGTCTGGGACCGGTTCGTACAGGACACCGAGGCGGACATCCGCTCGTCGGCGCCCAAGGAACCCTCCGCACGGGCCCGCATGGTCACCGAGCGGCTGCGGCAGCAGGACGAGGAGGCGGCGCGCCGCACCAAGCGCAGGTGGCGTGGGACCCCGCCGCCCGCGCAACCCGAGGGCTGGCGCACCGGCCCCGCCGTCTACCAGGTCGAGGAACGCCGCCCCCGGCGCCGCCGGTGGCTCGGGCTGGTCGGCGTCCTCGCCGCGGTCGGCGTGCTGCTGTTCGCCCTGAACCCGGGCTGGGCACTGGACGCGATGCGCGGCGGCGACAGCGGCGGTGGTGGCGGGGCGGAACGCTCGCCGCTCCCCGTGGAGACCGCTCGGCCGACGGGCGCCCCCTCGCAGCAGGCGTTCCCCGGTATGCCCACATCGGACGAGCCCTTCGCGGGTTCCCCGGCGGAGCGGTACGCCGACGGCGCGGAGGGGATCGTCCCGCCGAAGGCGCGGGCTGCCGGCTGGATGACGTCCGCGCAGGTGGCGGCGGCCCTGAAGAACGTCAAGGCGTTCCTGGTCGACACCAACCTCGACCCCGCCACGCTGCGGGGCGAACGGCCGGACGCCGCCCTGGGGATGCTCGACCCGAGCCAGCGCGAACTGCGCGCCCGGTTCGAGACGGCCTTCCGCAAGCCGACCGAGAAGAACGACCCGCTCCGCCTCGCGGTGCGCTTCAAGCCCGCGGAACTCGCCCTGGCCGGCGACGTGGTCAAGACCCGCGGACGGATGACCTTCGGCAAGGGCAAGGAGCACGCCGTCGTCGTCCATGCCGACTACACCTTCGTGTACCCCCTGGTAAAGGTGGGGTCCGGCTCCGACGAGGTCGCCCGGACGATCGTCCGCCGCGTCCTGGACCTGGAGTTCCCGGATCCGTCCCGCTACCGGGTGACCCCCGGCAAGTTCGCGATCACGTTGTACGACGACGACGTCGCCAACTCCGCCTGCTTCGTCCACGACGGCTGGCTCCACCCGCAGTTCGCCTCCGACGCCTCGGCTCGCGAGGACGCCGATCGGTCGGGACCCACGGTGGACCCCTACGACCGCAGCCGGGACCTGGTGGCCGAGCGCACCGAGACCGAGGGCTGCGGCACCGTCTCCCGCACCTGAGGTGTCCGGGCCCCGCTCACGAGGCCAGCCGGCGGTCCAGCGAGCGGACCGCCGCGCGGAAGGACAGGCCGAGGCCCGGGCGGGACATCAGCAGGAAGGTGCGCAGGGCCGGCGGCCCGTCGGCGGCGAAGGTCCAGCGCACATGGGTGCCGCCGTCGGGCGTGGGGGAGAGCGCCCACTCCTCCAGCAGGGCACGCAGGCCGGGGACGTTGGTGGCGTCCGCGCGGTAGACGAAGCGGCGCGGGGGCTCGTCGGCGAGGACGGTCTCCTCGAAGCGCACTCCCGCGCGCAGCCCGATCGTCCGGCCCCCGGTGGTCGGCACGGCGGCCGTGACGGCGTCGAACCACGCCGTCCAGCCCTCGGTGTCCTCGGCGAGGGCGGCGTGGACGGCTCCGGGCGGCGCCGAGGCATCGGCGGCGAAGACGAGACGGAGCGGCGCCGAGGCGAGGAAGCCCAGGTCCACCTGGCGTGTGGGGCGCAGTGGTCGCGTCATGCGCCGTACGGTAGTTGATGGACCGTCAGTTGTCTGCGGGACCCCCGCCGGGGACGTCGCCCGGCTCGGTGTCCCCCGGCTCACCGGCGACGACCAGGTCCGACAGGTGCTCGGCGATCTCCGCCCGCAGCACCTCGGGGATGCCGGCGTCCGTGACGAGGGTGTCCACGTCCTCCAGCGTGGCGAAGGAGCTCAGGCCCACGGTGCCCCACTTGGTGTGGTCCGCGATGACGACCACCCGGCGGGCGGAGCGCACGAAGCGCCGGTTGGTCTCCGCCTCGGCGAGGTTGGGGGTGGACAGGCCCGCCTCGACCGAGATGCCGTGGACGCCGAGGAAGAGCAGGTCGAAGTGGAGCGAACCGATGGCCCGGTCCGCCACGGGGCCGACGAGGGAGTCCGAGGGGGTGCGCACCCCGCCGGTGAGGACGACGGTCGCGGCGCCCTCGCGGCCGCTCGCGCCGCGGGCCGCGGAGTGGAAGACGTCGGCGACCCGCACGGAGTTGGTGACCACGGTGAGGTCGGGGACGTCCAGCAGGTGGTGGGCGAGGGCGTACGTCGTCGTGCCGCCGGTGAGCGCGATGGCGCTGCCGGGGGTGACCAGGCGGGCGGCGGCGCGGGCGATGGCCTCCTTGGCCCCGGGCTCGAGGCCCGCCTTCGCCTCGAAGCCCGGCTCGTGGCTGCTGGCCGGGGCGACGGGCACGGCGCCGCCGTGGACCTTCTCGACCACGCCCTGACGGGCCAGCGCGTCGAGGTCGCGGCGGACCGTCATGTCCGAGACGTTCAGCTTCCGGGTCAGCTCGTTGACCCGGACCCCGCCGCGCCGCCGGACCTCGTCCAGGATCAGCGCACGGCGCTGTTCCGCGAGCAGGTTCTGGTTGTCGCTCACCCGAGGTCCCGTCCCATCCTCTGATGTGATCCCGATGCTGCCCCGACCGGCAGTCTCGCCATCCTTCCACGACCTCCCCCGCCGGGCGGGGGCCGGAAGGCACGGGGTGACCGGTCCCACACGTACCGCGCGTGACACGTTCGGGTGGCATTCGTGAACACCTCTGTCCAGTACTGGTACGTGTGCCCGATTCTGAATACGCGCGATGCCGTACGCGCGTCACGGGGAAAGTACGGGAGGCGATCGCGATGCGGTCGGATACGGTACGGACGGAGCTGTCGCTCGAGCTGCTGGTCCACGGCGTCGGCGGGACGACCCCGCAGACGATGCTCAACGACCCGCGCATCACGCGAGTCTGCGGTGACGACACCGCCGGGATCTACCGGCGTGCCGACGACGCCGACGCGGAGCGCCGTCCGCAGGAGTACGGCGAGGGCCCGGTGCCCGACGCCTACTCGTGGTGCAACCTGACGTCCGGGGACGAAAGTCGCGCGCTGTGGCTGCTCCTGCTCCCCTTCATGGTGGCCAACCTGGCCCACTGGATGCGGCCCCCGGTCTCGGGGCCCGGCCTGGACCGGGCCTACGACGTGCTGGTGCGGCTGCTGGCACTGTCGCTGACGGTGCTGCTGGTGGCCGCGGCCTGCGAGGTCGCGATGGATCTGGTGGCCTGGCAGTGCGCGGGCAACGCGGCCTGCGCGGGCGGGAAGAGCTGGCTGTCCTTCCTCGCCGCCGGCGAGCCGGGGCGCCGGATCGCCGCCGGGGCGGCGCTGCCCGGCGGGCTGACCCTGCTGCTGTGGTGGCTCTCGCGGCGCACCTGGTACGCCTATGAGTCCCAGCGCCCGCTGCCCGGCCCGCATCCGCGGGAGCGGGAGGGACCGGACGTCACGCCGCTGGCCCGGCGCGGCTTCTGGTACGGGCGACGGCTGGTCGCTCGGCTCCGTGCGGCGCACACGGCGGCCGGGCTGCTCACGGTCGCGTTCGCGCTCGTGGTCCCCCCGCTGGAACGGGACATGGACGCCGGCGGGGTGCGGATACTCGCCGCCGTCGGCTGGCTGCTGACGGGCGCCCTGGCGGGGCTGACGGTGGCGGCGGTCGCCGTGACCTGCGGCATGGGGCGCAGCGAGCACGCGCCGGACGAGGCCCTGGACCCACGACTGGCCCGGGCGATGCTCGGCGGCACGGCTGCCGCGCTGCTCGCCGCGGCCGGTTACGCCTGCTGGCACCGTCCGGGCTGGAACGCCGTCGGACGGCTCCCGTCCGGGGAGGCCTTCGGCTGGCTCGCCCTGGCTCAGGGGGCGTTGCTCGTGGCGCTCGCCTCCGTCGCCCATCTGATGTACCGATCCGGCGGCGGCCGCGCGGAGCTGCGCGGGCTGGGGGGACCGGCGGTGGCCCTGCTCGCCTGCTCCCTCGGCGGCGTGCTGACCGGTGGCATCGCCCAGCGGGTCGCGGACTGGCTGGACCGCGGCGCCACACCGGGCAGCGGCGGCAGCGCGGTCGCGGGGCCGCCCGTGCTGCTGTCCTGGCAGGCCTCGGCGATCCCGGTGCTGCTGCTGGTGCTGGCCGTGGTGGTCGTCGTGCGCGGCAGGAGACTGGTGCGCCGCTCCCGGGCACTGGTGCCGAAGGTGGAGTCGGACTACCCGGGGGAGGAGCACGAGCCCGCGCGCAGCCGCCAGATCGCCATGGCCCGGGCCAGAGCCGAACTCACCGACCAGGCCGCCCTGTTCATCGGGGTCATCGGGGCCGTCGCCTTCCTGCTGGGCGCCGGGGCGCTCGCCGGGGCCTGGCTGAGCCGTGCCGTCCCGGGACGGGCCGGGGCCGGCGCGCCCGGCTGGCTGCGGACGGTCGCGGAGACCGCCCAGGGACTCGGTTCCTGGCTGGTCGGCGCGGGGGTGGTCGCCCTGATCGCGCTCGGCCGCCGGGCCTACCGCGACGCGGGGGCGCGCCGCACCGTGGGCATCCTCTGGGACGTCGGCACCTTCTGGCCGCGCGCCGCGCACCCCTTCGCCCCGCCCTGCTACGCCGAGCGCGCCGTGCCCGACCTGACCTGGCGGATGACGACCTGGACCCGGGCGCACCCCGGCCGGATCATCCTCTCCGGGCACTCACAGGGCAGCGTCCTGGCCGCGGCCGCGGTGTGGCAGCTGGATCCGACGACCCGGGCGCGGATCGCCCTGCTCACCTACGGTTCTCCGCTGGGCCGGCTGTACGGGCGCTGGTTCCCCGCCTACTTCGGGCCCCCTGCCCTGACCTCGCTCCACGGCGAGCTGCACGCCTGGCGCAACCTGTGGCGCCGTACGGATCCGATCGGCGGCCCGGTCCACCTCGACGAGCCCGGACCACCGGTCGACCGGGCGCCGCTGCCCGATCCGGCGGCGTACGGACGGACGGCGGAACACCCGCTGCCCGCGCCGCTGCTCACCCACTTCGACTACCAGGCCGACCCGGCCTTCGCGGCCGAGCGCGGCGCGCTGCTCGGCTGGTTGTACGGGAACGCGGAGGGGGTGCTGCCCGTGCAGGGTCAGGGCAGCGGGGGAAGGTCCTCCGGGTAGAGCAGCTGCAGTTCCTCGTGGCTGGGCTCGCTGATCCGGGCGAGCCGCCCCGCGTGGCGCTCGACCATGGCCTCGAAGGTCTGCCGGGCGGTGCGGCCGTTGCCGAACGCCGGGCCCTTGGGGATCGCGGTGAAGTACTTGTAGAGCGCCTCGCCGGTGTCCTCGGAGAGCTGGTACTCGTGCTCCTCGGCCTGGGCCCGCACGATCCGCAGCAGTTCGACCGGGGTGTAGTCGTCGAAGGTGATGGTCCGCGAGAAGCGGGAGGCGACACCGGGGTTGGCGGACAGGAAGTGCTCCATCTCCGCCGTGTAGCCGGCGACGATCACCACGACGGCTTCGCGGTGGTCCTCCATCAGCTTCACCAGGGTGTCGATCGCCTCCCGCCCGAAGTCCCGGCCCGAGTCCTCGGGGGCGAGCGCGTACGCCTCGTCGATGAAGAGCACCCCGCCGCGGGCGCGATCGAAGGCCTCCTGGGTGCGGATGGCGGTCGAGCCGATGTGCTCGCCCACCAGGTCGACCCGGGCCACCTCCACCAGGTGCCCGCGCTCCAGCACGCCCAAGGTGGCCAGGATCTCGCCGTAGAGCCGGGCGACGGTCGTCTTGCCCGTGCCGGGGGAGCCGGTGAAGACCAGGTGGCGGCGCGGGGAGGGGGCCTTGAGGCCGGCCTCGCGGCGTCTGCGGCCCACCGCGATCAGGTCGATCAGCGAGCGCACCTCGCGCTTGACGCTCTCCAGGCCTACCAGCGCGTCGAGTTCGGCCAGCACCTCGTCCGAGGGACGGGCGTCCGCGGCCGGGGCCTGCGGGGCCGCGGGCTCGGCGGCGGTCGGCGCCACGGGCAGTCCGCCGAGCAGCCCGAACGACGCAGGGGCGGGCTGCCGTTCGCCGGCCGGAGCGGGCACGCCCGAGGACTCCGGCACGGTACGGCGCTCACCGCTCTGGTCCCCGGTGCAGTCCTCCGTGACCGGTCCCGGCTCGGCGAACTCGTAACCGCCGCGCGCGCAGCGCTCCGTACGGCAGCGGGTGAGCGTGGAGCGGCAGCCGTCGATGATGTGGAAGCCGTAGCCCCGGCTGCCGGTGACCCGGCACCCGGTGAAGGTGCCGCGGCCGCCCGCGGAGACGTAGAACCCGGCCTCGGCCGGGTTGGTGACGACGCAGCGCTCCAGCGTGGGGTCGGCGCCCTTGGTGACGATGACGCCCGTGGCCGTGTCGTCGATGGTGCAGGCGGACAGTGTGCCGCCGCTGCCGTGGTCGCGGAACCAGGCGCCGGTGGAGGCCTCGCGGATGCGGCAGTCGTCCAGTTGCACGGTGGCGCCGTCGCTGACCGAGACCGCGGTGTTGCGGACCTGGGAGATGTCGCAGTCGACGACGTCGGCGCGGGAGCCCCGGTCGAGCACGAACAGGGCGTCGGGCACGTCGTGCACGCGACAGGAGTCCAGGACGGCGGCCGCGCCGTCGCTGACCCAGACCGCCGGGTAGTCCCCTTGGCTGTCGTGGATCTCGCACTGGTTGGCGTCCACCCGGGTGCCCGGGTCCCACACCGACAGGCCGTTGCGGCCGAAGCGCCGCACCGTGGTGCGGGTGAGGGTGAGGACCGAACGGGAGCGCAGGTCGACGGCGTTCTCGGGGACGTTGTGGATGTCGCAGTCGGAGAGCGTGAGCACGGCGTCCGTGTCCAGGGTGATGCCGTCGCCGGTGGTGCGGTGCACCTGGCACTCGGTGAGGTGGCCGGCGGCGCGCGAGGCGACCTGTACGCCGGTGCCCTTGACCTCGTACACCTCGCAGCCGACCGCCTCGGCCACGGTGCCCTCGCCGGTGAGCGCGAGTCCCGCGCCGGAGGCGTTGTGGACCCGGCAGCGCTCCAGCCGCGGGGAAGCGCCGCCGCGCACCGAGATGCCGGTCTGGCCCGCGGACACCACCTCGCAGTCCTCGAACAGGCCGCCGGCGGCCTCCAGGACGCTGATCCCCAGCCCCGCGGGGTTGTCGACGGTGCAGCGGCGCACGGTCGGCCGCGCCCCGTCGCGGACCTCTATGCCCACCGCGGAACGGGTGCTGACCCGCAGTCCGGTGAGTTCGGGCGCGGCGTCCTCGACGAGGAGGGCGGCGGCGGAGGTGTCCTGGCCCTCGACGGAGAGGTCCTGGACCGTCGCCGCGGCCCGTACGGTCAGCGCGACACCGGCGGGCGGGGCGATCCGCACGGAGCCCGGGCCCTCGGCCGCGCGGAGCGTTATGACCTTCTCCACGACGAGGTTCTCCCGGTAGGTCCCGGGGTTGACCGAGAGCACGTCGCCCTCGGCGGCCGCCTCCAGGGCCGCGGCGAGGCTCTCGTACTCTCCCGTGCGGCGGCGCCACCGCGAGCTGCTGGTGTGCGTCACCTGAACCACGCCCTGTGCCATGGAGATGCTCTGCCCCGTCCTCTTGCACTGCGCCGACCTGGGGGCCTCCACGGTAGCGCGCGCCGGGCGCGCGCCAGCACCCAGATGCTGATGGATCACCTGATGGATCCGGCCGGATGACGCCGATTGCGGATGATCCGCGGCACCGGCCTACGTACCCGGTGTGGTCAGCCGCCGGCCCCGGCCCGGCCCCAGCTCTGCCCGGCGGCCGCCCACTCGCGCTCCCACTCGGCGAGCCTGCGTCGCATCAGGTGCCACATGAGCACCTGGCGCCCCATCAACCCCAGCACGGTCGCGGCGAGGAAGGTGCCGATGCCGGCGAGCATCGCGTGCGTCGTGGCGGAGCGGGAGTCCAGGGGCGCCGGCACGGGCAGGGCACCGGACCTGTCGGTCCACATCGTGATGTGGTCGCCCTTGTCGTGGGAGGCGCCCACCCGTACCTGGGCGGTGTGGACGTGCCCGTCCGGCGACGTCCAGCGGACCACGGCGTCGCGGCGGTCCTCGTGGACGCGGCCGGACTCGGGGTCGGGGTCGGGGGCCTCACGCGGACCGGCCCTGAGCACCACGGCGGAGACCTCGGTGCGGTTGGCGTGCTCGACGCTGACGGTGTGCTGGAGGGAGTGGTCCACGGTCAGCCCGGCGGTCAGCCCGGCCGCGGGCGCGCCCAGCACGATGGCGCAGCCGGCCGCGACCCCCGCGCATGCCTCGAACACGTCGGAACGGCGGCGCAGGCTGTTCTTCCGCCAACGCCACCACCGCACGTGCGTGGCCGCCATCGGGCGCACCCCCTTCACCGTCCAAGTACCGCACACGGCGCGGTACATGCGCGGCATGGACCGGGCGGGAGAGAGCCGTCTCACGCCGGCGCCCACCCGGGGCCCGGACAGTGCCGCGGTCTTGGGACGCGTTCACTCCATACATGTCAACGCGTCGCCCACCCGGAGTGTTCCGGGTCGTTCGGGCACGAGATTCTGTCCGAAAACCAGTCTGCCCCCGATTCTGCGGTGGCGCGCGAGGGTGCGCAGCGGTTCCCGGCCGCGGGCCGCGGTTCGCTGGTCGGTGGTGGTCACCACGCAACGCCCGCAGGGCTTCACGACACGGAATTCCACTTCCCCGATGCGGATCCGGGTCCAGGTGTCCTCGGCCCAGGCACCGGTCCCCGCGATCACGGCGTTGGGACGGAAACGGTCCATCGGCAGCGGCCCCTCCCCGGCGTGGTCGCCCGCGGCGACCAGCGCGTTGAGGGCGGCCAGCGAGGCCTCGGTCGTCACGAGCAGGGGGAAGCCGTCGGCGAAGCTCACGGTCTCCCCGGGGCGCGCGTACTCCGGGTCGACCGGGCGCCGACGGGCCGGGTCGTCGAGGTGGACGAGGGTGACCTCCGCGCCCAGGAACGTGCCGAACCAGGCGGCGGCCGCGTCTCCCGCGGGCACGGCCTCCACCTTGTCGCCCCATATGTGCACCGGGACCGTCGTGGACGGTCCCGGTACCGCGATGTCCAGCACCGGCATCCCCGGAGCGGTGAGCAGCAGCCCACCGCCGGGGGACGGCTCCGCGCGCGCCAGGGCCAGCCGGGGTTGCTCGCGCTGCGTGACGCATCGTCCCGCAGCGTCCACGAGCATCCACCGGCGGTCTCCGGCGAGCCCCCACGGCTCCACCACTGCCTCGGACAACCGCTGTCCACCGAGCGACTTGACGGGGTGGACGTGCAGTGAACTGAGGTGAGGTGTCGGCGTCGGAGTCGTCATTCCGCCATCGTGCCAGGCGGCACGGTCACCCGTCGGCGGGGACCGGGCCGCCCGCGGTCGTCAGCCGGAGTAGTAGCCCTGGCCGAGGTTCCGCCGCTGGTACGGCTGCTCGTCGTAGCCGGTCGGTGCGACCGGGCGCGGCGGGGCAGGACGCGGGGCGGCGGCGGGGCGCACCTGCTCGTAGCCGGCCGGGCCCTGGTACTGCTGCGGGGCCTGCTGCGCCGGGTACCCGCCGTTGAACGCTGCGGGACGGGGCGCGGTGGCCTGCTGCGGGATGTAGGGCGCCGGTGCCTGCTGCAGCTGGGGCTGCTGGTAACCGGGCGCCGAGTAGCCGGAGTACGACGGCGTGCTCGGCGCGGAGGAGTGGTGGGACGGTCCGGGGGGCAGCGCGGGGAGCGCGGCCGGCAGGGCCGGGAGATTGCTGCCGGTGGTCTCGTACGCGGACGGGACGCGGATCGGCGCGATCTGGGGGGTGCCCCGCTCTGCGACCAGGCTGTCGTAGATGGGGGTGTCGGGGAAGAACGGCGACGTGTAGTAGCCACCGCTGTAAGAACCGCGGGGGGAGGTCATAGCCCATAAGTTAAGCCCACGATGTGCTGGTTGGGGAGACCGATTAGCAGGTCATTTCATGTGCAGTGAGTGACGGCTGACCCTTATTGCGATCGAATCGGAGGAAATCGGCCCGTGGCCGCCGTTCGGATCGCGTAAAGGCGCTGGGCCTGGGGCGTTACCGCTCGTCACGCGGGAACACAGGAGCGGAGAAGCACCCGGCCGGATGGTGCCGGAGGGTGACGGGACCGGCACTCTCGCGCACCAACAGGTCACCCGCACGAAGGAGAAACGCGGTGTTTCCGTGACTCCGGCGAACTTCGTCCCGCGGGGACCCCGATGTGCCACAGTGAGCCATGCGCGTCGCCATGCTCTTCGGGCAGGACCGGCCCGCGCGGCCGGACGAATGGCACAAGGCCGCGGCGACCGTCGCCGACGTCGTCGACGTGGTGGCCGTCCACGAGTTGACCCTGCCCGCCGTCCGCGGGCTCCCCTACGCCGGCCGCGACCCCGAGCGTCCGCACCACTACCAGGTCGCCGTCCCCCACGGCGGCGCCGTGGCGCGCCGGGTCACCGCGGGGCGCGTCGGGGGCGTGCTGCGCCACGAGGCGGCCGAGTGCGGCCGGTTCGACCTCCTCCACGGCCATCTGCCCGGCGCCGAGGAACTGCTGCCCCGGCTCGCACGCGCCGCGAGGCTGCCGTACGTGCTCACCGAGGACGACCCCTCCCTGTTCGGCCACCCCACGTGCCCGCTCCCCGGCCTGCCCGCGCGGCGGGCCCGCGCGCGGGTCTACCGCGAGGCCGCCGCCGTGCTCGCGGTCAGCGACGCCCTGCTGCTGCGGCTCGGCGAACTGCGCCTGCCCGGCCGGCACTGCCTGGTCCCGCACCCGGTCGGTCCCGAGTCGCTGCCGCCGGTGCCGGCCCGTGCCCGGATCAGCCAGGACCCGGTGCGGGTGGCGGCCGCCGGGCGCTTCGAGGCCCACGAGGGCTGGGAGGTGCTCGTGCACGCCTTCGCCGCCGCACGGGTCAAGGATCCGCGGCTGCGGCTGGACGTCGTCGCCGAGGGGGCCGCCGAACTCCCCGCCGACGTACGCGAGCTGATACGCAAGTGCGGGGTGGCCCACATCGTCACGGTGCGCCGGGCCCGGGGCCGCGCCGAGGCGCTGCACACCGTCGCCCACGCCGACCTCTTCCTCGTGGCGAGCCACGTGGAGAGCTTCTGCGTACGCGCGCTGGACGCGCTGGGCTGCGGCACGCCCGTCGTCGGCACCCGCACCGGCGCGCTGCCCGAACTCGTCGGGCACGACGGCGGGGTGCTCGTCGAACCCGGTGACGCCCCCGCTCTCGGCCGGGCGCTCGTGGAGGCCGCCGTCCGGCTGTCCTCGCGCCGGCCCGCGCTCCTCGCCGACCGCACCCGGCGCCGTTACGGCACGGCGGCCGTCGGTGCCCGGCTGGCCGTCGTCTACGCCGAGGCGTCGTCGGGCCGCGGCCGCGCATAGGTGCGGCCCTTCCACGCGGCCCCGCGGCCGCGGCCGTGCTGCACGGCCGAGTCGACCGTCATCAGCAGGTAGAGGACCGCCGTGAACGGCAGCAGCAGCGCGGGCCACGGCGGCCGGCGGTAGTAGCGGAGCATCGGCAGGTAGGTACCGCACATCAGGGCCCACGCCGCCGCACCCGCCGCGCACAGCCACCCGTCCCCGGTGAGCGCCCCGCCGATCGTGGCGAGCGGCGGGACCACGTACACCAGCAGCAGGCCGAGCACCGTGCCGGTGAGGAGGACCGCGCTGTGCCGCAGCTGCGCGTAGGCGCTGCGCGACACCATGCGCCACAGCTCGGTGAGGCCCGGGTAGGGACGGACGCTGTCGACCTCGTCGGCCAGGCCCAGCCAGATCCGCCCGCCCGAGCGCTTGACGGCGCGGGCCAGCGCCACGTCGTCGATCACCGCGTGCCGGATCGTGTCGGGCACGCCCGCCCGCTCCACCGCCGTGCGGCGGATCAGCACGCAACCGCCGGCCGCCGCGGCGGTCCTGGCACGCGGCCGGTTCACCCGGCGGAACGGGTACAGCTGGGCGAAGAAGTAGACGAAGGCCGGGACGATCAGCCGTTCCCAGGTGCCGGCGACCCGCAGCCTGGCCATCTGCGACACCATGTCCAGGCCGGCGCCCTGCGCCGCGGCCACCAGGTGGCGCAGCGAGTCGGGGCCGTGCGCGATGTCGGCGTCCGTGAGCAGCAGGAACTCGGGACCGCCGGAAGAGGTGGCGACCTCGATGCCGTGCCGGACCGCCCACAGCTTCCCCGTCCAGCCCTCCGGCACGGGGCCCGGGCTGACGACGCGCAGCGGCAGTCCCTCCGCACGCCCCGCCAGCTCACGGGCCAGTTCCCCGGTGCCGTCGGTGCTGCCGTCGTCCACCAGGACGACCTCGGCGCGTCCCGGGTAGCGCTGCGCCAGGACGCTCGGCAGGCTCCGCGGCAGCACCTCCGCCTCGTCGCGCGCCGGGACGACCACCGCCACGTCCGGCCACTCCCGCGGCTCCGCCGCCACGGCCGGCAGCCGCACGTCCGTCCGCCAGAACAGCCCCTGTGCCAGCAGCAGCCACACCCACGCCAGCAACGACACCACGGTCACCCACGTCAGCCACGTCACCCCCGCAGTGTGCCGCCGTCGCCCTCCCGCACGCGTCATTTCCCCCGGTACGGCCGCGGAGCGGGGCGACAATCGCATCGCGTAAGGTGGTGCCCCGTGAAGATCGCGCTGATGGACTCCGGTATCGGCCTGCTCGCCGCGGCCGCCGCCATCCGACGGCTGCGGCCCGACGCGGACCTCGTGCTCTCCGCCGACCCCGACGGCATGCCCTGGGGTCCGCGCACCCCCGAGGACGTCACCGCGCACGCGCTGGCCTGCGCCCTCGCCGCCGCCGAGCACCGCCCGCAGGCGCTGATCGTGGCCTGCAACACCGCCACCGTGCACGCCCTGCCCGCGCTTCGCGCGGCACTCGAACCCGCGATCCCGGTCATCGGCACCGTCCCGGCGATCAAGCCCGCCGCCGCCGGGGCCGGCAAGGTGGCGATCTGGGCGACCCCGGCGACCACCGGCAGCCCCTACCAGCGCGGGCTGATCGAGGAATTCGGCAACGGCGCCGAGATCACCGAGGTGCCCTGCCCCGGCCTCGCCGACGCCGTCGACCGCGCCGACGAGGCCGCGACCGCCGCGGCCATCGCCGCCGCGGCCGCGCTCACGCCCGCCGACGTCGAGGCGGTCGTCCTCGGCTGCACCCACTACGAGCTGGTGGCCGACCGCATCCGGGCCGCCCTGGCCGCCCCCGCCCTGCTGTACGGCTCGGCCGACGCCGTCGCCGCCCAGACGCTCCGCCGCATCGGCGCCGGGCCCCGCCCCGACGCGGCGCTCACCGGAAGCCTCGCGGTGATCCTCAGCGGCCGGGCGGGCACCGTCACCGCCGAGGCCCTGGCCTACGCGGAGGGCCGCTCCCTCGGCACCGACGTGGCCCCCGCCGCGGCCGAGGCCCGCTGACCCCGCCCCGCACGGCGTCCGGGGGCGCCGCCACTTTCCGCCGTATCCGCTCCGTACAACGGTGCCAACTCGCCGTGGGATGAGTAGGCTGCGCACTATGACGGACGCGCAGCGTGACGACGCGCGTACATCCCAGGTGTGGACGGGCCACGCGAGCAACCGCTTCCAGTGGCTCCTCGCGGCCGCGGGGGCTGCCTGCATGGCGCTCGGCATCGAGCTCGCCGTGACCTCGCCCTACACCTCGGGCACGGTGCCGCTGGTCATGTCGGTGGTGGGCTGCATCGCGGCGGGGCTGCTGGTGCTGTTCGGAACCGTCGCGTTCACGCACGTCCGCGTGAACGTGGACCGGGACGGGCTCCAGGTGCGCTGCGGCCACATCGGCGTGCCCCGCCGCCGGATCCGGTGGGAGGAGATCAACGACGCGCACCTCGCGCCCGTCGTCAGTCCCCGCCACTGGGGCGGCTGGGGCTACCGCTGGCGGCCCGAGCAGGGCACCGCGGTCGTGGTCCGCCGCGGGCCGGGGGTCGTCATCGACCTGGGCAACGGCCGGCACTTCACCGTCACCGTGGACGACGCCGAGGGCGCCGTCCAGGCCATCCGCAGCCGGCTGGGCCTGCGCCCGTAGCCCGGGGGCCACGGGCGCAGACGTACCGGCCGGCGCGCGCTCACGACCAGCGCGCGCTCACCCGCCCGGTTCCCGCGGCGCACGTCAGGAGCACGCCCAGCCCGGTGCGCTCGGCGGAGGCGGCGCCCTCCACCCCGTCCTTGTCCTGCGCGCCGACGAGCAGCACGTGCCACGGCGCGGCCGGCGGGTGCTCGCCCAGGGCCTCGACCGTCACCGTGTCACCCGTACGGCCCACGCGGAAGACGGCGGCCGTCGAGCCGTCCGGAGCCGGCACGGTGGCGATCGTGCCGCCGCCGTCGGCCGGGGCGTGCACCCGCAGGGTGACCCCGTCCGCCCAGTCGTACTCCGGGGCCTCCTCGGCGGCGCCGAAGGGCACCACCGAGCCGGGCCTGGCCAGCAGCGGGAGCGTGTCGAAGCCGTGCGTCTCGCGCCGCCAGCCCGGGCCCTCGACGCGCTCGCCGGTCAGCAGGTGCGTCCAGGTGCCGGCCGGGACGTAGTACTCGACCTCGCCGTCCGCGCTGAGGACCGGCGCGACCAGCACGTCGTCGCCGAGCATGTACTGCCGGTCCAGGTGCAGGCAGGCCGGGTCGTCGGGGAACTCCAGCAGCATCGCCCGCATCATCGGCGTGCCCTCGTCACGGGCCTGCAGCGCCGCCCGGTACAGGTACGGCATGAGGCGGTTCTTCAGCCGGGTGAAGTCACGGGTGACGGCGACCGCCTCGTCACCGAACTCCCACGGCACGCGGTAGGACTTGCTGCCGTGCAGCCGGCTGTGCGAGGACAGCAGGCCGAACTGCACCCAGCGCTTGAACAGCGCCGGGTCGGGCGTCCCCTCGAAGCCGCCGATGTCGTGGCTCCAGAAGCCGAAGCCCGACAGGCCCAGCGACAGGCCGCCGCGCAGGCTGTCGGCCATCGCCGTGAACGTCGACTCGCAGTCGCCGCCCCAGTGCACCGGGAACTGCTGCCCGCCCGCGGTCGCCGAGCGCGCGAAGAGCACCGCCTCGCCCTCGCCGCGCTCCTCGCGCAGCACGTCGAAGACGACCTGGTTGTAGAGCTGCGTGTAGTAGTTGTGCATGCGCTCCGGATCGGAGCCGTCGTGCCACACCACGTCGACCGGGATGCGCTCGCCGAAGTCGGTCTTGAAGACGTCGACGCCCTGCCGCAGCAGTGCCCGCAGCTTCTCCGCGTACCAGGTGCGGCCGGCGGGGCTGGTGAAGTCGACCAGCGCCATGCCCGGCTGCCACAGGTCCCACTGCCACACGTCGCCGTTCGGCCGCAGGACGAGGTGGCCCTCGCGCATGCCCTCCTCGAAGAGCGCCGACTTCTGCGCGATGTACGGGTTGATCCAGGCGGAGACGCGCAGCCCGCGCTCCTTGAGCCGGGCGAGCATGCCCTCGGGGTCGGGGAAGACCTCCGCGTCCCAGGTGAAGTCGCTCCACTGGTACTCGCGCATCCAGAAGCAGTCGAAGTGGAAGACGCTGAGCGGGATCCCGCGGTCCGCCATCCCCTGGACGAAGTGGCTGACGGTCGCCTCGTCGTAGGAGGTGGTGAAGGAGGTCGACAGCCACAGGCCGAACGACCAGGCCGGCGGCAGCGCGGGACGGCCGGTGAGGGCCGTGTAGCGGGCCAGGATCTCCTTCGGGGTGGACCCGTGGACGACGAAGTACTCCAGCGACTGGTCCTCGACGCTGAACTGCACCTGGTCGACGACCTCGGAGCCGACCTCGTACGAGACCTTGCCGGGGTGGTTGACGAAGACGCCGTAGCCGCGGTTGGTGAGGTGGAAGGGGACGTTCTTGTAGGCCTGCTCGCTGATCGTGCCGCCGTCCGCCTGCCAGATGTCCACCGTCTGGCCGTTCTTGACGAACGGGGTGAAGCGCTCGCCGAGGCCGTACACCGTCTCGCCGACGCCGAGCGAGAGCTGGGCGACCATGAAGTGCCGGTCGTCCGCGTCGGTGACGAAGCCCGTGCCGCGGGCGCCGGCCGAGGTGAGGGTGCGGCCGTCCGCGGTGAAGTCCAGGTGCCACGGGGCGGAGGCGTCGACGCGCAGCGTCAGGCCGCCCGAGGTCAGTTCGAGCAGCGAACCGTCGCGGGAGGTCTTGCCGGCGCCGCCGTCCACCGCGCCCGGCAGGGCGAACTCCGGCCCGCGGCGGGCCTTCCCGGCGTGGTGCGTGGTGCGCACGCCGATCACGCCCCCGGATGGGGACCAGCACTCCACCCTCAGCAGCGGGCTGTTGAGCGTGTCGCCGCGCTGCCGCACCGGCTTCACCGGGGCGTGCAGGACGATCCGGTCGTCCGCGACGGAGGCGTCCGCGACGGAGGTCGCGTACTTCGCCGTGACGCCCGGGCGCATCATCCAGAAGCCGTCGGTGAACTTCACGACCGCTCCTGCCGTCCCGCCCGGTGGGCGCCGATCAGGTTCCGGTACCAGTCGTAGCTGGCCTTGGGGGTGCGCTCTCCGGTGTCGTAGTCGACGCGCACGATGCCGAACCGCTGGCCGTAGCCGCGGGCCCACTCGAAGTTGTCCAGCAGCGACCAGACGTAGTAGCCGCGCACGTCCATGCCCTCGTCCATCGCGGCGCGCAGCGCGTGCAGGTGGTCGCGGAGGTAGGCCACGCGGTCGGTGTCCTCGACACGGCCGTCGGCGGAGGGGACGTCCGCCTCGGCCGAGCCGTTCTCCGTGATGAAGGCCGGCGGCAGCGAGGGGTAGCGCTCCTTGAGGTCCAGCAGCAGCGCCGTGAAGGACTCCGGGACGACGGGCCAGCCCATGGTTGTGTGCCGGGTGCCGTACGGGTCGGTCTCGCGCACACCGATGTCGACGGCGGTGCGGCGGGCCGGGTCGGGCTCGCGGTGCGGGGCGTCGGTGACGGTGAGGGGGCGGTAGAAGTTGAGGCCCACGAAGTCCAGCGGGGCCCCGATGACCTCGAGGTCGCCCTCGCGGCGGTACGAGCCGTCGGCGAGCGCGCCCCAGGTCTCGGCCTCCCCGGTGGGGTAGCGGCCGGCGAACAGCGGCTCGGTCCACGTCTCGTTGTGCAGCGTCTCTGCCCGGCGCAGCGCGGCCAGGTCGGCGGCGGAGCCGCTCGCGGCCTCGATGCGGTCGAGGTTGAGGGTGATGCCGACCTCGCGGGCACCCGCCTCGCGCAGCGCGCGCACGGCCAGGCCGTGGGCGAGCAGCAGGTGGTGGGCGGCGGCCAGCGCGCCGGTGCCCTCCTGGGCGCCGGGGGCGTGCCGGCCCTCGGCGTAGCCGACGAAGGCCGAGCAGTAGGGCTCGTTCAGGGTGATCCAGCGCTCCACGCGGTCGCCGAGCCGCTCGGCGACGGCCGTCGTGTACTCGGCGAAGGCCTCGGCCGTCGCGCGGCTGCGCCAGCCGCCCTCGTCCTCCAGGGCCTGCGGGAGGTCCCAGTGGTAGAGCGTCACGGCGGGGGAGATGCCGGCGGCGAGCAGGTCGTCGGTGAGGCGGTCGTAGAAGTCGAGGCCCTTGCCGTTGACCGCGCCGCGGCCCTGCGGGACGACGCGCGGCCAGGAGACGGAGAAGCGGTAGGAGTCGACGCCCAGGTCCGCGAGGAGGCGTACGTCCTCGGCGTGGCGGTGGTAGTGGTCGCAGGCCACGTCACCGGTGGCGCCCTCGGCCGTGCGGCCCGGGGTGTGGCTGAAGGTGTCCCAGATCGACGGGCCGCGGCCGTCCTCGTCGTGGGCGCCCTCGATCTGGTAGGCGGCGGTGGCGGCGCCGAAGCGGAAACCGGGCGGGAAGACCGGGAAATCGGTGGACATGGGGGCGTGCTCCCTCGGCAGGGTCAGTGGTGGGCGGGAAGGGACAACGGAGAACGGAGAATCCGGGAAGGGGGCGCGGGCGGTGCCGGGGTCAGGCGCCCGTCGCGCGGGGGCCCGGCGGGGCGATCCGCGCGCCCGGCACGAACGCCGGGGGGATCAGCCGGTGCCCGGGCGGCATGACGGACGCTCCCTCGGCGCGGGTGGCGATGGCCTCCACGGCGAGCCGTGTCACCGCGGCGGACATCTCGGTCACGGGCAGTTCGACGCGCGGCAGTTCCAGACCCCCCAGGTCGTCGGGGAGGTTGCCGACCGCCACGACCGCCAGGTCCTCGGGCACCCGCAGGCCCTCCGACGTCACGGCGGCGAGGATGTGCGGGAGGGCGGCCACGTGCTGCACCACCAGGGCGGTGGGCGGGTGTTCGCCGTGCAGCAGCGTCCCGATGCGCCGCGCGAGCCGCGCCATGTCGCCGGTCGACTGGTGCACGCGCACGTCGGCGCCGGTCCGCGCGGCCGCACGGCGGGCACCGGCCAGTCCGCGGACGGCGTAGCCGCGTTGCGCCAGGATCTCGCGCTCGGTGGTGGCCAGGTATGCGATGTCCCGGTGGCCAGCGGCGGCGAGTTCGCCCACGGCGAGGGCGGCGGCCGCCTCCCAGTCCAGGTCGGTCCACGGGAGCGTGGTGTCGTCGGCGGACCGGCCCAGCAACGCGGTGGGGAAGCCGAGTTCCAGCATGGCGACGATCCGCGGGTCGTCCATCTCGACGGCCATCAGGATCGCGGCGTCCGCCTGGCCGCTGCGCGCGATGCGGCGCAGGCCCGGCACGCCCTCGTGCGCGGTCATGAGCAGGACGTCGTACCCGTGGGCGCGGGCCGCGTCGCTGATCTCGATCGCGAACCGCCCGTCGACCGCCCGGTAGCCGCCCGCCACGCGGGGGAGGGCGAGCGCCAGCACGTTGGTGCGCGTGCTGCGCAGCGTGCGGGCGCTGGCGCGCGGGTGGTAGCCCAGCTCGTCGATCGCCTGCTGCACGGTGCGGCGGGTGTCCTCGGAGATCTTGCGCGAGCCGCTCAAGACGTACGACACGGTGCTGGGCGCGACCCCGGCGCGTTCGGCGACGTCCTTGATGGTGGTCATGCGGCTCCTTCGCGGCCCTGTGCCGGTTCGTCGAATCGATTCGTCGAATCGATTCGACCGCTCTGTCGCACGATGCTATGCCGCCACCCCGGGGAGAGGCAATGGCCCCCCTTCGGAGTGGTGGCGGGTGGGGGCCCTGGAGGCCGGCGGCCCCGTCCGCCGCGCCGGTCGGGGTGTCGCGGATGCCACGAGCAGGGTAGGGCCGGTGCGGGCGGCCCCGGTGGGCCGACGAGAGGGGGTCCCGTGTGGACGAGGCAACAGCGGTGCTGCTGGGCGCCGCGGTCGGCGCGTTCGGCTCGATGGTCACTGGTGGCTTCGCCTGGGCGGCGATGCGCTGGCAGGTCGTACGGCAGCGGGACCTCGACGACCGGCGGTGGCGGCGGCAGAACCGCCGCGACGCCTATGTGACGTTCATGGCCGCCTGCCGTACCGCGACCCAGGAACTCGCCTCGGCGGTGGACCATAGCGCCGCCCACCCCGACGACCCCGTGGACAACCTGGTTGCCGCCTGGCAGGCCCTCGTCCCGATGGACGCCGCGCTCGCCGCAGTGCGGCTGGAGGCGCCGGACGCGGTCATGGGCGCCGCGGGAGAACTCGCCCACGCCGTCAGCGCACTGTTCGAGGCCGCCTACCCGTTGCGATCCGGCAGTGCCGTCGACGACATCCGCGCGAATGTCCGGCCGGCCATGGACGGCTTCGCGGTGGCCAACCGCCGGTTCGCCGACCTCGCCCGGGCGGATGTCGCAGGGACTGCGGGGTGAGCGGAGGGGCGCCCGTCCCGCCTGCGAGCGGCTGCGGCGGAGCCGGGGGCTCACGGGCCGGTGGTGTGGTCCGGGGGGCCGCTCAGGGGGCGGGACGTGGCGAGGCCGGCGAGGAGGCCGACGCCGGCGGTGACCACGGGGTAGCTCAGGACGTGGTCGACGGCGGACTGCATGGCGAGGCCGGTCAGGGCGGCCGCCGCGGTCAGGACGACCGGGGTCGGGCGCGGGGAGCGCTGCAGGGCCCAGAGCAGCCAGACGTAGGAGGCGGCGAGGAAGGCGACGCCGGGCAGGCCCTGTTCCGCCGCGAGTTGCAGGGGCGCCGACTGCGGTGTGCCCGCGCCGGGCGCCGAGGGTGCTGTTCCGGCCGCCGCCTCGGCGAAGCGGCCCGGGCCGATCCCGCGTACGGGGTGGTACCGGGCGGTCTCCAGGGCGTCGTGCCACAGCCGGACCCGGGCCGGGGTGAGCTGCCCGGACAACGAGGCCGAGAGCCCCGGCGGCAGGGCGTCGACGGCGACCGCGCACGTGCCGCCGACGGCCACGACGAGGGCCAGCGCCAGGCCCGCGAGACCGAGCGCCCGGCGCGTACGGGCGGCGGCCAGGGAGCACAGGACGACGCCGAGGCACGCCGCGAACCCCGCGGCGGAGCCCACCGCCAGGGCGAAGCCGGCCGCCGTGGCGCCGAGCAGGCGCAGTCCCACCCGGAGCGGGCGGGACCGCGCGGTCCAGGCGGCGCAGCAGGCGGCGCCGGTCGCGAGCACCATGAGCGCGGCGTCGGCGTTCGCGTACCCGAGCGGCGGGGCGTCCGGGCCGCCGGACAGCCGGCCGGGCAGGGCGACCACCAGCACGACCGCGGTGAGGGCGGCCACGGCGGGGACGGCCACCGGCCGCAGGGCACCGCCGATGCGCCCGGCGGCGTATCCGGCGGTGACCGCGAGGACGGCTAGGAGCACCCCTTCCGGGCGGGCCGGGCGGCCCGCCGCGGCGACCAGCGACCACACCGCGCAGCCGGCGAGGACCAGCGCGCCCACGGCGTCCGTCCATCCGGAGCGCGGACGTTCCGCCGGGCCGGCCGCGGCACCGCCGGTGCCCGGCCGCACTCCACCGGTTCGCGTGTCCACAGCCCGCACCCCCTGACCCCCGGGGAACCCCCGACCCCGGGGTCACCGTAACCGCTGGGCCCTCGCGGTGTGGAGATCCCGTGCACGAACGGCACATGCCGCGGGCGCGGGCGTGATCGACGGAGGGCCACCGGCGAGGACGTAGGCTCGGGGGCGTGCCGATTCCCGAATTCCTCCGCGAGCTGCGGGCCGTCGTCGGCCACCGGCAGCTGCTCCTGCCCGGTGTCACGGCGGTCGTCCTCGACGACGACGGACGCGTCCTGCTGAACCGGCGGGCGGACAACGGCCGCTGGTCCCTCATCGGCGGCATCGCGGAACCCGGCGAGCAGCCCGCCGAGACCGCCGTCCGCGAGGTGCTGGAGGAGACCGGGGTGCGTGCGGTCGCGGAGCGCGTCGTCCTCGTCCAGACGATCGACCCCGTCCTGTACCCCAACGGGGACCGCTGCCAGTACGTGGACATCACCTTCCGCTGCCGCGCCGTCGGCGGCCGGGCCAGGGTCGCCGACGACGAGTCGCTGGACGTCGGCTGGTTCGACGTGGACGGCCTGCCCGACCTCGGCAACCACGGGCGGCTCCGGCTCAAGCACGCGCTGTCCGACGGCCCGACCTGGTTCGAGCCCGCGGGACCGCCGCAGGGGTGAGCCGCGGAGGTGAGCCGCAGGAGCGAGTGTGCGCCGCCCCCACGGGCGGTCACAGGAGTGTGGGCGGCGCACACATCGGTCGGCGCCCGCGCGCTGCCTAGCCTGCAGTGCATGACGCCCACGCCCCCCGCGCCCCGTCCCGCAGCAGGCCCCCTCCCGCCCTCCGCGGCACCGGACCTGGACGGACGCACCGCCCTCGTCACCGGAGCCGCCGGCGGCATCGGCCGCGCGTGCGTCCTGCGCCTGGCCGCCGCCGGCGCCAAGGTGCGGGCCGCCGACCGGGACGCCGAAGGCCTGGCCGAACTCGCGGAACAGGCGGCGACGGGCGGCCGCCCCGGCGCCGTGGAGACCGTGACCCTGGACCTGACCGACCTCGACGCCGCCGAGCAGGCCGCCGAGGGCACCGACATCCTGGTCAACAACGCGGGCCTGCAGCTCGTCCGCCCGATCGAGGACTTCCCGCCGGACGTCTTCGCCACGGTGCTGCGGGTGATGCTGGAGGCGCCCTTCCGGCTGATCCGGGGGGCGCTGCCGCACATGTACGGGCAGGGCTGGGGCCGGATCGTGAACATCTCCTCCGTCCACGGACTGCGGGCCTCGGCCTACAAGAGCGCCTACGTCTCGGCCAAGCACGGGCTGGAGGGGCTCTCCAAGACCGCCGCCCTGGAGGGCGCCGCGCGGGGCGTCACCTCCAACTGCATCAGCCCCGCCTACGTGCGCACTCCGCTCGTCGAGCTGCAGATCGCCGACCAGGCGGCCGCGCACGGCATCGAACCCGAGCGGGTCGTCACCGAGATCATGCTCGCCGACTCCGCCGTGAAGCGGCTGGTGGAGCCGGAGGAGGTGGCCGAGCTCACCGCCTACCTCTGCACGCCGCAGGCGTCCTTCATCACCGGTGCCTCGCTCGCCATGGACGGCGGATGGACGGCACACTGATCTGCCGGTATCCCTGACAGCGTGCCGCGCGACCCACACGAAGCCCCCGACGACCACGGCGGAACCATGGCTCCCCACAGCCCTTCCGACGCGCCCTTCCTGCGGCTGCTCGCCCGCGGGGCACCGGCCGAGGAGTACGAGCGGCCCGTCCTCGCGGCCAGGGCCGCGGGCGCGCCGCCCGCCGTGCTGGCGGAGATGGAGCAGGCCAAGCTGCTGGCCCTGCGCGTGCGCGCGGAACTGGAGGGCCGGCGGCGGCGCGAGGCCGAGCTGTCGGCGCTCTTCGAGACCGCCGGCGACCTCGCGGGGCTGCGCGACCTGGACTCGGTGCTGCAGGCCATCGTGCAGCGGGCCAGGTCCCTGCTCGGCACGGACGTCGCCTACCTCAGCCTGATCGACCGCAAGGCCGGGGACACCTACATGCGGGTCACCGAGGGGTCGGTCTCCGCCGAGTTCCAGCGGGTGCGGCTCGGGATGGGGGAGGGGCTCGGCGGCCTGGTCGCGCAGACCGCGCTGCCCTACGTCACCGAGTCCTACTTCGACGACGAACGCTTCCGGCACACCCACCCGATCGACTCGGCCGTGCACGACGAGGGACTGGTGGCGATCCTCGGCGTGCCCCTCGTGCTGGGCACCGGCGTCATCGGTGTGCTGTACGCCGCCGACCGCAGGGCCCGGGTCTTCGAACGCGGCCAGATCGCCCTGCTGGCCTCCCTCGCCTCGCTCGCCGCCGTCGCCATCGACACGGCGAACCTGCTGGACGAGACCCGGTCCGCGCTCGCCGACCTCGGCACCGCCAACGACACCATCCGCGACCACAGCGCCGTGCTGGAACGTGCCTCCGAGGTGCACGACCGGCTCACCGAACTCGTCCTGCGCGGCGGCGGGGTGGACGACGTCGCGGACGCCGTCGCCGAGGTGCTCTCCGGGACGGTGCGGGTCGTCGGCACCGACCGCGACCCCGTGCCCGACGCGCTCGCCGACGCCGTCGCCCGCTCCCGGAAGGACGGCCACGCCGTACGGCAGGGCGAGACCTGGACCGCCGCCGTCACCGCGGGCGGTGAACTGCTGGGCGCCCTGGTGCTGCACGGCCATCCCGGACTCGATCCCGTCGACCAGCGCACCCTGGAGCGGGCCGCGATGGTCACCTCCCTGCTGCTGCTCGCCCGGCGCACCGCCGCCGAGGCGGAGCAGCGCTTCCGCGGCGAACTCCTGGACGACCTGCTCGACGCCCCGCACCGCGACCCCGGCCTGCTGCGCGAACGCGCGGGCCGGCTGCGCGCCGACCTCGACGCCCCGCACGTCGTGCTCGCCGCCCGCGTCGACGAGGAGCACGCCGGAGCCGCCGCCGACCGGCAGCGGCTGTGGTCGGCCGCCTCCCACCTCGCCGCCACCCGGCGGGGCCTCGCCGCCGCGCGCGACGGCGGCACGGTGTTGCTGCTCCCGCTGGAACCGGGCTCCGACGCCTCCGCCACCGCCCGCCGCGTCGCCCAGCAGCTGGGTACGGCGGTGCAGGCGGCCGTCACCGTGGGGGCCTCCGGCCCCGTCCGTTCGCCGGCCGGCCGTCCCGGTTCCGTCGCCCTGGCCTACGCGGAGGCGCAGCGCTGCGGGGACACGTTGCGCGCCCTCGGCCGGGCCGGGGAGGGCGCCGCGGGCGACGACTTCGGCTTCCTCGGCCTGCTGCTGACCGAGTCGCGCGACGTCGACGGCTTTGTGCACCGCACGATCGGCACCGTCGCCGACTACGACGCCCGCCGCGGCACCGAACTCGTGCGCACCCTGGACGCCTACTTCGCCAGCGGGATGAGCCCCGTACGCACCAAGGACGCCCTCCACGTGCACGTCAACACCGTCGCGCAGCGCCTGGAACGGATCTCGCACCTGCTCGGCGCCGGCTGGCAGTCCCCGGAGCGCGCACTGGAGATCCAGCTCGCGCTGCGCCTGCACGGCCTGGCGGCCGGACGTCAGGAACCGCCCGGCCCCGCAGGTCAGGACTGATCCGGGCCCGCGACCAGCTCCACCTCGAAGCCGTCGGTGTTCTCCAGGTAGGCGGCGTAGTGCCGCTCGCCCCCGGCGTACGGATGCAGCGCGGGGAACATCAGCGTCCAGCCGTGCAGTGGCGAGCGCGCCACCAGCGCGTCCAGCTCCGTGCGGCCCGCGACGTGGAAGGCGAGGTGGTTCAGCCCCGGCGCGCGGCGCTCGTGCCGCCCCCCGAAGCGGTCGACCAGGTCCGGCGACCGTTCGACGACGATATAGGTCGCCCCCAGACGCCAGCTGCGGCCGGCCTCCCACCGCTGGTGGGGGACGTAGCCGAGCTCGCCCAGCAGCCAGCCCCACTCGGCGTCCGCGCGCTCGAGGTCGGGAACCCACAACTCGACATGGTGCAATACCCCCGTCATCGCTCCTCCGTCACTCACGGTAACGACAGTAGACCCCGCCACTGACAACGGCGGGGTCCACGCATCGGGGGTGGGGGAACGGCGGCCGACCCGGGTCAGCCCGCGTGGGCCGACGGGGCCAGCGGGGCGTCCTGCGCCGCCCCGGCCTCGACGGCGTCGAGGTCGCGGCCGCGGGTCTCCTTGGCCACGCCGACCGCGATCAGCGTGAGCAGGGCGGCGGCGATCACGTACAGCGCGATCGGGACCGAGCTGTCGTAGGACGCGAGCAGCGCCGTCGCGATGAGCGGCGCCGGGGCGCCCGCGGCCACGGAGGCGAACTGTGCACCGATGGAGGCACCGGAGTAGCGCATGCGGGTCGCGAACATCTCCGTGAAGAAGGCCGCCTGCGGCGCGTACATGGCACCGTGCAGCACCAGACCGCCCGTGACGGCCAGCAGCAGGGCCGGGAAGCTCTTCGTGTCGATCAGCGCGAAGAAGGGGAAGGCCCACAGCCCCACGCCCGCGGCGCCCAGCAGGTACACGGGCCTGCGCCCGACACGGTCCGAGAGCGCGCCCCAGGCGGGGATCACGGCGAAGTGCACCGCGGAGGCGATGAGCACGGCGTTGAGCGCGGTCTGCTTGCCCAGGGCCGCGTGCTCGGTGGCGTAGACCAGCACGAACGCGGTGATGACGTAGTAGCTGATGTTCTCCGCCATGCGGGCACCCATCGCCACCAGGACGTCCCGCCAGTGGTCGCGGAGCACCGAGACCAGCGGCAGCCGCTCCATCGCGGACTCCTCCGTCCGGCGCGCCTCCGCCCTGGCCAGCGCCGCCTTGAACACCGGCGACTCGTCGACCGACAGCCGGATCCACAGCCCCACCATCACGAGCACGCCCGAGAGCAGGAACGGGATGCGCCAGCCCCACGAGGTGAAGGCCTCGTCGGAGAGCAGCGCGGTCAGCGCGGACAGCACACCGGTGGCGAGCAGCTGGCCGGCCGGCGCGCCCGTCTGCGGCCACGACGCCCAGAAGCCGCGCCGCTTCGCGTCGCCGTGCTCCGAGACCAGCAGCACCGCGCCGCCCCACTCCCCGCCGAGGGCGAAGCCCTGCACCAGACGGAGCACGGTGAGCAGCACCGGAGCGGCGACGCCGATCGTGGCGAACGTGGGCAGCAGGCCGATGCAGAAGGTCGCGCCGCCCATGAGCAGCAGGCTCAGCACGAGCAGCCGCTTGCGGCCGAGACGGTCCCCGTAGTGGCCGAAGACCAGGGCGCCGACCGGGCGGGCGGCGAAGCCGACCGCGTAGGTGAGGAACGACAGCAGGGTGCCGACCAGGGGTTCCTCGCCGGGGAAGAACAGCTTGTTGAACACGAGCGCGGCGGCGGAACCGTAGAGGAAGAAGTCGTACCACTCGATGGTGGTGCCGATGAGGCTCGCCGCGACGATTCTGCGGAGCGAGCCGGGTGCGGTGGGCGCGGGTGCCGGGGTTGCCATGGTCACCACTTCCGGGCGGGGGGCGGGGGACGTTTCCGATGTCGCCACACCGTAGGAACGGCCACGTCACGCTCCCATGTGGTGGAACCCCACAGTTGCGCCGCCGGGTATCCGGGCGGGCACCATGAGCGCGCGCCCCGGGACGCCGGGCGCGCCCCGGCCCGGCGCCGAGGGTGGCGCCTGCCCCCGGGAGGGTCCATTCGAGTGATGCGCGCTCACGAGATATCTTGATGTCGAGCAATGTTGCAGACGTGGAGCGGAGCACCCGGTGACTGACTCGACCATCATCTATACGCACACCGACGAGGCGCCGGCGCTGGCGACGTACTCGTTCCTGCCCGTGATCCAGGCCTACGCCTCCACGGCCGGAGTCGCCGTGGAGACCCGTGACATCTCCCTGGCCGGGCGCATCATCGCGAGCTTCCCCGAGTACCTGGAGGAGGGCCAGCGCATCGCCGACGCCCTCGCCGAGCTCGGCGAGCTCGCCAAGACCCCGGCCGCCAACATCATCAAGCTGCCGAACGTCTCGGCCTCGATCCCGCAGCTGAAGGCCGCGATCGCGGAGCTGCAGGAGCAGGGCTACGCGCTGCCCGACTACCCGGACGACCCCAAGTCCGACGAGGACGAGGACGTCCGCGCCCGCTACGACAAGATCAAGGGCAGCGCCGTCAACCCCGTCCTGCGCGAGGGCAACTCCGACCGCCGCGCCCCCGCCTCGGTGAAGAACTACGCCAAGGCGCACCCGCACCGCATGGGCGCCTGGTCGGCCGACTCGAAGACGAACGTCGCGCACATGACGGCCGACGACTTCCGTTCCACCGAGAAGTCCGCCGTCATCGCCGAGGACGGCGCCCTGCGCATCGAGCTGGTCGGTGACGACGGCACCACCACCGTGCTGCGCGAGTCCGTGCCGGTGCTGGCGGGCGAGGTCGTGGACGCCTCCGTCATGCGCGTCGCCGTGCTGCGCGAGTTCCTCGGCGAGCAGGTCGCGCGCGCCAAGGCCGAGGACGTCCTGTTCTCGGTGCACCTGAAGGCCACGATGATGAAGGTCTCCGACCCGATCGTCTTCGGCCACGTCGTCCGCGCCTTCTTCCCCAAGACCTTCGCCCAGTACGGCGAGGCCTTCGCGGCGGCCGGCCTCACCCCGAACGACGGCCTCGGCGGCATCCTCAAGGGCGTCGAGTCCCTGGCCGACGGCGCGGCGATCAAGGCCTCCTTCGAGGCCGAGCTGGCCGAGGGCCCGGCCCTGGCCATGGTCGACTCCGACCGCGGCATCACCAACCTGCACGTCCCGAGCGACGTCATCGTCGACGCCTCCATGCCGGCCATGATCCGCACCTCCGGCCACATGTGGGGCCCGGACGGCCAGGAGGCCGACACCCTCGCGGTGCTCCCGGACAGCAGCTACGCCGGCATCTACCAGGCCGTCATCGACGACTGCCGCGCGCACGGCGCCTTCGACCCTTCGACGATGGGCTCGGTGCCCAACGTCGGCCTCATGGCGCAGAAGGCCGAGGAGTACGGCAGCCACGACAAGACCTTCGAGGTCCAGCACACCGGTACGGTGCGCCTGGTCGACCAGGCGGGCGACGTCGTGCTGGAGCAGGCCGTCTCCGCGGGCGACATCTTCCGCGCCTGCCAGACCAAGGACGCCCCGATCAGGGACTGGGTCAAGCTCGCCGTCACCCGCGCCCGCGCGACCGGCGACCCGGCGGTCTTCTGGCTGGACGCGGAGCGCGCCCACGACGCGAACCTGATCGCCAAGGTCGAGCAGTACCTGCCGGAGCACGACACCGAGGGCCTGCAGATCGAGATCAAGTCGCCGGTCGAGGCGACGAAGTTCTCCCTGGAGCGCATCCGCCGCGGCGAGAACACGATCTCCGTCACCGGCAACGTGCTGCGTGACTACCTGACCGACCTTTTCCCGATCCTGGAGCTGGGCACCAGCGCCAAGATGCTGTCGGTCGTGCCCCTGATGAACGGCGGCGGCCTCTTCGAGACCGGCGCCGGCGGCTCCGCGCCCAAGCACGTCCAGCAGCTGGTCAAGGAGAACTATCTGCGCTGGGACAGCCTCGGCGAGTTCCTGGCCCTCGCGGTGAGCTTCGAGCACCTGGCGACCACCACGGGCAACGCCCGCGCCCAGGTGCTGGCCGACACCCTCGACCGCGCCACGGGCACCTTCCTCAACGAGGACAAGTCGCCCAGCCGCCGGCTCGGCGGCATCGACAACCGCGGCAGCCACTTCTACCTGGCCATGTACTGGGCCCAGGAGCTGGCCGGGCAGACGGACGACGCGGAGCTGGCCAAGGCCTTCGGCGCGCTCGCCCGGACGCTGACCGAGAAGGAGCAGACGATCGTCGACGAGCTGATCGCCGTGCAGGGCTCCCCGGCGGAGATCGGCGGCTACTACCAGCCCGACCCGGCCAAGGCCGCGGCCGTCATGCGCCCGTCCGCGACCTTCAACGAGGCGCTGGCGACGCTCGCCTGACGCGAGCCGACGACACCCGCGGTACGACGCGAACCGCCCCGGCTGGTGATCCAGCCGGGGCGGTCCCGTGTCCGGGGCGGGGCGTGCCCTACGCGGCTACGCGAAGACGCCGTCCAGCCACGCCTGCCAGCGCTCGCCGGCCCGCTCGCCGTCCGCGCCGGGGGCGAAGTCGTGCACGCTGACGCCGACCGGGGCGCCCCAGTGGTTGCGGCCGAAGACGCGGTACATCGCGTCGCCGGTCCGCAGGCCGACGAAGTACCGGTCGCGGTAGTCGACCACGGCCTCCACCGGCCCGGCGCCGGGCAGTTCGACCCGCACCCCGGCGCCTTCGGCGGCGTCGTCCGGCACCCCGAGGGCCCGGGTGACGACGCCGAGGGCGTCCGGCGCGGTGGACGCGGCGGGCCCGTTGACGGTGGCGAAGGCCGCCGGCCGTCCGGTGAAGTGGGTCAGGTACTGGCGCAGGGTGTGCAGGTAGAAGTCGGTGTGCTTGCTCGCGCCGTCGTACTGGTTGTCCCAGTCGTCAACGAAGACGCCGCTGTGGACGTAGCGCACCCAGGCACCGCCGCCCTCGCGCTCCTCGATGACGTGCTCGAGCTGGTTGAAGGTCTGGCGCGCGGCTTCGAGGTCCTCCGCGCGGGCGATCAGGTGGTGCGGCGGGTCCCAGGCGGTGATGGTGCCGCCGAAGGACGCGGCGCCGCCCTTGCGCGGCTCGAACTCCTGGGGCCAGAGCCAGCCGGCCGAGCCGGTGGTGACGGCCTCCCAGACCTCTTCCGGACCGGCCTCGGTCGCGAACTCGCGGACGATCTCGAATTCCTTGGACATGATGCTGCTCGCTCCTCGTGGGACGGGCTCGGGCGCCCGGACGGCGTGGTGGGTGGTGGGCGGTGGGGCGGGGCGGTGCCCGGCGGTGCGGTGCCGGACGTGACGGTTCACGGGCCGCACCGGGCGGTCGTGCTCAGGGCAGCTCGGCCCGGGGCGGCTCGGCTCCCGGGGACGCCTCGACGGCTGCCGGTGCGGTCTCCCCGGGCGCGGGCCCGGGCGCGGGTTCCTTGACGGTGGGGTGGAGGGCCACCACGATGCGGTGGTCGCGTCCGCCCTCGCCGTCCGCGTCGTGGTACTTGGCGATCAGCGCGCTCACCCCGCGGGTCAGCTCCTCCACGAACGCGGCCCGGTCGGCGGCGGAGGCGAAGCGCACCTCCCCGTCGAGGGCGTACGTCGCGAGCCGCTTGCGGGCCCGGGCCGCGCCGGTGATCAGGGTGCCGACGTCGCGGACGAGCCGGGCGGCGACGGCCAGCAGCCAGCGCGCGGACAACTGGTCGCGGAAGCGACCGGGGTCCGGCTGGACGGCGGCCAGCGCGAGCGGGGAGATCACGTACGAGGCGGCGGTGGCCCGCATCAGCCGCTCGGTGACGTTGCCCTTGCGGCGCTCGCCGGCCAGTTCGACCAGACCGTGCGCCTCCAGTGTCCGCAGGTGGTAGTTCACCTTCTGCCGGGGCAGCCCGACCCGGGCGGCGAGCATGGCCGCCGACGCGGGCCCCTCCGCCAGCTCGGCGAGGAGCCGGGCCCGGACAGGGTCCAGGGTGGCGGCGGCCGCCGCCGAGTCCTCGATGACGCTCACGTCCAACATGGCTCCACCTTCTCACCGACAAATTATTTTGTCCAGCCCAAATTTCTTGTCGGTGGACCCCGGACACCGGACGGCAACGCCCGAGCCGGGGACGGAACACCGATTTCACCTGCCACGCGAACGCCCCTGACACACCGGTGGGCGGTGTCCGCGCAGATGACGCGACGGAACGCCCAGGGCCCCATCGCGTTACAGCGTGGTACTGCACCCCGTACCGCGTGGCTCCTAGGGTCAGCCGTCAAGCGGCCCGGAGTTCGCCTCCGCGGCCCGCCCATTGCCGCGACGTCGGAGGGAAGACCGATGAGTCGAGTAGTGCGCGCCGCGCTCGTCCAGACGAAGTGGACCGGCGACAAGGAGTCGATGACCGCCCTGCACGAGCGGTACGCCCGCGAGGCCGCCGCCCAGGGGGCGCAGGTGATCGGCTTCCAGGAGGTGTTCAACGCCCCGTACTTCTGCCAGGTGCAGGAGCCCGAGCACTACCAGTGGGCGGAGCCGGTGCCGGACGGCCCGACGATCGTGCGGATGCAGGCGCTCGCCAAGGAACTCCGCATGGTGATGGTCGTCCCGGTCTACGAGGTCGAGCAGGCGGGCTTCTACTACAACACCGCCGCTGTGATCGACGCCGACGGCAGCTACCTGGGCAAGTACCGCAAGCACCACATCCCGCAGGTCAAGGGCTTCTGGGAGAAGTACTACTTCAAGCCCGGCAACCTGGGCTGGCCGGTCTTCGACACGGCCGTCGGCAAGGTCGGCGTCTACATCTGCTACGACCGCCACTTCCCCGAGGGCTGGCGGGCGCTCGGCCTCGCCGGTGCCGAGCTGGTCTACAACCCCTCCGCCACCTCGCGCGGGCTGTCCGCCTACCTGTGGCAGCTGGAGCAGCCGGCCGCCGCCGTCGCCAATGAGTACTTCGTCGCCGCGATCAACCGGGTCGGCCAGGAGGAGTACGGCGACAACGACTTCTACGGCACGTCCTACTTCGTCGACCCGCGCGGCCAGTTCGTGGGCGACGTCGCCTCCGACAAGGAGGAGGAACTGCTCGTGCGCGACCTGGACTTCGGGAGGATCGAGGAGGTCCGCCGGCAGTGGGCCTTCTACCGCGACCGCCGCCCCGACGCCTACGGCCCGCTGACCGAGGCCTGAGGAGAGGGAGGGAACCCGTGAGCCGAACCCTGATCCGCGGCGGCCTCGTCATCACCGCCGCCGAGGAGGTCCACGCCGACGTCCTCGTCGAGGACGAGAAGGTCGTCGCCCTCGCCGCCGCCGGCAGCACGGTCGCGGAGGGCTGGACGGCCGACACCGTGATCGACGCCACCGGGAAGTACGTCATTCCGGGCGGTGTCGACGCGCACACCCACATGGAGCTGCCCTTCGGTGGCACTTTCGCCTCGGACACCTTCGAGACCGGTACGCGGGCCGCGGCCTGGGGCGGGACGACGACGATCGTGGACTTCGCGGTGCAGTCGGTGGGCGAGTCGCTGCGCTCCGGCCTGGACACCTGGCACGCCAAGGCCGACGCCCAGTGCGCCATCGACTACGGCTTCCACATGATCCTCTCCGACGTCAACGAGGACACCCTCAAGGA
>NZ_JBIBGK010000014.1:0-217666 GCF_042956445.1 Streptomyces sp. NPDC008238 | reverse complement strand
CCGAACGCCACCGCCGACTTGATCGTGCCCTGGAACGCCGGACCCGCCTCGGTCACACCCAGGTGCAGCGGGTAGTCGCACTGCGCCGCCAGCAGACGGTACGCGTTGACCATCACCACCGGGTCGTTGTGCTTCACCGAGATCTTGATGTCCCGGAAGCCGTGCTCCTCGAACAGCGAGCACTCCCACAACGCCGACTCCACCAGCGCCTCAGGCGTCGCCTTGCCGTACTTCTCCAGCAGCCGCTTGTCGAGCGACCCGGCGTTCACACCGATCCGGATCGGCACACCCGCCCCGGAGGCCGCCTTGGCGATCTCCTTCACCTTGTCGTCGAACTGCCGGATGTTGCCCGGGTTCACCCGCACCGCGGCGCAGCCCGCGTCGATGGCCGCGAAGACGTACTTCGGCTGGAAGTGGATGTCCGCGATCACCGGGATCTGCGACTTCCTGGCGATGGTGGCGAGGGCGTCGGCGTCGTCCTGCGAGGGGCAGGCGACGCGGACGATCTGGCAGCCGGACGCGGTGAGCTCGGCGATCTGCTGCAGCGTGGCGCCGATGTCGGCCGTGACGGTGGTGGTCATGGACTGGACGGAGACCGGGGCGTCGCCGCCGACCGCGACCGACCCGACCTGGATCGGGCGGCTCTTGCGGCGGTCGGCGAGCTTGATCGGAACGGACGGCATCCCGAGCGAAATCGCGGTCATGTGCGTGGCATCCCCAAAGTAAGCGGATCGAGGTCCCGGCGGCGTGGGCGGGCTCCGTTGAACGAGACTACGTCACCCCACCCACGCCTCCGACATCGCGCTATGTCAAACGCACCGGATTGATGAGATCCGCGGCCATGACCAGGGCCGTGAAGCAGATGAAGATTCCGGCGACCACGTAGGCGACCGGCATCAGCTTCGCCACGTCGAACGGGCCCGGATCGGCACGGCGGAAGACCTTGGCGAACTTCCGGCGGACGGACTCCCACAGGGCGCCCGCAATGTGGCCGCCGTCGAGCGGCAGCAGCGGGAGCATGTTGAACAGGAAGAGGGCCATGTTGATCATGGCGAGCAGGTTCACCATCGTGGCGACCTTCTGCGTGGCCGGCAGCGGCAGCGAGAAGATGTCGCCGCCGAGACGCGCCGCACCGATCATGCCGACCGGGGAGTCGGGCTGCCGCTCGGCGCCGCTGAAGACCGCGTTCCACAGGTCGGGGATCTTGCCGGGGAGCGCCGCGAGGGACCGGACACTCTCCTCGGCGGTGGTGCCCATGTGGTCGATGGACTGCCCGAAACCGTACGTCACCACGCCGTCCGCGGGCGTGAAGCCGAGGAACCCGGCCTGGACGTACTGGTCCTTGACGATGCCCCCGTGCCCGTCGGTCTTGACGACCTTGTTGGGGATCAGGTTGGCGTGCAGGTCGACGGTCTTGCCGTCGCGCACGACGGTGATCGTGGCGGGGCCGATGGTCTTGCGGATCTCCTGCTGCAGCACCGTCCACTGGCTGTCGTCGACCTTCACCCCGTTGAAGGCCACGATCCGGTCGCGCTGCCGCAGGCCGGCCGCCTTGGCGGGAGCGGCCGGGTAGTCGCCGCGGGTGCAGGGGTCCTTGGCCTTGAGGGCCTGGGTGTCGGACGCGGGGATCACGCAGTCCGATACCGAGCCCACCGTCGTCGTCTGGGTGGGGATGCCGAAGCCCATGAAGAGCGCAAGGAAGAGGCCGAAGGCCAGGATCAGGTTCATGAACGGGCCGGCGAACATGACGATCACGCGCTTCCAGGGCTTGCGCGTGTAGAACATCCGGGTCTCGTCGCCGGGCTTGAGTTCCTCGTACGCCGCGGAGCGGGCGTCCTCGATCATGCCGCGGAACGGCGAGGTGGAGCGGGCCGCGACCCGGCCGTCGTCGCCGGGCGGGAACATGCCGATCATCCGGATGTAGCCGCCCAGCGGGATCGCCTTGACGCCGTACTCGGTCTCACCCTTGTGGCGCGACCAGATGGTCGGCCCGAAGCCGACCATGTACTGCGGCACCCGGATCTTGAACAGCTTGGCCGTCGAGAGGTGGCCGAGCTCGTGCCAGGCGATGGAGAAGAGGAGACCGACCAGGAAGACGGCGATTCCCAGTCCCCACATGAGTCCTGTCATACGTGTGCTGCCTCCGTTGTCGCCTGTTCCGCAGCCAGTTCCCGGGCGCGGGCCCGCGCCCAGCTCTCCGCCTCGAGGACGTCCTCCACGGTGAGGGAAGTTCCCGCCGCGGGAGTGCCGTGCTCCTGCACCACCCTTGCGACGGTGTCCACGATGCCCGTGAAGGGCAGCGTGCCCGCGAGGAACGCGGCCACGCACTCCTCGTTGGCCGCGTTGAACACCGCGGGGGCGGTACCCCCGAGGCTACCGACGTGGCGCGCGAGCGCCACCGCCGGGAACGCCTCGTCGTCCAGCGGGAAGAAGGTCCACGTGGCCGCCTTGGTCCAGTCGCACCCGGGCGCGGCGTCGGGCACCCGCTCGGGCCAGCCGAGGCCCAGCGAGATCGGCATCCGCATGTCGGGCGGGCTGACCTGGGCCAGCGTGGAGCCGTCAGTGAATTCCACCATCGAGTGGATATACGACTGCGGGTGGACGACGACCTCAATGCGGTCGAAGGGAATGTCGTAGAGCAGGTGGGCCTCGATGACCTCCAGGCCCTTGTTCACCAGGGTGGCCGAGTTGATCGTCACCACCGGGCCCATGTCCCAGGTGGGGTGGGCCAATGCCTGCTCGGGGGTGACCCCGGCCAGCTCCTCCTTGCCCCGGCCGCGGAAAGGACCGCCGGAGGCGGTCACGACGAGCTTGCGGACCTCGGCGCGGGAGCCGCCCATGAGGGCCTGGAACAGCGCGGAGTGCTCGGAGTCGACGGGCACGATCTGGCCCGGCTTCGCCACGGCCTTCACCAGGGGCCCGCCGACGATCAGCGACTCCTTGTTGGCGAGGATCAGGATCCGCCCCGCCTCCAGCGCGGCCAGCGTGGGGCGCAGGCCGATCGAGCCGGTGATGCCGTTCAGGACGGAGTGGCACGGACGGCCGGCCAGCTCGGTCGCGGCGTCCGGGCCGACCAGGATCTCCGGCAGCGGCCCGGAGCCGTAGCGCTCGGCCAGCGCCTCCCGCAGCGGTCCCTCCGCGTCCTCGTCCGCGACGGCGACGGCGGAGACGCCGAGCTGCAGCGCCTGGTCGGCGAGGAGCCCGACCCGGCCGCCGGCGGCGGACAGGGCCACCACCCGGAAGCGGTCGGGGTTGCGCAGGACGACGTCGATGGCCTGGGTGCCGATCGATCCGGTCGAGCCCAGGACGACGATGTCGCGGGGTCCGTCGTGGGCGCCGCCGGCTGCGTCCGGTACGGGCAGCCGCAGGTGGGGGTCGGCGAGAGAGTCCGTCATCCCCCCATTGTGTCGGGTCGCCGGCACGGCGGGGGCACCGCCTCCGGGAAGGCGGTGCCCCGCGCGCTGGGGGCGCGCACCTCGTCCGGTCAGCGGATCGGCCGGTGGACGTTCTCCTTGCCGGAGGCGCCCGGTGTGGTGTCGGCGATCCACGGACCGTCGCTGGAGGGGTCGACGATGCCGGACTCGAGCCAGGTGTAGGCGCCGCCGAGGACGCCGTCGACGACCTTGCGGTCGATGGCGTCGGTGTTGGTCCACAGCCGGCCGAAGAGCTCCTCGACGCGGATCCGCGACTGGCGGCAGAAGGCGTCGGCGAGCTGGTAGGCCTCGCGTCCGTTCTCGCCGCGGTTGCGGAGCATCTCGGCGCGGACGCAGGCGGCGCTCATGGCGAACAGCTCCGCGCCGATGTCGACGACGCGGCCCAGGAAGCCCTGCTTGGTCTCCATCCGGCCCTGCCAGCGCGACATGGCGTAGAAGGTGGAGCGGGCGAGCTTGCGGGAGTTGCGCTCGACGTAGCGCAGGTGGGCGGCGAGGTCGGGGTGGCCCGCCGGGTGGAAGGCCGAGTACGTACCGGGGATCTGGCCGGGGCCGGCCACCAGCTTCGGCAGCCAGCGGGCGTAGAAGCCGCCCGCCTTCATGCCGGCCTTGGCCTTGTCGCCGAGCGCCTTGTCGGGGTCGATGAGGTCACCCGCGACGGACAGGTGGGCGTCGACGGCCTCACGGGCGATCAGCAGGTGCATGATCTCCGTGGAGCCCTCGAAGATCCGGTTGATGCGCAGGTCGCGCAGCAACTGCTCTGCCGGGACGCCCCGTTCGCCGCGGGCGGCGAGGGACTCGGCGGTCTCGAAGCCGCGGCCGCCGCGGATCTGGACGAGTTCGTCGGCCATGGTCCAGCTCATCTCGGAGGCGATGAGCTTGGCCAGCGCGCCCTCGATGCGGATGTCGTTGCGGTCCTCGTCGGCCATCTGGCTGGACAGCTCCATGACGGCCTCGAGCGCGAAGGTGGTCGCCGCGATGAAGGAGATCTTCGCGCCGACGGCCTCGTGGCGGGCGACCGGCCGGCCCCACTGCTCGCGGGCGACCGACCACTCGCGGGCGATCTTCAGGCACCACTTGCCGGCCGCGACGCAGGACGCGGGCAGCGAGAGGCGGCCGGTGTTGAGGGTGGTCAGGGCGATCTTCAGCCCGGAGCCCTCGGGACCCACGCGGTTCTCGGCGGGGACGCGTACCTGGTGGAAGCGGGTGACGCCGTTCTCGATGCCGCGCAGCCCCATGAAGGAGTTGCGGTTCTCGACGGTGATGCCCTCGGAGCCGGCCTCGACGACGAAGGCGGTGATGCCGCCCTTGTGGCCGTCGCTCTTCGGCACCCGCGCCATGACGACCAGCAGGTCGGCGACGACGCCGTTGGTGGTCCACAGCTTCACGCCGTCGAGGACGTAGGAGTCCCCGTCGGGGACGGCCGTGGTCGCCAGGCGCGCGGGGTCGGACCCCACGTCGGGCTCGGTGAGCAGGAACGCCGAGATGTCGGTGCGGGCGCAGCGCGGCAGGAACCGCTCCTTCTGCTCCGGGGTGCCGAACAGCTTCAGCGGCTGGGGCACGCCGATCGACTGGTGCGCGGAGAGCAGCACGCCGATCGCGGGGCTGGCGGAGCCGACGAGGGCGAGCGCCTTGTTGTAGTACACCTGGGTGAGGCCGAGGCCGCCGTACTTGGGGTCGATCTTCATGCCGAGGGCGCCGAGCTCCTTGAGCCCGGTGATGACCTCGTCGGGGATCCTCGCCTCACGCTCGATCAGGGCCCCGTCCACCTTCGTCTCGACGAAGTCGCGCAGCTTGGCCAGGAACTCCTCGCCGCGCTGGACCTGCTCGGTCGACGGTGTGGGGTGGGGATGGATCAGGTCGAGCCGGAAGCGGCCCAGGAACAGTTCCTTGGCGAAGCTCGGCTTTCGCCATTCCTGTTCGCGGGCGGCCTCTGCGACCTGGCGCGCTTCGCGTTCGGAAACGGTGGGGCGGGCGGATGCTGCGGACATGGGGGCGTCACCTCGCGTCGGTTACCGACCGGTGCTACTTGTTCGTTAGTACCCCGGTTCCGGCATGGTCACCAGCCCTCGCGCACGGGGTGCGGAGGGCCGGTGACCTTTCCGACGGCGGTTCAGGCCGATGCGAGCAGCTTGCGCAGGGGGGCGGTGTCGGGGGCGGAGCCGCCCTCGGTGACGGGGTCGGCGAGGGCGTCGACCGCGGAGCCGAACTCCGACTCGTCGGTGCCGTCGGCCAGCACCAGCCGCACCCCCTGATCCCATGTCAGTTCCCAGCGGGCCGCGCCGGATTCCGCCAGCGCGAGACCGGCGAGGGCGGCGACTCCCGCGTGCAGCGCGCCCTCGGGCAGCCCCTGCGCCAGGGCCGGCAGGCGGCCCTGGTCGGCGGCGTCGAGCAGGGCCGCCACGGTCGGCTCGGTGCCCGCGGCCGACAGCGCGACGCGCATCGGCGCGGCGCTCTCGGCGAGCACCAGACGCACCGCCGGATCCGCCAGCGCGCTCCACTCCACTCGGGTGAACGCCTGGCTCTCCGGGCTGAGGGTGGCCGTTTCCAGGGCGATCAGCACCTGGTCCCGGTCGTGCAGCAGCTCCATGGCCGGGCGGTCCTGCCCGGCGGCCGGCGCCTGCGGGCCGTCGGCGGGCGCCGCCTCGACGAGGCGGACGCGCTCGGCGATCGGGGGGTGCGAGTCGTACGGGGAGCGCTGCTGGCGCGGCAGCCGGGCCCGCAGCCGGTCCAGCTCCGCGCGGCGCGCGGGGTCGGTCAGGAAGCGGGGCAGCCCGCCGTAGACCTCCCCGGCGGGCGGCAGCAGCCGGGCCGCGGCGCCGAAGGCGGCGTACTGCCGCATGTAGTGGTCGAAGGCGGCGTCCAGGACCGGGATCTCGCGCAGCGCGGAGGCGGTGGCGTCGCGCCCGGCGAGGCGTACGGCGGCCTGGTCGGCGGCGAGCTCCTGGGCGCGGCCGACGCTGTGCGAGGCGCGGAGGTAGAACTTGGCGTAGGCCGTGTAGATCGCCGCCATGGCGCGGTAGGTGACACCGGCGCCCGAGGCGTCGACCTCCTTGGCCTTGCGGCCCTTGGCCAGGGCCTTGGCGGCCTTGTCCTCCTGGCGGGCCTGTTCCCGGCCCTGGGCGCTGGCGGCGCGCTCCTCGAAGTGGGCGATGGTGCGCAGCATGCGCTCCTGGCCGCGCAGGGTGATGGCGGACAGCCGGGTGTCGCTGTTGCCGTAGTGGCCGAGCTCGTGGGTGAGGACGGCGTGCAGCTGGCGCTCGGTCAGCCCGGCGAGCAGGGGGACGCCGATGTACATGCGGCGGCGGCCGCCGAGCAGGCCGAGCAGCCGGGACTTCTCGGACACGGCGGCGTTGACCTCGCCGACGAGGACGATCTCGTCCGGGGCGCGGGTGCCGTAGCGCGCCGCGAGGTCGCGGACGGCCGCCCACAGCTCGGGCTGCTGCGCATCGGTGACGGGGACGCCGGACGGGCCGTCGTCCTGGGGGCGGCGCAGCATGAACATGCCGCGGACGATGGGGACGGCGAGGACGACGCTGACGAGGACGACCTTGCCGGTCAGTCCGCCCACGCCCCACGAGGCGACCAGGACGTCGATCCCGGCCAGCACCGCGAGGAGCACCACGCCCAGCAGGTAGAAGCCCGCGAGCAGCACCATGGCGCGTACGGCGCGCAGCGTGGAGCCGCCCGCCGCGGCCGGCTCGGATCCGGCGGGCGGCGCGGCCTCGGCGCGCACCGCGTCCTGGGGCACCCCGTCGTCGGCGACGCCGTCCGGGCTGGTCAGCGAGGAGACGCCGACCGTCGTGGACGGGACGCCGAGTGCCGCGCACACCTGACGCAGCAAATCCTCCGGACCCGGCTTCGCCTCGCCGGGGCGCGGGTCGTTGCGGACCTCCGCCAGGGCGGCGGCCGCCCCGGGGCGCCCGAACCACTGCGCGCAGTGTGCCGCCTGCTCGTCCCACTGGGCGCGGTGCTCCGCGTACTCCTGCGGGTCGGTGGGCGGCTCCCAGTTCGCGGCCCACACCATGCTCTGGCTGCCCTCGCCGTCCGGGCGCACGAACACCGCGTACGCGACCTGCGGCGTCGCCACCAGCACGAGGGCCGGCACCTCCAGCCGCCGGGCCAGCTCACGACCGGCCGGCACCACGTCGCCGATCCCGATGCCCTCGCCCTCGGTCACCGGCGCGTCGAACAGCACCCCCGTACCGCCCTGGCCCCCGACGACCCAGCCGCCGACCGGCCCCGCGGCCACGGCCTCAGCGGTCGCCCCGGCCTCCGCCGTGCAGACCACCGCATACGTTGCCACCTTGCGTTTCCCCTCCCTGGCGCCTCCCCGGCGCCGTTCACGAGAGGGTCACTTTACGTGCCCATGCCGACAGCACGCACAGCGCGGCCGGGACGCACCGCACATGCGCCCCGGCCGCTGGAAAAGGTGGCTCCTGCCGTTCGGACTACAAGGCGAGACCGGTCAGGACCAGGACCCGCTCGTAGGTGTAGTCGTCCATGGCGTACTTGACGCCCTCACGGCCCACGCCGGAGTCCTTGACGCCGCCGTACGGCATCTGGTCCGCGCGGTAGGAGGGGGCGTCGCCGATGACGACGCCGCCGACCTCCAGCTCGCGGTGGGCGCGGAACGCGGTCTGCAGGTCGTGGGTGAACACACCGCACTGCAGCCCGAACCGGGAGTCGTTGACGACCGCGAAGGCCTCGTCGGCACCGTCCACCCTGTGCAGGGACAGGACCGGGCCGAAGACCTCCTCGGTGGCGATGATCGCGTCCGCGGGGAGGTCGGCGAGCACGGTCGGCTCGTAGGCGGCGCCGTCGCGCCGGCCGCCGGTCAGCAGCTTCGCGCCCTTGGCCAGCGCGTCGTCGACCCAGGACTCGACGCGCGAGGCGGCGTTGCCGTCGACGAGCGGGCCGACGTCGGTGGCGTCGTCCGCGGGGTCGCCGGTGACCTGCGCACGGACCTTGGCGACGACCTTCTCCACGAGCCGGTCGTACACCGAGGCGTCGGCGACGACCCGCTGCACCGAGATGCAGGACTGGCCGCCCTGGTAGTTGGCGAAGGTGGCGATGCGGTTCGCCGCCCACTCCAGGTCCTCCTCCGAGGACCAGTCGGCCAGGACGACGGCCGCGGCGTTGCCGCCCAGCTCCAGGGTGATGTGCTTGCGCGGCACCGAGTCCATGATCTGGTAGCCGACCCGGTCGGAACCGGTGAAGGAGATGACGGGCAGCCGCTCGTCCCGCACCAGGGCGGGCATGCGGTCGTTGGGGACGGTCAGCACGCTCCACGAGCCGGCCGGCAGGTCCGTCTCGGCCAGGATCTCGCCGAGGAGCAGCGCGGACAGCGGGGTCGCCGGGGCGGGCTTCAGGATGATCGGGGTGCCCACCGCGATCGCCGGGGCCACCTTGTGGGCCACCAGGTTGAGCGGGAAGTTGAACGGCGCGATGCCGAGCACGCTGCCGCGCGGGAAGCGCCGGGTCAGCGCCAGGCGGCCGGTGCCGCCCGCGTCGGTGTCCAGGCGCTGGGCCTCACCGCTGTTGAAGCGGCGGGCCTCCTCCGCCGCCCAGCGGAAGACGGACACGGCGCGGCCGACCTCGCCGCGGGCCCACTTGACCGGCTTGCCGTTCTCCGCGGTGATCAGCCGGGCGATCTCCTCGGTGCGCTCGGCCAGCCGCTTGGACACGTGGTCCAGGGCGGCGGCCCGCACGTGGGCGGGGGTCGCGGCGAACTCCGCCTCGACGGCCTTCGCCGCGGCGACGGCCTCTTCCACCTGGGCGGGCGTCGGCACGCCGACGGAGGCCACGACGCTGCCGTCGTACGGGTTCACGACATCGAAGGTGTCCTCGCCGGTGGCGGGGCGGCCGGCGAGCCAGAAGGCGGTGGGGGTGCTCATGCGGACCACCGTAGGACGGGCGGCACCCGGCCGGTCTTGTCCAGTGCGTCCTACGGGCCCGGGGCGATACGACGTTTTGGCGGGACGGGCTCAGCCACCGGACTTGAGCGCCAGCCACAGCTCCATGCGGACGTCCGGGTCGTCCAGCGAACGCCCGAGGATCTCCTCCACGCGCCGCATCCGGTAGCGCAGGGTGTGCCGGTGGACGCCGAGGTCCGCCGCGGCGGCGTCCCACTGCCCGTGCCGCGACAGCCACGCCCGCAGCGAGGCGACCAGATCACCCCGGGCGGTGGCGTCGTGCTCGCGCAGCGGCCGCAACAGGCCCTCGGAGAAGGCCCGTACGGCGTCGTCGCCCAGCAGCGGCAGCATCGGGCCGGCACCGACCTCGTCGTGCTCGACCAGACTGCGGCCGCGCCGCCGGGCCACCGCCAGCGCCCGCTCGGCCTGCTCGTGCGCACCGGGGACGCCCGCGGTGCCCACCGCGGCGGACAGCCCGGCCACCAGGTCGTCGCTTCCGTCGACCGCCGCCACGCAGGCCCGTGTCACCTCGCCGTCCGCGGCCGCGAGCACCGTCAGCCGGTCCTCGTCGCGGACCGCCAGCGCGGGCTCGGCGGCCCGCATCCCGGCCGTCTCCACCCGTTCGGCCAGCAGCCCCACCGCGTCCCCCGCGGCCTCCGCGCGCTCCGCGACCAGCACCCGCACCGGCGCGTCGAACAGCCCCCCGTACAACCGGCCCGCCACGGTGCGCGCGTGCTCGGGCTCCCCGACCAGCAGCATCCGCAGCAGCGCGGCGCCCAGCCGCTGCTGGGTGTCCTGCAGCGCCCGGGACTGCTCCAGGGACAGCGTCAGCAGCGCCACGGCGGCGTGCACGAGGTACCGGGCGGAGGTGTCCGGCCGCTCCTCCGTGCCGACCGCGAGGAAGCCGCGGGGGCGGCGGCCGGTGCCAAGCGACTGCAGCTCGACGCGGTCCTCCGTGCCGGCCGGGCCCGCGACCGCCGCGCTGGCCGGTGCGGGCCTGCCGCGCAGCCGCTCCACCTCCCCGGCGAGCCGCGCCGCCCGCCGCCCCGCCCACTCGGGCGCCGCGGCCACGACGGCGCCCGACGCGTCGTACAGCGCCGCCCAGCCGTTCAGGTGCGCCGCCAGCCGCGACAACAGCGCCGTCGTCCCGTCCGGGGCGAGCGCCGCCCGGGTCAGCTCCCGCTGCGCCTCGAACCCCGCGGTCACCGCCTTGTACCGGTCGGCGGCGATCTCCGCGGAGACGGCCTTGCTGATCGCGATGAACGGGGTCCTGTGCGGCACCTCCAGCAACGGCAGCCGGTGCGCGGCCGCCGCGTCCACGAGCGCCTGCGGCACGGTGTCGTGGCTCACCCCGACGCCGAACCCGAGGCCCACGACGCCGGCGCCGGCCAGGCGCGCCACGTACGCGCCGAGTGCCTCGGGCGAGCCGACGTCCAGCTTGAGGCCCGTGGTCAGCAGCAGCTCGCCGCCCTCCAGGTACGGGGCGGGGTCGTCCAGCTCGCTGGTGTGCACCCAGCGGACGGCGGCCCCCTCCAGGCGGTCGCCTCCGGCGAGGGCGGCCAGCTTCAGGGCGGGGTTCCGCAGCAGCGAGGCGAGCGTGGGCGGCACGGGCTTTTTCTCCATCTCGGAGTGCGTTCACTTCCGATTCTGCCTCACCGTATACCTGCGGTGCCGTGCCGTTTGTCGTGCGCGGGTTGTGTGCCCCTGCGCGCGGCTGCGCCGGGCCACCTGGTTGTCGGCGGTGCCCCTCGCGGCCCTTTGCTTGTGTGCGGCGCCGCTGTGGTTTCTGTTGGGTTTCTCCCCCGCCCTCCCGCCCGATTGCCCGGCGCGGTTGGTGCGGGTCTCGCACGTTGTGGTGGGGTCGTGGCCGCGCCGGCGCACGTCCTCAACGCTCGCGGTTTACGTCTACATCCTTGGGCACCGGACTTAACCGCTCGTCGTTTCCGGGCGCACCCCGACACACCCCCTCCTCTCGTATGGGCGCACAACGGCCGGTGGGGGGTCAGATAGGCGTACGGGGGTACCCGGAACCGCCCTCTGACCCCCACAGCCCCACGGTTCCAGCCCCGCATCATCTGGCACCGGGTCTGTCCTGTGGGCGCATGACGGCCGGTCGGGGGTGAGGAGGCGGTCCGGGTTGCCACGAACCGCTCGCTGACCCCCACGGCTCCGCGGTTCCAGCCCGCATCATTCGGCACCGGGTCCGCCGCTCGTCTGTCCTAGCCTTCGGCCAGGGGGAACACTCCGACACGCCCTTCCCTTCGGCCTGTACGGGCGCACAACGGTCGGTGTGGGGTGATGGCGTGAGTCCCTCCGCGACCTGACCGCACCCCCACATCGGCGACCACGTTCGCCACCGATGAGCTCACCCGAACTGAGCTTCTCTCGACTCCACGATCAGGTGACCCGAGGGCGCCTTCGATGCCGACCCACACGAGCCAGAGGGGGTGTGGCGGGGTGCTTCCCCTGGCCGAAGGCCGAGAGGAAACGAGCGGCGGACCCGGCACGGAATTATGCGGGGCTGGAACCGCGGGGCGGTGGGGGTCAGAGACCGTTCGGGGTGCCCCGGATCGCCTCCTGACACCCCCACCGGCCGTTGTGCGCCCATACCGGCCGGAGGGGGTGTGTCGGGGTGCGCCCGGAAACGACGAGCGGCGGACCCGGCGCCCAAGGATGTGGGGGCAAACCGCGAGCGTTGAGGACGTGCGCCGGCGCGGCGCCGACCCCACAACGAGGTGCGCCGACCCGCACCAACCGCGCCGGGCAATCGGGCGGGAGGGCGGGGAAGAAACCCCAACAACAACCACGACGGCGCCGCACACACTCACCGGGCCGCACAGCACAGCCGCCGCAGGCGCAAACGACCCGCACACACGCGACCCCGGGCCGGAAAGACGACCTCAGGCCCGCAGATCCACGAGCACCGGGGCCGCATGCTCCCCGTCGACCGCCGTGAGGGAAACCACGGCGTGCCCCGCGGGAACCGCGTGCGCGAGGTCCGACGCGGACCACCGCTCGCGCTCGACCCGCCGCACCGTCACCGACTCCGCCGTGACCGCCTTCCCCGTGACGAGCCGCCGCACAGCGTGCAACACCCGCGTGAGCGGCTCGTCCGCGATGATCTGACGGTTGGTGACGTCGTGGACGTCCACCCACTCCTTGCCCCACACCTCCGCGAACCGGGCGCCGTCCCAGGCGGTGAGCCCGGCGAGCGCCGCCCGGCAGCCGACGGCACCCAGCAGGGCGCCCCGGAGCGCTTCGGGGACGTCGTCCAGCGTGCGCAGCGTGAGCACCGCGCCGGCGTTGGCGGAGCGCATGCGCTGCAGGCCCCGCACGGACTCCGCGGTCACGGTGTGGGAGGCGTCGTCAAGGACGAGGCAGGCGAACAGGGAGCGGTCCCGCCGGGCGGCGGCGCACTCGGCGAACTGGGCGAGGACGAGCCGCGCCAGCATCCGGGAGACCTCGGTGTGGCCCCGTTCCGGGAGGTCGATGCGGACCCGCAGGGGGTGTTCGAGGCCGCGCAGGGAGAAGGGGTGGCTGCCGCCCGTGGTGTCGAAGAACCCGGCGAACGCGGGCCGGTCGAGCAGCGCGATGCGGTCGGCGAGCAAGGGGCCCGCGTCGCCGGCCCGGGCGGACTGCCTTTCGCGGGCGTCGAGTTCGCGCAGCTGCCCCTGGGCGGCGGCGCCCCGGGCCTGCAGGGCGGAGCGCAGCGCGGCGAGGGCCGACGCGGTGCCGTCGAGGAGCTCGCGCAGTTCGGGGACGGAGGGGAAACGGCCGTGGGCCGCGTGGAAGGGCCCGAGGAGCTGGGCGAGGGCGGTGGCGGCGCGGCGGCTGTCGCCGCCGGGCAGCGCCGCGGCGAGGTCCCCGACGAGGGCCTCGGCGAGGAAGCCCGCGGCCTCGTCGGGGTCGGCGGTGCCGCCGTACAGGTCGAGGTCGTACGCGGAGTCGGGTTGGCCGATCTTGACGACGACGTCGAAGGACTCGTCGGGCGCGAGGCGTGCCCCGTCGGTGCCGACCACGACGACGGCCGCCCGCCCGGCGAGGGCCTGCAGGCACATGAGTTCCAGCGCGGGCCGCACGAAGCGCACGGTCTTGCCGGAGCCGGGCGGCCCGACGGCCAGCAGGGACGTGCCGAGGACGGACGGGTCGAGGGCGTAGCCGGCGCCGCGGTGGGTGCGGGGGTTGCGCTCGTCGTCGGAGGCGGCGCCGATGCGGACCTGGCCGGCCAGCAGGTCGTGCTGGGCGGTGCGGGCGGGCAGGTCGCGGGCGCCGGACGGGTGGGCGCAGGCGGCGGCGCCGTAGCGCAAAACCGTGTCGGTGAAGGCGGTGAGCCGGCCGGGTTCGGAGCGTACGGACTGCCAGGCGCGGCTGAGGCGGGCGAAGTCGACGTCGTTCATCAGCCCGGAACGGGCGTCCTCGGCGAGCCGGTCCGCGGCGTCGGCGGCGCCGCCGCCGCGGAGCTCGGGGAAAGCGGCGGGGTCCTGGGCGGGGTCGGCGGGTTCGCGGCCGGTAACCGCCCGCTCCTCCTCGCGCGCGCGCCGCAGCGGCGCGCTGATGGAGCGGCGCCACAGTTCGGCCCAGCGTCCGACGCGGGCGAAGAACACCAGCAGGGCGCCGCCGATGAGCGCGTAGTAGAGGTACGAGGCCCACAGGTAGGCGGTCTGGTTGCCGCCCGCATGCCGCCAGGACTCGGGGGTCAGGGCGAGCAGCGGCCAGAGCCAGTAGCTGCCGAGGTAGCCGTTCCACAGCAGGGACCACAGCAGCCAGCCGCCGAGGAAGGAGATCAGGGCGCCGGCGACGAGCTGGCGGCCCGGCACGGCGTCCGGGTCGGCGGCGGGGCGGGGGCGGTGGCCGAGCCGCCAGACGCCGGGGGCGGCGGCGGGGCGCGGGGCCCGCAGCCAGGCGAGGAAACCGGAGCCGTCCGGGGTGGCGGACGGCGCGGACTCGGCGGGGGCGCGCCACGTGCCGGTGTCCGGGCGGGTGGCGGGCTGCGGCGGGGGCCCGGGGGGCAGCGGGGGCGTGGCCGGGACGGCCCTGGGCGCGCGGCCGGGGCCGGCGGGGCCGGGCCGGGCGCCGGGCACGGGGGGCCCGGCGTGCGCGGGCGGGGCGTCCGGCATCGGCCGGGCACCGGGTACCGGCGGCGGGCCCGGTTGCGGGCCGGAGCCCCCGGGCGGAGGCGCCGCGGGCTTCTCGTGCGTACCGTCGCGTTCCATCGCGTGTGCCACCCCTCGCAGGTCCGCACTCAATGTAGTCGAGCGGCCACCGCAGTCTGAAGGATCTTGGCACGCTCATGTCCGTCACGTCGAAGAGGCGTTCCGCAGTGCGCCCTATCGGAGTGTGCGGGGCTCCGCCGTACGGGCTTAGCCTGCGAGGAAAGACCACGGTTCGAAGGAGTACGTCCGCCATGACCGATCTGGCCCAGGAGCGTCGACTCGTCACCCCGATCCCCGGCCCCAAGTCGCAGGAGCTGCTGGCGCGCAAGACGGCGGCGGTCCCGAGCGGCGTCGGCGTGACCCTGCCCGTCTTCGTCACCCGCGCCAGCGGCGGCGTGCTGCAGGACGTGGACGGCAACTCCCTGATCGACTTCGGTTCCGGCATCGCGGTGACCTCGGTCGGCAACAGCGCCGAGGCGGTCGTGCGCCGCGCGTCGGCGCAGCTGGCCGACTTCACCCACACCTGTTTCATGGTGACGCCGTACGAGGGCTACGTGGAGGTCGCCGAGGCCCTCAACGAGCTGACCCCGGGCGACCACGAGAAGCGCACCGCGCTGTTCAACTCGGGTGCCGAGGCCGTCGAGAACGCGGTGAAGATCGCCCGCGCGTACACCAAGCGCCAGGCCGTGGTCGTCTTCGACCACGGCTACCACGGCCGCACCAACCTCACGATGGCGCTGACGGCGAAGAACATGCCGTACAAGCACTCGTTCGGCCCGTTCGCGCCCGAGGTCTACCGGATGCCGCTGGCCTACCCCTACCGCTGGCTGACCGGCCCGGAGAACTGCGCGGAGGAGGCGGCGGCCCAGGCGATCGACATGATCACCAAGCAGGTCGGGGCGGAGAACGTGGCCGCGATCGTGATCGAGCCGATCCAGGGCGAGGGCGGCTTCATCGAGCCGGCCAAGGGCTTCCTCCCCAAGCTGGTGGAGTTCGCGCGGGAGAACGGCATCGTCTTCGTCGCGGACGAGATCCAGACCGGCTTCTGCCGCACCGGCCAGTGGTTCGCCTGCGAGGACGAGGGCATCGTCCCGGACCTCATCACCACGGCCAAGGGCATCGCCGGCGGTCTGCCGCTGGCCGCGGTGACCGGCCGCGCGGAGATCATGGACGCCGCGCACTCCGGCGGTCTGGGCGGCACCTACGGCGGCAACCCGGTGGCGTGCGCCGGTGCGCTGGGCGCCATCGAGACGATGAAGGAGCAGGACCTCAACGCCAGGGCGCGCCGCATCGGCGGCATCATGCTCGGCCGGCTGCGCGGCATGCAGGAGAAGTTCGAGGTCATCGGTGACGTCCGGGGCCGCGGCGCCATGATCGCGATCGAGCTGGTGGAGCCGGGGAGCAAGACCCCGAACGCCGCCGCCACCGCCGCCGTGGCCAAGGCCTGCCACGCCGAGGGCCTGGTGGTCCTGACCTGTGGCACCTACGGCAACGTGCTGCGCTTCCTGCCGCCGCTGGTGATCGGGGAGGACCTGCTGAACGAGGGCCTGGACATCATCGAAGGCGCGCTCGCCCGGCTGTGACCAGGTGCTTCGCCGGTGACCGGGCGCGTACGGCACGCAGCGTGAAGAAGGTGTGCGGGCCTGATGGCGGGAGGGTGCAACCCCTGCCCGGCGGCCTCCCGGTGACGTACGGTTTCGGCAGATGGAAGAAACACCCCGTCTGCGGAAGTCCGCGGGCGACACTTTGCCGGTGACTCCCCATCACCGGCACAGCAGTGCCCTCGCGCACAGCGCCGAAGCCGAAGGCTCCGGCAATCCTCGCCGATCGGTCGGCCGCTTGCCCCAAACCCCCCGGGGCGGGCGGTACGGCGATCGTTCTGGCCGCCCCGGAACTCTCCCCCCTGTTCCGGGGCGGCCAACTTCTCTGGTGGCCGTGGTGTGCACGGCGCTCTTCGGACTGCTGACCTGGCAGGAGGCAATACGAGGGCGCCTGCTGGCCCTGGACGGACCGGTGCGTGCCACCCTCGCGGGACCCTCCCCCCACCCCGCGGACCGTTCCGTGTCGCAGTTCCTCGCCGACCTGGGCGACTGGCGGGTCGCCGTGCCCGTGCTGCTGCTTGCGATGGTCTGGACCACCTGGCGCGCCCGCCTGTACGGGCTGTCCCGCCCCTGGCTGCCGCCGCTGGCGTACGCGCTCGTGATGGTTGCTGCGCCGCTGCTGGTCGCCCTGGTCAAGCCGCTGATCGGCCGGGCCGGCCCCGGTTCGCTGACCCTCTCCCCCGGTTATCCGGGGCTCTACCCCTCCGGCCACACGGCGACGGCGGCCGCCGCGTACGGCGGCGCCGTGCTCCTGCTGCTGCCGTGGCTGGTGCGCACGGCCGCACGGCGGCTGCTGGTCGCCGCCGTTGTACTGCTCGATGCCGCGGTGGGGGTCGCCCTGGTCCGCTGCGGCTACCACTGGCCGCTCGACGTCGTGGGGAGCTGGCTGCTGTGCGGCGCCCTGCTCGCGGGCGCCGCCCTGGCGGTCGGTCGCCGGTCGGGACGTCATCACCCAGCGCGCTGAGCCGCCGGTCCGGGTGGCCGGCACGGACCGCGGGCGCGGCGGCTTACCCTCCCCACATGACCGAACCGAGCAAAGCGGAAGAGGCGACCCGCCTCGCGATCGAGTTCCTCACGCTGTGGCTGGAGGACGACCGGGAGGGGGCCACCAGGCACATCGCCGGCGTGGTCGAGAGTCTCGACGGCGCGGAACGGATGCGCATGGTCGCCGGGCTCCTCAACCTGAACATGTTCGTCGTCTTCGAGCTGGCCAAGGCGCGGGGCGCCGAGGACTACCGTGCCGACGCCGGCGCGTACCTGCGCCACCTCTCCGCGCACCTGCCCGAGGTCGGCGGCCCGGCGACGGACGCGTGAGCGCCCCACCCGGACGGGCGAGACCCGCCGGCCGCGGAAGCGCGGGTCGGCGGGCCTCGGAGCGGAGTGTCAGTTGTTGGTCGGGAAACCGAGGTTGATGCCGCCGTGGCTCGGGTCGAGCCACCGCTGGGTGACGGCCTTGCCGCGGGTGAAGAAGTGGACGCCGTCCGGGCCGTAGGCGTGCGTGTCGCCGAAGAGCGAGGCCTTCCAGCCGCCGAAGGAGTAGTACGCCACGGGCACCGGGATCGGCACGTTGATGCCGACCATGCCGACCTCGACGTCGTGCTGGAAGCGGCGGGCGGCGCCGCCGTCGTTGGTGAAGATGGCCGTGCCGTTGCCGTACGGGTTGGAGTTGATCAGCTCCAGGCCCTCGTCGTACGAGCCCACGCGCACCACGGACAGCACCGGGCCGAAGATCTCGTCGTTGTAGACCGACATGCCGGGCTTGACGTCGTCGAAGAGCGTCGGGCCGAGCCAGAAGCCGCCCTCGGTGTCCTCGCCGCTGACGGCGTGGGTACGGCCGTCCACGGCGAGGGTCGCGCCGTCGGCGAGGCCCGCGTCGAGGTAGGACGTCACCTTGTCGCGGTGGGCGCCGGTCACCAATGGACCCATCTCGGAGGCGGCGCTGCAGCCGGGGCCGACCGTGAGGCCGGACATCCGCTCCTTGATCTTCTCGACCAGCGTGTCGCCGATCGGGTCGACGACGACCAGGACGGACACCGCCATGCAGCGCTCGCCGGCCGCGCCGAACCCGGCGTTGACGGCGGCGTCGGCGGCGAGGTCCAGGTCCGCGTCCGGGAGCACCAGCATGTGGTTCTTGGCGCCGCCCAGGGCCTGGACGCGCTTGCCGTAGCGGGTGCCGGTCTCGTAGACGTAGCGCGCGATCGGGGTGGAGCCGACGAAGGAGACGGACTTGACGTCCGGGTGCTCCAGGAGGCGGTCGACGGCGACCTTGTCGCCGTGCACGACGTTGAAGACGCCGTCCGGCAGACCGGCCTGCTTCCACAGCTCCGCGAGGAAGTTGGCGGCGGACGGGTCCTTCTCGGAGGGCTTGACGACGACGGTGTTGCCCGCGGCGATGGCGATGGGGAAGAACCACATCGGCACCATCGCCGGGAAGTTGAAGGGCGAGATGATAGCGACCGGGCCGAGCGGCTGGCGGATCGAGTAGACGTCGATGCCGGTCGAGGCCTGCTCGGTGAAGCCGCCCTTGATCAGCTGCGGGATGCCGCAGGCGTACTCGACGACCTCCAGGCCGCGGGCGATCTCGCCGAGCGCGTCGGAGTGCACCTTGCCGTGCTCGGAGACGATGATCGCGGCCAGTTCCTCGCGCTTGGCGTTGAGCAGCTCGCGGAAGGCGAAGAGCACCGTGCTGCGCTTGGCCACCGAGGCGTGGCGCCACTCCTTGAACGCGGCGGCCGCAGCGCCGACGGCCTGGTCGACCTCGGCGTTCGACGCGAAGTCCACCCGCCCGGTCACGGCCCCGGTGGCGGGGTCGTACACGTCCCCGTGCCGCTCCGTGGTGCCGGTCCACGACTGTCCGGCGATCCAGTGCGTGATGTGCTTGTCGGTCACGGCGGACCTTCCTCTCCTCGTCTCCTGCCAGTGTCGTCAGCGGGCAGGGCACCCTCAAGCACCAAGGTGTCGGCGCCGGGGCCGGGAGCTTTACAGGTCGTAGAGCTCGTCGGGGTGCTCCATGCCCTCCATGAGGTCCAGCCGGATGTCCTGCGCCCACTCGAAGGCCCAGCGTTTGACGGCGGCGGTGCCCGCGCCGTCCAGTCCCTGCGCCGCGTACGCCGCGTCGTCGGCCTCGACGAGCTTGTCGAGGCGGTCGGCGAGCAGGCGCGGCTGGAGGTCGTCGTCGAGGTGGACGGCCATCGTCAGCAGCTCCCCTGGCGTGAACCAGGTGGTCAGGGCGTGGACGTCGACGAGGTCGCGGACCGTGGCGCGGTCGGCGACGGCGGCCACCTTCAGGGCCGCGCAGTCCTCCAGCGCCACCACCGGCACGGGCCCGGACAGGCCGAGTCCGACGGGGACCGGCGGACGGGAGAGCGGCTGCTTGGCCACGTGGACCGTGCGGCCGGCCTCCCCCGGCTCGGTGACCCCGAGGTGGGCGGCGAGCGGTGTGCCGGGCAGCGGGGCCACTTCGTAGCCGGCCCCGGTGCAGGCGGTGGCGAGCGCGGCCCCGATGTCACCGACCGGGGTGGAGCTGAAGGTGACCAGGTCGAGGTGGCGGGAGGGACGGCGGTCGAAGCCGTGCGCGATCAGCGCGAGGCCGCCCGCCACGGCCAGGCCGTGGCGCCCGCAGACGGGCAGGGCGGTCTCGACGAGGTGCGCGAGGCCGGGCGGGAGGACCATCTCAGCCCGCCGCGGGAACGGGGGCGCGCCGCGGCGCGCCCGGGTATCCGCGGCCGCTCCGGGACCGGCCGCCTTCCGTCGGGATCATGGAACCAGTGTCGCGCACCGGGGCGTACGACGGGCGGGCCCCCGTCCGCCGGGTCACGCGCCCGGATCACGGCCCCGCCGTCCCGCCAGGTGGGCGGCCGCCTCGTGCATGGCCAGTTCCAGGACGCCGGGGTCGGTGAGGTTGCCCGTGCCGTCGGGCGGCACGAGCCAGCGGACGCCCCCGGTGGCGCGGCCGGGGTAGGGGACCACGATCCAGGTGCCGGGGCCCGCGGTGCGCACCCCGGTGCCGACCCAGCGGGCGGCGGTGCCCGGGGGCACGAACCAGCCCATGCGGGAGTCCCCGAAGTCGGCCAGGACCGGGCCCGGGCGGTCGACGAGACGGGTGAGGACGTCGAGCGTCGGGTAGCCCAGTTCGCCGGTGAGGATGAGGACGTCCCACAGCCTCCCGGCGGGCAGGAGCGTCACCCCGAGGGGGTGGCGCTCCCATTCCCACCGGGTGGCGTCGGGGTCGGGTGCCACGGAAACCAGCCATTCGACCGCGCCCCGCGCGTCTGTGCCCACCATGCCGGTTCCTCCGTTCCGTGTGTGCGCTGTCGTGCTGTCACGCGGAGAGAGGGGGCCGGGGACGGATCATTACGCGGGTTTCACCACGCCCGATGGGGTGATCCGGATCACGGGGCTCGCGCGGGGTGCGGGGCCGCCGGTCAGCTGTCGAAGCCGAGGCCCAGCCGGTCCATCGCCTTGAGCCACAGGTTGCGCCGCCCGGCGTTGCGGTCGGCGCGGTCCAGTGACCACTTGGTGAGGCCGATCCCCGCCCACGCCAGCGGCTCGGGCGGGAAGGGCAGCGGCTTGGTCCGCACCATGCGCAGCGCGGTGCGTTCGGTGGGTCCGCCGGAGAGCAGGTCGAGCATGACGTCGGCGCCGAAGCGGGTGGCGCCGACACCGAGGCCGGTGTAGCCGGCGGCGTACGCGACCTTCCCGTCGTGTGCGGTGCCGTAGAAGGCGGAGAAGCGCGAGCAGGTGTCGATCGCGCCGCCCCAGGCGTGGGCGAAGCGCACGCCCTCCAGTTGCGGGAAGCAGCGGAAGAAGTGTTCCGCGAGCTTCAGGTAGGTCTCCGGGCGTTCGTCCCGGGCGGCGTCCAGGCGTCCGCCGTAGGGGTAGATGGCGTCGTAGCCGCCCCACAGCACGCGGTTGTCGGCGGTGAGCCGGAAGTAGTGGAACTGGTTGGCGCTGTCGCCGAGTCCCTGGCGGTTCTTCCAGCCCACCGCGCCGAGCTGCTGCGGCGTCAGCGGCTCGGTCACCAGCGCGTAGTCGTAGACGGGGACGATGTAGTGGCGCACGCGGCGCACCAGCGAGGGGAAGACGTTGGTGCCGAGCGCGACGTGCCGGGCGAAGACCCGCCCGTAGGGGGTGCGCACGGCCGTGCCGGAGCCGTTGTGGGCGAGCTGGGTGGCGCGGGTGTGCTCGTAGACGCGTACGCCCAGTTCCTCGCAGGCGCGCCGCAGGCCCCAGGCGAGCTTGGCGGGGTGCAGCATGGCGACGCCGCGGCGGTCCCACAGGCCGCCGACGAAGGTGGGCGAGTCGACCTCGGCGCGGACCTGGTCGCGGTCGAGCAGCTCCAGTTCGACGCCGTGCCGGGCGGCCTCCTCGGCGGACGCCCGGAGGTCGTCGAGCTGGTAGGGCTCGGTGGCGACGTCGATCTCCCCGGTGCGTTCGAAGTCGCAGTCGATGGAGTAGCGGGCGACCGCCTCCTCGATGCCGTCGAGGTTGCGGTTGCCCAGCTCCTCCAGCTGCCCGAACTCCTCGGGCCAGCGGGCGAGTCCGTTGGCCAGGCCGTGGGTGAGGCTGGCGGCGCAGAAGCCGCCGTTGCGGCCGGACGCCGCCCAGCCCACCTCCTTGGCCTCGATCAGGACGACGTCGCGGCGCGGGTCGCGTTCCTTGGCCAGCAGCGCGGTCCACAGCCCGGTGTAGCCGCCGCCGACCACCAGCAGGTCGCAGTGCTCGTCGCCCACGAGGGCCGATCCGGCCCGCGGCCTGCCGGGGTCCTCCAGCCAGAACGGTGTCGGCTGCGCGTCGGCGAGCGAACGGGCTGGGTCCATGGGGTCTCACACCTTTGCGGATGCGGTCGGCGGGTCAACTATGGGCTTTCCTGCGGCGGCTGAGCAGCTGTCCGACGACGACGCAGAGCACCGCCACGACGAACATCAGCGTGCCGATGACGTTCACCTGGACGGGCAGGCCCTTCTGGGCGGCGCCCCAGACGAACATCGGGAAGGTCACGGTGGCCGGGCCGGCGTTGAACTGCGTGATGATGAAGTCGTCGATGGAGATCGCGAAGCTCAGCAGCGCGCCCGCCGCGATGCCGGGCGCGGCGATCGGGAAGGTGATCCGCCAGAACGTCGACCACGGGGTGGCGTAGAGGTCCTGGGCGGCCTGCTCCAGTCGCGGGTCCATGCTCATCACGCGCGCCTTGACCGCCGTCACCACGAAGCTGAGGCAGAACATGATGTGCGCGATGAGGATCGTCCAGAAGCCGAACTGGATGCGCATGTTGAGGAACAGGGTGCCGAGCGAGGCGCCCATCACGATCTCGGGCATCGCCATCGGCAGCCAGATCAGGCCGGTCACCGGGCCGCGGCCGCGGAAGCGGTGGCGGCCGAGCGCGAAGGCGACCATGGTGCCGAGGACGGTGGCGCCGAGGGTGGCGAGGACGGCGATCTGCAGGGACAGCGACACCGAGTCGCACATGTCGCCGACGCCGCAGGGGTTCGTCCAGGCGTCGAGCGAGAAGTGGTTCCAGGAGTAGTTGAAGCGGCCCTTGGGCTGGTTGAAGGAGAAGACCAGGACGATCACGTTGGGGATCGTCATGTAGGCGAGCGCGGCCACGCCGGCGAAGACGACGAGGTGCCGTCGCACCCAGTTCAGCACGGGCATCAGACCAGTTCCTCCGTCCCCGCCCTGCGGATGTAGACGGACACGATCACGAGGATCGCGGCCATGAGGATGAAGGACAGTGCGGCGGCGGTCGGGTAGTCGAGCACCGTCAGGAACTTGGACTGGATGACGTTGCCGATCATCTGCTCGCTGGGGCTGCCCAGCAGTTCGGCGTTGATGTAGTCGCCGGAGGCGGGGATGAAGGTGAGCAGCGTGCCGGCCACGACGCCGGGCAGCGAGATCGGGAAGGTCACCTTGCGGAAGGTGGTGAAGGGCCGGGCGTACAGGTCGCCCGCCGCCTCGTGCAGCCGCGGGTCGATGCGCTCCAGTGAGCTGTAGAGCGGCAGGATCATGAAGGGCAGGAAGTTGTACGTCAGGCCGCACACCACCGCGAGCGGCGTGGCGAGCACGCGGTCGTCGGCGGTGATGCCGAGGGACGCGGTGACGTTCAGGACGTGCAGCTTGTCCAGCACGGTCACGACGTAGCCGTCGTCCGCGAGGATCGTCTTCCAGGCCAGGGTGCGGATCAGGAAGCTGGTGAAGAACGGCGCGATGACCATGACCAGCAGCACGTTCCGCCAGCGGCCCGCCTTGAAGGCGATGGTGTACGCCAGCGGGTAGCCGATCGCCAGGCACAGCACGGTGGCGATGCCCGCGTAGACCAGCGACCGCAGGTAGAAGACGTCGTACTCGGTGAAGGCGTCCCAATAGGTGGCGAAGTGCCAGGTGACGCGGTAGCCGGTCTCCAGGGAGCCGGTCTGCACGGAGGTCGAGGCCTGGTAGACCATCGGGGCGGCGAAGAAGACCAGCAGCCACAGGATGCCGGGCAGCAGCAGCCAGTACGGCACGAGTCTGCGGCGCCGGGCGGCGGAGCCGGACGGCTCCGGCGGGTTCTGCGCCGGTGCCCCCGCGGGGGCGGTGGACAGGGCGGCCATTACGCGTTGACCTCCCCCGCCTCGATGTCCTGCGCGGCGTCGAGACCGAAGGTGTGCGCCGGGCTCCAGTGCAGCACTACCTCGGCGCCGGGGACGAGGCGGCCGTCGCGCTCCACGTTCTGCGCGAAGACGGCGAGCTCCGGGCACCAGGGGCTGTTGACGACGTACTGGGTGGAGACGCCGATGAAGCTGGCGTCGACGATCCGGCCGGTGATCCTGTTGCGGCCCTCGGGGACCTCGGCGGCGTCGTCGGCGTGGACGATGGTGATCTTCTCGGGGCGTACCCCGGCGAGGAGCTTGTCGCCCGCCTGCACGGAGGGGACGCAGCGCGCGGTGGGCATCGCCAGCCGGCCGTCGCCGACGCTGAGCAGCAGGTCGTCGCCGCTGGTGCCGGCGACCTGGGCCTCGATGAGGTTGGACTGGCCGAGGAAGTTGGCGACGAAGGTGGTGCGCGGGTTCTCGTACAGGTCGGTGGGCGCGCCGAGCTGCTCGATGCGGCCGGCGTTCATCACGGCGATGGTGTCGGCCATGGTCATGGCCTCTTCCTGGTCGTGCGTGACGTGCACGAAGGTGATGCCCACCTCGGTCTGGATGCGCTTGAGCTCCAGCTGCATCTGCCGCCGCAGCTTCAGGTCCAGGGCGCCCAGCGGTTCGTCGAGGAGGAGCACCTTGGGGTGGTTGATCAGGGCGCGGGCGACGGCGACGCGCTGCTGCTGGCCGCCGGAGAGCTGGTGCGGCTTGCGGCGGGCGAGGTGGCCCAGCTCCACGAGCTCGAGCATCTCCTCGACCTGGCCCCTGACGGACTTGACGCCGCGGCGGCGCAGGCCGAAGGCGACGTTCTCGTAGATGTCGAGGTGCGGGAAGAGCGCGTAGTTCTGGAAGACCGTGTTGACCGGCCGCTTGTACGGCGGCAGTCCGGTGACGTCCTGGTCGCCGATGCGGACGCTGCCGCCGCTGGGGTCCTCCAGGCCGGCGATCATGCGCAGCGTGGTGGTCTTGCCGCAGCCGGAGGCTCCCAGGAGCGCGAAGAAGGAGCCCTCGGGGATGGTGAGGTCGAGCGGGTGGACGGCGGTGAAGTCGCCGTAGGCCTTGCCGATGCCGGTGAGGGTCACGGCGCCCCCCGCGGGGGCGTGGTCCTTGGCTCCGGCCGGCTCGTCGGAGAGGGGTGCGGTCTGCTGGGTCATGTCGTCAGGTCCCTAACTGCGGTGGCCGGTCAGGCGCCGATGAGCTTGGCGAACTTGTCCTCGAAGGCGGTCTCCTCCTTGGCGGAGAGCGACCGGAAGGGATGGGCCTTCGCCTTCATCTCCGCGTTGGGAATGATCAGCGGGTTGTTGGCCACGTCCTCGTCGATCTTGAGGAGTTCCTCGTAGACGCCCGTGCAGGGCGTTATGTAGTTGACCCAGGCCGAGAGTTCGGCCGCGATCTCCGGCCGGTAGTACCAGTCGATCAGCAGCTCGGCGTTCTTGCGGTGCTTGGAGCCGGCCGGGACGAGCATGTTGTCCGTGGAGTAGATGTAGCCGGCGGACGGGATCACGAACTTGATCTCGGGGTTGTCGGCCTGGAGCTGGACGAGGTCGCCGGCCCAGGCGACGCAGGCGGCGATGTTCCCCGAGGCGAGGCCGTCGGTGTACTCGTTGCCGGTGAACTGGCGGATCTGCTTGCCGTCCACGGCCTTCTGGACGCGGGCGACGGCCGCGTCGAAGTCGTCCGCCGTGAAGGACTCGGGCTGCTTGCCCATGTCGAGCAGGGTCATGCCTATGGTGTCGCGCATCTCGCTGAGCATCGCGACGCGGCCCTTGAGGTCGGGGTCGTCCAGCAGTTGCGAGACGCTGCCGACCTTCTTCCCCTTGGTGGCCTTCTCGTTGTAGGCGATGACGGTGGCGATGCCCTGCCAGGGGTAGGAGTGGGCGCGTCCGGGGTCCCAGTCGGGGTTGCGGAAACGTTGCTCCAGGTTGGTGAAGGCGTTCGGCAGGTAGGTGGGGTCCAGCGGCTGGGCCCAGCCCAGGCGGATCATCCGGGCGGCCATCCAGTCGGTGAGGACGACCAGGTCGCGACCGGTGGACTGACCGGCGGCGAGCTGCGGTTTGATCTTGGCGAAGAACTCGACGTTGTCGGTGATGTCGTCGCTGTACTTGACCTTGATCCCGGTCTTCTTCTCGAAGGCCTCCAGGGTCGGCATGTGCTTCTCGTCGTCGCTCATGTCGATGTAGAGCTGCCAGTTCGAGAAGACCAGCGACTTGTCCTTGTCGGACAGGTCGTCGCTCTTCATGCCGCCCTGGTTGTTGGTCGCCGCCGGGATGCCGCAGGCGGACAGCGCCCCGGCGCCCGCGACTGCGAGGCCGGCGCCGAGCACCCGGCGCCGGCTGAGGGATGCCCTCCCGCTGGTCAGGCTGCGTTCCCACGCTTTGCGTACGGGCTCGGACAGGCCCTCGAACATCTCCATTGCGGTGCGGCCTCCAGGGACGGTGGTGCGTGGGACGGACGGACTGTCGGGCCGGTGGGGGACGGTCCGCGGGGGGGTGCGGCCGGGGGTCAGCGGTCGCCGAAGATCGTGCGGTGCCAGCCCTTCCTGGCGACCGCGGTGTTGTCGTACATCACGTGCTTGACCTGCGTGTACTCCTCCAGGGAGTACGCCGACATGTCCTTGCCGTAGCCGGACGCCTTGTACCCCCCGTGCGGCATCTCGCTGATGATCGGGATGTGGTCGTTGACCCAGACGCACCCCGCCTTGATCTCACGGGTGGCACGGCCCGCACGGAAGACGTCGCGGGTCCACGCGGACGCGGCCAGGCCGTACGGCGTGTCGTTGGCCATGGCCAGGCCCTCATCATCGCTGTCGAACGGCAGCACGACCAGTACCGGGCCGAAGATCTCGGACCGGACGATCTCGCTGTCCTGCGCGGCGCCGGTCACCAGCGTGGGCCGGTAGAACGCGCCCGGCGAGGCGGGGGCCTCGCCGCCGGTGACGACCGTGGCGTAGGCGCGGGCGCGCTCGACGAAGCCGGCGACGCGGTCGCGCTGGGCGTGGGAGATGAGCGGGCCGAGGTCGGTCTTGGCGTCGAACGGATCGCCCACCCGGATGCCGGAGAAGAGGTCGGCGACGCCGGCGACGAAGGCGTCGTAGAGGGGGCGCTGCACATAGGCGCGGGTGGCGGCGGTGCAGTCCTGACCGGTGTTGATCAGGGCGCCCGCGACCGCGCCGTGGACGGCCGCCTCCAGGTCGGCGTCGTCGAAGACGACGAACGGCGCCTTGCCGCCGAGCTCCAGGTGGAGCCGCTTGACGGTGGCGGTGGCGATCTCCGCGACGCGCTTGCCGACCGCGGTGGAGCCCGTGAAGGAGGTCATCGCGACGTCCGGGTGCCCCACCAGGTGCTCGCCCGCCTCCTTGCCCGCCCCGGTGACGACGTTGACCACGCCCGCCGGGATGCCCGCCCCGGTCGCCGCCTGCGCGAACATCAGCGAGGTCAGCGGGGTCAGTTCGGCCGGCTTGAGCACGATCGTGTTGCCCGCGGCGATCGCCGGGAGGACCTTCCAGGCGGCCATCTGCAGCGGGTAGTTCCACGGCGCGACGGAGCCCACGACGCCGACGGGCTCGCGCCGCACGTAGGAGGTGTGGTCGCCGGAGTACTCCCCCGCCGCCCTGCCCTCCAGCTGCCGTGCGGCGCCCGCGAAGAAGGCGGTGTTGTCGACCGTGCCGGGGACGTCGAACTCCGTGGTCAGCCGCAGCGGCTTGCCGCACTGCAGCGACTCGGCGTACGCGAACTCGGCGGCCTGCGCAGCGAGAACGGCCGCGAAGCGGTGCATGGCGTCGGAGCGTTCGCCGGGGGTGGCGCCGGCCCAGTCCGGCAGTGCCCGCGCGGCGGCGGCGACGGCGGCGTCCACGTCGGCGGTGCCCGCGAGTTCGTAGGAGTACACGGTCTCGCCGGTGGCCGGGTCGACCACGGGGTGCGGCCGGCCGGAGGTTCCGCCGCGCAGGGTTCCGCCGATGTACTGGGCTCCCTCGGCGAAACGCTCCCGCACATCGAACGCGCCGTTCGCGCTGAGGTCCATCGTCTTCTCCTCGCACTCCGCTCGGCGGCGTGGCCAAAGCTTGGATTGGTGGACGATCCTGACAGAGTAGGCTCGCCCCAACAAGTGATTCCGTTGTTGCCTTTTGGTTACGCGACGAATTCTGTGTTCACCTGTCGCCCGCAGCAGATCGTCACGGTGGACGATGCCGGGCGCCGGGTACGTCGGGCAACCGACACATCGCATGGCGTGCCACGGGGGCCTTTACACCCTGCGGTTACCGTGGCACGACGCACCGGACGGTCGTACCGCCCCGATCCACCCCGTTCCGCCCCGTTCCGCCCCGGAGGTCACCCGTGTTCCCCACCGTCGCCGAGGTCCTGGAACTGGACGTGCTCAGGCGGGGTTCGCCGCAGGTCGTCGCGGGCTCCGGAGGCCTGCAGCGCCCGGTCCGCTGGGTGCACATCAGCGAGCTGGCCGACATCGCCGGCATGCTCCACGGCGGCGAGCTGGTCCTCACCACGGGCGTGATGCTGCCCGACGACAAGGAGCCCCTGGCGCGCTACATCGACGGCCTCGCCGACGTCGGCGCCGCGGGGCTCGTCGTCGAACTGGGCCGGCGCTACGCGGACGTCCTCCCCCGCCCCCTGGTCCGCGCCGCCGAACGGCGCGGACTGCCGCTGGTGGCCCTCCGCACCGAGGTGCGCTTCGTCGCGGTGACCGAGGCCGTGCACGCCCACGTCGTCGACGCCCAGTTGACCGAACTGCGGGCCTCGGAGGCGGTGCACCAGACCTTCAACGAGCTGTCCGTCGAGGGCGCGGAGCCCGGCGAGGTCGTCCGCGAGGTGGCCCGGATGGCGGGCGCGCCCGTCGTGCTGGAGAACCTCTCCCACCAGGTGCTGGCCTTCGACCCGGCCGGCCGGGATCCCGAGGCCCTGCTCGACGGCTGGGAACGGCGCAGCCGCGGCGTCCACCCGGCCGGGCGCACCGGCCACGACCCGCGCAGCGGCTGGCTGGTCACCGCCGTCGGGGCGCGCGGCCGGGACTGGGGCAGGCTGGTGATCGTCGGCGAGCCCGCGCCCGCGCCCTCGTCCGGGTCCGCCTCCGGGCCCGTCCCCTCGTCCGGGTCCGCCTCCGGGCCCGGGCCCGAGCCCGAAGCCGGGCCGGAACCGGCCGAACGCCCGCACCGCCACAGCGTGCTGCTGGAGCGCGGGGCCGCCACCCTCGCGCTCAACCGGCTCCTGGAACGCGACCGCGAGTCCCTGGAACGGCAGACCCACCGCACCCTCCTCTCCGGCATCCTCACCCACGCCCTGACCGTCTCCGACGTGGCGCTGCGGGCCCGGGCGCTGGGCGTGCCGCTGGAGGGCCGGCGGCTGGTGGGCGTCATGCTGCGGCTGCGCGGCGGACCGGCCTCGGCCGCGCTGGAGGCACAGGCCCAGCTGCGCGACTTCACCGAGACGGCGGCCCAGGCCGTCCGCGAGCGGGGCCTGACCGCGCTCACCGGCACCCTCGACGACGGCGGCGTCGGCGTGCTGGTCTCCCTCGGCCCGTCCGACCACGAGCACACCGCGCTGGAGGACTTCGCCGCCGCGCTCACCCGGCTGACCGAGCCCGCACCCGACGGCGGCCCCGCCTTCGTCATGGCGGCCGGCTCCTCGGTCGGCTCGCTGCGCGACGCCCGCCGCACCCTGCTGGAGGCGGCACAGGTCGCGGACGCCGCGATGCACGGCGGGCGCGGCGAGGGCGGCCGGGCGCAGCCCTCCGAGAAGAGGGTGGGAGCGGGCGGCGGCCGGGCGTACTACCGGCTGCCGGACGTCCGGCTGCGCGGTCTGCTGCACCTCCTGCGCGACGACGCACGGCTGCAGACGTACGTCGAGCGCGAACTCGGCCCGCTGCTCGCGTACGACGCCGAGCACGGCACGGACCTCGTCCGGATCCTCACCGTCTACCTGGACGCCGGCCGCAACAAGTCGGCCGCGGCCGACGCCGCGCACCTGTCGCGGCCCTCCTTCTACGACCGGCTGCACCGCGTCGAACGCGTCCTCGGCATCGACCTGGACCAGGTCGAGTCCTGCCTCTCGCTGCACGTGGCCCTGCTGGCGCTGGACGCGGTCCGGCGATGAGGCCCGCGCGGCACGGGTGTTACGGCACGTCCAGGACCCAGTAGGTGTAGTCGTAGGCGTAACCGGGGGCGACCTCGACCTCGAAACTGCCGTCGTCGTCGTCCTTCGGCACGACGACGGTGATCTCCCTGCTCGCGCGCTCCCCCGGCTCCAGCGACTCGGGCAGGCCCACGCCGGTGGTCAGGTCGCGCAGGCCCTCGTCGTCGAAGTCGTCGCCGTAGGCCGAGACCTCGCTCTCGCCCAGGTCGGCGGTGACGTCGCCGGTGTTCTCCAACTCGATGGAGAAGGTGACGGCGGTACCGCCCTGGAGCATGTCGTTCGGGAGCGCGACCGTCCGCTCGGCGTCCGACAGCGTGACGTGGACGCCGTCGTCGTAGAGCGCGGTGCCGTCGGCGTCCAGCGGCGACTCCCAGTCGCCGTTGCGCGAGGTGATGAGGTCGTCGTCCGGCCCCCCGTCGAACCAGCCGTCGTCGATCCCGCCGACCACCAGGGCGATCATCGCGCCCGACAGGACGACGGAGACGATCCCGAGGATCAGACCGGTCAGCGCCTGTGGCCGGTTGGTCGCCTCGCCGCGGCGGGCGATCCGCAGACCGACGATGCCGCAGATGAGGGCCGCGATGCCGAGCGGGAGGCCGAGGAAGGCCCCGAAGCAGGAGATGGCCATGACGGCGCCCACGATGCCGAGGATCATCGCGGTCAGGCCGACGCCGTTGCGGGCGGCCGGCGGTGCCCACCCGCCGTAGGGGCCCATCGCGTAGCCCGGGTGGGCCGGGTAGCCGGGGTGGGCGGGGTACGCGGGGTAGCCCGGGTACGTGGGGTAGCCGGGCGGGCCGGCGTGACCGGGGAAGCCGGCGTGACCGGGGAAGCCGGTGTGGCCGGTGTCGCCGGGGTGGCCGGGGTACGTGGCGTACGGCGGCTGCGGGGGGACGGTCGCCCCCGCGTCGGGGGCAGGCGGCGCCCAGGGGTCGCGCGGCTGCTCCCCCGGCCCGGGCGCGGGTGCGTCCTCGGGCACCGGCCGCTTGGTCAGCGTCATGTGGTCCTGCGGCGCCTGCGGTACGGGCGGCACGGGCGGCGCCCAGGGGTTGTACCCGGCCGGCGCACCGGGCTGCCCGTACCCGGGAGCGACCGGCACCGGCGGTGCCCACGGATCCCGCGGCCCGGGCACCCCGAAGGGCGGCACGGCGGGCGCGGGAGCGGCCTGGGCGGCGGGAGCGTCGCCCACCCCCGCGGGGGCACCGGCGGGCACGACGCCTCCCGGCACCTGCGTACCCCCGTCCCCGGCATCCGCGACCGGCACGGCAACAGGCGCGTCCTGAACCGCCGAGCCACCGGCCTCCGCGACGGCACCGGGCGCGTCAGCAGACGGCACCGCGTCAACGGGCGCCACGCCGCCCAGCACCCGCGTACCCCCGTCCCCGGCATCCGCGACCGGCACGGCAACAGGCGCGTCCGCAACAACCGGGGCATCGGCCCCCGCAGCGCCGACAGGCGCATCGGCAGACGGCACCGCGTCAACGGGCGCCACGCCGCCCAGCACCTGCGTACCCCCGTCCCCGGCCGGGGCGTCGGACTCCGCGGCGCCGTCCGGCGCGGCATCCGCCGGCGTCGGTGCCGGGGCCGGGGCCGGGGCGGGCAGCTCGTAGTCGGGGGCGGGCGGTGCGTCCGCCGGGGCCGCCGAGGACGACGGGGCCGCCGCTGCGGGGGTGTCGCTCGCGGCGTCGCGCGGCGTCGGGTTCTCGGGGTCGTGGGACATCGCTGCCTTCCTGGTGGCTACGTCGGGCAATGCTATGGCCTGCGAAGACACCGGGCCGAGGCAATTCCGCGTTTACGATGGCGGTTGCCGACCACCCCGCAGGAGGATCACCCCATGTCCGACACCGCGTCATCCCTCGACGCCTTCATCGCGGGGCTGCCGAAGGCCGAGCTCCACGTGCACCACGTGGGCTCGGCCTCGCCCCGCATCGTGGCGGAGCTGGCCGCGCGGCACCCGGATTCCAAGGTGCCCACCGACCCCGCCGCGCTCGCCGAGTACTTCAGCTTCCGGGACTTCGCCCACTTCATCGAGGTCTACCTGTCCGTCGTCGACCTGATCCGCGACGCGGAGGACGTGCGCCTGCTGACGTACGAGGTCGCCCGCGACATGGTGCGGCAGAACATCCGCTACGCCGAACTGACCGTGACCCCGTACAGCTCGGTCCGCCGCGGCATCCCGGACCGGGCGTTCGTCGAGGCGATCGAGGACGCGCGCAAGGCGGCCGAGGCGGAGCTCGGCATCGTGCTGCGCTGGTGCTTCGACATCCCGGGCGAGGCCGGGCTGGCCTCCGCGGAGGAGACGGCGCGCATCGCCACCGAACTGCAGCCGGACGGGCTGGTCAGCTTCGGCCTGGGCGGTCCCGAGATCGGTGTGCCGCGCCCGCAGTTCAAGCCGTACTTCGACCGCGCCCGGGCGGCCGGTCTGCACAGCGTGCCGCACGCGGGCGAGACCACCGGCCCGCAGACGATCTGGGACGCGCTGAACGAGCTGGGCGCCGAGCGCATCGGCCACGGCACCAGCGCCACCCAGGACCCGCGCCTGCTGGACCACCTGGCCGAGCACCGGATCCCGCTGGAGGTCTGCCCGACCTCCAACATCGCGACCCGCGCCGTCGCCACGCTCGACGAGCACCCCGTCAAGGAGATGGTGGCCGCGGGCGTGCTCGTCACCGTCAACAGCGACGACCCGCCGATGTTCGGCACCGACCTCAACACCGAGTACGCGGTGGCCGCGCGGCTGCTGCAGCTCGACGAGGGCGGCCTGGCCCAGCTCGCCAGGAACGCCGTCGAGGCCTCCTTCCTCGACGCCCCGGGCAAGGCGAAGCTCACCGCCGAGATCGACTCCCACCTGGCGGGATGGCGGCGCTAGCGGTCGCCCACCGCGGCGACCCGTACCGCCACCGCGAGAACACCCTGCCCTCGCTGCGCAGCGCGCTGCGCGCGGGGGCGGACGCGGTGGAGATGGACGTACGGCTGACCCGCGACGGGGTGCCCGTGCTGCTCCACGACCCCACGCTGAAGCGGCTGTGGGGGGTGGAGTCCCCCGTCGCCGGCCTCGCCGCGGACCGGCTGCCGGCGGGCGTCCCGACGCTGTACGACGCGCTGGCCGCGGTCGACGGCTGCCGGGCGCTGGTCGACCTCACCCTGCCGGAGTCCGCGGGCCCGGTGCTGTCCGCCGTCCGGGAGGCGGGGGCCGGGGACCGTACGTACTACTGCGGGGAGGCGGCCGCCGTCCTGGCGGTCCGGGACCTGGACCCGGCCGCCGAGATCGCGCTGACCTGGAAGACCTCCGCGGCCGTGCCGCCGCTGCTGTTGTCGGAGTTGCGGCCGCGCTGGATCAACCTGCGCTTCGGGCTGGTGCGCGCGCCCCTGTTGGAGTGGGCGCGCGGCGAGGGGCTGCTGGTCGCGGCGTGGACGGTGGACCTGCGCCGGACGATGCGGCGGATGGAGCGGCTCGGCGTGGACGCCGTCACGAGCAACCGCATCGACGTGCTGCGCGCGGAACTCGGCGGCCGCTGAGCCGCTTTCCGCACGGCGGCCGGGACCGCCGTGCGCCGTCAGACGCCGGCCGGCACGGCTGACGCGCCGTCGGAGGCGTGCTCCAGCCGCTTGATCATCCGCCGCAGGACCAGCAGCGGCACGATCCCGAAGACGCCGAAGGCCATGTCGACCGGCATCCACCACAGCGGCAGACCCCGCAGCGGGATGCAGATCGCGGCGAGCGGGACGACCCCGACGCAGGCGATCATGGCCCACTCGACGACCCAGACGTTGCGCACCGGGTCGCGCCAGACGCCGTAGAAGGCCGTGGCGATCACCAGGTGGGCGAAGGCGAGCCAGTCCGTCCCGTACATCAGGAACGGGTACTCGGCGTCGGTGGCGTCGAGCGCCTCCCGCACGTGGGCGATCCAGTCGCCGACGGCCCCGGGCAGACCCCAGCCGTCCACCCACCGCACCTCGTGCACCAGCGGGAACGCGGTCACGCCGCTCAGCACCAGGCACACCACGAAGACAACGAGCCACGCGCGTATGCGCTGTTCAAGAGATCTTCGATCCTCCATGGTCCGGAGCGTACGCGCACGTGCCACGGCCCCGGACGCGGGGGTCGCGCCGGGGCCGCGGCGTGGGCTCGCGCCCTGCGGCGTCAGCCGTCCAGGGAGGTCATGACGTGCTTGATGCGGGTGTAGTCCTCGAAACCGTAGGCGGACAGGTCCTTGCCGTAGCCGGACTTCTTGAAGCCGCCGTGCGGCATCTCCGCGACCAGCGGGATGTGGGTGTTGATCCACACGCAACCGAAGTCCAGGCGCTTGGACATGCGCATCGCGCGGCCGTGGTCCTTGGTCCACACCGAGGAGGCCAGGGCGTACTCGACGCCGTTCGCCCACTCCACGGCCTGGTCCTCGTCGGAGAAGGACTGCACGGTGATGACCGGGCCGAAGACCTCGTTCTGGATGATCTCGTCGTCCTGCTGGAGGCCGGACACGACGGTCGCGGCGTAGAAGTAGCCCTTCTCGCCGACGCGGTGGCCGCCGGCCTCGACCTTGGCGTGCGCCGGGAGGCGCTCGATGAAGCCGGTGACCTGGGCGAGCTGGTTGGCGTTGTTCAGCGGGCCGTACAGCACGTCCTCGTCGTCCGCGGCGCCGGTCTTGGTGTCGGTGGCGGCCTTGGCGAGCTGGGCCACGAACTCGTCGTGGATCGACTCGTGGACCAGGACGCGGGTGGCGGCCGTGCAGTCCTGGCCGGCGTTGAAGTAGCCGGCGACGGCGATGTCCTCGACCGCCTTGGCGATGTCGGTGTCCTGGAAGACCACGACCGGCGCCTTGCCGCCGAGCTCCAGGTGGACCCGCTTGACGTCCTTGGCGGCACTGCCGGCGACCTGGATGCCGGCGCGGACCGAGCCGGTGATGGAGGCCATCGCCGGGGTCGGGTGCTCGACCATCAGCCGTCCCGTCTCGCGGTCGCCGCAGACGACGTTGAAGACGCCCTTGGGCAGGATCCCGGAGATGATCTCGGCGATCAGCACGGTGGAGGCCGGGGTGGTGTCCGAGGGCTTCAGCACGACCGTGTTGCCGGCGGCGATCGCCGGGGCGAACTTCCACACGGCCATCATCATCGGGTAGTTCCACGGGGCGACCTGGGCGCAGACGCCGACCGGCTCGCGGCGGACGATGGAGGTCATGCCCTCCATGTACTCGCCGGCCGAGCGGCCCTCGAGCAGGCGGGCGGCGCCCGCGAAGAAGCGGATCTGGTCGACCATCGGAGGGATCTCCTCGCTGGCCGTCAGCCCGATCGGCTTGCCGGTGTTCTCGCTCTCGACGGCCACCAGCTCGTCCGCGCGCGCCTCGAAGGCGTCCGCGATCTTGAGCAGCGCCTTCTGGCGCTCGGAGGGCGTCGTGTCCCGCCAGGCCGGGAAGGCGGCCGCGGCCGCGGCCATGGCCGCGTCGACATCGGCGGCGGCGGAGAGCGGCGCGGTCGCGTAGACCTCGCCGGTGGCGGGGTTCACCACGTCGGTGGTGCGCCCGTCGGCGGCGTCGCGGAATTCTCCGTTGATGTGGTTGCGCAAGGTACGGAGCTCGCTCACTGCACCTCTCCCTGTTCCTGTCCGATGTGTGAGACGGGCACCAGCCTACCTGCAGCACTGCGGTATTCGACATAGCCGAAACTCCGAAACAATGGATTCCGTGAGATTCGAGCCCTCAAACCACGGATTTCATCGATCAAGGGTTGCGTGACGGCTGACCTCTCGTGCACAGTGGGGGCGTGGCCACTCGTACTCCGGATCACAGGGGCGCCAACGGCGCCTTCGTGATCGATTCCGTCTCCAAGGCGATCATCGAACAGCTCCAGGAGGACGGCAGGCGTCCCTACGCCGCCATCGGCAAGGCCGTGGGCCTGTCCGAGGCGGCCGTCCGCCAGCGCGTCCAGAAGCTGCTCGACCAGGGCGTCATGCAGATCGTCGCCGTCACCGACCCGCTCACCGTGGGGTTCCGGCGGCAGGCGATGGTCGGCATCAACGTCGAGGGCGACATCGAACACGTCGCCGACGCGCTCGCGGAGATGACGGAGGTCGAATACGTCGTCGTGACCGCGGGCTCCTTCGACCTGCTGATCGAGATCGTCTGCGAGGACGACGACCATCTCCTGGAGACGATCAACAAGCGGATCCGCACGCTTCCCGGCGTGCGGTCCACCGAGAGCTTCGTCTACCTCAAGCTCCGGAAGCAGACCTACACCTGGGGAACCAGATAGCCATGAGCGCGGACCTTTCCAAGACCGCGTACGACCACCTGTGGATGCACTTCACCCGCATGTCGTCGTACGAGAACGCCCCTGTGCCGACCATCGTGCGCGGCGAGGGCACGTACATCTACGACGACAAGGGCAAGCGGTACATCGACGGCCTCGCGGGGCTGTTCGTGGTCAACGCCGGCCACGGCCGCGTGGAGCTCGCCGAGACCGCCTACAAGCAGGCCCAGGAGCTCGCCTTCTTCCCGGTGTGGAGCTACGCCCACCCCAAGGCCGTCGAGCTCGCCGAGCGCCTGGCCGACTACGCCCCGGGCGACCTCAACAAGGTCTTCTTCACCACCGGCGGCGGCGAGGCCGTCGAGACCGCGTGGAAGCTCGCCAAGCAGTACTTCAAGCTCAAGGGCAAACCGACCAAGTACAAGGTCATCTCGCGCGCCGTCGCCTACCACGGCACCCCGCAGGGCGCCCTGTCCATCACCGGCCTGCCGGGCCTGAAGGCCCCCTTCGAGCCGCTGGTCCCCGGCGCCCACAAGGTGCCCAACACCAACATCTACCGCGCCCCGCTCTTCGGCGACGACCCGGAGGCCTTCGGCCGCTGGGCCGCCGACCAGATCGAGCAGGAGATCCTCTTCGAGGGCCCCGACACCGTCGCGGCCGTCTTCCTGGAGCCGGTGCAGAACGCCGGCGGCTGCTTCCCGCCCCCGCCCGGGTACTTCCAGCGGGTCCGCGAGATCTGCGACCAGTACGACGTTCTGCTCGTCTCCGACGAGGTCATCTGCGCCTTCGGCCGGCTCGGCACGATGTTCGGCTGCGACAAGTTCGGCTACGTCCCGGACATGATCACCTGCGCCAAGGGCATGACCTCGGGCTACTCCCCCATCGGCGCGTGCATCATCTCCGACCGCGTCGCCGAGCCCTTCTACAAGGGCGACAACACCTTCCTGCACGGCTACACCTTCGGCGGCCACCCGGTGTCGTCGGCGGTCGCCCTCGCCAACTTCGACATCTTCGAGCGCGAGCAGCTCAACCAGCACGTCCTCGACAACGAGGGCGCCTTCCGCGCCACCCTGGAGAAGCTCCACGACCTGCCGATCGTCGGCGACGTCCGCGGGAACGGCTTCTTCTACGGCATCGAGCTGGTGAAGGACAAGGTCACCAAGGAGACCTTCACCGCCGAGGAGACCGAGCGCGTCCTGTACGGCTTCCTCAGCAAGGCCCTCTTCGAGAACGGCCTGTACTGCCGCGCCGACGACCGCGGCGACCCGGTCGTCCAGCTCGCGCCGCCGCTGATCGCCGACCAGTCGACGTTCGACGAGATCGAGGGCGTCCTGCGCACCGTCCTCACGGAGGCCTGGACCAAGCTCTGACGGTCCCCTCGCCACCCACGGGCCGGGGCACGCACACCGCGTGCCCCGGCCCGTCGGCGTCCGCGCGGGCCGGACGCCGTACAGGGCCCGTGCGTACGCCGCACGGGTGGGCGCGGGCGCGGAACACGCCGCGGTGACCGGGGTCCCGGGCCGTGGGGCGCGTACGGTGCCGCAGTGACCCGGACTCCCCGCGTTCGTTAGAGGCCAACGTGAACCCACCCGACAACGACGTGCTGTGGGCCCGCGGCCTGCGCCACACGCACGACCGCTCACCCGCTCTGCTCGGTGTGTCCCTCGGTGTGCGGGAGGGCGAGATCCTCGGCCTCCTCGGCCCGCACGGCGCCGGGAAGACCACGCTGCTGCGCTGTCTGTCCGGCGAACTGCTCCCCGAGCAGGGCGAGGTGTGGTTCAACAGCTCCCCCGTGCACACCCTCGGCGCGACCGCGCGCGAGCGGCTGCGACGTGAGCGCTTCGGCTGGATCGACAGCAGCCCGCAGCTGCTGCCCGAACTGACCGTCCGGGAGAACGCCGCGCTGCCCCTCCTGCTGTGCGGCGTCCCGTACCGCACGGCCCGGGCGGCCGCCCAGGAGTGGCTGGACCGGCTGGACATCGGCGGGGCCGCCCGCCAGCGTCCCGGCCGGCTGCTGCAGGCCGAGCGGCAGCGGGTGGCGATCGCCCGCGCCCTGGTCAACCGGCCCTCGGTGGTCTTCGCCGACGAGCCGACCGCGCCGCTGCACCGTGCCGACCGCGCCCAGGTGCTGCGCATGCTGACCAGCGCCGCCCGCTCGCACGGCATCACCGTGGTGCTGGCCTCCAACGAGCCCGAGGTCGTCTCCCTCGCCGACCGGGTGGTCACGCTCGTCGACGGACGCTTCGCGGCGGGCATGCCGCGACAGGAGCGGGAGGACGCCGACTCGTGCTCAGCCTCCGTGTAGCCCTCGGCTCCCGGCCGGAGGTGTTGCTGCGCCGGCTGATGGTCGTCGCCGCGGCCGCGGGCACGGGGTTCCTGCTGCTCGCCGTGCTCGGGCACGCCCTCGCGCACCCCGAGGACGCCCCGGACGGCCTGCTCCGGCTGCTGTGGTGCGCGGTGCCGTTCGCCGCCACCGTCCACCTGTCGGTGCTCGTGGCCCGTACGGAGCCGAGCGGGCGGCTGCACGCGGGACTGGCCGCCGCCGGACTCGGCCGGCACGGACTGCCCCTGCTGGCCGCTGCGAGCTCCGCGCTCAACTGCGGTCTGGGCGTGCTGATCGCGCTCTTCGGCTTCCTCTTCCTCCGCGGCGACCTGCCCGGCCCGCACTTCACCGGCGCGGCCGAGGCACTGGGTGCGGACCGGGAGCTGCCGCTCGCGGGCGCGCTGACCCTGCTGGCCACGCTGCCGCTGGCCGCAGCGGTCTCGGCCGCGGTCGTGCTCCGGCCGCGGCGCACCCGTCAGGAGGAGCCCGCCGCCCGCGAGGGACGTACGCCGTCCGGACTGCCGTGGGGTGTCGCGCTCGTCGTGATCGGCCTGGCCGTGCAGATCTCCTCGGCCGGGGACGCCGGCGCCGCCGCGCCCGGCGGCACGCTGCCGCTGCCCGGCGGACTCGGCCACGCCGCCGCGGCCGTCGTCGGTGGCTGGTTGCTGACGGCCACCGGCATGGTGCTGGCCATGCCGGGCGTGGTCCACCTGTCCGGACGGCTGCTGGCGGCGTACCGGCCCGGCGCACTGCGGCTGCTGGCGGGCCGGGCACTCCAGGAGGAGGCGGCGCTCGTGGGGCGTCCGCTGGGCGCGCTGTGCGCGGTGGCCGCCACCGCCCTCGCCGGGAGCGACCGGCTCGGCGCCGTGGCGCACCCCGTCGGACCGCTCACGGTGCTGGGTGCCGTCCTCGTCGTCCTGTCGGCGGTCGCGACCGCCCTGACCGCGACCGTGGACGCCAGGCGCGCCCGCCGTCCGGCCACCGCCGCCCTCACCCGGCTCGGCGCGCCCGCCGCCCTGCTGCGCAACGCGGCCGCCGTGCGGGCCCTGGCGGTCCTCGGCGCGGTGCTGCCGCTGACCCTGCTCGTCGCCCGCCTGGGCACCCTGCCGCTGCCGTGACGCCCCGAGCAGCCCCGCGGCGGCGGCCTCCGCCGCGGGCGCTAGGGTGGCGGGCGTGCTCTCGCCGAACGATCCGAACGATCACGAGATAGAGACCCTCGAGGAGTTCGACCGCGTCGCCGCGTCGGGCTCGCTGCGCGGATACCGCGTCCAGTCGGTCGACCTGACGACCCGTACGGACGCCCTGCTGTCCGCCGACACCGCCGAGGCCGTGTTCCTGGGCTGCCCGATGGAGCCGGAGACGACGTCCCGCGTCCGCGCCGCCGGTGCCATGGTCTTCCCCCCGCTGCCGGACCTTCCCTTCGACCCGTACCGGGGCTCGCTCTACGCCCCCGGGACGCTGTTCGAGGGCCTGGCCGACGGCTACGAGGCGACCCCGGACGCCGGCGCCTACCAGTGGTTCCTGCGCACGCGGGGCAGCCGCGACATCTACGCCTCGATGCTCCGCAGCATCCACGACGACGCGGTCTCCGACGCCTTCGACGAACTCGTCATGGACGCCCGCGTCGTGGGCGTCATGGGCGGTCACGCCATGGAGCGCGGCACCGACGCGTACGCGGGCGCCGCCCGCCTCGGCCGCGCGCTGGCCCGCGAGGGCCTGACCGTCGCCACGGGCGGCGGGCCCGGCGCCATGGAGGCGGCCAACCTCGGCGCCTACGCCGCGCCCTTCGACGACGCGATGCTCCTCGACGCCCTGGAGACGGTGGCCAAGATCCCCTCCTTCCGTCCCTCCGTCACGGACTGGGCGCGCGTCGCCTTCGACGTGCGCGACCGGTGGCCCGGTGGCGGCGAGTCGATCGGGGTGCCGACGTGGTTCTACGGCCACGAGCCGCCGAACGCCTTCGCCGCGCACATCGCCAAGTACTTCGCGAACGCCACCCGCGAGGACGGCCTGCTGGCCCGCTGCACCGCCGGGGTCGTCTTCCTGCCGGGCGCCGCGGGCACCGTCCAGGAGGTCTTCGACAACACCACGCCGAACTACTACGAGTCCAACGGCGCCCCGCGCCCCATGGTGCTGGTCGACCGCGACCACTGGACCCGGCGGCTGCCGGCCTGGCCCCTCCTCCAGGCACTGGCGGAAGGCCGCTCCATGGAGCCGCGCATCGCGCTGGTCGACTCCGTCGAGGACGCCCCGCAGGCCCTGGCACGCCTGACGCGGGGTTAGCCCGTACGTCGCCGACTGTCGCGCCGTCTCGCGCCCTTCGGGCGCAAAGATGCGGGCTGCGGGTGGGAGGGTGGCGGTCCGGGGCTTGTCCGCAGTGTGCGGGTGGGTTGGTGGTGGGGGTTCAAGCGCCGGAGCGGGGCCGGTTGTTCGTACGGTCCCGGTCTCGTTGCCGTCCGCGGGTGCAGATGGCCGGTGATCACGCCCACCCTTCGTGGGTGGCGCGCCCGCCGTAACCGGCGCCTGCGGGTGCTTCCCCGACATCGGGCCCTCTTCCGACGCCTATGACGCTGAAAGCGAGCCCGATCTCCGTCCGCGCAAAGATCGGGCCCTGTTTCGACGTCCATACCGTCGAAAGCGGGCCCGATCTCCTTCAAGCCCCCCCGGCAGCACCTCGAAATATCCGCAGACGCAGGTAACGGCGGGCGCGCCCACCCCCGGCAGTAGGCGTGGAAGCGGCCATCTATACCCGCTGACGGCAACGAGACCCCAGGCCATCGGAAAGGCACCCCGCTCCGGCGCCTGAACCCCGACCACCAACCCACCCGCACACTGCGAACAGGGCAGGCCCCCACCCTCCCCTCCGCAGCCGGCCGCCGTGCGCCCGAAGGGCGCGAGACGAACCCGCACCCACCCACCGGCCCCACCGCACCACCGCACCGCCGCGCGCCCCGAAAGCGCCCGCCGCTGAACGGGGCCTACTCGCCCAGGACCACGACCTCGTCCGCGCTGAACGAGACGCCGACCGTCTCGCCCTCGGCGGGGGCGTCGCGCAGGGCGCAGCCCGCCTCCAGCCGCGGACCCTCCTCGGGCCGCAGGAGAAGCGTGACCTGGTCACCGCGGAACGTACGGGCGAGGACGTCGCAGCGCAGCCCGTCGGAGGGCGGGACGAGCCGTACGCCGGCGGGCCGCACAAGCAGCCGTCCCGCGCCCTGCGGGGAGCCCGGGGGGACGGGGACCTTGCCCCAGGCGGTGTCGGCGGCGACGCCGGTGACGGTGGCGGGCACCACGTTGTCGAAGCCGAGGAAGCGCGCCACGAACTCGGAGACGGGCCGCTGCCACACCTCCAGCGGGGTGCCGACCTGCTCGACACGGCCGTCGCGCATGATGACGACGCGATCGGCGAGCGCGAAGGCCTCGCTCTGGTCGTGGGTGACGGCCAGCACCGTGGTGCCCAGCCGCCGGAAGAGCCCGCGCAACTCGACGACCAGGCGCTCGCGCAGGCCCCGGTCGAGCTGGCCGAGCGGCTCGTCGAGCATGAGCAGCCGGGGCCCCGGCGCCAGCGCCCGGGCCAGGGCGACGCGCTGCTGCTCACCGCCCGACAGGGAGGCGACGGCGCGCCGCTGCGCACCCGGCAGGCCGACGAGTTCAAGCAACTCCTCCACCGCGCGCTGCCGTTCGGCGCGACCGGCGCCGCGCATGCGCAGGCCGAAGTCGACGTTCCCGGCGACGTCGCGCTGCGGGAAGAGCTGGTGGTCCTGGAACATCAGGCCCACGCCGCGCCGGTGCGCCGGGACCCCCGCCTGGTCGCGACCCGCCAGCAGGACCTGCCCGGCGTCCAGCGGCTGCAGCCCGGCGACGACCCGCAGCAGCGTGGACTTGCCGCTGCCGCTGGGCCCGAGCACGCAGACCGTCTCGTGCTCGGCGACCTCCAGGCCCACGGCGTCCAGGGCGGTGTGGCCGCCGAAGCGCACGGTGGCGCCGTCCAGTCGCAGCAGGGTCATCAGAACTCCCCCGACCTGTCGATGCGGATACGTTCCAGCGCCAGCAGCGCGACCGCGCACACCAGCATCAGCACGGTGCTGAGCGCCATCGCCTGGCCGTGGTTGAGCTCCCCGGCCCGTCCGAGGAAGCGGGCGACCGCGACCGGCAGGGTGGGGTTGTCGGGGCGGGCGATGAAGACGGTGGCGCCGAACTCGCCCAGGGACACGGCGAAGGCGAAGCCGGCCGCCACCAGCAGCGCCCGCCGCACCAGCGGCAGGTCGACCTCGCGCCACACCCGCAGCGGGGAGGCACCGAGCACCGCCGCCGCCTCGCGCAGCCGGTCGTCCACGGCACGCAGCACGGGCAGCATGGTGCGCACCACGAAGGGCACCCCGACCAGCGCCTGGGCGAGCGGCACCAGGATCCACGAGGAGCGCAGGTCCAGCGGCGGTTCGTCGAGGGTGATGAGGAAGCCGAAGCCGATGGTCACCGCCGAGGTGCCGAGCGGCAGCATGAGCAGAGCGTCGAAGCCCCGTACGAGGCGCCCGGCCCGGCGGGTGAGGGCGGCCGCGGCGAGCCCGCCGACGACCAGGGCGATCGCGGTGGCGGCGGCCGCGTACTGGAGCGAGTTCCAGACCGCGGAGACGGGCGCCACCAGGAACGTGCCGCCGCTTCCGGCCACCGAACCCAGCGCGCGGTAGTAGCCGAGGCCGTAGCCGTCGGGTCCGTGCAGCGAACGCTCGGCGAGCACGCCCAGCGGCAGCAGGATCAGCAGCGCGGCCACCCCGAGCACGCCTGCCAGCAGTCCCCACTCGCCGGCGCCGCGCGGCCGCCGGGCGGTGCGGGCCGGGTCCACCAGGCGCAGCGCGCCCTCCCTGCGCCGTACCGTCCCTGCGTGCACGGCGAGGATCGCCGCGACGGCGGCGAACTGGACGACGGTCAGCACGGCGGCCGTCGGCAGGTCCAGCAACTGGGCGGTCTCGCGGTAGATCTCCACCTCCAGGGTGGAGAAAGTGGGGCCGCCGAGGATCTGGATGACGCCGAAGGAGGTGAAGGTGAAAAGGAAGACCATCAGCGCCGCCGCGGCGACGGCGGGGGCGAGCGCGGGCAGCGTCACCTTGCGCCAGGCCGTGAGGCGTCCCGCGCCGAGGACCCGCGCGGCCTCCTCCTGCCGGGGGTCGAGTTGCGCCCAGAGCCCGCCCACGGTCCGTACGACGACCGCGTAGTTGAAGAAGACGTGCGCGAGGAGGATCGCCCACACCGTGGTGTCCAGGCGCACCCCCCACAGTTCGTCGAGCAGCCCGCCGCGCCCCAGCAGCGCGAGGAAGGCCGAGCCGACGACCACCGTCGGCAGCACGAAGGGCACCGTCACCACCGCGCGCAGCAACTGCTTGCCGGGGAAGTCGAAGCGGGCGAAGACGTAGGCGCCGGGCAGCGCGATCGCCAGGGTGAGCGCGGTGGAGGCGGCCGCCTGCCAGCAGGTGAACCACAGCACGTGCAGGACGTCGGGCTCGCCCAGGACGTCCGCGAACCGACCGAACCGCCACCGTCCGCCCTCGCGGAGCCCGCGGGCGACGATGGCGGCGACCGGGTAGCCGAAGAACAGCCCGAAGAACGCGACCGGCACGGCCATCAGGCCGACCCGTACGGCGAGCGGCCGCAGGGCCGCCGCCCCGGCGCGCCGCCCCCCGGCGTCCTTCGTTACTTCAGCACGAGCGAGGACCACGACTTGACCCACTGCTCACGGTTCTCGGCGATCTTCTCCGGGGCGACGGTGGCCGGGTCGGCGACGACCGGCGCGTACTTGGTGAAGACCTCGGGCAGCTTCGCGTCGTCCCGCACGGGGTTGACGAACATGCTGAGCGGCATGTCCTCCTGGAAGGCGCGGCTCAGCAGGAAGTCGACGAGCGCCTTGCCGCCCTCGGGGTTCCCGGCGCCCTTGAGCAGGCCGGCGAACTCCACCTGCCGGAAGCAGGTGCCGGTCGCGACACCGGTCGGCCCCTCCTGCGGCTGCGTCTTCAGCGCGAGCACCTCGGCGGGCGGGCTGGAGGCGTACGAGACGACCAGCGGCCGGTCGCCCTTGCCGCCGCCGGCGCCGGAGAAGGTGTCGTAGTAGGCCTGCTCCCAGCCGTCGACGACCTGCACGCCGTTCGCCTTGAGCTTCTTCCAGTACGCTTCCCAGCCCCCGTCGCCGTACTTCGCGGTGGTGGCGAGGAGGAAGGCGAGCCCCGGGGAGGAGGTGGCGGCGTTCTCGGTGACCAGCAGGTCCTTGTACGCGGGCTTGACGAGGTCGTCGAGGCTCTCCGGCACGGGGAGCTTGTGCTCGGTGAAGTACTTCCGGTCGTAGTTGACGCAGACGTCGCCGAAGTCGATCGGGGTGACGCGGTGCTTCGCGGCGTCCGGCTGGAGCGCGGCGGGCACCTTGTCGAGGTCCTTGGCCTCGTACGGCTCGAACAGGTCGTTGTCGAGGGCCCGGGACAGCAGGGTGTTGTCGACACCGAAGAAGACGTCGCCCTGCGGGTTGCCCTTGGACAGCACGGCCTGGTTGAGCGCGGCGCCGGCGTCGCCGCCGCGCAGCACCTTGACGGTGTAGCCGGTCTGCGCCGTGAACGCCTTCAGCACGTCCTTCGACGCGGCGAAGGAGTCGTGGCTGACCAGGGTGACGGTCTTGGAGGCGGCGGCGCCCTTGTCCTTGGCGGTGTCGCCGTCGCCGCCGCAGGCGGCGAGCGCGCTCGCGCCGAGCGCGACGGCCAGTGCGGTGCCGGCCACACGCCGACGGGTAGTGCTCATGTGGTGACTCCCTACGCCGGTATGACCCGGATCAGGTCCGAGGGTCTGCGGCCGTGCCGCACTCTCAGCGCTCTCCGCGCTCCCCTGTCGGATGTTCTTTTGTGTGATCTGCGTGACGTCGCGGCAAACGGCCGCAAACGACCGTCACCATAGCAAGCGCAGGTCAGCGCTCGGAAGCCGCCAGCTGACCGCAGGCGCCGTCGATCTCCTGTCCCCGGGTGTCCCGGACGGTGACCGGCACGCCGTGCGCCTCCAGGGCCGCCACAAAGGCCCGCTCGTCCTCGGGACGGGAGGCCGTCCACTTCGAGCCGGGGGTCGGGTTGAGCGGGATCAGGTTGACGTGGACGCGGCGACCCTTGAGCAGCCGGCCCAGCAGGTCCGCCCGCCACGCCTGGTCGTTGATGTCCCTGATCAGCGCGTACTCGATGGAGATCCGGCGCCCGGACACGTCCGCGTAGTGCCACGCGGCGTCCAGCACCTCGCGCACCTTCCAGCGGGCGTTCACCGGCACCAGGGTGTCGCGCAGCTCGTCGTCGGGCGCGTGCAGCGACACCGCGAGCCGGCACTTGAAGCCCTCGTCGGCGAAGCGCAGCATGGCCGGGACCAGGCCCACCGTCGACACGGTGATGCCCCGCTGGGACAGCCCCAGCCCGTCCGGCTCCGGGTCGGTCAGCCGGCGGATGGCGCCGACGACGCGCTTGTAGTTCGCGAGCGGCTCGCCCATGCCCATGAAGACGATGTTCGACAGCCGCGCGGGCCCGCCCGGGATCTCCCCGTCGCGCAGCGAGCGCATGCCCGCCACGATCTGGTGCACGATCTCCCCGGTCGACAGGTTCCGGTCCAGGCCGGCCTGGCCGGTCGCGCAGAACGGGCAGTTCATGCCGCAGCCGGCCTGCGAGCTGATGCACATGGTCACCCGGTCCGGGTAGCGCATCAGGACCGACTCGACCAGCGTCCCGTCGAACAGCCGCCACAGCGTCTTGCGCGTGGTGTCGTTGTCGGTGCTGCTGTGCCGCACCACGGACATCAGCTCCGGCAGGAGCCCCTCCGCCAGCTTCCCCCGCGCCGCCGCCGGGATGTCCGTCCAGGCGGCGGGGTCATCGGCGTACCGCGCGAAGTAGTGCTGCGACAGCTGCTTGGCGCGGAACGGCTTCTCGCCCAGCTCCGCGACCGCCTCCCGGCGCTCCTCGGGCGAGAGGTCGGCAAGGTGCCGCGGCGGCTTCTTGGCTCCGCGCGGCGCGACGAATGTGAGTTCTCCGGGTGCAGGCATGGTTCAACCAGTGTCGCAGATCGACTCGGCGCCCCCAGGTCACATGGGTGAGGCTCCGGTCACCCTCGGGCGTCCCCTGTCGGCGTCGGGGGGGCGTGGCCCGGCCGGCACGGCGGAAATCGCGTCGCACTCCTCACCCCGGCGCAGAACAATTCCCACCATGGGGACGGACATATACGGGTTCATAGAGTGCCGCTGGGATCGCTGGCTGGACGAGGACGACCGCAGTTGGCACGGGGCCGTCGACCTCGTGCACCTCTACAACGGGCGCTGCTACGACGCCTTCGGGTCCCTGTTCGGTGTCCGCGACACCGCCTCGTTCCGCCCACTCGCCGATCACCGCGGCCTGCCTCGCGACGTGTCGCGCGAGGCTCTCGCCGACTTCGAGTCCTGGGGCTCGGGCGCATCCGGTACGTCCTGGATCACCTGGGCGGAGCTGGCGGCGGACTGGGAGGAGGTCGCCGACAAGGTCGACGACTGCGTTCACGAGTACCGCCGGAGCCCCGAGGGGTCCTGGGAGCTGCACGGCCGGAACTCCGGCCTCACCCGCTTCGCCCAGCTCGCGGGCCTCACCGACCCCCACGCTCGGTACCGCGCGGGCAGCACCTACGCCGAGGGCACCGAGTGGCCGGACGGCGACCGCCTCTTCCACATCGGACGCCTCCGCCGCAAGGATGCCGTGCCGGACAGCGACTGGGCCGCCGTCTGGTCGGTGATGCGCACACTGGCGACCCTGCACGGCGACGAGGGCGTCCGTCTGGTCGTCTGGTTCGACGGGTGACGCCGGCAGCGGCACGGCGGAGGACTCGTGACCCGCTGACTGTCGCCGGGGCCGCGGCAATGCTGCCGCGGCTCCGATACGACAGCGCTGGCGCGGCTATCCGCCGGTCCGGCGGCTCTGGTACCACTTGAGGGCTGTCATGAAGAACGGTGGCACCAGTAGGACCAGGCTCACGTGGAAAACCGGCCGGATCATGTTCCAGGCCACGAACGCCAGTTGCGCCCAGTAGATCAGCCACAGCCACCAGGGCATGATGCCCGGCACTTTGCTCTTCCGCCCCACGATGTCACCCCCCGCGACGGCACGGACCATAACGCGGGCGGGAGCCGGCGCGCCAGGTGCGTCGACCACGCCTTTGTGGCCGCGAACGGGATGAGGTCGCGAACTATCGCAGGGGAACCGGCTGAGGCAGGGCCGCGAGCCAGGTGGTCAGCAAGTCGTTGACCTCCCGGGGACGTTCCTGCTGGAGCCAGTGGCCGCAGCCGTCCAGGAGTTGGGAGCCCACCAGTCCGGGCAGGGTCGTCGGGTGGGCGGCGATCGCATCGGACATCCAAGTGGTGGTGGCGTCCAGGCTGCCGCCGACGAACAGGGACGGCTGGGTCAGAGGGGAGCCGTTGAACTCGGCGAGGTCCTCCCAGTCACGGTCCATGTTCCGGTAGCGGTTGAGTGCTCCCGTCAGGCCCGTGCGCTCGAACTCCCCGGCGTAGTGGTCGAGATCGGCCTCGGTGAGCCAGGAGGGGAGCCGGCCTGCGGGGAAGCGGTCCCGCAGTGTCCCGCCGCGGGTGACGAAGTACGGGGTGGGCTGCCCCTGGGCCGGCATGGTGTCGGCGGACAGGGCGGCGTAGAACCCCGCGAGCCAGCCCCGGACGTCCGGCTCGATCTCGGCCTCGGCGCGGCCCGGCTGCTGGAAGTAGGAGACGTAGAACTCCTCGTCCCCGCCCATCCGCGCGAAGATCTCGCTGGGGCGCGGGCCGCCGGGCGGGGTGTAGGGGACGCTGAGCAGCCCCACCGCACGGAAGACCTCGGGGTGCAGGAGGGCGGAGGCGGCGGCGATGTTCGAGCCCCAGTCGTGCCCGACGACCACCGCCGTCTCCTCGCCCAGGGCGCGTACCAGGCGGACGTTGTCCTCCACCAGGGCACGCATGCGGTACTCGCCGGTCTCCGCCGGCTTGGAGGAACGGCCGTAGCCGCGCACGTCCGGTGCCACCGCCCGGTATCCCGCCGCCGCCAGTGCCGGGAGCTGGTGACGCCAGGAGTACCAGGACTCGGGGAAGCCGTGGACGAGCAGGACCAGCGGTCCGCTGCCCTGCTCGACCAGGTGCAGCCGTCCGGCGGGCGCGTCGATGGTGCGGTGGGACAGGTCGCCGGACGGTGTGGGCTGGTGCATGGCTTCTCCTCGGATTTCCCGGTGGCCGCGGTACCCGTCGATCATGCGATGTCGGCGGACGGGGATGCGAGAAACCTTGACAGAATGGCAAAATGGCAGGCCGGAGAGGTGAGCGTAAGAGAGGCGGAGGGGAATGCCGGACGAGGTCGCCGCGGCCCTGGCCGCGATGGGGCCGCGCCTGCGGAGCGAGCGCGAGAAGCGCGGGGAAACGCTCACCCAGGTCAGCCGGGCGACCGGCATCGCCGTGAGTACGCTGTCACGCGTCGAGAACGGCCTTCGCAAACCGAATCTGGAACTGCTGCTGCGCCTGGCGAAGGCGTACGACGTCTCCCTGGACGCGCTGGCCGGCACCGCCTTCGCGTCGACGCGGAAGCCGTCCGGCACGGCACACCGGCGTGCGGCGGACGACAAGGCCGTCCTGCCGCTGACCCACTACGTCGGGGGGCTGCACGCGCACAAGCACGTCCTGCCGGCCGTCGACGAGCGGCCCCCGCGGCCGCGCCAGGCGTCGCACGAAGGCTTCGAATGGCTGTGCGTGCTCTCCGGGCGGCTGTGGCTGGCACTCGGCGACAACGACCTCGTCCTGACCGCCGGAGACGTCGCCGAGTTCGACACCCGCACGCCCCATGCCGTCGCCAACGCCGACCTCGGCAGACCGGTCGAATATCTGATCATGTACGGCCCCCAGGGCGAGCGCCTGCGCCCCCGCGTCCCATCCACAGCCGACTGAGGCGCAGGAGTTCGGCTTCCGCTGTCGCCCGCTCGCCGCCGGTCCCCGGTCGGCGGACGCGATCGACCGCTGGCAGGATGCGGACAGGCATCGGGCGACCGGTGCAGCAACGCCACGGGCTGTCGTGAGAACGGGTGGGCAGTGAACGTAGAGAGACTCTCGCCGGAGAATTTCGGAGCCTTCACCGCGAGATTCGGGCAGTTCGAAGACGCCGTGATCACTGGCATTCGATTCCGTGTGCCAAGAGGTTCGGTGGAGGCGCGAACCGTCACGCTCGACATCCAAGCCGTGGACCTGGCAGGGGATGGCGAGTGGCGTCTTGTTCACATCACCGTCGGAGGCGTCAGCGCTTACAGATTCGTTTGCGGCGAGCAGCACTCGTACTTTGTCCTGTCGGACGGCCTGAAGCTGGGCTGTGCACCTGATCATTGCGTCCTGGACCTCGATCCGGGGCCGGACGAGTGGTCGCCGGAACAGGTTGGTGCTCAGCACGAATACTCGAAGCAATACGCCATCGGAACGTGGTGCGACTATTCGGTCTCCGACGGGCCGTTCATCTGATCTCGCACCAAGGTTTCGCGCGCTGACCGGGCTTCACATGAGCGCCTGCCGGTGTTGGAGAGCCGCGCCGGGCGGGACCGCGTGTACCGCGGACGCGTTCGCGGCGCCTCAGTGCTTGAAGACGTCCACCCCGCCGGGCTCCGCCTCCAAGGACCGGCGGTCGAAGATCAGCATGCCGAGGAAGAACAGCCCGCCCACGACGAGCAGCCCCACCACGATCACCAGGGGGACCAGCGCCTCCTGCGGTGTCACCAGGGCGATGAGCGCGACGACTGTCCACACCAGGGCGGCGAGGGCGACGGGCAGTTCGAGGCGTCCGAGGTCGAAGGCGCCCTTGCGGCGGCCCAGGCGCTTGCGGACCGCGAGGTAGAGGACGATCGTCGCGCCGTAGATGAGGGCCGGGAGGATCGTCGACGCCGTGATGAGCTCCAGCAGCGCGGCGCCCGGGAGCGCCACCATCAGGACGACGCCCATGGCGAAGATCAGCACGGTGGCCGGGATCGGGGTCCGCGTGTACGGGTTGACCCGGCGCATCAGCCGGTGCGCGGGGAAGCGCCCGTCGCGCGACATGGCGAAGATGATCCGCGAGCACGCGACCATCACCACCATCCCCGCCCCGAAGAAGGCGAACGTGATCGCGACCAGCAGGGTCCGTTCCATGACCGGACCGAGCTGGTCCCGCATGATCGTGGCGACCGGAGAGCCGTCGCGGCTGATCCGGGGGACGTCCTCGATGGCGACGGTGAGCGTGATCAGGAAGAGCATGCCCAGCAGTCCCGCGGCCACGACCGAGCCGACGATCGCCCGGGGGACGCTGCGGTAGGGGTCCTTGGCCTCCTCCGCGAGGTTCGCGGCGGAGTCGAAGCCGACGAGCGTGGCCAGACCCATGATCATCGCGATCATGAGCCCGCCGCCGACAACGAAGTAGTGCGGGGCGTCCTCGGTGACGCCGCGTGAGGTGAGGTTGCCGACGGCGCCGTTCCCGGTGACCGCCGCCGCGATGACGAGCGCGACCGCCATCACCACGACCAGCGCGAGTTCCAGGCCGACGGCCGCGGTGTTGATCAGGCTGACGAGGCGGGTCGATGCCACGGCGAGCACGGCCTGCACGAGCAGCACCACGAGCGTGATGACGCGCGCCGAGTCCTCGTCCGGCCTCATGCCGGCGAGCGGCATGAAAGCCTGGCTCGCGAGGGCGTTGTCGATCGCGACCACGGCGATCGCGAGGTAGCAGAACGTCAGCCAGCCGAACCCCCAGCCCACCTTCGGGTCGGCCAGCCGCGAGGCCCACTGGTACGAGGAGCCGCTGAGGGCGATGCGTCCCGCGAGCTGCGCGACCACGAGGGCCACCAAGGACTGCCCGACCGCGACGAGGATCCAGAGCCAGATGCCCACGGGGCCCGCGTTCTGCAGCACGTCGTCGTAGGTCGAGAAGATGCCGACGGCCACGGAGATGAACGCGAACGAGATCGCGAAGACCTGGAAGGAGCCGAGCGTCCGTTTCAGCTCCTGCTGGTATCCCCCCTCCTCGACGGACCGCTCGCCGGCCGCCTCGTCCGCCGGGGCTTCCGCCACCTCGGTCACCTCGTCCCCGCTCGGGACCCGCTCCGGGCCTCTTCCGTTTTCCACATGTATGTCATGAATGTTGTCCGGCCTGCATTCTGAGGCCCCCTCGGCTGCCGGGGCTCCGCGAACGTTGGCCAGCGCTGCACGGCTCACGGAGGGTCAGGGTCTGTCGAGGCACGGGGCGTCGATCGGGTGAGCGCGGCCCGGTGGGAGGGAACGGGCTGCGCCACTGGGATGACCTTGGCGCCGGACGCCGGTGGGCGCGGGTACGGATCCCGCCGACAGGGGCCCGAGCCGTGCCGGAAGGCCCTCCGGTTCGGTGCCGGCCAGAGATCGACGAGGAGTGTCTCCATGCGTCCTGCAGACAGGACCCCGCCGCCCTGCGGGCGGTCCCTTCGACGGTTCGGACGGCTCGCCGGCGCGGTGGTGCCGGCGGCCCTGATCGCCACCGTGATATCCGCGGCCTCCCTGACGACGGCTCAGGCGGCCGACTCGGACGGCGCTCCCGCGCCCGCGGCATCGGCGTCCGGCCTCCCCTGGCCCGACCCGTACAACGACCCGTACGCCGACCCGTACGACGACCCGTACGACGACCCGTACTACCCGTACCCCGGCGACGGCGTCGATTCCGGTCCCGGACTCGGGCTCGGCCCCGGGCTGGGCCTCGGGCCCCTCCTCGGCTCCGGTCCGCTCCTCGGTTCCGGTCCTCTCCTCGACCCCGGTCGCGGGCCCCTTCTCGGCCCCGGTACCAGCCCCATCGTCGACAGCGGTGCCGGTCCCGTCATCGACCCCGCCGCCCCGCTCCTCGGCCCCGGCCGCGGGCCCTTCGTGGCCCCCTTCCCCGGCCCCGGCAGGCTCTCAGGATGCGACATCGACTCGGCCGGCGTGGCCAACGCGACCACCCGCGACTTCTCCGTCGCCGTTGTCCGCGGCCGTACGTTCGTCGGGCAGCGCGACACCGTCCCGGTGGGCGGCACCTACACCTGGCAGGACCTCAGCGGGCTCCCCGGATACCCCGTCACCGGCGTGTGCGGCGCGAGCGTGAGCACCACCTCGACCGCGGAACTGTCGGTCAAGGTCGTCACCTTCCGCGGCGACGTGGCGGAGAACCGCTGCACCACCACCGGTGCCCTCCCGGTCTGCGGTGCGTGGAACCCGCTGCAGGGGCCCCTGCAGCCGCCGCCCCCGATCTCCATCCCCTGACCGGCCCGCGTCGACGGCCCGTCGCAGTGGGCGCCCGCCGGACGGCGGGCACCGCGGTGGCCGGTCGTACGAGGGACGGTCGTCCTCCGGTGGGTCCCGCCGGTGAGACGGAGGGCGGGAACCGGTCGCACACCTGAGGAACCGGGCGGACACCCCGCCCGGCCATGGGTAGGAACGACGTCGATGTGGCCCGAACCGGGCGGGAATCCCCTCCGGTCCGGATCGGGCCCGGCGTCGACGAGGAGTCTCCCCATGAGTCCTGCAGACAGGGCCGCCCCCTCCTCCGGGCGGCCCGCACAGTGGTACCGGCGGCTCGCCCGCATGATCGTTCCCGTGGCCCTCGCCGCCACCGCCGTATCGGCCGCCGCCTTCGTCCCTGCGCAGGCCGCGGGCAAGGAACGACGGCCCGCGGCGGATCCGGCCGCCGTCCGTGAGTGGAACGCCATCGCCACGGACGTCATCGGCACCAACCTCGGCGCGACCCGGCCCTCCGGGCAGGCGGTCGTCTGGCACGGGTTCGTCTCGGTCGCCGTCTACAACGCCGTGGTCGGCATCGAGGGACGCTACGCGCCCTACAAATGGCACGCGCGCGGCCCCGCGGGCGCATCACCGGAAGCGGCGGCCGTCACGGCCGCACACCACGTCCTGCTCTCCGACTTCCCCGCGTCCCGGGCCCTCCTCGACGCCGCGTACGCCGATTCCCTCGCCCGGATCCCCGACGGCACCGCCAAGCGGCAGGGCGTGGCCTTCGGGGCGCGCGCCGCGGACCGCGTCATACAACTGCGCGCAGGCGACGGCCGGTTCGCGACCGTGGAGTTCACCGTCCCGCCCGCGCCCGGCGTATGGCGGCCCACCTCACCGGGGAACCTGCCCTTCATCGACACCTGGCTCGCCCGGCTGCGCCCGCTGGTGCTGACGTCACCCTCCCAGTTCCGGCCCGGGCCGCCGCCCGCCCTGACCTCGGCCCGCTACGCCCGGGACGTGAACGAGGTGAGGACCATGGGCGCGAGGACGGGATCGCCCCGTACCGCGCAGCAGACCGAGACCGCCCTGTTCTTCGGGGGCAATCTGGCCGTACAGCTCCAGTCCGCGTTCCGCGACCACAGCGCACGCCACCGTCTGGACATCGCCGACACGGCACGGCTGTTCGCCGCGGCGAACGCGGCGGCGACCGACGCCGTCGTCACCGCGTGGGACGCCAAGCTCCACTACGGCTCCTGGCGACCCGTCACCGCCGTCCAACTCGCCGACACCGACGGCAATCCGGCGACCGAGGCCGATCCGCAGTGGCAGCCGCTGCTCGTCACGCCACCACACCCCGACCACATCAGCGGGCACGCGGCGGTCGCCGGGGCGGTCGCCCAGACCCTGGCGGGGCTCTTCGGCACGACCCGCGTCGACCTCACCTTCCCCTCCGACGCCACGGGCACCACACGGCACTACGACGACGCCGTGCGGTTCAACCAGGACATGATCGACGCCCGCGTCTGGGCCGGCATCCACACCCGTACCGCCGACACCGAAGGCTGCCTCGCGGGAGCCCGTGTCGCCCGCTGGACCCTCGCGCACTACTTCCGGCCACTCCATCGCCCGGCCCATGCCCCGCTGCCCGTCCCCCGAACGTGCCCTCCGGAAGCGGCGAGTTGACGCCCCCTCACCATCACATGCCCACACCGAGCGCGGGAGCGTGCCGGGCCCCGATCAGTCCCACCAGAACCTCCACATCTGCTTGCCCAGGAGTTCATGGGCCGCGAAGGTGCGCAGGGTGTCGTGCTCGCTCATCTGGGTGATGGTGTCCGGTGAGAACGCGAAGTGCTCCGCTGCGACGGCGAGGGCCTCGGCCATGGTGCTCGGCGGGGTCGCCACCGAAAGGGCCAGGCTGTCACGGTCGAGGGCGAGCATGCGTATGCCGAAGCGGTCCTCCCACGACCGCAGCACGGTGCACATGTCCTCGGCGTCGTCCGACCACTCGTCCGGCAGCCCGCGCACGTCCGCGAGGGCGGGCAGGTCCGTGCTGAGGCACCCCCGCTCCAGCACGCCCCAGTCGCCGTCCGCGGTCTCCTCGTCCTCCTCGTCCGCCCATTGGGCAAGGATCTCGGCGGCCAGCCGGTCGGGATCGGCCCGGAAGCCGGCCGGGGGCGCCGCGGCCCCCGGCCACCGGGGGCCGAAAGGAGCGACCAGCGCCTCGAACGTGTCCGGTTCACCGAAGACTTCGACCACCACGTCGCGTCCGGGGTAGTCGCGTCCCGACTCCGCGATTGCCTCCTGCACGTACCCTTCCCACCGCTCACCGAGGATCCGGTCCACCGTACGGTCAGCGCTCATCGTCTCCCCCGTTCCTCCGGCCATCGCACCCCGCGGACGCGCCGGCGACCTTCCCGCTCCGAAGCGACGGCACGTACACAGTCTGCGCGGAGGGTCTGACACTCCTGTTGCCGCTGGTGCCGCGGCAGTGGCTCAGCGCGCGTCAGGGTGCCTTTGGCCGTGGGCAGTTCGGCCGAAAGTCGGTACGCCACGGGACGCGTGGCCCTCCGGGACACCACGGTGTCCGGTCCCACCCATGGCAAGCGGCGACAGCGACAGCCGCGGAGACCAGACGTCTGCGCATGGGCATGGCGTACCTCTCGGGCCAGGGCAGCGGACACCAGGCCCTCAGGGAGTGCCGTCCGGCTCCGGGTGGCATATTTCGCACGGCGTGACGTCCGGCATGCCGAGCGCCACTTCGAACTCCTGCCGGTTCAGCCGGCCACCCCCGGGAACGCGGCAGTCGTCGCGGTGGAGGACGCCCCGGCCCGCGCCGCCCCGCGGATCAGGCACGCTCTGCAGCCGCCAGGCGCGGGCAGGGGTACGGGCGCCGCTCCTGCCCCCCGCTCGCCGCGCAGTGCCCTCCCCGGCCTCCGGCCCCTCCCCTGCCCCGGCCCCGGCCCCGGCGGGCGAACCGGACTCCGCCTCCTGGATCTTGGCGTCGACTGCGGCGATCTGCATCTGCAGATAGAGGCGTATCACCCGCAGGCGTTGCGGATCCGGAGGAAGCTCGTACACATGTTCGAGTGTAATTGGCGGACGCACCGCCGACCAGCATGCGTGGGCCACCGCACCCTGCGACCGCCGTCACGCCGGGCCGTCTACGGTCCAGGTCGGCAATGGTGGCGCCGCACACGACGCCGCCCCGTACGCGGGCGCGCGTACGGGGCGGGGCACAGCACGGGGGCGGTGAGGCCCGGCGGGGATCAGCCCGAGCCGACGAAGACGACGAGCAGCAGCCACACCACGGGGGCGGTCGGCAGCAGCGAGTCGAGGCGGTCCATGATGCCGCCGTGGCCGGGCAGCAGCTTGCCCATGTCCTTGATGCCGAGGTCCCGCTTGATCATGGACTCGCCCAGGTCGCCGAGGGTGGCGCTGGCCGCCACGGCGAGCCCCAGCAGCAGTCCCTGCCACCACTGCCCGTCGTCGATCAGGAACTGCAGGGACAGGGCGCCCGCGACCATCGCGAAGGTGATCGCGCCGACCAGGCCCTCGCGGGTCTTGCCGGGGCTGATGCGGGGGGCGAGCTTGTGCGTGCCGAAGCGCCAGCCGACGGCGTAGGCACCGGTGTCGCTGATCACCGTGAGGAGCAGGAAGACGAAGACCCGCCACGGGCCGTCGTGCGCCGCGAGCATCATGACCACGAAGGTGGCCAGGAACGGCACGTAGAACGCGGCGAAGACGCCCGCCGTGACGTCGCGGAGGTAGTTCTCCGGGGGCTCCGTCATCCGCCACACCAGGACGGCGAGCGCGGTGAGCGCCATCGCCACCCAGGCGCCCTCCGCGCCGCGCACGTAACCCGCGACGACCATGGCGGCGCCGCCGACGGCGAGCGGCACCAGGGGAGCGCGAATCTCCTTGCGCTCGGCCAGACGCGAGGTGAGCTCCCACAGGCCCACCACGACCGCCGCGGCGACGACGCCCACGAAGACGGCCTTGACGATGAAGAGCGAGGCGATGATGACGACGCCGAGGCCGACGCCGACCCCTATCGCGGCGCGCAGGTTGCGCCCCGCGCTCTTCTTCGCCCGGCCGCCGTTCCCGCCCGCCGCCGAGGGCTGCGGTGCGGAACGGTCGGACCGGGCGGAGTGCCGCTCCGGTTCGGGGGCGTCGTCACGGAACAAGGGGCCGCCCATCCGGGTGCCTGATTCGTCCCCGCCTCCCCAGGAACCGGCGTGTGGCGAGGGCCCCCAAGAAGAGTCGTTCACGGAGTTCAGCCTCGCGTTTTCGTCCGGTCCGGGTCGGTCGGATGGATGGTCGGGTGGATGGGTGGCCCAGCCGCGGACGGGCCGGGCCGTGGAGCGGGTCCGGCAGCGCGCCGGATCAGACCTCCAGCAGCTCGGTTTCCTTGTGCTTGAGCAGCTCGTCGACCTGCGCCACGTACTTGTGGGTCGTGTCGTCGAGCTCCTTCTCCGCGCGGCGCACCTCGTCCTCGCCCGTCTCGCCGTCCTTGACGAGCTTGTCGAGGGTCTCCTTGGCCTTGCGGCGCACGCTGCGGATCGAGATCCGGGCGTCCTCCGCCTTGCCACGGGCGACCTTGATGTACTCCTTGCGCCGCTCCTCGGTGAGCTGCGGGAAGACCACCCGGATGATACGGCCGTCGTTGGTCGGGTTGACACCCAGGTCCGAATCCCGGATCGCCTGCTCGATGTTGCGCAGCGCCGAGTTGTCGAACGGGGTGATCACGGCCATCCGCGCCTCGGGCACCGCGAAGGAGGCGAGCTGGTTGATCGGGGTCGGGGCGCCGTAGTAGTCCGCCACGATCTTGTTGAACATCGCCGGGTGGGCGCGGCCGGTGCGGATCGCGGCGAAGTCCTCCTTGGCGACGACGACGGCCTTCTCCATCTTCTCCTCGGCTTCGAGGAGGGTCTCTTCAATCACCATGTGCTCCTGGTATTCAGAAGGCAGAGCCTCGGCCCTTGCGCGCGTCTTTCCTGCACGGTGTCCGACCGGCAGCGTCTTGTCCATCCCCGTTCCGGGCGGATCGCCGGCCGGGTTGCGGCCAGCGGCGTCCGTCAGCGGGCGCCCGTGTCGTTGACGAGCGTGCCGATCTTCTCACCCTTCACGGCCCGCGCGATGTTGCCCTCCGCGAGCAGCTCGAAGACGAGGATCGGGAGCTTGTTGTCCTGGCACAGCGTGATCGCCGTCAGGTCCGCGACGCGCAGGTCGCGGGCGATGACGTCGGCGTACTCCAGGGCGTCGAACATCACCGCGTCGGGGTTCGAGCGGGGGTCGGAGTCGTAGACCCCGTCGACCCCGTTCTTGCCCATCAGCAGCGCCTCGGCGTGGATCTCCAGGGCACGCTGCGCGGCGGTGGTGTCGGTGGAGAAGTACGGCATGCCCATACCGGCGCCGAAGATCACCACGCGGCCCTTCTCCAGGTGGCGCACGGCGCGCAGCGGGATGTAGGGCTCGGCGACCTGGCCCATGGTGATCGCCGTCTGCACCCGCGACTGGATGCCCTCCTTCTCCAGGAAGTCCTGGAGGGCGAGGCAGTTCATGACCGTGCCGAGCATGCCCATGTAGTCGGAACGGGCACGGTCCATGCCCCGCTGCTGGAGCTGGGCGCCGCGGAAGAAGTTGCCGCCGCCGATGACGACGGCGATCTCGTAGCCGTCGCGGACGACCGCGGCGATCTCGCGGGCCATCGTGTGCACGACGTCGGGGTCGACTCCGAGCCCCCCTCCGCCGGCGAAGGCCTCGCCGGAGAGCTTGAGCAGGTACCGGCCCTTGTGCGCGCTGCCGGTGGCGGTGGGTGCCTTGTCGGCGTCCTGTTCCATTGGAGATCTCCTCGTGCACGTACGAAGAAGGCCATTGCCGAGGGTCCGTGATGGTTCCCTGTGGGCAATGGCCTCCTCGTCACAACTGCGGCCCGCCGGTGAGCGGCCGGCTGCGTACGACCCTAGCGGGGCCGTCGGTCAAACGCTTGCGCGGCTGGTCGCTCAGACGCCGACGCGGAAGCGGGCGAAGCGCTTCAGCGAGACGCCGGCCTCGTCGAGCACCTTCTGGACGGTCTTCTTGTTGTCCTTGGCGAAGGCCTGCTCGAGGACGACGTTCTCCTTGAAGTAGCCGTTGACGCGACCCTCGACGATCTTCGTCAGGGCGGCCTCGGGCTTGCCCTCCTCGCGGGCGGTGGCCTCGGCGACGCGACGCTCGTTCTCGACGGTCTCGGCCGGCACCTCCTCGCGGGACAGGAAGGTCGGGGCGAAGGCGGCGATGTGCTGCGCGACGTCCTTGGCGACCTGGGCGTCCTCCTTGTCCAGCTCGACCAGGACGCCGACCTGCGGGGGCAGGTCCGGGCTGGTGCGGTGCAGGTAGGAGGCGACGTAGCCGTCGGTGAACTGCGCGAAGCGGTCCAGGACGATCTTCTCGCCGAGGGTGGCGTTGGCCTCGTCGACGAAGGCCTGGACGGTCTGGCCGTCCTTGATCTCGGAGGCGAGCAGCGTCTCCAGGTCGGCCGGCTTGCTGGCGGCGACGTGGGCGGCGATCGCGTCGGCGGCGGCGATGAACTTGTCGCCCTTGGCGACGAAGTCGGTCTCGCACTTGAGCTCGACGAGGACGCCCTCGCTGTTGTCACCGGCGATCAGGGACACGACGGCGCCGTTGGAGGCGGAGCGGCCCTCGCGCTTGGTGACGCCCTTCTGGCCCTTGACGCGGAGGATCTCGACGGCCTTGTCCAGGTCGCCCTCGGCCTCCTCGAGCGCCTTCTTGCAGTCCATCATGCCCGCGGCGGTCAGCTCGCGGAGCTTCTTGACGTCGGCGGCGGTGAAGTTCGCCATGGTCTGTCAGTCTCTTCTCGGAAGTCGGTGAATCCGGTGAGCGGTGGTTCTACGGACGAACGGCGGGGGCCGGAGCCCCCGCCGTCCTCACACGCATCGGAAGGCGGGCTGAGGCTCAGGCCTGCTCGGCGTCGGCGGCGGGCGCCTCGGCGGTCTCAGCGGCGGCCTCGGCCGGAGCGGCCTCAGTCGTCTCCGCAGCGTCCGTCTCCGCAGCGGCCTCGGCCGGAGCAGCCTCCGCCGGAGCGGCCTCGGCGGCCGGCGCCTCGGCGGCGGTCTCGTCGGCCTTCGCCTTGTCACCCTCGAGCAGCTCGCGCTCCCAGGCGGCCAGCGGCTCGCCCTCGGCCTTGTCACCGGCGGTGGCGGCACCGGAGCGGGCGATGAGGCCCTCGGCGACGGCGTCGGCGATCACGCGGGTCAGCAGGGTGACGGAGCGGATCGCGTCGTCGTTGCCCGGGATCTTGTAGTCGACCTCGTCGGGGTCGCAGTTGGTGTCGAGGATCGCGACGACCGGGATGCGCAGCTTGCGCGCCTCACCGACGGCGATGTGCTCCTTCTTGGTGTCCACGATCCAGACGGCGCTCGGCACCTTCTGCATCTCGCGGATACCGCCGAGGGTCTTCTCCAGCTTCTCCTTCTCACGGGAGAGGACCAGGAGCTCCTTCTTGGTGAGGCCGGAGGCGGCCACGTCCTCGAAGTCGATCTCCTCGAGCTCCTTCAGGCGCTGCAGGCGCTTGTAGACGGTCGAGAAGTTGGTGAGCATGCCGCCCAGCCAGCGCTGGTTGACGTAGGGCATGCCGACACGGGTCGCCTGCTCGGCGATGGCCTCCTGGGCCTGCTTCTTCGTACCGACGAAGAGGATGGTGCCGCCGTGCGCGACGGTCTCCTTGACGAACTCGTAGGCGCGGTCGATGTACGACAGCGACTGGAGCAGGTCGATGATGTAGATGCCGTTGCGCTCGGTGAAGATGAAGCGCTTCATCTTCGGGTTCCAGCGGCGGGTCTGGTGCCCGAAGTGGACGCCGCTTTCCAGCAGCTCCCGCATCGTGACGACGGCCATGGCCGTACTCCTAGGGGTACTCGGTTTTCGCGGCCGCCGGACGGAGGCCACGCCTGACGCCCCGAACGCGCCGTGCCACGAGGGACCGAGGAGCGCGTCCACCGCTCGCTGTACGGCGGTGGCGGGGCGTGCGAAGTCGACCCGGTGACCCGGATCGCCATGGAAAGTGTACGGGACCGCCGGAGCGGCGGGCGACATCGTGCCTGGGGGCAGGGGCCGTCCGGGGTTGTCCACAGGCCGGTTCCATGATCGTCCCGTCGGTGCGGGAGGCGTCATCGTTGGCTCATGAGGACTTACGTGGTGGTGGTGTTGGCGGTGCTGGCGTGGCTCGGGGGGCTCGTGCACCCGGTGGGGGCCGTGGTCCGGGTGCCGGTGGTCCCGGCCGGCGGGGGCGCGGACCGGGCCTGGCCCGTGGCACCGGGCGACGGTGGGCGGCGGCCGGTCGTGGAGCGGGGGTTCGACCCGCCCGCCGTGCCGTGGGCGGCGGGGCACCGCGGGGTGGACCTGCGCGCGGGACCGGGCGCACCGGTGCGTGCGGCGGCGCCCGGGCGGGTGTCGTACGCCGGGCAGGTGGCGGGGCGCGGGGTGGTGGCGATCGAGCTCGCCGGTGGCTTGCGCATCACGTACCAGCCGGTGCGGGCCTCGGTCGTGGTGGGCGACGAGGTGGACGCGGGGCAGGTGGTGGGGGCGCTCGGGGGAGGCCCGTGGCACTGCCCCGGCGGCTGTCTGCACTGGGGGCTGCTGCGCGGGGACGTCTACCTCGACCCGCTGTCCCTGCTGCCGGAGGCGATGCTGCGCGGCGGACCGTCGCGGCTGCTGCCGGTGTTCGGGGTGCCCTTGCCGGAGGCCGCGGACGGGCCGGACGTGCGGCCGGTGGCGCCGCTCAGCCCAGTACGCCGCGCAGGGCCATGGTGACGGCCGCGTCGCCGATGGTGTCCGGCTCCTCGGCGGCGCCGAGCTCGATCCGGCGGACGGCGGAGTCGACGACGCCCTGGAGCAGCATCGCGGTGAGCCTCGGCTCGTCGTGGCCGAGCCCGGCGAGGGCTTCCACGACCATGGCGACCAGACCGCCGTGCGCGGCGCGGATCTTCTCGCGGGCGCCGGCGTCCAGTTCGCCCGCGGAGATCGCGACCACGGCCCGGTGCCGGCGGTCGCCGACGAGGGCGAGCTGACTGCGAACGTAGGCCTCGATCTTGGCCTCGGCGGTGGGGGCGGCCGCCATGGCCGCCTCGATCTCGGCCGCCCAGAGGGGGAAGTCGACGGCGCACAGCTCCTCGACGACGGCGGCCCGGGACCGGAAGTACTCGTAGACGGAGGACCGGGCCAGCCCGGTGCGCTCCGCCAGGGCGGGGAAGGTCAGGGCCTCCGTCCCGCCCTCGGAGAGCAGACTGCGCGCGGCGTCCAGCAGGGCGTCGCGCTGCATCGACCGGTGCTCGGCCACCGAGGCCGCTCGAATCTTGGGCACCTCACCACTGTACGGAAGTGGTGCGGCCGCCGGGCGCACGCGTCGGCAAACCGGCGTCAACGGCCGACGTCGGCCAGTTTCGCGCGCAATTGCAGAACGGATTTGGTGTGGATCTGGCTGACCCTGCTCTCGGTGACGCCGAGCACCTGGCCGATCTCGGCGAGGGTGAGCCCCTCGTAGTAGTAGAGGGTGACCACGGTCTTCTCACGCTCGGGCAGCGTGTTGACGGCGCGGGCCAGCAGCCGGCGCAGCTCGCGGTCCTCGGCGACCTCGACGGGGTTGTCGGCGCCGGTGTCCTCCAGGGTGTCGACCAGGGTGAGCCGGTCGCCGCCCTCGGTGCCCCCGTGGAGCAGGTCCTCGAGGGCGACGACGTTGGCCAGGGAGAGCTGGCTGAAGACCCCGTGCAGCTCCTCCAGGGCGATGCCCATCTCGGCGGCGACCTCCGACTCGCTCGGGGTGCGCCGCAGGGAGGCCTCGAGCGTGGCGTAGGCGCGTTCGACGGCGCGGGCCTTCTGGCGCACCGAGCGCGGGATCCAGTCCAGGGCGCGAAGCTCGTCGATCATGGCACCGCGGATCCGGGTGATCGCGTACGTCTCGAACTTGATCGCGCGCTCCGGGTCGAACTTCTCGATGGCGTCGATGAGCCCGAAGACCCCGGAGGAGACGAAGTCCGCCTGTTCCACGTTGGCGGGCAGGCCGACGCTCACGCGCCCTGCCACGTACTTCACCAGGGGCGAGTAGTGCAGGATCAGCTGCTCGCGCAGACGCGCGTCCCCCGTGGCCTTGTAGGTCCGCCACAGCGCGTCGAGCGAGGTGGGGGCGGGCGGCCGGGGGTTTCCGGTGACGGCGGTCGCCGCCGTGCTGCCTTCGTGCCCGGGAGTGTGCCGGTGCATGCGTCGATCTGAGCCGTTCTGCGTTGACCTGAGGGACGGGCGGGACTCGAACCTCCTTGAGCGTAGCGTGACCATACCGTCGCTCAGGGCGACGTCGGGGCGTCCCCATAACCTCGCCATCCAGGGGTTCCCAGGTCAAGAACCGTCCTGTCACCTGATGGTGTGTTCACCGGGAGAGCGTGTCGGCTTGGTGTCCTCCCTCCGTCGTGGGAGCGGTCTCACGGACGCGCGCCAACTTCCAGCGAGGGCCTTCCCGTTCGACGAAACCGAGGGCGTGCAGCTCATGCAGCCTGGTGAGGGTGTCGTCGGGGGTGCTGCCCGCGGCCACCGCGAGCTCCGCACAGCCGGTCGCGCCCCTGGCGGGCAGGGCCTCCAGCACGCGGGCGGCCGCGGGTGGCAGCAGATCCCGCGGCAGGACCGGTCCGCGGCGCTCGGGCGCGAGGTCCTCGCCGATGCGGCCGACGAGTTCGATGACGTCGGCGGCGCCGGTGACCAGGACACCGTCGGCGCGCAGGAGCTCGTGCACACCGTGGGACAGCGCGGAGGTGCAGGGGCCCGGGATACCCATGACGAAGCGCCCCAGCTTGCGGGCACGGCGGGCGGTGATCAGGGAGCCGCTGCGGTACTGGGCCTCGATGACGACGGTGCCCCGGGTGAGGGCGGCGATCACGCGGTTGCGCAGCACGAAGCGGCTCCGGGTGGGGTGCGATCCGGGCGGCAATTCACCGATGAGCAGGCCCTGTTCGGCGATGCGTCCGATCAACTCGGCATGACCCGGCGGATACGGCACGTCCACCCCGGAGGCGACGACCCCGACGGTCGCGCCCGTCGCGGACAGCGCGCCGCGGTGCGCGGCGCCGTCGATGCCGTAGGCGGCCCCGGAGACGGTGACCCAGCCGGCCTCCGCGAGGTCGGCCCCGAGGGTCGCCGCCATGTGGGAGCCGTACTCGGTGCACGCGCGGGCGCCCACGACGGCGACCGACCGCTGTGCCCACATACGCAGCGAGGCGCCGCCGCGCACCCAGAGCCCGTAAGGGCGTTCGCCGCCCAGGTCGTCGAGCTGCCGCGGCCAGTCCTGGTCACCGGGGCAGACGAAGCGGGTGCCCGTGGCGCCGGCCGCCGCCAGCTCACGCTCAGGCTTCGTCCGGCGGGCCCGCAGGGCGTACCCGGCCGTCCGCTGCTCCCCGGCCCCGGGCAGCGCCTCACCGGCGGTGAGCGCCCGTACGGTCTCGAGGGGGCCGAGCTCCTGGAGCCAGCTGCCGACGAGCCCGTCGCCGGGGTCGGCGATCCGGGTCAGGGCGGCCCGGGCCAGGCGCTCATCCGGTGTCGGGGACGGCTCCTCCTCCAGTTCCGGCAGGACGTCCCCGTCCGCGCCGGGCGGCATCTGCGTCATCGGACGTCCCCCGTCGCCGTCGCCATGCCGCGGCGCACACCCGTGCGCAGCTCCAGGGCGCGTTCCATGTCGATGCCGGCCGGCTGGTCGCGTCCGGCGAGGTCGGCGACCGTCCAGGCCACGCGCAGCACCCGGTCGAGCCCCCGCGCGGTGAGCAGTCCGCGCTCCATGTCCCGTTCGGCGGAGCGCAGGGCCCCGGGCGCAACGGCCCAGCGGGTGCGCAGTTCGTGGCCGGGGACCTGGCTGTTGAGCCGCCACGGGGTGCCCGCGTACCGGGCGGCGGCGCGTTCGCGGGCCTCCCGCACCCGCGCGGCGACCACCGCGGTGGTCTCGGCGGTGCCGGCGCCGCCGATCAGCTCGGAACGGCCGACGGCCTCCACCTCCACCCGCAGGTCGACCCGGTCCAGCAGCGGCCCGGACAGCCGCCCCTGGTAGCGGCGGATCATGTTCGGCGTGCAGTCGCACAGGCCGCCGGGAGCGCCGTACCGTCCGCAGGGGCAGGGGTTGGCGGCGAGGACGAGCAGGAACCGCGCGGGCAGGCGGACGACCCCGGCGGCCCTGGCGATCACCACGTGCCCTGACTCCAGGGGCTGGCGCAGTGCGTCGAGGGCCTGACCGTTGAATTCCGGCGCCTCGTCCAGGAAGAGCACTCCTTTGTGGGAGAGCGAGACGGCCCCCGGCCGCGGCAGCCCGTTCCCGCCGCCGACGAGGGACTGCATGGTCGCCGAGTGGTGCGGGGCGCAGTACGGCGGCTGGTCCACCATGTGCCGGTCCGCCGGCAGGATCCCGGCGACCGAGTGCACGGCGGTGACCTCCACCGCCTCCTGCCGCGTGAGCGGCGGCAGCAGCCCCGGCAGCCGCTCGGCGAGCATCGTCTTGCCCGCCCCGGGCGGCCCCTTGAGGTAGATGTGGTGGCCGCCCGCGGCCGCGACCTCCAGGGCGGTCCTGGCGGTGCCCTGGCCCGCGACCTCGGCGAGATCCGGGGCGCCGGCCTCGGCGAGGCCGGTGCCGTGGCCGGCGCCGGGCAGGGTGAGGCCGGCCAGCATCGGGTCGGGCCGCCCGTCCGTGGGCTCTTCTTCCTCCTCAGGGGCGAGTTCGTCGTTGAGCAGTGCGATCAGCTGCCTCAGGCTGCGGACCCCGAGCACCGAGACCCCCGGCACGAGCGAGGCCTCGGCGACCGTGCGCTCGGGCACCACCACGTGGCGGTACCCCGCCTCGGCGGCGGCCAGCACCGCGGGCAGCACCCCGCGGACCGGGCGGACCCGGCCGTCGAGGCCGAGCTCGCCGATCATCATCAGGTCGGCGATGTCGCGCGGGGCGACGCGGTCGTTCGCGGCGAGGACCGCGCACGCCACCGCCAGGTCGAACCCGCTGCCGCCCTTGGGGACGGAGGCCGGGCTGAGGCCGACCGTGAGCTTCTTCTGCGGCCAGGTCTCACCGCTGTTCACGATCGCGGCGCGGACCCGGTCGCGGCTCTCGCTGAGGCTCTTGTCCGGCAACCCCACCAGGGTGAACGCCGGCACCCCCGCCTCCAGGTCCGCCTGGACCTCGACGACGACGCCCTCCACGCCCAGCAGCGCCACCGAGCACGTGCGCGCGAAGCCCATCACTGCACCCCCCGCACGTGCTCGACGCGAGCGGCACCCCGGGCCGGCAGGACCACGCCCACGACGTCGATCCGCACCCCTCCCGGGGGCGGTCCGCCGTGGTCGGCCAGCCAGCACTCGGCCAGCCGCCGCAGCCGCTCGGCCTTGCGCGCGGTGATCGCGGCCATCGGGTGCTCACCGCAGTTCTCGGCGCGCGACTTCACCTCGCACACCACGAGCGCGTCGCCGTCCGCCGCCAGGATGTCGATCTCTCCGTGGCGTTCGCGGTGCCGGCACCGCCAGTTCCGCTCCAGCACGATCATCCCGGCCTCGGTCAGGGACCGTGCCGCCAGCTTCTCGCCGTAGCGTCCGAAGGCTCCTCGAGCGTTCATCCGTACCACCTCCGTCACTCACTGTGAGGGAGATGGCGCCCGAGAGATGATCTTGACCAGAGCCTGTGGACAACTCCCGGCCTCCGCCGGACCCCCGACGGATCGCCGCGCGCCCCCGCGGCCCCGGCGGCCTCAGCCGTTGAAGCCGGAGTCGTCCGAGGGCAGGTCGAGGTCGGCCTTGTTCAGCTCCTCGATGTTCACGTCCTTGAACGTCAGCACGCGCACCTGCTTCACGAAGCGGGCCGGCCGGTACATGTCCCACACCCACGCGTCGGCCATGGAGACCTCGAAGAACACCTCGCCCTGGACCGAGTGCACCTGCATCTCGTAGTCGTTGGTGAGGTAGAAACGACGCTCCGTCTCGATCACGTACTTGAACAGGCCGACGACATCCCGGTACTCCCTGTAGAGCTTCAGCTCCATCTCGGTCTCGTACTTCTCGAGGTCCTCGGCGCTCATGGCATGTTCCCCTTCAGCCGTACGTCCCCCCATTGTGCGTCAGTCACGCTCCGTCCCCAGGTGAATCGGGGACAATGGGGGACCTTCGTCGAGCAGCGTGCGCAGCAGCCCGGCGAGCCTGGTCGGGTACACCGTCTCATGCGAGGCGAGCAGTTCCTCGCAGGTCCACCACCGCAGGCCGTCCACGCTGCGCCGTTCCAGTTCGGTGAGGCCGCCGGTGTGCACCCGGAGGTCGTCGGTGCGGGCCAGGTAATACCACTCGTCCTGCTCCCAGTCCCGGCCGTCGAAGGCGAAGGCGCACGAGCGCTCCCACAGCACCGGCCCCAGCAGGGCCGTGGTGATCCCGGTCTCCTCGGCCAGCTCGCGGCGCGCCGCGGCCTCCAGGCTCTCGCCTTCCTCGACGCCGCCGCCCGGGGTGAACCACCAGGTGACGGACGGGTCGTCCGGCTCGTACCCGTGCAGCAGCAGGATCCGGTCGGAGGGGTCGAGGAGGATGACCCGTGCGGCACGACGTCGCATGGTTATCGCGCCGCCTTCCGCCGCCGGGCCCGGTCCGCGACGGGCCCGTAGGCCGCGCCCGCGAAGATCAGGACCACGCCGGCCGCGATCGCCACGCCCACCGTGCGCAGCGGGCCGGGATCCGAGGGACCGTCGCCCGGCAGGGCGGCGAAGGCACCGGTCCGCTCCAGCATGCCCGCGCGGCCGAACGGCCAGACGACGCCGTCGACCCGCGCGGACACCGTGCTGCGCGGCACGGAGCCGTTGTCGGAGTCGCCGAGGCGCAGGCGGGAGTCCTCGGACGTGGCGCGGTTGTCGCCCATCATGAAGAGGTTGCCCCGGGGCACGGTGGCCGAGAAGGGGGTCGGTGAGGCCGGACCGTCGGCGTCCAGGCGGTACGGCTCGTCCACCGGCTTCCCGCCGACCGTGAGCCGCCCCTGCTTGTCGCAGCAGGCCACCTCGTCACCGCCGACCGCCACGACCCGCTTCACCATGGGGACGTCGCCCCAGAGCGGATCGGTGAAGACCACGACGTCCCCGCGCCGCACCTCGGATCCGTCGATCCGCTGGGCGAGGATCTTGTCGCCCGCGTCCACGGTCGGGGTCATCGATCCGGTGGGGACGGTGTACGGCCGGTAGACCAGCGCTCCCCAGACGAAACCGCCGAGGAAGAGGACGCAGCCGAGGGCGACGGCCAGACCGGAGACTATTCGTCCGGTCCGTCCGCCGCCCTGTCCGCCCGCTCGCCCCGTCGCCGTGCGCGTGCCCGTGCCTGTGCTCGTGCTCATGCGTCCGCACCCTACCCGGGGGTACGGACCGGGGGCAGCCCTGTCACCCGGCCCGGTTGATCAGACGGCGCCGCCGCCACATGACCAGCGGGACCGCGCCGGCCAGTCCGCCCGCGGCCGGCAGACCGGCGGCGGCCGCGCTGATGCCGGGCTGGTCGAAGGTGCTGGGCACGGGAAGGGTGGACCAGTTGCTGATCGGCCAGGCCACGACGACCGCGCGTCCGACGACCTCGTCCACCGAGACCGTGCCGTTGCCCGGGAGGTTCTGGTGGTAACGGGAGTCCAGGGAGTCCTGACGGTGGTCGCCCATCACCCAGATGCGGCCCTGCGGGACCTTGATCGGACCGAACGGGCGGTCACCGCACGGCGTGTTCCCGGGGTAGATGTACGGCTCGTCCAGCGCCTTGCCGTTCACCTTGACCGGGCCCGTGCCCTTGCACTCCACCGTGTCGCCGCCGACCGCGATGACCCGCTTGATCAGGTCCTTCTCCTCCGCGGACGGCATGAGGCCGACGAAGCTCAGACCCTTCTGGATCGCGCCCGTCACCGGGTTGGTGTCCACCGGGACCGTCTCGCCGAGCCAGCCGCCCGGGTCGTGGAAGACCACGACCTCGCCGCGCTCGGGCTCGGAGCCGAACCAGGGCGTGAGCTTGTCGACCAGGACGCGGTCGCCGATCCTCAGGGTGTTCTCCATCGACGCCGACGGGATGGAGAACGCCTGCAGCAGGAAGGTCTTGATCAGCCACGCCAGCGCGAGGGCGATGATGATCAGCAGCGGGAGTTCCTTCCAGAACGAACGCTGCTGCTTCTTCTCCCCGCCGCCGTCACGGCCGTCCGTCTCGCCCGCCTCTTCGGAGGTCCCCGCGCCTTCTGAGGTCTCCGCGCCCGCGTCCGGGCCCTTCTTTCCGAGCTGCGCCTCGCCGTCGCCAGCCGAGCCGCCCGACGTGGGGTCCCGATCCTCCGGCTCTTCGCGTCCGGACCTTGCGCCGACCACCAGGTCCCCCACATCCACTCCTTACTCGACTTGCTGCGCGCTGCCGCCCGCGCCACGTGCGGCGCAGGCCCACCAATCCCATAACGAGCGGAAGTTCCGCAGGAGTCGGGAGCGGGGTCATTCCTTGCCGATTGTTGGATGTTGCCACTCCCGGGCCGGCCCTCGCGGCAGACGCGCCCGAGCCCCCGGGGGCGGCGACGCCGGAGTACGTCGCCGGTTCCTTCAGTCCCGCCCAGTGGCCCATCGGCCAGGCCACCGCGAAGGCCCTGCCGACCACCATGTTCTCGGGCACGGTGCCGTTGCCGGCGTCCTTGAGGTGGAAGCGCGAGTCCGCGGAGTTGGAGCGGTGGTCGCCCATCACGAAGAGCCGGTTCGCGGGCACGTGGACCGTGAACTTGATCTCCGACGGCGGGTTCCCCGGGTGGATGTAGGGCTCGTCCAGCGGGGTCCCGTTGACGGTGATCCTGCCCTGGGCGTCACAGCACTTCACCGTGTCGCCGCCGACCGCGACCACGCGCTTGATCAGGTCCTGCTCGTCCGCGGACGGCAGCAGCCCGATGAAGGTGAAGAACTCCTTGACCTGCTTGACGACCACCGGGTCCTCGCCGGACTGGGCCTGTTCGCCCTCCAGCCAGTTGCCGGGGTCCTTGAAGACCACCACGTCACCGCGCTGCGGACGCGAGCCGAACCACGGTGTGAGCTTGTCGACGACCACGCGGTCGCCGATCCTGATCGTCTGCTCCATCGAACCCGACGGGATGACGAAGGCCTGCAGCAGGAAGGTCTTGAGCACCAGCGCGATCAGCAGCGCGACCCCGATGAGCAGGGGTATCTCCTTGGCGGCGGAACGCCGGCGCCGGCGCTTGACCTTCCGCGCCAGCTTGCGCCGCTCGGCCCGGCCACCACCCCTGCGCGGACCCGCCGGCTCCTCGCCCAGGTACTCGGCGCGGCTCGGCTGACCGGGCTGCGCCCGGCCGCGGCTACCCATGGGCGCCGTCCAGGGACCGACGGCGGCCCAGCGGCCATATGGTCGCCTCCGCCCGGCCGATCACCTCGTCCACCGGAACCGTGCCCCCTCCGGGGTCGCCGAGGTGGTCGCGGGAATCCCGGCTGTCGGCACGGTGGTCACCCATCACCCACAGCCTCCCATCCGGCACCTCGATGTCGAACGCTACCCGGGACGGCGTGTCCCCGGGATAAAGATAGGTCTCGTCCAGCGGCCGCCCGTTGACGGTGATCCTGCCGCTGTCGTCGCAACAGGTCACCCGGTCCCCGCCGACACCGACGACCCGCTTGACGAAGTCGGTCCCGCCGGAGCCCTGCACGAACGACCCCTTGCCGTCGAAGACCACGATGTCACCCCTGGCGGGCGTGCTGCCGAAACGGTACGCCAGTTTGTTGACCAGCACGCGGTCCCCGGACCGCAGGGTGTTCTCCATCGACCCGCTGGGGATCTCGAAGGGCTGCGCCACGAACACGTTGACCAGCGCCACCACGGCGGCGGCCGCGACGACCAGGAGCGCGTACCGCTGTGTACGTACGCCGAAGCGCGACCGCTCATCCCGCTGTTCGGCGGGATCCGCGCGGTCGCGCTCCGGAAGGTGTACCTCTGTGTCCATCAGGCGCAGAGCCTATAGGGCCCCGCATGTGCCGGCCGGACTCAGTTGTCGCGCTTCTCCTTGATCTTCGCGGCCTTGCCGCGCAGCTCACGGAGGTAGTACAGCTTGGCGCGACGCACGTCACCGCGGGTCACGAGCTCGATCTTCTCGAAGATCGGGCTGTGCACCGGGAAGGTGCGCTCGACGCCGACGCTGAAGGAGACCTTGCGGACCGTGAAGGTCTCACGGACGCCGGCGCCCTGGCGACGGATGACAACGCCCTTGAACTGCTGGATACGGGAGCGGTTGCCCTCGATCACGCGGACGTGGACGTTGACGGTGTCACCCGGGCGGAAGGCCGGGACGTCGCTGCGCAGCGACGCGGCGTCGACGGAGTCGAGCAGGTGGGACATGTTCGTCTGCTTTCTTCGCCCATGCCACAGGTCATCGGCGGATCGTGGTGGTGATACGAGTGCCGCGACGTCGGACGGTCGTCATGTCCCCCTGTGGCAGGGGCGCACGCCGGACGCACAGCGGCAGCCGCCTATTCTTCCACGGACTCCGGCACGCGCCCAAATCGCCCGTCCTCGCCGACGACCCAGCCGAGCGCGGCGAGCATGGAGCGGTCCTTCTTGTCGAGGGTCGCCGGGTCGCAGCGCTCGATCAGGTCGGGCCGGTTCTCCGACGTACGGCGGAAGGCCTCGTCGCGGCGCCAGCGGGCGACCTTGCCGTGGTGGCCGCTGAGCAGCACCTCCGGCACCCCGCGGTCGCGCCAGACCGGGGGCTTGGTGAAGACCGGGCCCTCCAGCAGGTCGGCCATGGCGCCGGGGGCGAAGGAGTCGTCGCGGTGGGACTCGGCGTTGCCGAGCACGCCCGGCAGCAGCCGGGCGACCGCCTCGACCATCACCAGGACCGGGGCCTCGCCGCCGGCCAGCACGTAGTCGCCGATGGAGACCTCGCGGACGTCGAACCGGTCTCCGTACTCCTCGATGACCCGGCGGTCGATGCCCTCGTAGCGGGCCGGGGTGAAGACCAGCCAGAACTTCCCGGACAGCTCGACCGCGAGCTCCTGCGTGAAGGGACGGCCGCTCGGGGTGGGGACGACCAGCACGGGTGCGCCCTCGCCCGACTCCAGGACCGCGTCCAGGGCCTCGCCCCACGGCTCGGGCTTCATGACCATGCCGGGCCCGCCGCCGTACGGGGTGTCGTCGACCGTGTTGTGCCGGTCGTGGGTCCACTCGCGCAGGTCGTGGACGCGTACGTCCAGTTGGCCGCGCGTGCGGGCCTTGCCGACCAGGGAGACGTTCAGCGGCTCCAGGTACTCGGGGAAGATCGTGACGACGTCGATGCGCATGGTCCTACCGCTCCGCCTCGGCCCCGGTCTCGCCGTCGGCCTCGCCGTGGGCCTCGTCCTCGTCCTCGATCTCGTCCAGCAGGCCGGGCGGGGGGTCGACGACCGCGCGCTGCTGCTCCAGGTCGATCTCGGGGACGATCTCGGCGACGAAGGGCACCATGACCTCGCTGCCGTCCGGCCGTTCGACGACCAGCAGGTCGTGGAAGGGCAGGTGGGAGATCTCCTTGATCCGGCCGACCGGGGTCCCGTCGGTGGTGACCACGTCGAGGTCGACCAGCTGGTGGTCGTAGAACTCCTCGGGGTCCTCGGGCGTCTCGTCAGGGTCGACGTCGGCGATGAGCAGGACGTTGCGCAGCGCCTCGGCGCCGTTGCGGTCCTTGACGCCCGCGAAGCGCAGCATCAGCCGGCCGCTGTGCACCCGGCCGGTCTCGACGGTGAGCGGGCCGGCCGAGGCCGGGTCCGTGACGAGCACGGCGCCCGGGGCGAGCCGCAGTTCCGGCTCGTCGGTGCGCACCTCCACCGAGACCTCGCCCTTGATGCCATGGGCGCGGCCGATGCGTCCCACTACCAGCTGCACTTGTTCGCGCTCCTGTGCTCACGTGTCGGATAAGACCACGGGCCGGGGGCGGCCCAAGAGCCACCCCCGGCCCGTGCCGGTGCTGCGTACCTCAGCGGACGTTGTCCACGTCGACGAGGTCGACGCGGACACCCCGTCCGCCGATCGCGCCCACGACGGTGCGCAGGGCGCGGGCGGTGCGGCCGTTACGGCCGATCACCTTGCCGAGGTCGTCGGGGTGCACCCGGACCTCGAGGACCTTCCCGCGACGCAGGGTGCGCGCGGCGACCTGCACCTCGTCGGGATTGTCGACGATGCCCTTGACCAGGTGCTCGAGGGCCTCCTCGAGCACGATCAGGCCTCGGTCGACTCGGCCGCCTCGGCGGCCTCGTCCTTCTTGTCGGACTTCTTGGCCTTCTGGGTGATGGCCTCACCCTTGGGCTCGTCACCGGCGTCCTTGGCGGCGGCCTCGAAGAGAGCGCGCTTGTCGGCCTTGGGCTCGGCGACCAGGAGCGGGGCCGGAGCCGGCTCGCCCTTGTACTTCTGCCAGTCGCCGGTCTTCTTCAGGATGGCGAGCACGGGCTCGGTCGGCTGCGCGCCGACACCCAGCCAGTACGCGACGCGATCGGCGTTGACCTCGATGCGCGACGGGTTCTGCACGGGGTGGTACAGACCGATCTCCTCGATGGCCCGGCCGTCACGGCGGGTACGGGAGTCGGCGACGACGATGCGGTAGTGAGGCGAACGGATCTTGCCCAGACGCTTCAGCTTGATCTTGACTGCCACGGGAGTGGGTTCTCCTGGTGTTGACGTGGTTGGGCAGGCCGGACCGCCACGTGGGGTTGTGGAGCCGGTTCGCCCGACGGACGCGTCAGCCGAAGGAGAGAGGGGTCCTGCACGGCTGCCGAGTGCTCAGCTGACCATTGTGCCATACGGCGGGCATGCCGCCGTACGCCGGCGGCCCCACCGGCGCTGCCCCCGTGACGAGCCGCCCCCGTGCGCGGCGGGCGCTCACGCGACCGCCGCGGCCTCCGGGATCCGGAACGGCGTACCGCACGCGCCGCAGACGATCGGCGCCTGCGCGAGCACGGACGGCACGACCCGGACGTTGCGTCCGCAGTCGCAGACCGCCTTCACCCGTACGCCTCCGCCCGAGGACCCGTGCCGGGCGGCGGGCCCGCGGAAACTGCGGGCGGTGTCGGCGGCGGTCGCCGCGGTGTGCGCTCTGAGGGCGCGCTGCAGCCGGTCGATCGTCGCCCGGTAGCGCTTCTTGGTGTCCGGCCGCAGCTGGACCAGGGAGAAGCCGCTGCTGGGGTGCGGCTCCTCGGAGTGGTCCAGGCCGAGCTCGTCGGCGATGGCCAGGAATCGACGGTTGTGGTAGCGGCCCGCCCGCGAGGTGTCCCGGACGCCGCGTGCGGCGGCGACTCCGTGGACGGCCTCGTGCAGCAGGCGCTCGAAGGAGAGCTCCGTGCCGCACGCGGACGAGGACTCTCCGATCAGGGACTCGGGGGCGGCCAGGTCGGGCAGTTCGGGATGGTGCCGTTGAATGTCGGCCCATGCGACTGCCAGCTCGGCGGCGAGGACTGGTGGTGTCGTGCTCACGTCGTGACAACGAGCCGGGGGCGCCCAGTGTTCCGATACCGGGCCATCCCAAATATTTTGCACGTACTAGTCAGTTCCGGATGATGCGTACGGCTGAGGGCGGGTGCGGAGGACAGTGGAGAAGTCACGCACCCGCCTCAAGCATGGACGTACTGCTGATTACGTACGTCGCTTTTCGGTCAGTTGACGGTCAGTATGCCCGCGCGACGATCGCGACGGTACCCGGCGCGTCGTCCGCTTCCGGAACACCGCCGTCCTCGGTGAGGAGGCAGCGCACGGACACGCCCTGCTCGGCCAGCTTGGCCTCGCCCTCCGGGCCCAGGTCCGCCCACGGGATGCGGCCCCAGCCGGTGGCCGCGGCCTCGGCGGCCTCGGCGATCGTCCTGACGTCCACGGTGCGGGACTCGCGGCGCTCGCGGGACTGGCGCAGCAGCGTGGCCTGGTCCTCCTCCAGCACCTTGGGCAACAGCGCGGCCAGCTCGTCGATCGCCACCGGCTCCTTGCCGCCGGGGACGCGGCGGGCCAGCATCGCGGTGCCGTTCTCCAGGTCGCGCGGGCCGACCTCGACCCGGACGGGCACGCCCTTGAGCTCCCAGTCCACGGCGCGCCGGCCGAACGGGGTGTCGGTGCGCACGTCGACCTCGACGCGCACGCCCGCGGCCTTGAGCCGGTCGCCGATCTCGCGGACCTTGGCGACGACCTCGTCGTCGCCCTTGATCGCCAGGACGACGGCCTGCACCGGCGCGAGCCGCGGCGGCACGCGCAGTCCGTTGTCGTCGCCGTGGGACATGATCAGGCCGCCGACCATGCGGGTCGACACGCCCCAGGAGGTCTGCCAGACCAGCTCCTGCTGCCCCTCCTTCGAGAGGTAGGACGTGTTGAACGCCTTGGCGAAGTTGGTGCCCAGCTCGTGGCTGGTGCCCAGCTGCAGGGCCTTGCCGTCGCCCATCATGCCCTCGAGGGTGAGGGTGTTGACGGCACCGGCGAAGCGCTCGCGGGCGGTCTTGCGGCCGAGGACGACGTCGATGCCCAGGACGTCGGTCATGAAGTCGCCGTACACGTCGCGGTGGATCATCGCGGCGTACTCGCGGGCGTCCTCGTAGGTGGCGTGCGCGGTGTGCCCCTCCTGCCACAGGAACTCACTCGTACGGAGGAAGAGCCGCGAGCGCATCTCCCAACGGACCACGTTGGCCCACTGGTTGATGAGCAGGGGCAGGTCGCGGTAGCTCTGCACCCACTTGGAGAAGTACTCGTTGATGATCGTCTCGGAGGTGGGCCGGACGACGACCGGCTCCTCCAGCTCCTTGCCGCCGCCGTGGGTGACCACGGCGAGCTCCGGCGCGAAGCCCTCGACGTGCTCGGCCTCCCGGGTCAGGTAGGACTGCGGGATGAAGAGCGGGAAGTACGCGTTCTGGGCGCCCGCCTCCTTGATCCGCGCGTCCATCTCCTGCTGCATCCGCTCCCACAGCGAGTACCCGTACGGCCGGATGACCATGGTGCCGCGCACCGGGCCGTTGTCGGCCAGCTCGGCCTTGTTGATCAGGTCCTGGTACCAGCGCGGGAAGTCGTCCGCCTGGGGCGTGAGTACGGGAGCCTTTGCCATGCCGCAGATGGTACGGGGACAGCGGCACCGGACGTGAATCGGCGTGGTCGGGAATCGGCCCAATCCTCACCTTCAAACCTCTGGACTACGGCCCGGAAGGGGAGTTGTCTGGCTCCGGGGGCATGCGCGGCGTGACGGAGGACATGCGCGGCGTAACCGGGGGGCGTACGAGGAAGGCTTTCGGCGAGACGGCGACGCGGCTGATTGGGGCGCTCGATGACACCTACGCTCGCACGGCACCCACAAACACACCGGACGGACGGCAGGGCGCGCGACTGGGCGGAGATCCAGGAGCGGATGCTCGTACCGCTCTACGAGGCGGTGCACGAGCGGTTGGAGGTCGGCCCCCGCACCCGGCTGCTCGGCGTGGGGTGCGGATCGGGGCTCGCGCTGCTGATGGCCTCGGCCCGCGGCGCGGCCGTCACCGGGTGCGACCCGGACGAACGGCGTCTGGCACTGGCCCGGCAGCGGCTGCTGCCCGAGCCGCAGTGGGGCGCGCCGGTACGGTCACGCGGGCGCACCCGGCTCGTGCCGGGCGGCCCGGAGGAGGTCACGCTGCCGGACGGGGCACCGTTCACCTTGGTCACCGCCCTCGACCCGGGGACGGCACCGGCGACGCTGGTTCCGGCGCTGCGGGCCGCGGCGGGCCTGGCCGAGCGGGGCACCCCGGTCGTGCTGGCCGGTTGGGGACCGCCCGAGCGCTGCGCCACCGGGCGGGTGCTGCGGGTCGCGTCCCGGCTGGCGGAGCCGCGCGGCACCGCGCTCGAGGCCGCGGTCCGGCTCAGCGGCCGGGACGACCTGGAGGACCTGGCGCGCGACGCGGGACTGCGCCCGGACGGCTCGGGGCGGGTGTCCTGCCCGTTCGGCTACCCCGACATGGACAGCGCGGTGCGCGGCCTGGTGTCGACCGGGCTCTTCGACGCCGCCGTGGCCGCCACCGACGAGGACCAGGTGCGCAAGGAACTGCGCGAGGCGCTGCACGCGTACCGGCGCGCGGACGGCACGGTGCGGATGGAGAACGTCTTCCGCTACCTGGTGGCCCGGGTGTAGCCCGGATGCCCCCGCGCGACGGCGGCCGCGACCCAGGCGGCGGCCACGCGGCTGCGGCGGCTACTCGGCGGCCTTCGCAAGCCGCGGGATGCCCGCCGCCTCGTAGGCCTCGTTCTCCTCCAGCGTCTCGGCCTCCAGGAGCCGCTCCGCGAGGGCGTCCAGTTGCTCGCGGTGCCGGTCCAGCAGCCGGCAGGCCGTCCCGTAGCACTCGTCGACGATCCTGCGCATCTCGGTGTCGATCACGTCGAGGGTGGCGGGGGCGGCGGACAGTCCGTAGGGCTGCTGGGAGTCGGCGGGGATCGCGGAGAGCGGGCCGACCTTCTCGCTCATGCCCCAGCGGCCGACCATGCCCCGGACGACGTTGGTGACCTGTTCGAGGTCGTTCTCGGCACCGGTGGTGATCACCCCGAAGACGACGTGTTCGGCGGCCATGCCGCCGAGCGCGCCGATGATCCGGCCGCGCAGGTATTCCTGGGTGTACGCGTAGCGGTCGGAGTCGGGGGTGGAGAGGGTGACGCCGAGGGCGCGGCCGCGCGGCACGATGGTGATCTTGCGTACGGGGTCGGCGCCCGGGTGCAGCATGCCGAGCAGGGCGTGCCCGGACTCGTGGTAGGCGGTGCGGCGGCGCTCCTCGGCGGGCATGAAGAGCGGGCGTGCCGCACCCAGCTGCACCTTCTCCAGGGCGTCGGAGAGCTCGCCCTGCCCGACGGCGCCTTTGCCGCGCTTGACCGCGAGCAGCGCGGCCTCGTTGGCGAGGTTGGCGAGCTCCGCGCCCGTCATCCCCGGCGTCGCGCGGGCCACGGCGGTCAGGTCGATGCCGCTCTCCAGCGGGACCTGCCGCAGGTGGATGCGGAGGATGGACTCGCGGCCCGTGCGGTCGGGCGGGCTGACGTGGACGACGCGGTCGAACCGGCCGGGCCGGGTCAGGGCCGGGTCCAGGACATCGGGCCGGTTGGTGGCGGCGATGACGACGACGCCCTCGGAACCGGAGAAACCGTCCATCTCGGTGAGGATCTGGTTGAGGGTCTGCTCCCGCTCGTCGTGGCCGCCGATGCCGCCCGCGGCGCCGCGGGCGCGGCCGATGGTGTCGATCTCGTCGATGAAGATGATCGCCGGGGCGACCTCGCGGGCCTCGGCGAACAGCTCGCGCACCCGGCCGGCGCCGACGCCCACGATCATCTCGATGAACTCCGAGGCGGAGGCGGAGAAGAACGGCACGTCCGCCTCGCCGGCCACGGCGCGGGCGAGCAGGGTCTTGCCGGTGCCGGGCGGTCCCGCGAGCAGCACGCCGCGCGGCATCCGCGCCCCGAGCGCCCGGTAGGCCTGCGGGCGCTTGAGGAAGTCGACGACCTCGTTCAGCTCGGCCTCCACCTCGTCGATGCCCGCCACGTCGGCGAAGGTCGTACGGCGGCCGAGCTCGGGGACGACCGGCCGCGGCGGGCCCCTGCGGCCCATGCCGCCAAGTCCGCCGAGCCCGCCCGCGAGCTTGCTCATCCGGCGGGAGACGTAGAGCCACAGCACGACCAGCAGCAGCACGGGGGCGAGCGAGAGCAGCAGGTTGTAGAGCAGCCCGCGCTGCTGGACCACGGGTTCCGCGGTGACGGTGACCCCGTTCTTCGACAGGGTCGCCCACAGGTCGTCGTCGGCGAAGACCGGCCGCTGGGTCTTGAACTGCATGTACGTGCCGTCGGCCGCGCCGGGCACGTCCTGCTTCTTCTTGAGCTGCCCCTCGATGGAGTCGCCCTTGGAGTAGATCTTCGAGATGTTGTCCCGGTCGAGCTGCCGGTCGAACTCGGTGTACGAGATCGTCGTCGGCCGGGGCCCGGTGAAGAACGAGAGCACCAGGTCGGTGATGAGGAAGACGACGAGCGCCGTCAGGATCATGCCGCCCCAGCCGCCCATGCGGCGTCGTCGCCGGGTGGGCGGCGAGGGTGGCGCGCCCTCCGTCCGCCATGGGTCGTCCGGATTCTGCCGGGGCGGTACGGGATTGCCCATAACCCGACCATAAGGACAGCGCCGCTCCGGCGCCCCTCAGGCCCCGGGCCACTCCTCGACGGTCAGCGCGAAGCGCTCGTGGTCGCGCCAGGCGTCGTTCAGGTAGAGCATGCGCGGCGTGAAGCCCTCGTGGCGGAAGCCGAGGCGCCTGGCCATCGCGACGGACCGCTCGTTCTCCGGCTGCACGTTGATCTCCAGCCGGTGCAGGCCCAGGCCGTGGGGTTCGGGGGCGAAGCAGCGGTCGACGACCAGACGCAGCCCCTCGCTCATCCGCCCGGTGCCGGCGAAGGGCACGTAGCTGTCGTAGCCCAGGCTGGCGTTGCGGAAGCGCCCCATGACGATGTTGGCCACGTTGCACTTGCCGACGATCCCGCCGCTCTCCTCGTCGAGGATCAGGAACGTCCGCAGCACGGGTCCCTGGCGCCGCAGCAGTTCGGGCAGCCCGTCCGGTTCGACCGGGTTCCACCGGCCCACGTGGCCTGCGGAACGCAGCACCGCCTCCCGGTACGCGGGGGCGTCGGCCGGCTCCGGGGGGCGGATGTGTACGCGCATGGATCCATGATGCACGCGTGACGGCGGCTCCCCCTCCCCGGGGGACGCCGCCGTCGTACGCGCTTCGGGCCGGATCAGCCCATGAACTTCTTGAACTCGTCGGGCAGTTCGAAGTTCTGGCCGTCCTGGCCGGCCGGCAGGCCGAAGGCGCCGCCGGCCTGCTGCTCGCGGCGCTCGGCGTCGGCCTTCGCCTGCTCGGCCCGCTTGAGCGGGTTGCCGCTCTGCCGCTTGCCCTTGGCCTTCTTCTGCTGCTTCTTCTGACGGGCGCCACCGCCCAGGCCCGGCATGCCGGGCATCCCCGGGATGCCGCCCTGGGCCATCCGGGACATCATCTTGCGGGCCTCGAAGAACCGCTCCACCAGGCTCTTCACGGCGCTGACGTCCACACCGGAGCCGCGGGCGATGCGGGCCCGGCGGGAGCCGTTGATGATCATCGGGTCCTGGCGCTCGCCCGGCGTCATCGACTTGATGATCGCGGCCGTGCGGTCCACGTCGCGCTCGTCGAGGTTGTTGATCTGGTCCTTGATCTGGCCCATGCCGGGGAGCATGCCGAGCAGCTTGGAGATCGAGCCCATCTTGCGGACCTGCTCCATCTGCTGGAGGAAGTCGTCGAGGGTGAACTCCTTGGGACCCTTGGCCAGCTTCTCGGCCATCTTCTGGGCCTCGGCCTGGCTGAAGGTCTGCTCGGCCTTCTCGATCAGGCTGAGGACGTCGCCCATGCCCAGGATGCGCGAGGCCATCCGGTCGGGGTGGAAGGCGTCGAAGTCGTCCAGCTTCTCGCCGTTGGAGGCGAACATGATCTGGCGGCCGGTGACGTGCGCGATGGACAGTGCGGCACCACCACGGGCGTCGCCGTCGAGCTTGGAGAGCACCACGCCGTCGAAGCCGACGCCGTCGCGGAAGGCCTCCGCGGTGTTGACCGCGTCCTGGCCGATCATGGCGTCGACGACGAAGAGGATCTCGTCCGGCTGCACGGCGTCGCGGATGTCCGCGGCCTGCTGCATCATCTCGGCGTCGATGCCGAGGCGGCCGGCGGTGTCGACCACGACGACGTCGTACTGCTTGGTGCGCGCGTGCTCGAGCGAGTCCTTGGCGACCTGGACCGGGTCGCCCACGCCGTTGCCCGGCTCAGGCGCGAAGACCGCGACGCCCGCCCGCTCGGCGACGACCTGGAGCTGGTTGACGGCGTTGGGACGCTGGAGGTCGGCCGCGACCAGCAGCGGGGTGTGGCCCTGGCCCGCCAGCCAGCGGCCGAGCTTGCCCGCCAGGGTGGTCTTACCGGCACCCTGCAGACCGGCCAGCATGATGACGGTCGGGGGCTGCTTGGCGAAGCGCAGCCGCCGCGTCTCACCGCCGAGGATGCCGACGAGCTCGTCGTTGACGATCTTGATGACCTGCTGGGCGGGGTTGAGGGCCTGGGACACCTCGGCCCCGCTCGCCCGCTCCTTGACCTGCTTGATGAAGGCACGGACCACCGGCAGCGCGACATCCGCCTCCAGCAGCGCGATGCGGATCTCTCGCGCCGTGGCGTCGATGTCCGCCTCCGAGAGGCGGCCCTTGCCCCGGAGGTTCTTGAACGTCGCTGCGAGGCGGTCGGAAAGGGTGTCGAACACGTCGGTCGCGGATCCTCAGGTCGGGGGCGGGTGATAGGTCGTCCTCAAGGGTATCCGCCCGGCCCGCGAATGGTCTCCACCGCGTCAGCGCAGGGCCCGCTCCACCTGGTCGGCCACCTCGGCCGCGCGTACGTCGGGGAGCGGAGCGCCGGCGGTGTCGGTGACGTAGAACGCGTCCACCGCGTTGGCGCCGAGCGTGCTGATCCGGGCGGACCTGACGTTCACGCCGGTGTACTCCAGGGCCCGGCCGATGCGGTGCAGCAGTCCCGGGGCGTCGTGGGCGCGTACCTCGATGACGGTGGCGGCGGTGGAGCTGCCGGGGGCGACGGCCACCCGCGGCGGCGGGGGTGTGACCCCGCGGCGGCGGGGATAGGCGGACTCGCGTTCCGCCAGGCGCGCCTCGATGTCCAGGGAGCCCGCGAAGGCCCGGGCGAAGTCGTTGCGCAGCCGTGCCGCCTCGGGCAGCGAGCCGTACTCGGCGGCCACCCGCCAGCGCAGGAGGGTCACCGGGCCCTCGCCGATGGGGTCGACCGTTCGCAGGTCGGCGGCGCGGACGGTGAGCCGGTGGAGGGCCAGCACGCCGGCCGCCGCGGCGAGCAGCCCGGGGCGGTCGGGGACGGCCAGGAGCAGTTCCACGCCGACGGGCTCGGGCTCGTCCTCCGCGGTCCGCGGGGCGGTCCCGTCGGGGTCGGGCTCGGCCTGGGCGTGCAAGGCGATGACCGGGCCACCGGTGCGCGCCGCCTCGACGGCCAGGCGCTCCTCCTCGGCGGTGGGCTCGCGGTCGGCAGGCTCGGGCACCGCCCCGCTGGCCAGGACGGCGGCGACCCGCTTGACCAGGTCGCCGACGAGCGAGGAGCGCCAGGCGCTCCAGGCCGCGGGGCCGGTGGCGAGGGCGTCCGCCTCGGTCAGCGCGTGCAGCAGCTCCAGCGTCTCGCCGTCGCGCACGGCGTCGGCGACGCCCTGCACGGTGGCGGGGTCGTCCAGGTCGCGCCGGGTCGCGGTGTCGATCAGCAGCAGGTGGTGGCGGACGAGCAGGGCCAGCGTCGCCACGTCGGCGCGGCCGAAGCCGAAACGGGCCGCGACGTCCCGGGCGATGACCTCGCCGGCCTCGGAGTGGTCGCCGGGCCAGCCCTTGCCGATGTCGTGCAGCAGTGCGGCGATGAGCAGCAGGTCGGGGCGGCCGACCCGGCGGGTCAGGCGCGAGGCACGCACCGCGCACTCGATGAGGTGCCGGTCGACGGTCCAGATGTGCACGGCGTTGCGCTGCGGGCGGCAACGCACCCGTTCCCAGTCGGGGAGCAGCCGGGTGATCATGCCCTCGGCCTCCAGGGCCTCCCACACCTGGACGGTGGACTCCCCCGCTCCGAGCAGGGTGACGAGCTGTTCGCGGGCCTCGGCGGGCCACGGCACCGGCAGCGGCCGGGTGGCCTGGGCCGCGCTCAGCCGGCGGACCGCGTGCAGCGACAGCGGCACGCCGTGCTCGGCGGCTGCCGCCGCGGCGCGCAGCGGCAGCACCGGGTCGCGCTCGGGCCTGGCCGTGAGCGCGAGGACGGCCTCGCCCTCGTGCTCCACGACGCCCTCGGCGAGCGGGGTGCGCTCGGGGGCGTTCCCCTGCTCGGGACGGGAGCGGCCGAGCAGCCCGCGCCTGCGGGGGCGCGTCTGACGGGAGCGCAGGACCCGGCCGACCTCGCGCCAGGTGACGTCGAAGGCGTAGCCGACGGTGCGGGCCGCCTCGTAGACCTGGCGCAGCAGCGCGTCGGCGTCCAGCAGCCCGAGCGCGTCGGCGACCTGGTCCTGCTCCTGCAGGGCCAGCCGGTCGGTGGCGCGGCCCGTCACCAGGTGGAGTGCGTCGCGGGCGTCGAGCAGCCGGGTACGGGCCTCCTCCAGGCCCTCGCGGGGCGCGTCGGCGAGCCAGGACGCGGCGACGGCGCGCAGCGCGGTCGCGTCGCGCAGCCCGCCGCGGGCCTCCTTGAGGTCGGGCTCCAGCAGGTACGAGAGCTCGCCGTGACGTTCGGCGCGCTCCTGGCACAGCTCGTGGAGCGCGGGGAGCCGCTTGGGGGCCTGGTTGCGCCAGTCGGCGAGGACGGCGGTGCGCAAGGAGGCGGTGAGGGCGGTGTCGCCCGCGATGTGGCGGGCGTCGAGGAGGCCGAGCTGGACCTTCAGGTCCTCGGCGGCGGTCCCGCGGGCCTCGGCGGGGGTGCGGACGGAGTGGTCGAGGGCGACGCCGAGGTCCCAGACCGGGTACCAGATCCCGTCGGCCAGGCCGGCGACGTCACCGGGCCCGGCGGAGCCGTCGTGGAGCAGCAGCAGGTCGAGGTCGCTGCGCGGGGAGAGCTCGCCCCTGCCGTAGCCGCCGACGGCGACCAGCGACCAGCCCCGGGCCCCGGTCCGGTCGGCCGCGCCGCGGGCGAGGTCGGCGAGCCAGCCGTCGGTGAGGGCGGCCAGCGCCTTGCGCCGCGGCGGCCCGGACGGTCCCCCGCCGTTCAGGAGGGCCAGCCGGGCCGCCGCGTAGCCTGCGGGGGCGTGTCCGTCGGGGGCTTTCGCGTCGACGTTCTCCGTCACACTGTCTCCAGTCGCAGGCCGTGCGGCGGAACCGCCCGGTTTCGGTGGTGCGGAAGGGGCGCGGCCGGTCTCCCGGCCGCGCCCCCCGCGTCCTCAGAGTGCGTCCGGGCCGCGCTCCCCGGTCCGGACCCGTACGGCGGTCTCGACGGGGATGCTCCAGACCTTGCCGTCACCGATCTTGCCGGTGCGGGCCGCCTTGACGACGACGTCGATCAGCTGGTCGGCGTCGCCGTCCTCGACGAGCACCTCGATGCGGATCTTGGGCACGAGGTCGACGGTGTACTCGGCACCGCGGTAGACCTCGGTGTGGCCGCGCTGGCGGCCGTAGCCGCTGGCCTCGGTGACCGTCAGGCCCTGGACGCCGAAGGCCTGCAGGGCCTCCTTGATCTCGTCCAGCCGGTGCGGCTTCACGACCGCGGTGATGAGCTTCACGCGTCCACCTTCTTCGACGGGGCGTCGGTCACCTGGGTGCCGCTGCCACTGCTGCTGTCCAGGGAGGAGAGGGCGGCCCTGACCGCACCGGCCACGCCCGCGAAGTCGTAGCCGGTCTCGGCGTGCTCGGCCTGGTCGATGCCGGCGACCTCGGTCTCCTCGCTGACGGTGAATCCGATCACCAGGTCGATCAGCTTGGCAAGGATCGCCGAGGCGACCAGCGAGTAGGCCAGGACCACACCGACGCCCAGGAACTGCTTCCACAGCTGGTCGAAGCCGCCGCCGTAGAAGACGCCCTTGGCGGTCTGGCCGACCCCGCCGGTGGCGAAGAAGCCGATGAGCAGCGAGCCGACGATGCCGCCGACCATGTGCACGCCGACCACGTCGAGGGAGTCGTCGAAGCCGAACCTGAACTTCAGGCCGACCGCGGCGGCGCAGGCCACACCGGCGATGGCGCCGACCGCGAGGGCCCCGAGCGGACTGACCGAGCCGCAGGCCGGGGTGATGGCGACCAGGCCGGCGACCGCTCCGGAGGCGGCGCCCAGGGTGGTGAAGGAGCCGTGCCTGATCCTCTCGTAGGCGAGCCAGCCGAGCATCGCGGAGGCGGTGGCGACCTGGGTGTTGGTGAAGGCCACGGCCGCGACGCCGTCGGAGGCGAGCCAGGAGCCGGCGTTGAAGCCGAACCAGCCGAACCACAGCAGACCGGCGCCGAGCATGACCAGCGGCAGGTTGTGCGGCCGGAACGGGTCCTTCTTGAAGCCCACGCGCTTGCGGATGACGAGGATCACGCCGAGCGCCGCGGCACCGGCGTTGATGTGCACCGCCGTACCGCCGGCGAAGTCGATCACGCCGCGCGTGAAGAGGAAGCCGTCGGACGCCCAGACCATGTGGGCGACCGGGAAGTACACGACCGTCGCCCACAGGGCCACGAAGAGCGACCAGGCGGTGAACTTCACCCGGTCGGCCAGGGCACCGCTGATGAGGGCCGGTGTGATGATCGCGAACATCAGCTGGAACACGGCGAAGACGTAGACCGGGATCGTGTAGCCGTCCCACAGCTGGTTGATCCCGATGTTGCGCATGCCGGCCCACTCGAAGCCGCCGAAGAAGGCGTTGCCGGAGTCGAACGCGACGCTGAAGCCGTAGAGCGTCCACAGCACCGTGACGATGCCGATGGCGATGAAGCTCATCATCAGCATGTTCAGGACGCTCTTGACCCGCACCATGCCGCCGTAGAAGAAGGCCAGGCCGGGGGTCATCACGAGCACCAGTGCCGCGCTCAGCAGCATGAACGCCGTGCTACCGCTGTCGAGCGTGGGCGTGTCTGCGGCAAGCGTCAGAAAGCCTGCTGCCATCGGCGTCTCCTCGTCATCCGAACGGCCCGTGCGGGAAGCGGGCTCGGTGGGCCGGTTTTCGCCATGAGGTTGTCCCAGCCGGGTTTCCGTCGGCGCCATCGGGTGTTTCGTCACCGTGACGAAGAAGTCGTCCGTGTTACGTCGCGATGAACCGCCGCCCCAGCGGGCGCCGCCATGACGACGCCGTCATGACGCCGCGACCCCTCTGGCGGGCCGACGAGCTGTATACGTGCCGCGCGGGCCGGGGTGGACAAACCTCGCCACGCCGTCGAGGGGGCGCGGGAGGACGCGCCGGAGGACGAAGCGCCGGTGGACGAGGACCGGCCGCGGCGGGCCACCCGGTTGACCTGGCATGGGGGAGCCGAGTCGGGCTGTCGGGATGGCCGGCCGCGGCCGGGGTGCGGGGCGGACCGCCGGTTCAGGCGGTCTCGGCGACCTCGGGGAGGTCGGCGGCGAGGCGCTCGCTGAGCTGGGCGACCTCGGCGACCTTGCCGAAGTCGCGCAGGGCGCTGTCGGCGGTCTTGCGGATACGGGTGTTCACCCGCTCGGAGCGCACGTGCTTGGCGACGTCGATCGCCTGGACGGTGAGCCCGGCGGCCTCCTCCGGGCTGCGCTGGAGCAGGTGCACGGTGGCCATGCCGATCAGGTTGAGGGCGTAGGCGCGCTGGTGGACGCTGTCCTTCGCGAAGAGGTCGACGGCCCGCTGCATCACCGGGTGTGCCAGCGAGGCGTACGTGGGGCTGCGGCCGGCCACGTACGCCAGGTCGCGGTAGGAGTGGGCGTTCTCGGCGTTGAGCTCGGCCTCGTTGAAGAAGCTGATCCAGTCCGGGTCCTCGGTGGGCCGGGAGTCGGTATAGGAGTCCTCGGCCATCCGCACGGCGCGGTGGCACTTGCTGACCTGGCCCATGTTGGCGTAGGCGCGGGCCTCCATCGCGTACAGCATCGCCTGGGTGGTGGCGCTCGCGGTGTCCCTGCTGCCGTACTGCGCCAGGTGGATGAGTTCCAGTGCGTCGTCCGGCCGGTCCAGGTGGATCATCTGGCGGCTCATGCTGGACAGGACGAACGCGCCCAGTGGGCGGTCGTCGGCCTCCTTGGCCGCGTGCAGGGCCAGGACCAGGTACTTCTGCGCCGTCGGGTGCAGTCCGACGTCGTACGACATCCAGCCGGCGAGCGCCGCGAGCTCGGCGGTGACGCGGTAGAGCCGCTTGGCGACGGACTGCGGATGGGACTCCTGCAGCAGGTCGGTGACCTCGTGCAGCTGGCCCACCACGGCCTTGCGGCGCAGGCCGCCGCCGCACTGGTTGTCCCACTGCCGGAACATCACCGTGGTGGCCTCCAGCAGCTCCAGCTCGGGCTCGGAGAGCCGGACCCTGCCGCCGGAGTCGCGCGGCGGGGGCACGTCGGCGCCGGACGCGGGGGTGGGCACCAGCCAGCGCTGCATCGGCTCGACCAGGGAGGGTCCTGCGGCCAGCGCCAGGGAGGTCCCGAGGAAGCCGCGGCGCCCGAGCATGAGGTCGCTGCGGGAGAACTCGTTGATCAGCTGGACCGTCTGCGGCCCCGCCCACGGCAGGTCCACTCCGGTCGAGGCGGGCGGCTGGTGGGCGGGGCGCAGCCCCAGGTCCTCCACCGGGACGACGGTGCCGAAGCGTTCGGAGAACAGCTCGGACAGGATGCGCGGGATGGGTTCGCGCGGTTGCTCGCCGTCCAGCCAGCGGCGCACCCGTGAGGTGTCCGTGCTGACGTGCAGGGCACCCATCTGGCGCGCTCTGCGGTTCACCTGACGGGCGAGTTCGCCCTTGGACCAGCCACTGCGCACAAACCAAGAGGTCAGCTGCGCGTTGGGCTGCTTGTCCTGTGTGCCGCCCACCGTGACGCCCCCATTCCGTCGCCCAACACCTTCGGGGATGAGGGCCGTTGCCTGCCTGGGCCCCCAGTGCCTCAGTGTCCTACGAGTCTTGCCTCCGGCATACCCGCCGGCCCGCACACTTCCGGGGCTTGCAAACCGAAAGTAATCCTACGATCACCCATCCGGCGATGCCTTCAGCGAAAACGCCACCATTCGCCACCCCTTCGAATGAACTACATGTGCACGCGGAGCGATTCACTTGACACATGCCGATCAGGCACGGGCGTAACCATCGGCAACTGCGACCCGTTGGGGGTGTCATGGGCTTCACGATCGGCAGCATGCGGGAGATGCGTCACATCCGCTCCGGCGCGCGCCGCCGGACGCACGCCTCGGCGTGCACCACCGTGGCGGAGTACACCGGGTTGTGCGGATGGGCGGTGGCGCCGGGTGCGCGCGCCACACGCGGGGGCGGGCAGTGCTCCTGCGGTGACCCGGGGTGCGAGGCACCGGGCGCCCACGCACTGGACTTCGCCGGCGAGGTGCCGGCCGGGGCGACCCTCGAGGAGGCCGTGGCGGCCTGGGAGCACGTCCCGGGCGCGGCGCTGATGCTTCCCGTGGGGCGCACCTTCGACGTGATCGACGTGGCGGAACGATCCGGCGTGCGCGCTCTGGTGCGCCTGGAGCGGATGGGCCTGCGGCTCGGCCCGGTCGTCGCCACCCCGGACGGCCGGGCGCAGTTCTTCGTCGCGCCGGGGGCCGCCGCCGAACTCCCGCACCTGCTGTACCGCATGGGCTGGGACGACGCCGACCTCGACCTGCGCTGCCTCGGGCCGGGCGAGCACGTGACCGCCCCGCCCTCCGACCTCGGCGGCCTGGGCCCGGTCCGCTGGCTGCGGCCGCCGGCGCTGGACGCCGACCGCCAGCCCCCGGAGGCCCGGCTGCTGCTGGGCACGCTGGCGTACGTCTGCCACCGGGACCGCGCGTACGCGTGAACGACGGCGAGGGGCGCACTCCCGGGAGTGCGCCCCTCGTCCGCTGGTCGACCGCTGCCGCCGGCTAGGAGCCGATCAGCGCGTCCACGAAGGCCTCGGGCTCGAACGGGGCGAGGTCGTCCGCCCCCTCCCCCAGGCCGATCAGCTTGACCGGCACGCCCAGCTCGCGCTGGACAGCGACGACGATGCCGCCCTTGGCGGTGCCGTCGAGCTTGGTGAGCACGATGCCGGTGATGTCGACGACCTCGGCGAAGACCCGGGCCTGCACGAGGCCGTTCTGACCCGTCGTGGCGTCCAGGACCAGCAGGACCTCGTTGACCGGGCCGTGCTTCTCCACGACGCGCTTGACCTTGCCGAGCTCGTCCATCAGGCCGGTCTTGGTGTGCAGCCGGCCCGCGGTGTCGATGAGGACGACGTCCGCGCCCTCGGCGATGCCCTCCTTGACCGCGTCGAAGGCGACCGACGCCGGGTCGCCGCCCTCCGGCCCGCGCACGGTACGGGCGCCCACCCGCTCGCCCCAGGTCTGCAGCTGGTCCGCGGCCGCGGCACGGAAGGTGTCGGCGGCGCCCAGCACGACGCTGCGGCCGTCGGCCACCAGGACGCGCGCGAGCTTGCCGGTGGTGGTGGTCTTGCCGGTGCCGTTGACGCCGACGACCATCAGCACGGCCGGCTGCTCGGCACCGTCCGCGTTCGGCAGCCCGTCCGTGTGCAGGGTGCGGTCCAGGTCCGTGCCGACCAGGGTCAGCAGTTCCTCGCGCAGCAGCTGCCGCAGGTCGGCGGGGGTGCGGGTGCCGAGCACCTTCACCCGGGTGCGCAGCCGCTCCACCAGTTCCTGGGTGGGGGCGACACCGACGTCCGCGGTGAGCAGGGTGTCCTCGACCTCCTCCCAGGTGTCCTCGTCGAGGTGCTCGCGCGAGAGCAGCGTGAGCAGGCCCTTGCCCAGCGCGTTCTGCGAGCGCGAGAGCCGGGAGCGCAGCCGTACCAGACGGCCGGCGGTGGGCTCGGGCTGCTCGATCTCGGGGGCGGCCGGGCGCTCCTCGACGATGACGCCGCCTGCGGAGGCGTCCTCGGACTCGGGGAGCTCGACCTCTTCGATGGTCCGGCGGGGCTCATCCCGCGGGGCCTCCGCCTCGTCGCCGACCTGCGGTTCGGCGGGAGGCGCGGTGATCGTCGGCTGCTCGGTGGGCGGCGCGGGGGGCAGCTGCTTCCTGCGGCGGCTGCCCACCACCAGCCCGCCGGCCGCCAGGATCACGACCAGGGCGATGACTACGGCAAGAATGACGGTTTCCATAACCCGTCCAGTATCGGTCACGCGGCCCGCCCTCCCGGGAGCCACCCGGCGGGCGTCCGCGACTCTGTTCATCTGACGGTTCGTCAGCTAACGTCGGCGCATGCCCGCCACTGTCGTACGTTTCAACCTCGTCGACCCCGCGGCCTCGCCCGGGGCGCTGAGCCACCGCTACCGGGCCGCCCTGGAGATGGCCGCGTACGCCGACGAGCGCGGCGTCGCCACCCTCCAGACCGAGGAGCACCACGGCTCCCCCGACGGCTGGCTGCCCTCGCCCTTGACCTTCGCGGGGGCCGTCCTCGGCGCGACCCGCCGGATCGCGGTCACCGTCTCCGCGCTGATCGGGCCGCTGTACGACCCGCTGCGGCTGGCGGAGGACCTGGCGGTGCTCGACCACGTCGGCGGCGGGCGGCTGGTCACCGTCGCCGGCATCGGCTACCGCCCCGAGGAGTACGCGGCCCTCGGGGTCGACTGGCACCGGCGCGGCGCCCTCCAGGACGAACTGCTGGACACGCTCCTGAAGGCGTGGACCGGTGAGCCCTTCGTCTTCCGCGGCCGGACGGTCCGGGTCACGCCCCGCCCGCACAGCTCGCCGCACCCGCTGCTGATCGTCGGCGGCAGTTCGCGCGCCGCGGCGCGCCGGGCGGCGCGTTTCGGTCTGCCGTTCTTCCCCAGCGCCCACCTGCCGGAGCTGGAGGCGTACTACCGGGAGCAGCTCGCCGAGCACGGCACGGAGGGCTGGTGCCTGATGCCCCCGCCGCAGGTGCCGCTGCTCCACCTGTCCGAGGACCCCGACCGCACCTGGGCCGAGCACGGCGGCCGGCTGTTTTACGAGGCCGCCACCTACGCCTCCTGGCAGTCCGCCGGCATCCACTCGGCGGTGCGCTCGACGGCCGCCTCCCCGGAGGAACTGCGCCGCGAGGGCGTCTACCGCGTGGTCACCCCCGACGAGTGCGTCGCCCTCGCGGAAGCGAGCACCGACCCGGCCGCCGCGCTCGTGCTGCACCCGCTGTGCGGGGGGATGCCGGTCGAGGAGGGCTGGCGGAGCCTGCGGCTGTTCGCGGAGCAGGTGCTGCCCCGGCTCAAGGACTGATCCGGCTCGAGGACCGGCCCGGCGGGCGACGACGCCCCCGGGCCCGGACGGGCACCACGGCGCAGGTGCTCGCGGATCTCGGTGACCCGCGCGCCCGTGTCCGCGTGCGCGCCCTCGACGTCGCGCAGCACCTTCTCGGCGTCGGAGATCCGCCCGGCCGAGATCAGGAAGCGGCGCGACTCGGGGATGGCGAACGACGGCAGGCCGTACAGGACGGCGGGCACGACCATCACGCCGAACACGACCTGCCACGCCTCGACGCTCAGCAGGTCGCCGCGGTGGTCGCCGTCGGCGGGGCCTTTCACCGGCCGATCAGCGCGATGGCGACGACCCTTCTTCGTTCACCACGTGAAGTCGGCGGTCGATCAGGCCTTGAGGCGCTGGCTGATCACCTTCGACACGCCGTCGCCCTGCATGGACACGCCGTACAGCGCGTCGGCGACCTCCATCGTCCGCTTCTGGTGGGTGATGACGATCAGCTGCGAGCTCTCCTGCAGCTCCCGCATGATGCGGATCAGCCGCTGCAGGTTGGTGTCGTCCAGCGCGGCCTCGACCTCGTCCATCACGTAGAACGGGCTCGGCCGGGCCTTGAAGATCGACACCAGCAGCGCCACGGCGGTCAGCGAGCGTTCGCCGCCCGACAGCAGCGACAGCCGCTTGACCTTCTTGCCCGGCGGACGGGCCTCCACCTCCACACCGGTGGTGAGCATGTTCTCCGGGTCGGTGAGGATCAGCCGGCCCTCACCGCCGGGGAAGAGCCGGGAGAAGACGCCCTCGAACTCCCGCGCGGTGTCGTGGTAGGCGGAGGTGAAGACCTGCTCGACCCGCTCGTCGACCTCCTTGACCACCTGCAGCAGGTCGGCCCGGGTCTTCCTGAGGTCTTCCAGCTGCTCCGAGAGGAACTTGTGCCGCTCCTCCAGCGCCGCGAACTCCTCCAGCGCCAGCGGGTTGACCTTGCCCAGCTGCTGGTACGCCTTCTCCGCCGCCTTCAGCCGCTTCTCCTGCTCGCCCCGGTGGTAGGGGCGCGGCGTGTTGCGGGGGTGCTCCGGGTCCTCCGGCAGCACCTCGCCCTCGGCGGGCGGCGACGGCGGCACGAGCTGCTCGGGCCCGTACTCCGCGACCAGCCCCGCGGGCTCGACGCCGTACTCCTCCAGCGCCTTGCCCTCCAGCTGCTCGATCCGCATGCGCTTCTCGGCGCCCAGCACCTCGCCCTTGTGGACGGAGTCGGTCAGCCGGTCCAGTTCGGACTTCAGCTCACGGCCCCGGCGGCGGGCGGTGTCCAGCTCCGCCTCGCGCTCGGCCTTGGCGCGCTCGGCCGCGCCCCGCTCCTCGTCCGCGCGCCCCAGCGAGACCTGGACGTACGCCAGCAGGCCCTGAGCTCCCTTCAGCACCGCGGAGGAGACCTGCGCCTCGTACTCCAGGCGCGCCTTGCGGCGGGCGGCCCGGGCCCTGGACTCGCGTTCGGCGCGGGCCGCGCGGTCCAGGCCGTCCGCGCGTCCGGCCAGGCCCTTGACCCGCTCCTCGTGGGTACGGACCTGGAGCCGGGCCTCCATCTCTGTCTGGCGGGCGTTGGCGCCGTCGGCGGCCAGCCGGTCCCGCACGGACGTGTCCGGCTCCTCGTCGGCGGGGGCGGCCTCCGCCTCGCTCAGCCGGAAGGAGAGCTCCTCGAACTCCTCTATGGCGGCCGCCAGCGACTCCTCCGCGCGGCCCACGGCGGCGGCAGAACGTTCCGCCTCCCCCGCCGCGGCGCGGGCCTGGCCGCCCAGCCGGCCCAGTTGCTGGGCCACGGCCGACTTCTCCTTCTCCGCGGCCCGGCGACGCTGCGTCAGCTCGTCGACCACCCGGGCGGCCGCCCCCCGGCGTTCCTTGGCCGCGGCCTGCTCCTCCGCGAGCGTCTCGCAGCGCCCGGCCAGCGCCTCCAGCTCGGCGGCCGCCTCGTCGACGGCGGCCTGGACCTCCAGCAGGCTGGGGGCGCCGGCCGAGCCGCCGTGCGCGAAGTGGGCGCCGAGGACGTCGCCTTCCGCGGTCACCGCGATCAGCCGCGGGTGGGTGGCGACCAGTGACTCGGCCTCGGCGAGGCTCTCCACGACGACATGGTCCCGCAGCAGACGTCGCACGGCCGGGAGCAGTTCGTCGGGGCCGCTGACGAGCGCGGCCGCGGCCCGCGCGCCCGCGGGCACCTCGGCGGCCTGCTCCTGCGGGCCGCTCTCGCCGGCGACCAGCAGCGCGGCGCGGCCCGCGTCGTCCTTGCGCAGCAGCCGCAGCGCCTCGGCGGCGGCGGACGGGCCGGAGAAGGCCACGGCGTCGGCGGCGGCGCCCAGCGCGGCGGCGACCGGCACCTCGTGGCCCGGGGCGACGGTGAGCAGTTCGGCGGCGGGGCCGAGCAGCCCGGCCAGCCGGTCGCCCGCGGCGAGCAGGGCGCCGGTGCCGTCCTTGCGGCGCAGGCCGAGGGCGAGGGCGTCGTGGCGGGCGGCGAGCGCGGCCCGTCGGCGTTCGGCGGCGGTCGCGGCCTCGCGGGCGGCGGAGTGCGCCTCGTCGGCGCGGACCTGCTCGTCCTTGGCGGCTTCCAGGCGCTCGTCGAGCTCGGAGTCGTCGGCGTCCAGGTCCTCGACCCGGGCGCGCAGTTCCTCGTACTCCTCCTGGGCGGACTCGGCGCGCTCGCGCGCCTCGTCGCGGGCCGCGGCCAGCCGGCCGATCTCGGCCTCGGCGGACCCGGCCTTGGAGCGGGCGGCGTTGACCTGGCCCTGCAGCCGGGCCAGGCCCTCACGGCGGTCGGCGATGGCCCGGGCCGCGGCCTTGAGCGCCTTGTCCTCCTCGGCGAGGCGGCGTTCCAGCTCGGCGCGGTGGTCGACGGTGTCGTCCAGGGCGCGCTGCGCGGCCTCCAGGGCGTCGGTGAGTTCCGCCTCCTGCTCGCGGATGCGGGCAGCCTCGCGCTCCATGTCCTCCGGGTCGCGGCCGCGCCGCTCCTCGGTCGGCTGCGCGGTGGCATGACGTACGCGCTGCTCGGCCAGGCCGATGGTGCCGCGGACCCGCTCGGCCAGCTGCGACAGTCCGTACCAGGTGGCCCGGGCGTCGGCGAGGCGCGGGGCGAGCGCCCTGACCTGCTCCTCCAGCCGCGCCTCCAGTTGCACGGCGGCCGCCAGGTCCGTCTCGACGGCGTCGCGGCGCTCCTTGAGCGCGGCCTCGTCGGCGACCTCGGAGCGCAGCGCGTCCCGCAGGGTGACAAGGTCGTCGGCGAGCAGCCGCAGCCGGGCGTCGCGCAGGTCGGCCTGGATGACCACCGCCCGGCGGGCCACCTGCGCCTGCCGTCCCAGCGGCTTGAGCTGACGGCGCAGCTCCGCCGTCAGGTCCTGGACGCGGGCCAGGTTCGCCTGCATGGCGTCCAGCTTGCGCAGCGCCTTTTCCTTGCGCTTGCGGTGCTTGAGGACGCCGGCCGCCTCCTCGATGAAGGCGCGGCGGCCCATCGGATCGGCGTGCAGCACCGAATCCAGTTGTCCCTGACCGACGATGACGTGCATTTCGCGGCCGATACCGGAGTCGGAGAGCAGTTCCTGGATGTCCAGCAAACGGCAGGTGTCACCGTTGAGCTGGTATTCGCTGCCACCGTTGCGGAACATGATCCGCGTGATGGTGACCTCGGCGTATTCGATCGGGAGGGCACCGTCGCTGTTGTCGATCGTGAGCGACACCTCGGCGCGGCCGAGCGGCGGCCGCCCTGTCGTGCCGGCGAAGATCACGTCCTCCATCTTTCCGCCGCGCAGCGACTTGGCGCCCTGTTCGCCCATGACCCAGGACAGCGCGTCCACGACGTTGGACTTGCCGGAACCGTTCGGGCCGACGACACAGGTGATTCCGGGTTCGAACCGCAGTGTCGTCGCCGAGGCGAATGACTTGAACCCGCGCAGGGTCAGGCTCTTGAGGTGCACGCCGTTGGACTCTACCTCCCGCTCCCGGTTTCACCGAGGAATGCGGGGGGCACATGCAAGGCAAGGGCGGAGATCATGGGAGGGCAACGGGGCGGAAAACGACGAAGGGACGCCGGGGCGTCCCTTGCACATTCCCAAACGGAGTCGTTTCCACTTGACCGGCCGAAAGGCCGCGTCAGGCGAGAACCGGCTCCGCGTGAGGTACGTCGACGAGCTCGTGCGAGGCGGCGGCCAGCGCATCGTTCTCGGCCTGGATCCGTACGAGCTCGGTTTCCAGGTCCTGGACACGCTGCTGCAGCCTTCGCATCTCGGCGAGGAGTCGAGGGTCGGGGCCGCCGACGTAACCGAGAAGCGCCTTTGCCATGATGGATGGTCCTCCACGCTGAGTGACCGACCGGGGAGCGGTGTGGGTCGTTTGTGAGGGGTTAGAGGCACCCGCGCCGTGTGCGCCGAAGCTGCCCTTTGCCATGCCTACAGCTGCGGTGCGCGGGGCTTCCAGCGTCTCACCAAATGGTTGGACGGTCAACACGATCACAGCCCGGTCGTCGGGTGCGCCTAAGAAAGCACGGCGCGAGAACGGCGCCGCGGGCGTCCCGCGTGGCGTGGAGGACGGGGCCGTCAACCGCTCCCCGAAGATCACCGCGTCCTCGTTGTCGGCAGCCTCGCACGTGGTGCGCGAAATGGCAACCTCCTTACCGCTCTTGCCACGTGAGAATGCCGGTGGTCTGTCGCCCGGCCCTCACCTGCGAGGACGGGGCGGTGCGGCGGGCGGTGCCTCAGCGGATCGCGAAGCCCTCGTAGCCACCGCGCGGCTCGCCCCAGATCTCGGTCACGCCGTCGACGCGGCCGGGCGTGTCGCCGGTCCGCAGCCAGTCGAGCAGTCGGTCGCAGTGGGACCGGTCGCCTTCGGCCACGATCTGCACACGTCCGTCCGAGAGATTGCTCACATAGCCGTCGAGCCCACCGATCTCCAGCGCGTTCGCCCGCGTCCACCAGCGGAAACCCACTTGGTGTACTCGGCCTCGCACCCAGGCCGTGAGTCGGACAGCGTCGTTCATGGAAGCACGCTAACCCGCCAGTTGCACAGGGTTCACACCGGCCCCGCCTGTCTTTCGGTACAGTCGCGCCGCAACAGGACTCACCCGTTCGGGTGAACACCGTCGACATAAAGGACTGCACCGGATGGGCCGCCACAGCCGTACAGCCTCCGAGCCGGCGCCGTTCTCGGAGGCGCCGCGCCACCGCGGGCAGAGCAGCAGGGCCCGGCGGCGCAAGCAGAACCCGGTGCGCACCGGGCTGCTGGCCTCCTCCGCCGCGCTGGCCGTCGGTGCGATCGGCGTCTCCAGCGGACTGCTTCCCTCGCCGGACGGTTCCGGCGGGTTCGCGTACCATGACGACGCTCCCGGCCAGGTCCAGGCCGCCGGGCTGCCGAACACCGCGAGCCCCCAGGACGTCGGCGCCGTGCCCGCCGACCGCGACACCTCGGCCCCCGCGAGCCGCGGGGACGCCCGTACGACCGCGCCCCCGGCGGCGCCGTCGGCACCCGTGACCGCCACGACGCCGACCCCCTCCGCACCGAGCTCCGCCCCGGTCGAGGTCCCCACCACGCCCGCCGCGCCCCAGCCCTCCGCGTCCTCCGCGCCGGCCACCATCCCGTCCCTGCCCGCGGCCACCACCGTGCCGGGCGGCGACGAGGAGGTGGAGGACGGCGACCAGAGCGTCGCCGAGGTCTCCGTCCTGGCCCTGGTGAACACCGTCCGGGCCACCGCCGGCTGCCAGCCGCTGCACGCCGACAAGAAGCTCTCCGAGCTCGCCTCCGACTTCAGTGCCGACATGGCCGCCCGGGGCTTCTTCGACCACACCGACCCCGACGGCGACGACCCCTGGGACCGCGCGGCCCAGGCGGGCGTCAAGGACCTCGGCGGCGAGAACATAGCCCGCGGCCAGGCGACGGCCGAGGAGGTCATGTACGCCTGGATGAACAGCGACGGCCACCGCGCGAACATCCTCAACTGCGACTTCAAGAAGATCGGCGTCGGCGCGGTGTTCGGCGAGGGCGGCCCCTGGTGGACGCAGGACTTCGGCTACTGAGGCAGAGGCAGTCGCAGGTCAGGTAGCTCGCGGCGGGCCGTCGTCGATCACAGGTTTCCTTCCGGGACCGAGATCGACGGCGGCCCTCGTGCGTGCGTGGCTCTTACCGTTCTCGCGCCCAGGGGATATCGCTGCCGCGACGGTTTTCAAGATCGCCTATTGATCCGCCACCAAAGCCTGACGCTCGTATCCGAGAATGTCGTGGACCCAATGATCGAAGTACTCGGCTTCGGCCTGCCGGTCACCTTCGATGGTCAGCCACTCACGGGCCGCCGTGATCATGTGCGCCTCGGCTTGATCCGTTTCCGCCGGCCGGAGCTCGACCCAATCCGTCAGCGCGCCCCACATGAGATGCAGCGAGAAACACGCTTCGTCTCCGTCGGCCCCAGGCCACTCACCCATGGCGAAACCCCACATCTCCAACGCCAGTTCGTACGGAGAAGCAACGCCGTCCAGCATGGCCGTTGCTTGTGCTCTGACCGCTATGCGGAACGCCTCGGAGTCCTCCATTCCAAGAGACTAAGCGAAGCGATCACTGGTCTTGCACGACCGGAAATCCTCGCTGACAACCGTCGGCCGCTCGATTCGCGAGCGGGTGCGCTCGCGGCCTTGTGGCTACCGATACCAGTCGGCGCCGGTTGCCAGGGAACGGTTGAGGTAGTCCTCCAGGTCCCGGGCGGCCCACAGCCGGCTGTCGTCCTCGTGGGCCCACACGAAGATGTCCGGACGGTCAGGCGTCACCACGAAGGCGAACTGGTCACCCCCGCTGTTGTCGCCGAAGAACAACAGGGGATCGAAGGGCATGTAGAGGCCCGGGAAGGCATCGGGAGACCAGAACAGCAGGTTCTGTTGCACGATCCGGTCCAGGGACCAGACGACGTCCTTCCCGTAGGTGCCGACCACCCCGTTGGTCTCCAACAGCAGGGCCGCCAGGGGAGCGGGCAGACCTCGGCCGAGGCGCCGTTCCGCCTCAGCGAGAGCGAGCCTGTCCACAGGCGGTCGGAGTCCGGCGCTGGGCAGAGCTCCGACGGCAACTTCTTTCCACACGGGCGCAGCCTGATCGCCAGGACGGACTGTCCCGAGCGGGTTGCTGCGCCGGGGGCGCGCCGTTGAACGGCGGCGGCTTCGGCCGCGTAGTGGTGGGTGTGGTCGGGAGGGACGTGGTGCCGCGGGACGCGGCCGTGGGGTGGGGGTGCGGCCGTGCGGTGTCGGCGCTACGGGGCGGTGAGTGCCGCCTCGATCGAGGTGCCGTGGCGCTCGAGCCAGGCCTCGCGGCGTTTGATCTGGTCGCCGAGCCCCTCGTGCCACATGCGGGCCCAGCCGCCGCCCTCGGTCTCGGCCATCAGCTTCATGGAGAACCACGCGCGGCGCGCCCGCAGCACGGCGACCTCCAGCAGGCGGCCGCGGTCGGCGCCGGACATCCCGTACGCGTCGGCGAGGAGGCGGCAGCGGCGGGGGACGTCGACGCCGCGCAGGTGGGGGTCGGCGTCGGCGGGGTCGCCGATCGGGGCCCAGTAGAGCATCGCGTTGTGGATCTCCTCGACCCTGGGGACGGGCTTGGCCAGGTCGAAGTCGATGAGCGCGGCGGCCCGGCCGTCCCGGAAGACGATGTTGTCGGGCGTGAAGTCCATGTGGCCGATCAGCTCGGCGGGGTGGTCGGGTGCGGGTGGCATGTCCGGGTGCGGGACGGGACCGGACGGGGCTCCGACGCCCTCCGGCGGGGTGAAGCCGGCGGCCGCGTCGTCGTAGGCACGGACGAGGCGGCCGACCGAGACGAGGCGGTCCTCGTCGGCGATCCAGGCGGGCCGCGGACGTCCGGCGACCTCGCCCGTGACGTAGGTCAGCACCTCGCGGCCGGCGGCGTCGATGCCGAGCAGGCGCGGGGCGCCGGGGAATCCGGCGTCCTCCAGGTGACGGAGCAGGGCGTGTACCAGGGGGCTGTGGGCGCCGGTCGGGCGGCGGACGGTGTCGCCGACGCGGACGACGCCCTCGGTCACGTCACCGCCGAGCAGCGGGACCTCCGCCTGCGGCTCGGCGGTCTCGGCGTACGTGGCGGCGGGGCCGGGCGGAGGAGCCGGGGACGCCGGGGAGGGCGGGCCGTCGGGAAGCATCCGCCCATTGTGCGCCGTACGGCCCGGGGCGCGCCGGGGGTTCACGGCAGGGGCTCACGGCGGGTCCCCGCCGAGGCGCAGCGCGACCCATGGGGTGTGCCGCTGGCGGGTACGCTCCCGCCCATGGAGACGTCCGCGCGTACCTGTGACGCCCCCGGCGGCAGCGGTGGTGCCGGGCCGGAGGCCCTGGAGTTCGACGTGTTCGCCCGCTCCTGCCCGTCGCGCCCCACGCTGGAGCACGTGACCGGCCGGTGGGGTTCGCTGGCGCTGGGTGCGCTGGCCGGCGGGGCACTGCGGTTCAACGAGCTGCGCCGCCGTGTCGACGGAGTCAGCGAGAAGATGCTCTCGCAGACCCTGCACGCGCTCGAAAGGGACGGCCTCGTGCGCCGCGAGCCCCGGCCCACCAACCCGCCGCGCGTCGACTACAGCCTGACGCCGCTGGGCCGGGACACGGCCGAGCGGCTGCTCGCGCTGATCGAGCTCGTGGAGTCGCGGATGCCCGAGGTGCTGACGGCGCAGCGGAGCTACGACGAGCGGACGACGAGCGCGGTGGCGCCGGCCGCGGTGCGCGGCGGTCGCTGACAGCGGGGGCAGAAGTAGCTCGACCGGTTCATCCAGGGGCGGCGGCGGATCGGGGTGCCGCAGCGGCGGCAGGGCTCGTCCTCGCGGCCGTAGGCGTCCAGGGAGCGGTCGAAGTAGCCGGACTCCCCGTTGACGTTGACGTACAGGCTGTCGAAGCTCGTGCCGCCGGCGGCGAGGGCGTCGGTCATGACCTCGCGGATGTGGGTGAGCAGTTCGGTGGTGACCGGCCGGGTCAGGGTCGCGGTCGGCCGCTCGTAGTGCAGCTTGGTGCGCCACAGCGCCTCGTCGGCGTAGATGTTGCCGACCCCGCTGATCAGGGACTGGTCCAGCAGCGCCCGCTTGATCGTGGTGCGGCGGCGGCGCAGCGCGGTGTGGAAGGCCGAGTCGTCGAAGCGGGGGTCGAGCGGGTCCCGGGCGATGTGCGACAGGGGCACCGGCAGCCGCTCGGGGTCGCCGGGTACGCACTCGTGCAGCGACAGGCCGCCGAAGGTGCGCTGGTCGACGAAGCGCAGCTCCGTGCCGAGGTCGTCCTCGAAGCCGATCCGGATCCGCAGGTGGGTCTCCGCGGGCGCGTCCTCGGGCTGGACGAGCAGCTGGCCGCTCATGCCGAGGTGGCCGAGGAGTGCCAGCGGGGAGTCCGCCAGGGGCAGCCACAGGTACTTGCCGCGGCGCAGGGCGGGACCGAAGGTCTGCGCCTCCAGCCGGGCGGCGAAGTCCGCGCCGCCCGCGAGGTGGCGGCGCACGGCACGGGCGTGCAGCACCTCGGCCCGGGCGACCGTACGGCCGCTCACCCAGCGGTCCAGGCCCCGGCGTACGACTTCGACCTCGGGCAGCTCCGGCACGCGGTGCGCTCCTCTCGGACAGCGGTTCCCCGCCCGGGGAACCGCAAGGCCCGTCCGGGCGGCCTCGGGGGCCGGCCGGACGGGCCTGACGGGTTCAGCTCGCGACAGTGCCGTTCGCGTCGCGCTTGGCGCGGATGTCGCGCCAGGCGGACTCGGCGGCCTGCTGCTCCGCTTCCTTCTTGCTGCGGCCGGTGCCGGTGCCGTACTCGACACCACCGACGCGGGCGGCAGCCGTGAAGGTCTTCTCGTGGTCGGGTCCGGTCTCGGAGACCACGTACTCCGGGACACCGAGTCCCTCGCCCGCGGTGAGTTCCTGGAGGCTGGTCTTCCAGTCCAGTCCCGCACCGAGGTTGGAGGACCTCTCGATCAGCGGATCGAAGAGCCGGTGCACCAGCTCCGACGCGGCGTCCAGGCCCTGGTCCAGGTAGACCGCGCCGATCACCGCCTCGAGGGTGTCCGCGAGGATGGACGCCTTGTCCCGGCCGCCCGTGCCCTCCTCGCCCCGGCCGAGGCGGATGAAGCTGCCCAGGTCGAGGCCGCGGCCGACGTCGGCCAGGGCACGGGAGTTCACCACCGCGGCCCGGAGCTTGGCGAGCGTGCCCTCCGGGAGGTCCGGGTGCGTGCGGTAGAGCGTGTCCGTGACCACCAGGCCGAGCACGGAGTCCCCGAGGAACTCCAGGCGCTCGTTGGTGGGCAGACCACCGTTCTCGTACGCGTACGAGCGGTGGGTCAGCGCACGCACCAGAAGGGCGGGTTCGAGTGTGTACCCGAGCCGCCCTTCCAGAACCGCGGGGGACGAGGCTGCCTTACCGGCGTCCGTCGACGTTGCGCCGTCTGACGACATGGAGCCCCTCACCCGCCGATCAGACCTCGAGGACCTGACGACGGTTGTAGGTGCCGCAGCTCGGGCACGCGATGTGCTGCTGCTTCGGCTCGTGGCAGCGCTCGCACGCCACCAGGCTCACGGGCGCAGCCTTCCACTGCGAACGGCGGTGGCGCGTGTTGCTGCGCGACATCTTCCGCTTGGGAACAGCCACGGCTACTTCTCCTGGTTCTCGTCGGCGCCGTCCTCGGCACCGCTCAGCTGGATTTCCTGCAGGGCCGCCCAACGGATGTCGGTGACCTCGTGGTGGTGGTCCGGGTCGTCCGCCAGCCGCGCGCCGCAGTCGGAGCACAGGCCGGGACAGTCGTCCTGGCACACCGGCTGCAGCGGCAGTTCGAGAACCACCGCGTCCCGCAGCACGGGCTCGAGGTCGAGCAGGTCGCCCTCGAGGAACAGAGTGTCCTCCTCCTCGGCGTCGTCACCGGCGTCGGCGGCACCGTGGTGCCCACCGGTCCGGGTGTCGGCGTCGGGGTAGGAGTACATCTCCTGGAAGTCCGTCTCGAGCTCGCGCTCGACCGGTTCCAGACACCTTACGCACTCCCCCGAGAGCGGTGCGCGGGCGGTGCCCGTGACGAGCACCCCCTCCATCACCGACTCCAGGCGGAGGTCCAGCGTGATCTCCGTGCCCTCGCGGACACCGATGACCTCGATGCCCATGTCCTTGGGGGCCGGCACCGAGCGGGAGACCTTCTTCATCGCCCCAGGACGACGACCCAGCTCGTGCGTGTCGAACACGAGCGGGTTGCGGTGGTCGAGGCGGGTGTTCAGGGCTCCTGCTTTCTTCGGTCCGGTGGTGCGGGCCCGTCGGGACGACGGCGGGCACGCCAAAGCGCCGGGGATCACACGGCTGAGGGATCAGGATACCGGTCCCCCGGGCTCAGCCCAAACCGCGCTCCTGCTCCAGCTCCCGCAGGCGGTTCAGGTCGATCATGCTGGTGTCGAAGAAGCTCGTCTCGTCCAGCGCCGCGCCCTGGCCCTGCTGGTGCTGCTGCGGGGCGTAGTGCTGCTGCTCGTAGCCGGTCTGCTGCGGCTGCTGCGGTTGCTGCCAGCCGTAGTTCGGGTCGTAGTACGCCTGCTGCGGCTGCGCGGCGTACGGGTCGGCGTACTGGCCCTGCTGCTGGTACGGGTCCGGCTGCTGGACCTGCTGCTGTTGCTGGTACGGGTCGTGCTGCTGATAGCCGTAGTCGGGCTGCTGCACGGCGTTCGGGTCGTACTGGTAGTCGCCGGGCGCCACGGGGGCGGCCAGGCCCGCGAGGTACTCGGCGTCGGACTGGCCGGGGACCTGGCCCTCGGCGTCCGTGTCGTGGGCGAGGTGGTCGCCCAGCTCGTCGATGGGGCGGTGGCCGGTGAGCTTCAGGCGGCCGCGGCCGACGGCCTCCAGGGTCTTGCTGAGGACCGCCTCGAAGGCGCCCAGCTTGGCGTCCACGTACTCGTCGGCGCGGCGGCGGAGCGTCTCGGGGTCGCCGCTGCGCTCCGGCGCGTCGTCGTCCTCGTACGGGTAGCCGTTCTCGTCGAGGGCCGGGCCGTGGCCCAGCAGCTTCTCGCGGCCGCGGTCCACCGAGCCGATGGTCTTGGTCAGCACGACCTCGAAGTTGGCGAGCTTGCTGTCGACGTAGTCGTCGGCCTCGGCGCGGATCTCGGTGGCCTCGCGCTGCGCCTCCGTGACGATGCGCTCGGCCTCCTGCTGGGAGCGGCGGGCGATCTCGGTGTCGGAGATCAGCGAACCGCGTTCCGCGTGCGCGGCCCCGATGATCCGGCCAGCCTCGGCCCGGGCCTCCTCGACCATCTGCTCCCGCCCGCCCAGCAGCTGCTGGGCCTGGGAGAGCGAGTCGGGCAGCGCCGACCGCACGTCTTCGAGCATGGCGAGCAGGTCGGCACGGTTGACCACGCAGGAGGCCGACATCGGCATGGACCGGGCGGCCTCCACGGCGGCCACGATCTCGTCGAGCTTCTTCTGGACGTCCACGTCCCAGACTCTACTGCTGCCCGAGCTTCTTCTTGAGGGCCTCCAGCACGACGGGCGGCAGCAAGTGCGCGACGTCGCCGCCCCATTGCGCCACCTCCTTGACGAGGCTGGAGGACAGGAAGCTGTAGGTGGGGTTGGTGGGGACGAACAGGGTCTCCACGCCGGACAGCCCGTTGTTCATCTGGGCCATCTGCAGCTCGTAGTCGAAGTCGCTGACCGCGCGCAGGCCCTTCACGATGGCGGGGATGTCGCGCTGCTTGCAGAAGTCCACCAGCAGGCCGTGGAAGGCCTCCACGCGCACGTTGCCGTACTCGGCGGTGACCTCCTCGATGAGGGCGATGCGCTCCTCGATCGGGAAGAGGCCCTGCTTCGACTTGTTGATCATCACGGCCACGTAGACCTCGTCGTACAGGCGCGAGGCTCGGGCGATGATGTCGAGGTGTCCATTGGTGACGGGGTCGAAGGACCCGGGGCAGACTGCGCGGCGCAACGGTGACTCCTCGCTCTGAGGGTTCTGCGGGTGGTTCATGACGCGTCAGTAACGTCGGCGGCGCGACCGTACCAAAGCGTCCCTTCGCCGTACCGGCGGGCCCTGATCCCTTCGTACCCCTCGGGCCAGCGGAATTCCCCGCCGCGGGTGCTCCTCTCCACGGTGGCGACGGCGTCGGCGTCCAGCCAGCCCTGGGTGCGGAGTGTGAGCAGGATCTCGCGGAGCTCGTCGTCGGTGACGGCGTACGGCGGGTCCAGGAACACCAGGTCGTACGGTTGCGCCGGGGGTTCTCCCGCGATCACCTTCTCGGCCTTGCCGGCCCGCACCTCGGCCCCGGGCAGCCCGAGGTGGCGGACGTTCTCCCGGATGACCCGGGCGGCGCGGGGGTCGGCCTCGACCAGCAGTACGTGCGCGGCGCCGCGCGAGAGCGCCTCCAGGCCGACGGCGCCCGATCCCGCGTACAGGTCGGCGACCCGCGCGCCGTGCAGGGCGCCGCGCAGCGACTCCCAGGTGGAGAACAGCCCCTCCTTCGCCCGGTCGGAGGTGGGTCGGGTTCCGTTGCCGGGCGGAACGGCCAGGCGGCGGCCACCGGCGGCTCCGGCGATCACGCGGGTCATCTGCGGCTCACTCGTCTCGTGGGCGGGCGGAACGGCGCCTGCGCGGCGCCGCTCCCCCACGATACGTAGGTCAGTCCCGGCCCTGCTCGTCCCCGGCCTCCGGCAGGGGGGAGCCCGCCACCGTCCCGACGAGCGCGGGCGAGGCGTAACGCGACCAGGACAGGCAGCCGTCGGGCGGGCAGTACTCGGGGCGGCGCGGGTCGTGACCGAGCTCACGCAGCTTCGTCCGGACGGAGTCGGGCGTGCGGCCGAAGCGGGCGGCCACGCGGGCGATGGACTCGCCGTCGTGGAACCGGCGGACCAGCTCCTCCTCGTGCTGCGGCACCCAGGGCGCGCCGTGCCCCGGGAACAGCTCGCGCAGCACGTCACGGTCGGGGATGGGCTCGGACACGTCGGCCACGAGCGCGAGGGCGCGCAGCGCGCGGTTGAGGGCGATGCGCAGGGACGGGACGTCGGTCAGCGGCAGCGTGAGGGTGCCGGAGGCGAGGAGGGTGTCCGGGTCGTCCTCGGACCAGCCGGCCAGGGTCAGGGTGACGGTGGTGTCGTCGTCGCTGGAGAGCTCGATCCGGAAGACCTTCTCACCGAGCGGCAGTTCGTTCAGATGACGGAACGACATGAAATCAGCCCCCAAAGGTCCAACTACGCCGATTCCCGAGCGGATCGGCGCGGACTGTGTCCATTCTCCCAGGGGGCACTGACAATGACGGCCCGTCAGCCCTTGTCGAGGTACTGCTCGCGGTCGGCGTCGACCAGGCTCTCCAGCGCGCTGCGCAGATCCGGCTGACCGGCCAGTTCGGGGTCCGCGGCGACCAGCGAGGTGGCCTCCTCGCGGGCCGCCGCGATCACGTCCTCGTCGTCGATCACCGTCAGCATGCGCAGCGACGACCGCGTCCCGGACTGGGCCTGGCCCAGCACGTCGCCCTCACGCCGCTGTTCCAGGTCGATGCGCGACAGCTCGAAGCCGTCCAGCGTCCCGGCCACGGCGTCCAGCCGGGCGCGAGCCGAGGTCGCCTCCGGCATCTCGGACACCAGCAGGCACAGTCCCGCCGCCGAACCACGGCCGACCCGGCCGCGCAACTGGTGCAGCTGCGAGACGCCGAAGCGGTCCGCGTCCATGATCACCATGGCGGTGGCGTTCGGCACGTTGACGCCGACCTCGATCACCGTGGTCGCCACCAGCACGTCGACCTCGCCGGCGGCGAAGCGGCGCATCACGTCGTCCTTCGCCTCCGGCTGCATCCTCCCGTGCAGGACCTCCACCCGGAGCCCCACGAGCGGCCCCTTGGCCAGCTGCTCGGCGGTCTCCAGCACCGCCAGCGGCGGCCGCCGCTCCGCCTCGTCCTCCGCGGTCTTCTTCGACGCGTCCGCCTCGTCGTCCGAGTCGCCGATCCGCGGGCACACCACGTACGCCTGGTGGCCGTTCTCGACCTCCTCGCGCACCCGCTCCCAGGCGCGCGACAGGAAGTGCGGCTTGTCCTTCGCCGGCACGACGTGCGTGGCGATCGGCGAACGCCCGGCCGGCAGCTGGTCCAGCACGGAGGTCTCCAGGTCACCGAAGACGGTCATCGCGACCGTGCGCGGGATCGGCGTCGCCGTCATCACCAGCAGGTGCGGCGGCTGCTTGGCCTTGCCGCGCAGCGCGTCGCGCTGCTCGACGCCGAAACGGTGCTGCTCGTCGACCACGACCAGGCCCAGGTCGTGGAACTGCACCTTGTCCTCGATCAGCGCGTGCGTGCCCACGACGATCCCGGCCTCGCCGGTCACCAGGTCCAGCAGTGCCTGGCGGCGGGCGGCGGCCCCCATGGAACCCGTCAGCAGCACGACCTTGGTGCCCAGGTCCGAGCCGCCGAGCATGCCGCCCTCGGCGAGGTCGCCCATCATCTCCGTGATCGAGCGGTGGTGCTGCTGCGCCAGCACCTCGGTCGGCGCCAGCATCGCGGCCTGACCGCCCGCGTCGACCACGCCGAGCATGGCGCGCAGCGCCACCATCGTCTTGCCGGAACCCACCTCGCCCTGGAGCAGCCGGTGCATCGGGTGGTCCGTCGCGAGGTCCGCGAAGATCTCCGCCGACACCGTCTCCTGGCCCTCGGTGAGCGTGAACGGCAGCCGGGCGTCGAACGCCTTCAGCAGCCCGTCCTCCGCGGGGACGCGCGGTACGCCCGGCAGCGCGTCGTCCGCCGCCCTGCGCCGCGCGAGGGCCACCTGCAGCACGAACGCCTCGTCCCACTTCAGGCGCTCCTTGGCGACCATGATGTCGGCCTTGGACCGCGGGCGGTGGATCTTCTCCAGCGCCTCAGGCAGCGGCGCGAGCCCCCGCGTCTCCCGCAGCGCGGCGGGCAGCGGCTCGCCCGTGCCGGCCCACTGCGTGGCCCCCAGGGAGGTGAGCACGGTGTCCACGGTCTTCGCGATCGTCCACGAGTTGACCTGCTTGACCGCCGGGTAGATCGGGATCAGCCGGTTCGCGAAGGCGTCCACGGCCTCCTCGCTGTCCTCGGCGTCCAGCAACTGGTACTCGGGGTGCGCCAGCTGCAGGGCCCGGTTGAACACGGACACCTTGCCGGCGAACATGCCGCGGCGGCCGGGCAGCAGATCGTGCTCCGGCTTGAACACCCCCCGGCCGAAGAAGACCAGCGTCAGCGAACCGCTACCGTCGGTGACGACCACCTCCAGGCGCGCCTTGCCCGCGCCGTACGTCTTCTTCGTCGCCTTGGCGACCCGGGCGACGACGGTGACGTGCTCGTCGAGCGGGAGGTCGGACAGGCGGGTCAGCTCGCCGCGTTCGGCGTAGCGGCGGGGGTAGTGGTGCAGCAGGTCCCCGACCGTGCGCAGGTCGAGGTGGTCGGCGAACACCTTTGCGGTGCGGCCGCCGACGGATCGGGCGAGGGGTTCGTCAAGGGCAGCAGACATCGCGTCCATCTTTGCGCACCCCGCCGACAAAGTGCTGCGCGCGGCGCCGCACGGGCCGCCGGTGGGGCGTCGCCGCCGGGTGTCCCGGGCGGACGCCTGGGGCGCGCCGCCCGGGACACCGTTGTCATCCGGTCACTTGACGTCGACGTAGTCGCCCGCGACGGCGACGGGCGCGGCGGTCGGCGAACCGGCGTAGCTGAAGCGGTAGTAGCCGTCCTGGGCGGCCTTGACCGTGGTCCTCAGCGAACCCGTCCTGCTCGACGGGATGCCCTTGACGTTCACGTAGTTGGTCGTGCCCGCCTTGCGGAACTGCAGCACGACCTTCTGGCCGGCGTAGCCGCCGTACTTGTGCGTCTCCCAGTTCGCGAGGGTCAGGGCGCCGGTGATCGTGATCGTCTTGCCCTTCTTCACCGGCTCCGGGGTGGCGTTGACCGTCAGCTTGGTGGCGCGCAGCACCTTGAAGGTCTTGGCGGGGTCGATCTGGACGTAGTGCCCGTTGTTGAGGCCGTTCGCGTAGGCCCACATCTTCCAGGTGCCGGCCTGCGAGTTCTTGCTCACGCCGAAGTGCCGGTAGTCCGAGGTGCTCTTCAGCACCAGGGTGCAGGTGTAGCTGGTGACGGCGTGCACACCGCAGCTGGGGAGCACCACGCCCCAGTCGTCGTGGTTGACGTCCTTGCCGTGGTAAAGGATCCCGCCCGCGTCGCTGATGCCGTCCGGGTCGGAGGCCGTGAGCTTGACGGTGACGGAGGCCCTGCCCGAGGAGTCGACCACGATGGACTTGCCGCCGTTGACGATCACGTTGGATATCCGCGTGCCGCCGGATGCGGCCGCGGGAGCCGCCTGGACGGACGGCAGCGCGAGAGCGGACAGGGCCAGGGCGCCGACCACGACGGCCGCGGCGGAGCGGATGCGCATGTTCATGATTACCCCCACATCGGTACGGTCCCGCCGTGTTCCCCCCCGGCGGGTGACGTTGCCGTCGTGACCACTGTGCACGCGCTGTCCGGCCGTGCCGAGGAATGCCTCCCGACCGTCGCCCGTCGGTCGAACGGCTGTTGCAGGATGCCGACATGGTCACCGGACGGGCCGCACGGCCGCGCCTGCCGTTCATGTACGGCGGCCCCCGCCCGGCGAGCGGGGCCTACTCCACGCCGATCAGGAGCGGGCACGTCTCCTGGCCGCCGTCGTAGACGACCGTGTCGACCGCGAGGTGGCTGTCGCGGACGTGCGCCTCGAGCCGGTCCGCCAGGTCCGCGGGCGCGTCCGTCCCGATGACGAGGGTGACCATCTCCCCGCCCGCCGCGAGCATGCGGTCCAGGACGTTGATCCCGGTCTCCACGAGGTTCCCGCCGATCACCGCGACGTCCCCGTCGATGAGCCCGAGGACGTCCCCGCCCTGGCAGACGCCGGCCATGGTCCAGGACTGGGCCTCCGCGACGGCGAGCTCGGCGTAGCGCGTGGCGCCGGCCGCGGAGGTCATGGCGACGACGTCCTCGTCGAAGCGCCGGGTGGGCTCGTGGACGGCGATGGCCGCGATGCCCTGGACCGCGGACCGGGTGGGGATGAGGGCCACGCGGACGCCCTCCGCGCGGGCCTGTTCGGCCGCGGCGCCCACCGCGTGCCGCAGTTCGACGTCGTTGGGCAGCAGGACGACCTCGCGGGCGTGGGCCCGGCGGATGGCCTCCGCGATGTCGCCGCTCGCCGGCGGCTCCCCGGGCCGTACCGCGACCACGGTGGCGCCGGCCCGGGCGCAGAGCGCGGCCAGGCCCTCGCCGCGCACCACGGCGACGACCGCACGCACCGCACGCTCGCCCCGTTCGCCCGCCCCGTGGACGCCGCTCGTCCCGTGCACGCCGCTCGTCCCGCGGCGCCCGCGCTCCAGCGCCCTCGCCTGGTCCCCGAAGTGCGTGACCTTGATGCGGTACGGCCGGCCGGCCTCGATCCCCGCCTCGATGGCGGCGCCCACGTCGTCGACGTGCACGTGGACGTTCCACAGCCCGTCCCCGCCCACGACCACCAGGGAGTCGCCGAGCCGGTCCAGCCGCGTGCGCAGCGCGGGGACGGCGCGATCGGGCGCCTCCAGGAGGTAGATGACCTCGAAGCCCGGCCCGCCGGGCACCGCGTGCGGGTCGCCCCCGTCCGCGCCCTCGCCCGCCGCAGCGCAGCCGTACGGCTCGACCGGGGACGCGCCCCTGGGCAGCGGCACCCGCAGGGCGTCGTCGAGCGGGCCCATCGGGGCCTGCCCGGAGACCGCGTCAGCGAGGGCGCCCAGGACGGCGACGAGGCCGCGCCCGCCGGCGTCGACGACACCGGCGTCACCAAGGACGGCCAGTTGCCGCGGAGTTGCCGCCAGCGCGAGGCGGGCCGCCTCGTACGCGGCCCGGGACACCTCGTGGACGCCGCCGCTCGCCGCGGAGGCGGCCTCCGCGGCGGCCGTGGCGACGGTCAGCATCGTGCCCTCGACCGGGTGCGCGACCGCCTGGTACGCGGACTCCGCGGCCCGGCGCAGGGCCGGACGCAGGTCGCCGGCGTCCACGGTGAGGACCTCGGCCATGCCGCGCAGCAGTTGGGCCAGGATCGTCCCGGAGTTGCCGCGCGCCCCTATGAGCGCGCCGTGCGCCATGGAGCGCAGGCACGAGGTGAGGTCAGGGGTGCTTCCCGAGGCGGCGTGGCCCTCGAAGACGGCGTCCACGGACTGGGCGGCGGACTCCACGGTCAGGAAGAGGTTCGTGCCGGTGTCCCCGTCGGCGACGGGGTAGACGTTGATCGCGTCGATCTCCTCGCGGGCCCGCCCCAGTGCCTGGAGGGACAGCCGGCACCATGCGCGCACCGCGGGGGGGTCGAGCGTCGGCGGCACGTGTTCCTCCTGCGGGGGCGGCCGGGGACCTGGGGTGGGGAGGTGTCCGCACGCAGCGTACTGAGCGCCGGGGCCCTCCGGGCGACCGCCCCGTACCGCTGACCATGGTAATTTCGAGGGACAGGAGCGGTCGTAGTATGCTGCTCCGGTTGCCCGGGGCTGTCCCGGGCCGTCCCACGGCACCACCGGTCCTCCTTCAATGCACTTGGACGGGCGACGGCGCCGCCGGGATTTATCCGTTAGTGCATCTGAAGTCTTTGGAGTGACCCGTGGCTGCCAACTGCGACGTCTGCGGCAAGGGGCCGGGCTTCGGCAACAACATCTCGCACTCGCACCGCCGTACTCGCCGTCGTTGGAACCCCAACATCCAGACGGTGCGTGCCGTGGTCGGTCGGACGCCGAAGCGCCTCAACGTCTGCACCTCGTGCATCAAGGCCGGCAAGGTCGCGCGCTGACGCATAGGACGTCGTAGCGCAGCCTTGCGGCTGCCGGAGCCGGTCCACCCTCGGGTGGACCGGCTTTCTGCTGTGACCTCCCGCACGTCGGCCGGCGGGATCCGTCAGCGCTGCCGCCAGGCGTGGTCCACGGGGCCGATCCCGCCGCCCAGCGGGAAGCCGGCCGCGATGGCGCCGGTGACGTACTCCTTGGCGGCGTGGGCCGCCTCCGGGACGTCCAGCCCCCGGGCGAGGAACGAGGCGACGGCCGAGGCCAGGGTGCAGCCGGTGCCGTGGGTGTGGCGGTTGTCATGCCGCGGGCCGCGCAGCCAGTGCTCGCTGCTGCCGTCGGTGAGCAGGTCGACGGCGTCGCCGCTGAGGTGGCCGCCCTTGATCAGGGCCCAGCGGGGCCCGCACTTGAGGACGGCGGCCGCGGCCTCGCGCATGGCCGGCTCGCCGTCCACGACGACGCCTGTGATCTGGCGCACCTCGTCCAGGTTGGGGGTGGCGACGGTGGCCAGCGGCAACAGCCGGGTCCTGACGACCTCGACGGCGTCGGCGGCGAGCAGCGGGTCGCCGTGCTTGGAGACGCCGACCGGGTCGACGACCACGGGGACGTCGAGCGGGGCGAGGAGTTCGGCGACGGCGGTGACGAGCCCGGCCGAGGCGAGCATCCCGGTCTTGACCGCCTGCACGCCGATGTCGTCCACGACGCTGCGGAACTGGGCCCGTACGGCCTCCACGGGCAGTTCCCAGGCGCCCTGGACGCCCAGCGAGTTCTGCGCCGTGACGGCCGTGACCACGCTCATCCCGTGGACGCCGAGGGCGAGCATGGTCTTCAGGTCGGCCTGGATGCCCGCCCCGCCGCCGGAGTCGGAGCCGGCGACGGTGAGCACGCGCGGTGGAATCGTCATGGGCCGAATCTAGTCGCCGCCGTCACTCGGCCCCGAAGTGGTCCCATCCGCCGGCCTTGTCCCAGGGGGCGCCGTCCACGGTGACCTGGGGCGCCGTGGTGGCCTTCACCACCCGGCCGATGACCCGCCAGCGGGCGGGCAGCTTCGTGTCCGGGGGGAAGGCGGCGACTATCGCGTGGTCCTCTCCCCCGGTCAGCACCCAGTGCAGCGGGTCGACCCCGACGGCCTGGCCGATGTCGGCCATCTGCGCCGGGACGTCGATGTCGGCGGAGGAGAGGTCGATGGCGACCCCGCTGGCGGCGGCGATGTGGCCGAGGTCCGCGACGAGCCCGTCGCTGACGTCGGTCATGGCCGTCGCGCCGAGTTCCGCGGCGGCGGGACCGGCGTGGTACGGCGGTTCGGGGCGGCGGTGGGCCTCGACGAAGGCGCGCGGGGAGCGGAACCCCCGGGAGAGGACGGCGAGTCCCGCCGCGGACCAGCCCAGCCAGCCCGTGACGGCGACGACGTCGCCGGGCCGGGCACCGGATCGGGTGATGGGTTCGCGGTCGCGCAGGTCACCCAGTGCGGTGATGGAGAGCATGATCGTGTCGCCGCGGACGACGTCGCCGCCGACCACGGCCGCGCCGGCCACCTGGCACTCGTCCCGGATGCCGTCCATCAGCTCGACCGGCCAGGTCACCGGCAGGTCGGCCGGGACGACCAGGGCGAGCAGCACCGCGGTCGGCACGGCGCCCATGGCGGCGATGTCCGCGAGGTTCTGCGCGGCGGCCTTGCGGCCCACGTCGTAGGCGGTGGACCAGTCGCGGCGGAAGTGCCGCCCCTCCACGAGCGCGTCGGTGGTGGCCACCACCCGCCGGTCCGGGGCCGCCACCACGGCCGCGTCGTCACCCGGTCCGAGCCGGACGGCGGGGCTGGAGGTGAGCCGGGCGGTCAACTCCCTGATGAGCCCGAACTCCCCCAGTTCGCCCACGGTGCCCTTCATCTGACTGTCCCCTTCACCTGGCCGGTCCCCTTCTGTGTGCGCTCGCGCGGCAGCTTCGGCACGGCCGGTACCGCGCGGGTCTCCCCGCGGCATGCGGCGACGCGGTACCGTGACGTTCCCTCCCACATGATCCTCGTAGCCGCCCTGGAGGTTCCGTGGTACAGGCGTACATTCTGATCCAGACCGAGGTAGGGAAGGCCTCGGCAGTAGCGGAGGTGATCTCCAAGATTTCCGGGGTCATCCAGGCCGAGGACGTCACCGGCCCGTACGACGTGATCGTGCGCGCCCAGGCCGACACGGTCGACGACCTCGGGCGCCTCGTGGTGGCGAAGGTGCAGCAGGTCGAGGGGATCACCCGCACCCTGACCTGTCCGGTCGTCCATCTGTAGGCCCCCTGTAGGCTCGGCGGGTGATGTACCGCCGGGTAGCGCTAGTCTCCGTGTCCGCCGCCGCGTGCGTGTCCGCGGCGGCGGTCTGGATCTCCGCCTCCGGCGGTGACGCGGGCGGGGTCGCCGTTCCGTCGCCCTCCGCCTCCGCCGCCCGGATGTGCGGCGCGCTCCACGACGCGCTGCCGGGGAAGGTCGACGGCCTGTCGAAGCGGTCGGTGCGTCCCGTCTCCGACCTCACCGCCGGTTGGGGGGATCCTACGGTGGTGCTGCGCTGCGGCGTGCCGCGACCCGAGATGCTGACCCCGGGCAACCCGTCGTACAACCCCACCGCGGACGCGGTGGAGGTCAACGGCGTCAGCTGGCTCGTCGAGCCGACCGGCGACGGCTACCGCTTCACGACGACCGGCCGCAAGGCCTTCGTCGAGGTGACGGTACCCGCCCGGTACAAGCCCGAGGTCAATCCGCTGACCGACCTCGGGCACGCGGTGGAGACGACGATCCCCTCCGAGCTCTGACGCACCGGGGGTACGGCTCCCGTCCGGTCGGGCTCAGCGCAGGCCGGTGGAGCGCCGCAGCGCGGCCTGGATCAGCCGGTCCACCAGTTCCGCGTAGCCGACGCCGCTCTCCCGCCACATGCGCGGGTACATGGAGATCGGCGTGAAGCCCGGCATCGTGTTGATCTCGTTGATCACGAACTCGCCGTCCTCCTGCAGGAAGAAGTCCGCGCGGACCAGGCCCTCGCAGGAGGCCGCGTCGAAGGCGGCCACGGCGAGCCGCTGCACCTCGGCGGTCTGCTCCGGGGTCAGCGGCGCGGGGACGACGCCCTCGGCGGAGTCGATGTACTTCGCCTCGAAGTCGTAGAAGTCGTGCGCGGTGACCGGCGGGATCTCGGCGGGCACCGACGCGCGGGGACCGTCCTCGAACTCCAGGACACCGCATTCGATCTCGCGGCCCCGCAGCAGCGACTCCACGAGCACCTTGGGGTCGTGCCGGCGGGCCTCCTCGATCGCCTCGTCCAGGCCGGCGAGGTCGTTGACCTTGCTGATGCCCATCGAGGACCCGGCGCGGGCGGGCTTGACGAAGACCGGCCAGCCGTGGTCGGCGGCGAATTCGACGACCTTCGCGCGGGCCGCGGCCGGGTCGTTCTCCCACTCGCGTGGGCGGATGACGACGTACGGGCCGACCGGCAGGCCGAAGGAGACGAAGACCCGCTTCATGTACTCCTTGTCCATGCCGACGGCGGAGGCGAGCACGCCGGAGCCGACGTAGGGCACGCCGGAGAGCTCCAGCAGCCCCTGGAGGGTGCCGTCCTCGCCGTACGGGCCGTGCAGCATGGGGAAGACGACGTCGACGTCGCCGAGGACCTTGGGCACCGAGCCGGGCTCGCTGTAGACGACCTCGCGGCTGGCCGGGTCCACCGGCAGCACCACCGAGCCTTCGGAGGACTCGGCGAGCTGCTCGACGCTCGGCAGCGCGCGGTCGGCGATCGCCATCCGGGACGGGTCGTCGGCGGTGAGCGCCCAACGGCCGTCGGTGGTGATCCCGATCGGCAGCACGTCGTACTTGTCGCGGTCGATCGCGCTGAGTACGGCGCCTGCGGTGACGACCGAGATGGCGTGCTCGGAGCTGCGTCCGCCGAAGACGACCGCGACGCGCGGCTTGCGGGAAGAAGGCTGAATGCTCATGTCGCGTTGACCTTACCGTTCCGGACGTCAGCGTTCCGACTTGGCGGAGCGCGACATCAGCTCCTTGACCGCGACGACCGGCTGCTTCCCGTTGTGCACGATGTCGACGACGGTCTCGGTGATGGGCATGTCGACTCCGTGCCGGCGGGCCAGGTCGAGGACCGACTCGCAGGACTTGACGCCCTCAGCGGTCTGCCGGGTGACCGCGATGGTCTCCTGCAGCGTCATGCCCTTGCCCAGGTTGAAACCGAAGGTGTGGTTGCGGGACAGCGGCGAGGAGCAGGTCGCGACCAGGTCGCCCAGGCCCGCGAGACCGGAGAAGGTCAGCGGGTCGGCACCGAGCGCGATGCCGAGCCGGGTGGTCTCGGCCAGGCCGCGCGTGATCAGCGATCCCTTGGTGTTGTCGCCCAGGCCCATGCCGTCGGCGATGCCGACCGCCAGGCCGATCACGTTCTTCACCGCGCCGCCGAGTTCGCAGCCGACCACGTCGGTGTTGGTGTACGGGCGGAAGTACGCGGTGTGGCTGGCGGCCTGCAGCCGCTTGGCGACGGCCTCGTCGCGGCAGGCGACGACGCTGGCGGCGGGCTGCCGCGCGGCGATCTCCTTGGCCAGGTTGGGGCCGGACAGCACGGCGACGCGCTCCGGGCCCGCCTTGGCGACCTCCTCGATGACCTCGCTCATCCGCTTGGCCGTGCCGAGTTCGACGCCCTTCATCAGGCTGACCAGCACCGAGTCGCGGGGCAGCAGCGACTGCCACTCGGCCAGGTTGCCGCGGAGCGTCTGCGACGGTACGGAGAGGATCACGAACTCCGCGTCCCGGGCGGCCTCGGCGGGGTCGGTGGTGGCGGTGATCGTCGCGGGCAGCTCGGTACCGGGGAGGTAGAACGGGTTGCTGCGCGTGTTGTTGACGGCCTCGACGACCTCGGGGCGGCGGCCCCACATGGTCACCTGGGCGCCGGCGTCCGCGAGCACCATCGCGAAGGCGGTGCCCCAGGAGCCCGCGCCGTAGACCGCGCAGCGCGTCGTCACTTGGTGGTCCCCTTCTGCTTGCGCGGGTCGAAGCGCTCGGCGGGCGGTGTCTGACCGCGCAGTTCGCCCAGCAGCTCGCTGACCGCGGCCATGATGGTGTCGGTGGCGTCCCTGAGCACCTCGGCGTTGGCCTCCTGGCCGTGGAAGGCCGACAGGTCCACCGGCGGTCCGGCGACGACCCGCAGCGTCCTGCGCGGGAAGAGGCGGACCTTCTTGTCATTGGCGTACGGCGGCATGACCTCGTTGGCGCCCCACTGGGCGACCGGGATCACGGGGGCCTTGGTCATCAGCGCGACCCGGGCCACGCCGGTCTTGCCCACCATCGGCCACATCTCGGGGTCGCGGGTCAGCGTGCCCTCCGGGTAGAAGGCGACGCACTCGCCGGAGTTGATGGCGTCCACCGCGGCGCGGAAGGCGTTGGCGGCGTCGGTGCTCTCCCGGTACACGGGGATCTGGCCGGTGCCGCGAAGGACCGCGCCGACGAAGGCGGGCTTGAACAGCGGCGCCTTCGCCAGGAAGCGGGGGACCCGTCCGGTGTTGTACTGGAAATGCGCGTACGACAGGGGGTCGAGGTACGAGTTGTGGTTGACCGCCGTGATGAATCCGCCCTGGACCGGAATGTGCTCCATTCCGCGCCAGTCCCGCTTGAAGAGAACGACGAGCGGCGGTTTGGCGATGACGGCTGCGAGCCGGTACCAGAAGCCGATTCTGCGGCGGGACACCAGAACTCCTCCTCGTTCCGCCGCCGGCCCGGGATCACCGGACCGCGGCCTGCTGTGGTCGGCGGCACCGTACGGCCGGTGCGGCCGCACAAGTGTCGCCGGAAGGGCCACCGTAACGCCAGGGCGAAAGGCCCTCGGGGGGCGCGCCCCCGGCGCGGGCGCCGGGCCGGGGGGCCAGGGCACGTGCCAGGGAGATCGTGCACCCGGAGGCGGGCCGCCGGGAAGGGGGGTTGGGGCAGGGTGGCGGTGGGCCCGTGGGACCCGAGCACAATAGTTCGGTGTCGCCACCCGTGGAATGGTCGCTCGTCGTCCCGCTGAAGCCGCTGGCCGCCGCCAAGAGCCGCCTCGCGGAGGCCGTCGGCCCCGTGCGGCCCGGGCTGGCCCTGGCCTTCGCGCAGGACACGGTGGCCGCCACGCTGGCCTGCGCGGCGGTACGAAATGTGACGGTCGTCACCGATGACCCGCTCGCCGGGGCCGCGCTGGCGGCCCTGGGGGCGCGCGTCGTGCCGGACTCGCCGGCGGCCGGCCTCAACGCCGCGCTGCGGCACGGCGCCGAAGCGGTCCGCCGGCACCACCCCACCGCCGCCGTGGCGGCCCTGAACGCCGATCTCCCGGCCTTGCGGCCCGCCGAACTGGCCGCGGTGCTCCGCGCGGCCGCGCGGCGCCCAGGGCGGTCGTTTCTGGCCGACGCGGCCGGAATCGGCACCACGCTGCTGGCGGCGACCGCGGGAACCGCCCTCGCGCCGGCCTTCGGGGGGCCCTCGCGGGCCCGCCACCGGGCCTCCGGCGCCCGTGAGATCGCCCTGCCGGACGTGGACTCCGTGCGCCGGGACGTCGATACGGGCGAGGACCTGGCCGCCGCCCTGCTGCTGGGCGCCGGGCCGCACACGCGGGCGCTGCTGCTGCCGGGACTTCGGGCGGCGCCGCAGGACGGGTCCACGGCACCCGGCCCGGCCGGGTGCCCGGCCGCGGGGGCACCGGCCCCGGGCGGCGGTGCCCGATAGGCTGAGGCCCATGCAGGCCACCGCGTACACCTACGACCCCGAGACCCGCGCCGGCAGCGTGCTGCTGGACGACGGGACGCCGCTGCCGTTCGACGCGGCGGCGTTCGACGCCGGGGGCCTGCGACTGCTGCGGCCCGGTCAACGCGTGCGGATCCGCACGGAGGGCAGCGGGGACGGGCGCCGGGTGGTGTTCGTGACGCTGCAGACCTTCCCCGACCCGGGGGCCTGAGCACACGACGTACACGCCGACGGGCCGGGCACCCCTGAGTCGGGGTGCCCGGCCCGTCGGCGTGTACGGGGCCGCGGAATCGTTACCGCTTCGCGGTCCGCTTGGCGGCGGTCTTCCGGGCCGCCGACTTGGCGGGCGCTTTCTTGGCCGGGGCGGTCTTCTTGGCGGTCGCCTTCTTCGCCGTGGTCTTCTTGGCGGTCGCCTTCTTCGCCGTCGTCGCCTTGGCCGCGGTGGTCTTCTTGGCCGTGGTCTTGGCGGCGGTGGTCTTCTTGGCCGTGGCCGCCTTGGTGGCGGCCTTCTTCGCCGTGGTCTTCTTCGCGGCGGCCTTCTTGGTGGTGGCCTTGGCGGTGACGCCTCCGCTCAGGCTGCCCTTGGGCGCCTTCTTGACGGAGACCTCTCCCATCTTGGGGAGCTTCTTCGACCCGCTGACCAGGTCCTTGAAGCCCTGACCGGCGCGGAAGCGCGGGACGGAGGTCTTCTTGACCCGGACCCGCTCCCCGGTCTGGGGGTTGCGGGCGTAGCGGGCGGGACGCTCCACCTTCTCGAACGAGCCGAAGCCGGTGACCGAGACCCGGTCCCCGCTGACCGTCGCGCGGACGATCGCGTCCAGGACGGCGTCGACCGCGTCCGCGGCCTGCTGACGGCCGCCGAGCTTGTCGGCAATCGCTTCAACGAGCTGCGCCTTGTTCACGTCTTCCCCTTCGGAAACTTGCCCGGCGATGAAGTTCGGGCTTTTTCGCACGCTAGGCGGATATATACCGCAAATCAAATACGAAACGGGCGAATCACCCTTGTGCCGCAACGAACTCAGGGCTCAGGAAGACCTTTGATCGGGGAATCGGCCTTCGTCGAGGTCCTTCATCAGTTCCTCCAGACGCCTTGCCGCACCCGCGAGATCGTGCTTCGCGGCCGCGGTGATGACAAGCAGCCGCCGGGTCAACTGCATCCTGACGTCCTCCGGCACTTGCAGACCCGCCACCCGGGTGTGGGCCTGCTTCAACCTGGCAGCGAGGAACCCGTACAGCTCGAGTTGGCCATCGTGTTCCATGTGCCGATTGTGTCATCTGCGGTGAGTTGTCACGAGGTGTGGAGCCGAACACGCCGCAGCGCCCCCCGCCCGGTGGGGGCGGGGGGCGCTGCGGAGGTGGGGCCGGAGGGCGGCCGCGGGGCGGCCGGACCGCTCAGGCCTGCAGGGTCTGCGGCTTGTAGGAGGGGCGCTCGGCCTCGTAGGCGGCGATGTCGGCCTCGTGCTTCAGGGTGAGGCTGATGTCGTCCAGGCCGTTGAGCAGCCTCCAGCGGGCGTTGTCGTCCAGCTCGAAGGGGGCGGTGACGTCCCCGGCGCGGACCTCGCGGTCCTGGAGGTCGACGGTGATCTCGACCGTGGGGTCGGCCTCGGTCAGCTGCCAGAGCTCCTCGACCGTCTCCTGCGGCAGGATCACGGTGAGCAGGCCGTTCTTCAACGAGTTGCCGCGGAAGATGTCGGCGAAGCGGGACGAGATGACGGCCTTGAAACCGTAGTTCTGCAGGGCCCACACCGCGTGCTCGCGGGAGGAGCCGGTGCCGAAGTCCGGGCCGGCGACCAGGACGGTGGCGCCCTGGCGCTCGGGCCGGTTGAGCACGAACTCGGGGTCCTTGCGCCAGGCCTCGAACAGGCCGTCCTCGAAGCCGTTGCGGGTGACCTTCTTCAGCCAGTGGGCCGGGATGATCTGGTCCGTGTCGGCGTTGCTGCGGCGCAGCGGCACGGCGCGCCCGGTGTGCGTGGTGAAAGCTTCCATCGTTCTCAGGCCTCCAGGACGGCTGCGCCGGGCAGATCGGCGGGGGACGAGAGGCGGCCGGTGACCGCGGTTGCGGCCGCCACCTGCGGCGACACCAGGTGGGTGCGGCCGCCCTTGCCCTGCCGTCCCTCGAAGTTGCGGTTGGAGGTGGACGCGGAGCGCTCACCGGGGGCCAGTTGGTCGGGGTTCATGCCCAGGCACATCGAGCAGCCCGCGTGCCGCCACTCGGCGCCGGCCTCCTTGAAGACCTTGTCCAGGCCCTCCTCCACGGCCTGCAGCGCGACCCGGACCGAGCCGGGCACCACCAGCATCCGTACGCCGTCGGCGATCTTGCGGCCCTTGACGACGGAGGCGGCGGAGCGCAGGTCCTCGATGCGGCCGTTGGTGCAGGAGCCGACGAAGACGGTGTCGACCTTCACCTCGCGCAGCGGCGTACCGGGCTCCAGGGCCATGTACTCCAGCGCCTTCTCGGCGGCCAGCCGGTCGCTGGGGTCCTCGAAACCGGCCGGGTCCGGCACGGCGGCGCTCAGCGGGGCGCCCTGGCCGGGGTTGGTGCCCCAGGTGACGAACGGGGACAGCTCGGAGGCGTCGATGACGACCTCGTGGTCGAAGACGGCGTCCTCGTCGGTCCTGAGCGTCTCCCAATACGCGACTGCGGCGTCCCAGTCCTCGCCCTGCGGGGCGTGCGGACGGCCCTGCAGGTAGTCGAAGGTGGTCCGGTCCGGGGCGATCATGCCGGCCCGGGCACCCGCCTCGATCGACATGTTGCAGATGGTCATCCGGGCCTCCATCGAGAGCTTCTCGATGGCCGAGCCGCGGTACTCGATGACGTAGCCCTGGCCGCCGCCGGTGCCGATCCTCGTGATGATCGCCAGGATCAGGTCCTTGGCGGTGACGCCGTCGGGCAGCTCGCCGTCGACGGTGATCGCCATGGTCCGGAACGGGGCCAGCGGCAGGGTCTGGGTGGCCAGCACGTGCTCGACCTGGCTGGTGCCGATGCCGAACGCCAGCGCGCCGAAGGCGCCGTGGGTGGAGGTGTGGCTGTCGCCGCAGACGACGGTCATGCCCGGCTGGGTCAGGCCCAGCTGCGGACCCACGACGTGCACCACGCCCTGCTCGACGTCGCCCAGCGGGTGCAGCCGCACCCCGAACTCGGCGCAGTTCTTGCGCAACGTCTCCAGCTGCGTACGCGAGACCGGGTCGGCGATCGGCTTGTCGATGTCGAGGGTGGGGGTGTTGTGGTCCTCGGTCGCGATGGTGAGGTCCAGCCTGCGGACCTGGCGGCCGTTCATCCGCAGACCGTCGAAGGCCTGCGGGCTGGTGACCTCGTGGAGCAGGTGCAGGTCGATGAAGAGGAGGTCGGGCTCGCCCTCGGCGCGCCGTACGACGTGATCCTCCCAGACCTTTTCCGCGAGTGTCCTTGCCATCGCATTCCCTCCGACCGGCCGCTCTGCCGGCCTGTTCGTCGTTGCCCTGCGTGTCCGCGCCCTTGTGGGGAGTGGCCGCAGCGGCCCTGTGCATTCCAGCGTGCCGCGTCCACCGGAAAATTGAACTTGCGTTTCACAGAGTGAGACGGGAGTATCGTTGCATGGACAACAGTAGTGGCGTCGGCGTTCTCGACAAGGCGGCTCTGGTGCTCAGCGCGCTGGAGTCCGGCCCGGCCACCCTGGCCGGGCTCGTGGGCGCCACGGGTCTCGCCCGCCCCACCGCACACCGCCTGGCCGTCGCCCTGGAACACCACCGGATGGTTGCCCGCGACATGCAGGGGCGCTTCATCCTCGGTCCGAGGCTGTCCGAACTCGCCGCCGCCGCGGGCGAGGACCGACTGCTGGCCACCGCCGGTCCGGTGCTCACGCACCTGCGGGACGTGACCGGCGAGAGCGCCCAGCTCTACCGTCGCCAGGGCGACACCCGCATCTGCGTGGCCGCCGCCGAGCGGCTGTCCGGACTGCGGGACACCGTCCCCGTCGGCTCCACGTTGCCGATGAAGGCGGGTTCGGCGGCCCAGGTCCTGCTCGCCTGGGAGGAGCCGGAGCGGCTCCACCGCGGTCTGCAGGGGGCCCGCTTCACCGCCACCGCGCTCTCCGGTGTGCGGCGCCGCGGCTGGGCTCAGTCGATCGGCGAACGCGAACCCGGCGTGGCCTCCGTCTCGGCCCCGGTGCGCGGCCCGTCCAACCGCGTGGTGGCGGCGGTGTCCGTCTCCGGTCCGATCGAGCGGCTCACCCGTCACCCCGGGCGCATGCACGCCCAGGCCGTCGTGGACGCCGCGGCCCGGCTGTCGGAGTCGCTGCGCCGCAGCAGCTGAGCCGGCGCCGGCCTCAGGCCGCCCGCTCCTCACCCGCCTTCAGCCGCTGGGCCGCCGTCTCGCCCCGGCGTCCCACCGGGACCACGCCCGTCGCGGCACCCAGCCCGAAGGCGGGCATGTCGACGTAGACGGACTCGTAGGCGCCCGCCGGTGCCGCGTACGTCTCGTGCCAGAAGCCCACTCTGCCCTTGCCGGCCCGCGCGCGGCGGTTGAACGCCGCCCACGCGGGCCGGTGCTGCTTGTCCTGCTGCGAGGCGTACGCGAAGAGCTGCTCCGTGGACCTCCAGTACTGGACGACGTAGATCACCCGGGGCCCGCCGAACAGCAGCCGGTACCCCAGGAACCCGCTCCCGTCGTCCTGCGACAGCTCCCGCAGCATGCGGGGCATCGCACGGAAGACCGGCAGCCAGCTGCCGAGGGACCGGAAGCGGTTGATCCGCATCCCGATGAGGAACACCACGATGCCCCCCTCGGCGGCGGCGGTGTTGCGGCCCGGAATCACCTGCGCGGACATGAGGAACCCCTGTCGGTCGTGTTGGATAGTGGCACTATCCATGCTTAGATAGTGCCACTATCCGATGGAGGGCGCAAGGGAATGCGACTGGCGGAGTTGAGCGAACGCAGCGGCGTGGCGACGGCCACGATCAAGTACTACCTGCGCGAGGGCCTGCTCCCGCCCGGCCGCCGCGTGACGGCCACGCAGGCCGAGTACGGGGACGACCACCTGCGCCGCTTGCGGTTCGTCCGGGCGCTGATCCAGGTCGGCAAGGTGCCGGTGACCACCGCCCGCGAGGTGCTCGCCGCGGTCGAGGACGAGTCGCTCGGCCGGCACACGCGGCTCGGCGCCGCCACCTTTGTCCTGCCGCACGGCCCGGAGCCCGACGAGGACGACCCGGCGACCGGCACGGCCCGCCGCGAGGTGGACCGGTTGATGACCGAACTCGGCTGGCGCTACGGCAGCGAGGAGTACGGCCCCTCCCCCGCGTACCGGATGCTCGTCACGGCGGTCGCCGCGCTGACCCGCCTCGGATACCCCAGCAGCGCACGGCACTTGGCGCCGTACGCGCGGCTCGCCGCCCAACAGGCCGTCCACGACCTGGATCTGGTCGAGACGTACGACACCCCGCTCGAACAGGCGGCGGCCGCGGTGACGCTCACCGTGCTCTACGAACCCGTGCTGCTGGGCCTGCGCCGGCTCGCCGAGGCCGAGGAGTCCCGGCGCCGCTTCGGAGTTGAGTGACCCGGAACGCCCGGAAGGAGCCGGGCGGGGGCCGGGACCGGCGGAAACGGAAGAGGCCCCCCGCCGAAGCGGAGGGCCTCTCCCTCATGTACCCCCGACCGGATTCGAACCGGCGCTACCGCCTTGAGAGGGCGGCGTGCTAGGCCGCTACACAACGGGGGCAAGTCTTCAGGAAATGCGCTGGGGTACCAGGACTCGAACCTAGACTAAATGAACCAGAATCACTCGTGCTGCCAATTACACCATACCCCATGGTGTGTCAAGTACCCCCGACCGGATTCGAACCGGCGCTACCGCCTTGAGAGGGCGGCGTGCTAGGCCGCTACACAACGGGGGCCCTAGCGATCCCTGCGAGAGAGATCCGTACCCCCGACCGGATTCGAACCGGCGCTACTGCCTTGAGAGGGCAGCGTGCTAGGCCGCTACACAACGGGGGCTTTGCAGAAGATCTGCGCTGGGGTACCAGGACTCGAACCTAGACTAACTGAACCAGAATCAGTCGTGCTGCCAATTACACCATACCCCACCAAAACTCAACCCCCCGCAGGGGGTTTTGTTTGGCCGCGCTTCCCGTGCCGGCCTTTTCGGCCCGCCCGGGCGGCGCAGGAAGAACATTACCCGATCGGTGACGGGGCTCCAAAACGAGTATCCGCCGCCAGAAGTGCGGGCAGCTCCCCGAGCCCGGTGATCCGGCGCAGGTCCGGCGCGGTGACGGAACCCGTACGGTCCAGCCACACCCCGTACAGGCCCGCCGCGTCCGCGCCGCGCGCGTCGGTGTCGGCCTTGTCGCCCACGTAGGCGACCTCCTCCGGCGGCAGCCCGAGCACGCGGCACGCTCCGAGGAAGGCCTCCGGCGCGGGCTTGGCGTGCCCGAGTTCCTGCGAGCACACCAGGCACTCGAAGCGGTCGCGGATCCCGAGCCGGGACAGCTTGCGCTCCTGGTGGGCGGTGCTGGAGTTGGACAGCAGACCGTGCCGGTATCGCGGGGTGAGGGCGTCCAGCGCCGGCAGGACGTCGGGGAAGACCACCCAGGCGGCCTCGAAGTGCACGTAGTACGCCGCGAACCAGGCGTCGGCCTCGGTGTCGGGCACGGACGGACCCAGGAGGGCCCGGAGGCGCTCCCTGCGGTGCTCGATGAAGGTCAGTTCCCCGGTGAGGAAGCGCGCGTAGTGCGTCTCCATCACCTCGCGCCAGGTGTGCAGCGCCCGTTCCTCGCCGCCGAACGCACCGAGCAGACCCTCGGCCTCGAGGTGACGCAGCGCGCCGGACCGCTCGGCACCGGAGTAGTCGAAGATCGTGTCGTCGATGTCCCAGAGCACGGCGCGGATCGGCATATGCCGACTCTAGCCCGGTACTCCGTCCGGGGTGCCGGTGGCCGGCGGCCACCCGGTGAACAGCGTCCGGCGGCTCTCGAAACGGCGTGCCTCGCCCGTCACGGGGTCCTCGAACTCCAGCGCCCGGGCCAGCAGCCGCAGCGGACGGGAGAAGTCGCCGGGCGCGGCGGGCGGCAGGACGTGCGGGTAGACGGGGTCGCCGAGGATCGGCAGGCCCAGGCCGTTCATGTGCACCCGCAGCTGGTGGGTACGGCCGGTCTCGGGGCGGAGCCGGTAGCGCGCGAGTCCGTCGCGGTGGTCCAGCAGTTCCACGTGGCTGCGGGCGTTGGGCTCGCCGGGGACCTCGCGGGCCGCCATCTCACCGCGTTCCTTCACGATCCGGCTCTGCACCGTGCGCGGCAGCACCAGGGCGGGGTCGTGCCGGGCCGCGGCCTCGTACTCCTTGCGCACCAGCCGGTCGCGGAAGATCGTCTGGTAGGCGCCGCGCAGCTCGGGGCGGACGACGAACATCACCACGCCCGCCGTCAGCCGGTCGAGCCGGTGGGCCGGGCTGAGCTCGGGCAGCGCGAGGTCGTGGCGCAGCCGGGTCAGCGCCGTCTGCACGACGTGGGCGCCGCGCGGCATGGTGGCGAGGAAGTGCGGCTTGTCGACGACGAGCAGCCGGTCGTCGCGGTGGAGCACCTCGATCGCGAAGGGGACCGGGACCTCCTCCGGCAGCTCCCGGTGGAACCAGACGTGGCCGCCCGGGTGGTAGGCGGCGTCGGGTGCGAGCGGGCCGTCGGCGCCGTGCACCTCCCCCGCCGCGAACATGGCGTCCACCCGTTCCGGCGGAACCGCCGTGCCGAAGCGGTCCACCAGGTGGTCGCGGACCGTCGTCCAGGTGCCGGTGCCGGGCAGCCGGACGCGTACGGGATCGACCCCGCGGCGCTGGGGCAGCGGGGGTACCGGGGGCCTGGTCCTGCGGCGCACGAGGTGGTCCGGGAGGCGTGCCGCCCCGGGCGCCTGGTGGAGGGCCCGGGGCGGTTCGGCGTACCGCGGTCAGCCGGCGAGCTTCGCCAGGGCGGCGTCGACGCGGGCCAGGGTGCGCTCACGGCCGAGCACTTCGAGGGACTCGAAGAGCGGCAGGCCGACGGTGCGGCCGGTGACGGCGACGCGTACCGGGGCCTGGGCCTTGCCGAGCTTGAGGCCGTGGGTCTCGCCGGCGGCGAGGACGGCGTCCTTCAGGGCCTCGGCATGCCAGTCGGCGGCCGCCAGGTTCTCCCGGGCGGTGGTCAGCAGCGCCGAGGCGGCGGCCGGGTCCTTCATCGCCTTCTGCCAGGACGCCTCGTCCTCCACCGGCGTGTCGAGGAAGAGGAAGTCGACGTTGTCGGTGATGTCGGAGAGCACGGTCAGACGGGTCTGCGCGTGCGGCGCGACCGCCTCGAAGGCGGCCTGGTCGAACGCCTCGGGCGCCCAGGCGGCGAACGGGGCCTTCAGCCACGGCCCGCAGGCCTCGACGAACGTCTTCACGTCCAGCATGCGGATGTGGTCACCGTTGATCGACTCGGCCTTCTTGAGGTCGAAGCGCGCCGGGTTGGCGTTGACCGCGTCGATGTCGAAGGCGGCCACCATCTCCTCGACGCTGAAGACGTCGCGGTCGGCGGAGAGCGACCACCCGAGCAGCGACAGGTAGTTCAGCAGGCCCTCGGGGAGGAAGCCGCGCTCCCGGTAGAGGTTGAGGGAGGACTGCGGGTCGCGCTTGGAGAGCTTCTTGTTGCCTTCGCCCATGACGTACGGCAGGTGGCCGAAGTGCGGGGTGGTGCCGTTGCCGACGCCGATCTCGGCGAGCGCGCGGTAGAGCGCGATCTGGCGCGGAGTGGAGGACAGCAGGTCCTCGCCGCGCAGCACGTGCGTGATCTCCATCAGCGCGTCGTCGACCGGGTTGACCAGCGTGTAGAGCGGGGCGCCGTTGGCCCGGACGATGCCGTAGTCGGGCACATTGTCCGGGGTGAAGGTCAGCTCGCCGCGCACCAGGTCGGTGAAGGTGATCGTCTCGTCGGGCATGCGGAAGCGGACGATCGGCTCGCGGCCCTCGCGCTCGTACGCGTCGACCTGCTCGGCGGTGAGGTCGCGGCAGTGGCCGTCGTAGCCGGAGGGACGGCCGGCGGCGCGGGCGGCCTCGCGGCGCTCATCGAGCTCCTCGGTGGTGCAGTAGCACTTGTACGCGTGGCCGGACTCCAGCAGCTTCGCGGCGACGTCCTTGTAGACGTCCATGCGCTGCGACTGCCGGTAGGGCGCGTGCGGGCCGCCGACCTCGGGGCCCTCGTCCCAGTCGAAGCCGAGCCAGCGCATGGCCTCCAGCAGCTGCTGGTACGACTCCTCCGAGTCGCGGGCGGCGTCGGTGTCCTCGATGCGGAAGACCAGGGCGCCCTGGTGGTGCCGGGCGAACGCCCAGTTGAACAGGGCGGTGCGGACCAGGCCCACGTGGGGGTTGCCGGTCGGCGAGGGACAGAAACGTACGCGTACGGGAGCTGCGCTAGTCACGCTTGATCACCTTGTTGGTGAGAGTGCCGATGCCTTCGATGGTGACGGCGACCTCGTCGCCGACGTGGAGCGGGCCGACGCCCGCCGGGGTGCCGGTGAGGACGACGTCGCCCGGGAGCAGCGTCATGGCCTCGGTGACGTGGACGATCAGGTCCTCGACGGACCGGATCATCTGGCTCGTGCGGCCGGACTGGCGGAGTTCGCCGTTGACGGTCGCGGTGACGGCGAGGTCGTTCGCGGCGGCGAGGTCGAGGTCGGTCTCGATCCAGGGGCCGATGGGGCACGAGGAGTCGAAGCCCTTGGCGCGCGCCCACTGCTTCTCGGCCTTCTGGGCGTCCCGCGCGGTGACGTCGTTGGCGCAGGTGTAGCCGAGGACGACCTCGGCGACGCGCTCGCGCGGGACCTCGCGGCACAGCCGGCCGATGACGACGGCGAGCTCGGCCTCGTGGTGCACCTCCTGCGAGAAGGAGGGGTACACGATGGGGTCGCCGGGGCCGATCACCGAGGTGGACGGCTTGAAGAAGGCGACCGGGACCTCCGGCACCTCGTTGCCGAGTTCGGCGGCGTGTTCGGCGTAGTTCCGGCCGATCGCGACGACCTTGCTGGGGAGCACGGGCGGCAGCAGCCGGACCTTGCTCAGCGGCACCTTGGTGCCGGAGCGCTCGTACTCGGCGAACGGGATGCCCTTGATGATGTCGAGGACGAGTCCGTCCGGGACGGACTCGTCGCCCTCGACGACGCCGAAGGCGACATTGCCGTCGATGGAGAACCTGGCGATGCGCACGGGAAGCAGCTCACCTCACTGGCCGGAGACTGACGCTCCAGGTTATCCCGGGGGTGGCTGCCCGACCCGCCCGCCGAGCCGCGCCTCAGGCGGTCGGCAGCTCCGTCAGCACGGTGCGGCGGGGGTTGGCGGTCTGCCGGGGAAGCACGACCGCATCCGTGGCCTCGACGGCCGGGGCGACCTCTGCGGTCCGCGTGTCCTCGGCGTCCGTCAGGTGCGCGAGGGTGGTGCGGCGCGGGTTGGCTATGGGTCGCATGATCATGGTCGTCTTCATGGGCCGGTCAGAACCTCGTGTTGTACCGGGCGCCTGGCAAGGCGCGGTTGACGTAGTACACGGCTGTGTCAAACGTCAATCTATCGGCGCCCATTCCCCGATCCGGATGCCCAATACAACTGACAGCGTGTGATTTTCCTCACGAACGCGAGGACAAGCAGGACGAATCGGTCGACCGGCCGATGCCCTCGAATCCGACATCACGGCTCATCCGGACTCTTCACCCCCGGTTGGCAGCAGCCGGGCAGCGACCAAGGGGGTCGAACTCCCCTGGAGAAAGCCCGGATTGCCGGAAGACAGCCGAAAGCGCACCGACACCGTGTGATCCATCGGACGCGCTGAGTCACGTATTCCACTCGAAACCTGTCGGCCCTTGTTGGACGTCCGGCACTGTGCTGGAATTCCCCGGACCGCCGTATCAACAGATGCCGGCGCGCAGGGGGGAGCGTGCGATCGCCGAGCGGCGGCGGCCAATGGGTATCCGCCGGGGAGGGCGGGACTCCGAAGACTCGACACCGTCCTGCCGCCCGTGCGGGGGACGCCTGGTCCAGAGGTTGCGACGCTAGTGCAGGGACGTTTCAAGAGGGATGGCGGCGCTGCGGGCGACCCGGAGCAGCGCGGTGGGACCGAACACGGTCCTGCCCGCCGGGAGGAAACCGCAGACGCCGGAACCGCGGGCGCGCAGAGCGACGTCACGCCGGGAAGTGGTGTGCGCACCGGCCCGAAGCACGGCTCCCGGATAGCCATGCGCAACTGGCGCATCAGCACCCGTCTGGTGTCGCTGCTCGCGCTGCCGGTGGTCGCGGCGACCACGCTGGGTGCGCTGCGCATCCAGAGCTCGCTGGAGAACGTGCAGCAGCTGGAGGCAATGACCTCGCTGACCGACCTCACGGAGCAGGCGACCAAGCTGGCCGCCGCGCTCCAGGAGGAGCGAGACGTCTCCGCCGGCCCGCTGTCCAGCACGCCCGTGGACAAGGACGACGACAACATCGAGGCCGCGAGGGAGAAGACCAAGCTCGCGCGCACGGCGTTCGTCAACGCCGCCAACCAGGTCTCGCCGGACCTCACGGGTGTCAACGCCTCGATCACCACGATCAACCGGCAGCTCGGCAGCCTGGGTCCCATCCGCGAGCGTGCCTACGAGCAGCCCGAGTACATCGCGCAGACCGCCAGCGAGTACAACGAGCTGATCCAGTCGCTGATCGACCTCTCCCAGGAGATGGCCGAGGCGACCGGAAACCCGGACATGATCTCCAGCACCCGCGCGCTGGCGGCCTTCTCGGCCGCCAAGGAGTTCGACTCCATCCAGCGCGCCGTGATCAGCGCCGCGCTGGCCCACAACCACCAGCTCAGCTCCAACGACTTCCGCTACCTCCAGGGCACCTTCCGCTCCGAGGCCACGGAGCTGAAGCAGTTCACCCAGATCTACGGCCGGTCGAACGCCGAGACCCTCCTCAAGGGCCTCAACGGCGGCAACGACGTCGTCAACACCGTCAACGACCAGGCCGCCCGCATCACGGCGTCCGAGTCCAGCATCCAGAACTTCCAGGGCGGCTACCTGGACTGGGACGACGCGGCCAAGACCAAGCTCCAGGTCATGGGCCAGATCGAGCAGACCCTTCTGCAGCAGATGCAGCAGAAGGCCCTGACGCTGCGCGACGAGGCCCAGCAAGAGGCCATCCTCAGCGGTGCGCTGATCCTCCTCGTGCTCGGCATCTCGGTCGTCGGCGCCTTCGTCGTCGCCCGGTCCATGGTCCGCTCGCTGCGCCGGCTGCAGGACACCGCCCAGGAAGTCGCCCAGAAGCGACTGCCCGAGCTGGTCAAGCAGCTCTCCGAGTCCGACCCGCAGGACGTCGACACCTCGGTCGAGTCGATCGGCATCCACACGCGCGACGAAATCGGCCAGGTGGCCCGCGCGTTCGACGAGGTCCACCGCGAGGCCGTCCGTCTCGCCGCCGAGCAGGCGCTGCTGCGAGGGAACGTCAACGCGATGTTCACCAACCTCTCGCGCCGCAGCCAGGGCCTGATCCAGCGTCAGCTGAGCCTGATCTCCGAACTGGAGTCCCGCGAGGCCGACCCGGACCAGCTGTCCAGCCTCTTCAAGCTCGACCACCTCGCGACCCGTATGCGCCGGAACGGCGAAAACCTCCTCGTCCTCGCGGGCGAGGAGCCCGGCCGCCGCTGGACCCGCCCGGTCCCGCTGGTCGACGTCCTCCGCGCCGCGGCCTCCGAGGTGGAGCAGTACGAGCGCATCGAGCTCACCTCGGTGCCCGCGGTCGAGGTCACCGGCCGAGTCGTCAACGACCTCGTCCACCTGCTCGCAGAGCTGCTGGAGAACGCGACCTCGTTCTCCTCCCCGCAGACCAAGGTGCGGGTCACCGGTCACGCGCTGCCCGACGGCCGCGTGCTGATCGAGATCCACGACACCGGCATCGGTCTCTCCCCGGAGGACCTCGCCGACATCAACGAGCGGCTCGCGAACCCGCCGACGGTGGACGTCTCCGTCTCCCGCCGCATGGGTCTGTTCGTGGTCGGCCGCCTGTCCCTGCGGCACGGCATCCGGATCCAGCTCCGTCCGTCCGACTCGGGCGGCACCACCGCGCTCGTCATGCTGCCGGTGGACGTCACCCAGGGCGGCGCCAAGCCGCAGCCGGGCGCGGGCAACCGCGGCCAGCAGCCGGGCGGTGCCCCCGCCGCGGCTGCGGGCGGTCCTCCGCCGCCGGCCATGGGCGGCGGCGCCGGCACGGGCCTCGCGGGCATGCACCGCGGTGGCCAGCGCGGCCAGGTCTCCGGCTCCGGGGCCCGTCCGGCCCTCAACTCCGGTCCCGGCATGAGCCCGCAGGGCGGCCGTCCGGCCGGCCCCGGCGCCCCCGCGGCCCCCGGCCCGCAGCGCTCCGGCCCGAGCTGGGCCAACGAGCAGGTCCCCGGTGGCCAGGGCCGTCCGCAGCAGCCCCAGCGGCCCGCGGCTCCCCCGCAGCGTCCGGCGGCCCCGCAGCCGATGGGCGCGGCCCACGGCCCCGAGGCCGACATGCCGCGCGGTCACGAGGACCTGGACTCCACGGCGCAGTTCGAGCGCCCGGACTTCAACGCGATGCCGCACACGGGGCCGGCGTACGGCGGCGCCCAGGCGCCGCAGGCCCCGCAGATGCCCCCGGCTCCGCAGATGCCGCAGCACGGTGGCCATGTCCCGCAGCAGCAGGGCCAGTTCACCCGCAGCGACGTCTTCCAGCGCCCCGCGGCCCCGCAGGCGCCCCAGTACCCGCAGGCCCCCCAGGCTCCCCAGGCGCCCCAGTACCAGCAGGCGCCGGAGGCACCGCAGTACCCGCAGGCGCCCCAGTACCCGCAAGCGCCGCAGTACCAGCAGGCGCCGGAGGCCCCGCAGGCCGCTCCGGCGGCCCCGCAGGGTCCGCGGCACTCCGGGGCCTACGCCCAGGAGCCGGGTATACCGCAGCGGCGTCCCGCGGCTCCGCAGGCCGACCGGCACCCGCTGCCGGCCGCGAGCGAGCCGATGGCACTGCCGCCGGCCCCGATCCGCGCGGACGAGCCCAGCCCGATCTTCGACTCCCTCGAGTCGGACTGGTTCCGTACCGGCCGAGCGGAGCGCATGCAGCAGGTGCACGTCGAGAGCGGCCCGGCCGCCCCGCAGCTGAACGGCAACGGCATGAACGCCGGAGCGCCCACCCGGCCGCCGCAGCGTCCGCAGCAGCCCGCGCCGCAGCACCACCCGCAGCAGCCCGCGCCGCAGCGGGCCCGCGCCGAGCACCCCGCGCCGGCCGCGCACCCGGCACCGCCCACGCAGCCGCCGCAGCCCCCGCGGCGCGAGCCGGCGTCGTGGCGCTCCTCGCCGAACGACGAGGTCTGGGAGCGCGCCGGTCAGGTGCGCCAGCCGTCCGCCGGCGGGGTCACCCCCTCCGGTCTGCCGCGGCGGGTCCCCAAGGCCAACCTCGTCCCGGGAGCCGGTGCTCCCCAGCAAGCCCCACAGGGCGGTCCGCAGATTTCCCGGGCCCCCGACGACGTGCGCGGACGCCTGACCAACCTCCGTCGCGGTATCCAGCAGGGCCGCCAGGCCGGTACGGGAACGACCGACGGCCGCGGCTTTGGCACCACTCACCAGCAGGAGCGTTAGTTGAGTCAGATGAGCCAGGCGGCACAGAATCTGAACTGGTTGATCACCAACTTCGTGGACAACACCCCCGGGGTGTCCCACACCGTGGTCGTATCCGCCGACGGCCTGCTGCTGGCCATGTCCGAGGGTTTCCCCCGTGACCGCGCCGACCAGCTGGCCGCGGTGGCCTCCGGCCTGACCTCGCTGACCGCGGGCGCGTCCCGCATCTTCGAGGGCGGCAGCGTCAACCAGACCGTCGTGGAGATGGAGCGCGGCTTCCTCCTCCTGATGTCGGTCTCGGACGGGTCCTCACTCGCCGTCCTGGCGCACCCCGAGTGCGACATCGGCCTCGTGGGCTACGAGATGGCCCTGCTCGTCGACCGAGCGGGCGCCGTCCTCACCCCCGACCTGCGCGCAGAACTCCAAGGCAGCCTGATGGGCTGAGCTCTCCGGAGCCCGGCCGAATGCACGCCCCATGACTACTCGCGACACGCGTCCGCTCTTACCCGGAGGACCATTCATGACCCCGCCGCCCGCCTCGCCCGGCCCGTACGGCGCGCCCCACCATGCGCCGTACGGGGATGAAGGCGACCAGCCGCTGGTGCGGCCGTACGCCATGACCGGTGGTCGCACCCGGCCCCGCTACCAGCTCGCCATCGAGGCGCTGGTCAGCACCAGCGCGGACGCGAGTGCCTTCCAGGGACTACTCCCCGAACACCAGCGCATCTGCCACCTGTGCATGGAGATCAAGTCGGTCGCCGAGATCTCCGCACTGTTGGGGATCCCGCTGGGAGTGGCCCGGATTCTGGTGGCCGACCTGGCTGAGGCCGGTATGGTCGCCATCCACCAGCCGAGCAGTGGCGAGGCCGGCGGACAGCCTGATGTGACACTGCTCGAAAGGGTGCTCAGTGGACTTCGCAAGCTCTAGGCCGGGGCAGCAGGCGGCGTACGGTGCGCCGCCCGCGGCCCGGTCCACCACCTCGGCGAAGATCGTGGTGGCGGGTGGCTTCGGCGTGGGCAAAACCACGTTCGTCGGAGCGGTCTCGGAGATCAACCCGCTCCGCACGGAGGCCGTGATGACCTCGGCGTCCGCGGGCGTGGACGATCTGACGCACGTGGCCGACAAGACCACCACGACCGTGGCGATGGACTTCGGTCGTATCACGCTCGACGACGACCTGATCCTGTACCTGTTCGGTACACCGGGCCAGGACCGCTTCTGGTTCATGTGGGACGACCTGGTCCGCGGTGCCATCGGCGCCGTCGTCCTGGTCGACACCCGCCGGCTGGCCGACTGCTTCCCCGCGGTCGACTACTTCGAGAACAGCGGCCTGCCGTTCGTCATCGCCCTCAACGGCTTCGACGGCCACCAGCCGTACACGCCCGACGAGGTCCGGGAGGCGCTGCAGATCGGCCCGGACGCCCCCATCATCACCACGGACGCCCGGCACCGCGCCGAGGCGAAGAGCGGCCTCATCACGCTCGTGGAGCACGCGCTGCTCGCTCGTCTCAAGTAAGCGTTCCAGCTTGCCACTTCGCGTAGGGACCGGCTGTGTCTTTTGACATGGCCGGTCCTTCTGTTCATAACGTTTCGACCGCGAATCGGAACAACCCGAACACCCCCCGCGCCCAGTCGGCTTCACTGCGCACACATCGAACCGGTGAATTGCCACCGCTTTACGCTTATGCCCGTTTTAACCGGCGCGTGATCATGGGTTCGCAGTCCTCGCCGGACGTTTGTGGAGCACCCCCATGACGTGCTGGAATTCATCGAAACCCGAGAGTAGGAACGGCGCCGCCCGCGCCGTCGCCGAGAGGTTGTTGGTCGAGTGAGGAACACGAGGCGAGCAGAGCCGGGTCCCGCGGACCACCCGCGTGGCAATTTCACCCCGCCTGCGCGGTACGGCACGGCGCAGGCCACAGACCCCGAGTCCGGCACCGCTCCCGAGCCGGTGGCGAGCCCGGGCAGCCGGTTCGCCATGCGCAACTGGCGGGTGGCAACCCGTCTGAACGTCATCCTCCTCATCCCGGTGCTGGTCGCCCTGGTCTTCGGCGGCTTCCGGGTGCAGAGCTCGGTGCAGACCTGGCAGGACGCGGACGACGCCGTACGCACCGCCAGCGCCGTGAGCGCGGCCGTGGACTACGCGAACGCCATCCTGAACGAGCGTGACCTCAGCGTGGTTCCCCTGCTGGCCGGCGACGCCGACAACAAGAACGTCGTCGCGACCCGTGCGGCCACCGACCAGGCCGCCGCGAAGTTCGACGCGGCCGTTGCCCAGCTGCCCGTGACCGACCGGCTGCAGCGCCGCGTGGAGAACATCCGCGAGGGCGAGAAGGTCCTGGCGAAGCTGCGCGACACGGCCTTCACCCGGCAGCTCCCGGGCGTGCAGACCGAAGAGAAGTACGTCGAGGTCCAGCACCCGCTGATGGAGCTCGCGAACGAGCTGGGCTACGGCACCGACAGCATCGCCTCCTACGGCCGCACCCTCTACGCGCTCGAACTGACCAAGGCCGCCGAGTCGCTGACCCGCTCCATCGGCACCCACCTGCTGGTCGAGGACCGCGACAAGCTGGCCGACGGCGAGCTGCAGCTCCAGCTCACCGCCTTCACCTCGTACGCCTACCTCCAGCAGGTCGCCCTCGAGGAGTACCGGGGCGGCGGCACCGACGCGGACTACCGCCGGCTGCTCGACGAGCAGGCCGCGGCCCTGGAGAAGGGCAAGGCGCAGGCCGCCCAGGCCGCCCAGGCGGCCAAGGACGCGGGCCAGCCCTTCAAGGCGCCGCCGAACCTCGAGACCATGATCAAGCTGATCGCCTCCGGCCAGGGCCCCGAGCAGCTCAAGTCCCAGGGCCTGACCGTCGAGAGCTGGTTCGGCGCGAGCACCCTCGCGTTCGACGCCTACAAGAACGTCGAGCAGCACCTGGCCGACCAGGCGTACAGCGACGCGAACGACCTCGCCAACAGCGCCCGCATCGACGCGATCGTCAACTCCGCCGTCGTGCTGGTGGCGCTGATCATCGCCTTCATCGTGGCCGCGATGGTCGCCCGCTCCATGAGCAACAGCATGCGCCGCCTGCGCACCTCGGCCTTCGAGGTCGCCGAGCAGCGCCTGCCCGGCCTGGTCGACCAGCTCTCGCGCACCGACCCGGGCAAAGTCGACACCCGCGTCCAGGCGATCCCGATCACCTCCAACGACGAGATCGGCGAGGTCGCCCGCGCCTTCGACCAGATCCACCGCGAGGCCGTACGGCTCGCCGCCGAGCAGGCACTGCTCCGCGGCAACGTCAACGCGATCTTCACCAACCTCTCCCGCCGCAACCAGGGCCTCATCCAGCGCCAGCTGACGCTGATCACGGACCTGGAGAACAACGAGGCGGAGCCGGACCAGCTGGCGAACCTCTTCAAGCTGGACCACCTGGCGACCCGTATGCGCCGTAACGGCGAGAACCTCCTGGTCCTCGCGGGCGAGGAGCCCGGCCGCCGCTGGAACCAGCCGGTCCCGCTGGTCGACGTGCTCCGCGCCGCGGCCTCCGAGGTGGAGGCGTACGACCGCATCGAGCTGGTCGGCATACCGGAGACCGAGATCCACGGCACCGCCGTGACCGACCTCGTGCACCTGCTCGCCGAGCTGCTGGAGAACGCCACCACCTTCTCCTCGCCGCAGACCAAGGTGCGGGTCACCGCCACCCGGCTGCCCGACGGCCGCGTCATGGTCGAGATCCACGACAAGGGCATCGGCCTCACCGCCGAGGACTTCGCGGACATCAACCACAAGCTGGCCGACCCGCCGACCGTCGACGCGTCGATCTCCAAGCGCATGGGCCTGTTCGTGGTCGGCCGCCTCGCCGACCGGCACGGCATCCGCGTCCAGCTCCGCCCGTCCGGCGAGCAGGCCGGCACCACCTCGCTGGTCATGCTCCCCGAGCCGATCACCCACGGTGGCGGTGGCGAGGAGTTGCCGCTGGACGACGACTTCACCGTGTCCCGGATCGTGCCGGAGCTCGAGACCCCGCAGTTCGCCGCCTACGGGCCGACCGCCGCGGAGCTCGGTTTCGACGACTCGCGCTACGAGCGCGCCGAGGCACCGGAGGACGCCCGCTCGCTCGACCCGGTCGGCCGTTCGCTCATGCGCGACCAGCGCCGCGCCCAGCTCGAGGCCGCGGCCGGCGACCGCACCGCGGAGCGCCCGCCGTTCGAGGGCGAGGCGCAGGAGCAGGTCTTCCAGGAGACCGCCGCCGAGGCCGCGTTCCAGGGGACCCCCTTCCAGGACAACGGGTTCCAGGACGGCGGGTTCCAGGACAACGGTTTCCCCGCGAACGGCTTCGACGGGCAGGGCTTCCAGGAGCCGCAGGCCCAGCCGTTCCAGGAGCAGCACGGCTACGACGCCCAGCCCGGCTTCCAGGAGCCGGTGTACACCGACGGCGCCTTCGCCGAGCAGGGGTACGCCGCTCCGCAGAACGGCTACGCCGCCCAGGAGGACTGGCAGCAGCAGAACGGCTACGCGCAGGAGCAGTGGACGGCGACGCCCGGCGACCTGCCGCAGACGGCCCAGCCGCAGGGCTTCCCCGGGCAGCCCGCGACCGATTCCGCCGCAGCCGCCCCCTTCGAGGCCCCGGACCGCGTAGGCTTCGACCGACCGGGTCCGACCACCGGCCCGCTGCACTCCTCGGTGACCGACGCGGGCCTGCCGCGCCGCGACCGCGGGTGGCAGCAGTCCGGCCAGGCGGTTCCGGCGCAGCCGGAGCCCCAGGCGGCGGAGGCCTTCCCGGCGCAGCCGGCGCCCTCCGCTCCGGCGCCGGACGGGGAGTCCGACTGGCGCTCCACGAACGACGAGAACTGGCAGCGGGCCGAACAGGCCCGCAAGCCCAAGGCGGGCGGAGTCACCCCCTCCGGCCTGCCCCGGCGGGTCCCCAAGGCCAACCTGGTCCCGGGCACCGCACAGCAGACTCCGCAGGGCGGCCCCATGGTCTCCCGTGCACCCGAGGACGTCCGCGGCCGGCTGAGCAATCTCCGGCGCGGTGTCCAGCAGGGACGCACTGCGGGAACTGACACGAACGGCCAGGGCTTCGGCCCCAAGCACCAGGAGCGTTAGTTGAGTCCGATGAGCCAGGCGGCACAGAACCTGAACTGGTTGATCACCAGTTTCGTGGACCAGACCCCAGGGGTCTCCCATACGGTTGTGGTCTCTGCCGACGGCCTGCTGCTGGCGATGTCCGAAGGATTCCCGAGGGACCGCGCGGACCAGCTGGCCGCGGTGGCCTCCGGTCTGACCTCGCTGACCGCGGGTGCCTCGCGCATCTTCGAGGGCGGCCACGTGAACCAGACCGTCGTGGAGATGGAGCGCGGCTTCCTCTTCATCATGTCCGTCTCGGACGGCTCCTCGCTGGCCGTGCTGGCGCACCCGGAGTGCGACATCGGCCTCGTGGGCTACGAGATGGCCCTGCTGGTCGACCGGGCGGGCAATGTGCTCACCCCCGATCTGCGTGCGGAATTGCAGGGCAGCCTGCTCAACTAACGGACAGGCATGCGGGCGCGTCTGGGGACCCGTAGGGTTTTCAGACGCGCTACCCAGCTGGAGGAGGAACCGTGGCAACGCCCCCAGGCGGAGATCAGTACGGCAATCACCAACAGCAGCCGCCCCTGAAGCGGTTCAACTTCCCCTCGGCACCGAGCCAGGAGCCACCCCCCTCCCACGGTGGGGGGAACCCCGGCCCCATGCCGCCCCACCGGCAGCCGAGGATCCAGCCGTACGAACCCCCGCAGGCGCCACCGCCTCGGACAGCTCAGACCGGGCGCGCCAGGACGCCGTCCGGTCTGGTACGCCCCTACGCCATGACCGGAGGCCGCACCCGGCCGCGCTACCAGCTCGCCATCGAGGCACTGGTCAGCACGACCGCCGATCCGGCCCAGCTGCGGGGCCAGTTGCCGGAGCACCAGCGGATCTGCATCCTCTGCCGGGAGATCAAGTCGGTCGCGGAGATCTCCGCGCTCCTCTCCATCCCCCTCGGCGTCGCCCGAATCCTCGTCGCCGACCTGGCGGAGGCCGGGCTCGTCGCCATTCACCAGCCCGGTGGCGACGATGCCTCGGGCGGACAGCCAGACGTGACACTGCTCGAAAGGGTGCTCAGTGGACTTCGCAAGCTCTAGCGGTCCAGCTCGCTCAACCACCTCGGCGAAGATCGTGGTGGCGGGCGGCTTCGGCGTGGGCAAGACCACGTTCGTCGGTGCCGTATCGGAGATCAACCCGCTGCGTACCGAAGCCGTGATGACCTCCGCCTCCGCGGGGATCGACGATCTGACGCACGCGCCGGACAAGACCACGACGACCGTGGCGATGGACTTCGGGCGCATCACCCTGGACGAGGACCTGATCCTCTACCTGTTCGGTACCCCGGGCCAGGACCGCTTCTGGTTCATGTGGGACGACCTGGTGCGCGGCGCCATCGGCGCGGTCGTCCTCGTGGACACCCGCCGGCTGGCCGACTGCTTCCCCGCGGTCGACTACTTCGAGAACAGCGGCCTGCCGTTCGTCATCGCCCTCAACGGCTTCGACGGCCACCAGCCGTACAACCCGGAGGAAGTCCGCGAGGCCCTCCAGATCGGTCCCGAGGCACCCATCATCATCACGGACGCCCGGCACCGCGCCGAGGCCAAGAGCGCGCTCATCACGCTGGTCGAGCACGCGCTGATGGCGCGCCTGCGGTAGCGGTCCCCGCTCCCGCGACGACGCGAAAGGCCCCGCACGGGATGTGCGGGGCCTTCGCGTTGTCCTCGCGCCCAGGACGGCGACCACCCGGCCCGTACGACAACGGCGGCGCGGCACCCGGGAAGGGGTGCCGCGCCGCCGTACGGGGCCGGAGGGTCAGCTGCGCCAGCTGTGGGGCGCGCTGAAGCCGGACTGCCGCTCCAGGCGGCGCCAGCCGGCCGTGGAGCGGGGCTTGACGTAGTCGGTCGCGTCCTGGCCCTGGGCCGCGGCGCGGGCGAGCAGGACAGCGGTGAGGGCGGCCAGCTCCTCGTCGCTGGCGTGGCCGCGCTCCACGCGCACGAGGGCGGCGGAGGTGCTGTCGGCAGGGGTGCTCACGGGGTTCGTCTTCTCCCTTACTGGGGCGGGTTGCCGTGCTTGCGGGACGGCAGGTCGGCGTGCTTGGTGCGCAGCATCGCGAGCGAGCGGATGAGGACCTCGCGCGTCTCGGCGGGGTCGATCACGTCGTCCACCAGGCCGCGCTCGGCGGCGTAGTAGGGGTGCATCAGCTCGGACTTGTACTCCTTCACCATGCGGGCACGCATGGCGTCGGGGTCGTCGGCCTCGGCGATCTGGCGGCGGAAGATCACGTTCGCGGCGCCCTCGGCGCCCATGACGGCGATCTCGTTGGTCGGCCAGGCGTAGGTCAGGTCGGCGCCGATCGACTGGCTGTCCATGACGATGTAGGCACCTCCGTACGCCTTGCGCAGGATCAGCGAGATCCGGGGCACGGTCGCGTTGCAGTACGCGTACAGCAGCTTGGCGCCGTGCCGGATGATCCCACCGTGCTCCTGGTCGACGCCGGGGAGGAAGCCGGGTACGTCCAGAAGGGTGAGGAGCGGGATGTTGAAGGCGTCGCACATCTGCACGAAGCGCGCGGCCTTCTCGCTGGCCTCGATGTCGAGGACGCCGGCGAGGGAGGCGGGCTGGTTGGCGATGATGCCGACGACCTGCCCGTCGAGGCGGGCCAGGGCCACGATGATGTTGGTCGCCCAGCGCTCGTGGATCTCCAGGTACTCGCCGTCGTCGACGAGCTCCTCGATGACCTGGTGCATGTCGTACGAGCGGTTGCCGTCGGCGGGGACGATGTCCAGCAGGACGTCGCCGCGCCGGTCGGCCGGGTCCGCGGCGGGGATCGACGGGGGGTTCTCGCGGTTGTTCTGCGGCAGCATCGACAGCAGGTAGCGAACCTCCTCGAGGCAGGTCTGCTCGTCGTCGTACGCGAAGTGCGAGACGCCGGAGACCTCCGAGTGGACGTCGGCGCCGCCGAGCCCGTTCTGGGAGATCTTCTCGCCGGTGACGGCCTGGACGACGTCCGGGCCGGTGATGAACATCTGGGAGGTCTCGCGGACCATGAACACGAAGTCGGTCAGGGCCGGGGAGTACGCGGCGCCGCCGGCGCAGGGGCCGAGCATCACGGAGATCTGCGGGATCACACCGGAGGCGCGGGTGTTGCGCTGGAAGATGCCGCCGTAGCCGGCGAGCGCCGAGACGCCCTCCTGGATGCGGGCGCCGGCACCGTCGTTGAGCGAGACCAGCGGGGCGCCGGCCGAGATGGCCATGTCCATGATCTTGTGGATCTTGCTGGCGTGGGCCTCGCCCAGCGCGCCGCCGAAGATCCGGAAGTCATGGGCGTACACGAAGACGGTCCGCCCGTGGACGGTGCCCCAGCCGGTGATGACACCGTCGGTGTAGGGCTTCTTCGCCTCCAGGCCGAAGCCACTTGCGCGGTGCCGGCGCAGCGGCTCGACCTCGTTGAAGGTGCCCTCGTCGAGCAGCAGCTCGATGCGCTCGCGCGCGGTCAGCTTGCCCTTGGCCTTCTGGGCCTGGGTGGCCTTCTCGCTGGGGCCGAGCCGGACCTGCTCGCGGATGGCGCGCAGTTCCGCGACGCGCCCGCGGGCGTCGTTCGCCGGCTGCGCGGCCTCTTCGGCCCCTCCGGCCTCGGCGGGCTGGGTCGGCACCTCGTCCAAAACGCTCATGCCATCGACCATACGAGCGGAGGGCCGCGGAAATCGGCGTCGACTTCGTACAGTGTCCGGACCCGCTTCATGGAGCATCTGGACAGAACCAACACAAGAAAGGCCCCGCACGGCACGTGCGGGACCTTTTCTTTGTAGCGGTCGTCCACCCGGACTCTACGGGAGCGCTACCTTCCGGATACCGCCTCGGCCAGGGCAAGGACACGCCGGGCGTCATCCACATGGAGGTTCTCGACCATCCGGCCGTCCACCGTGACGACCCCGCGGCCCTCGGCCACGGCCTCCTCGAAGGCCGCGATGACGCGCCGCGCCTTGTCGGCTTCCTCCTCCGAGGGGGCGAAGACCCTGTTGCAGATCCCCACCTGCCGTGGGTGGATGAGGGTCTTGCCGTCGAAGCCGAACTGCCGGCCCTGGACGCACTCGGCCTCGAAGCCGGTCTCGTCCGTGACGTCGTTGTAGACACCGTCCAAAATCACCTTGCCTGCCTCGCGTGCACCCAGAAGGGCGAGGGAGAGCCCGGTGAGCAGCGGGGCGCGGCCCGGGACGTGCTCGGCGTGCAGCTCCTTGGCGAGGTCGTTGGTGCCCATGACCAGCACGCGCAGCCGCTCCGAGGCCGCCGCGACAGCCCGGGCGTCCAGCATCGCGCGCGGGGTCTCCACCATCGCCCAGATGGCCGTGCGGTCCGGGGCGCCGGCGGCCTCCAGGGCGCGCTCGACGGCGTGCACGGTCGCGGCCGAGTCGACCTTGGGGACGACCACGGCGTCCGGGCCCGCCTCGGCGGCGGCCCGCAGGTCGTCCTCGTGCCAGGGGGTGCCCGGCGAGTTCACCCGGATGGTCACCTCCCGGTAGCCGTACTCGCCCGAGGCGGCGGCCGCGGCGACCCGCTTGCGGGCGTCGGCCTTGGCGTCGGGCGCGACGGAGTCCTCCAGGTCGAGGATGAGCGCGTCGGTGGGGAGGGTCTTCGCCTTCTCCAGGGCGCGCTCGTTCGCCCCGGGCATGTACAGGACGGAGCGGCGCGGCCGCAGGATCGCGTCGGTCATCGGTTCTGCTCCTGCTCCTTGTACGCGGACTCGTACGCCTCGGCCAGCTCCGGGTCGCGGGCGGCCAGCGCCTCCGCGAGCTCGACGACGACGTGGCACTGCTTGACCGTGGCGTCGTCCTGCATCTTGCCGTCGATCATCACCGCGCCGGTGCCGTCGCCCATGGCGTCGATGACCCGGCGCGCCCAGGCCACGTCCGCCGGCGCCGGGGAGAAGACCCGCTTGGCGATGTCGATCTGGACCGGGTGCAGGCTCCACGCGCCGACGCAGCCGAGCAGGAAGGCGTTGCGGAACTGGTCCTCGCAGGCGGTGGTGTCCTTGATGTCGCCGAAGGGGCCGTAGTAGGGCAGGATCCCGTGCGCGGCGCAGGCGTCAACCATCCGCGCGATCGTGTAGTGCCACAGGTCCTGCTGGAAGGTCAGCCGCGGCAGCTCCATGTCGGGGTCCTTGGGGTCCTCCCGCACGAGGTACCCGGGGTGTCCCCCGCCGACGCGGGTGGTCTTCATACGGCGGCTCGCCGCCAGGTCGGCCGGGCCGAGGGAGATGCCCTGCATCCGGGGACTGGCACCGGCGATCTCCTCGACGGCCGCCACGCCCGTCGCGGTCTCCAGGATCGCGTGGACGAGGATCGGCCGCTCGACGCCCGCCTTGGCCTCCAGCTGGGCGAGCAGCCGGTCGACGTAGTGGATGTCCTCGGCGCCCTCGACCTTGGGCACCATCACGACGTCGAGCTTGTGGCCGATCTCGGCGACCAGGGTCAGCAGGTCGTCCAGCGCCCAGGGCGAGTCGAGGCTGTTGATGCGGGTCCACAGCTGGGTGTCGCCGAAGTCGTTGGCCTTGGCCGTGGCGACCAGCCCCGCACGGGCGGCCTCCTTGCGGTCGGCGGAGACGGCGTCCTCCAGGTTGCCCAGCAGGACGTCCACCTTGGGGGCGATGGAGGGGACCTTCGCCGCCATCTTCTCGTTGCTCGGATCGAAGAAGTGGATCATCCGCGACGGCCGGAACGGCACTTCCCGTACGGGGGCCGGGGCCCCCACGGCCAGCGGTCGGAAGAAGTCCTTCGCGGAACGCATGCGGTCTCCCGGGGTTCGAGGGTTGGGGAGCGTACGGCGCTCACCCTATGATCCGCGGGGTGCCCGCGTTACTGGTCGGTACGTGTGCCGTTGGTCACCGGTCCGCCACGGGCGGCAGACGGTAGGTCAGGTCCGGCTCGCCCTCCTCGTTCGCGGTGCTCCCGCTGCCGGGGACGGCCCGGAAGCCGCGCCGTTCGTAGAACGCGCGGGCCGCGGTGTTGCGCCGGAAGACGTGCAACGACAGTGGGCCGTCCGGGTGGTGGCGCACGACCTCGTCGAGCAACCGCGTCCCGATGCCGCGTCCGCGCGCGTCGGGCCGCAGGTAGAGGTGCTCCAGCCAGTCGCCGTCGAGCGCCGCGAAGCCGGCTGCGGCACCCGTGCCGGTCTCCTCCGCGAGCCACACCCGGCACTGCTCCAGCACCACGTTCGCGACCCACCACCGGGTTTCGGCGTCGGTGTGCAGCCGGGGCAGCCAGGGCATGGCGGCGGCCCGGGAGGCGAGGAAGACGGCGGTGATCGCGTCCGCGTCCGCAGCCCGCGCGGCCCTGATCCGTATCGCTGTGTCGTCGGTCACGCGATGAACCTACGCCGGGCCCGGGGGCGTGATCGAATGGGTTTACCCGCCCCGGAAGGACGAGCCCCATGACCGCAGCGACCGTGCACTCGCTGACCTGCTACCCCGTCAAGGGCTGCGCCGGCGTGCCGCTGGCGAACGCCTCCGTCACCGCGACCGGTCTGGTCCACGACCGTACGTTCATGGTGGTCGACGCGGCCGACGGGACCTTCCGCAGCCAGCGGACGCTGCCGCGGATGGCCGTGGTGCGCGCGGAGGTCACCGACGACGGCAAGCACCTGGCGCTGTCGGCACCCGGCGCCGGGGAGCTGGCGCTGGAGGTGGCGTACGAGGGGCCGCCGCGCGAGGTCGTCCTGTTCGGCCGGCCGCTGGGGCCGGCGGTGGACCAGGGCGAGGAGGCCGCGCGCTGGTTCTCCGAGGCGCTGGGCGCGCCCTCGCGCCTGGTGCGCGTGCGTCCGGGCTTCGACCGGGACGGCTGGGGCGAGCACCCGGGCAAGGTCAACTTCGCCGACGCCCACGCCCTCTCGGTGGCCTCGCTGGCCTCGCTCGACGACCTCAACCGGCGCATCACCGAACGCGGTGGCGCACCCGTGCCCGTGGACCGCTTCCGGTCCAACGTCGTGGTCGCCGGCTGGACCGAGCCCCACACCGAGGACCGGGTGCGGGTCATGGACGCCGGCACCGCCCGGCTCGGCTACTCCGTGCGCGCGATGCGCTGCTCCGTGCCGCTGGTCGACCAGGCGACCGGTCGTACGGCGGGCCCGGAGCCGGTGCGCACCCTGGCCGGCTACCGGCGGGAGCCGGAGTACGGCAACAAGGTGAGCTTCGCGATGAAGGCGGCGGTGCTCCGGCCGGGCACGATCGCGGTCGGCGACCCGGTGGAGGTCCTGGCCTGGGCGTGAGGCCCCTCCCGCACCGGCCGCGCACACCGCGCCGCGTGCCGTGGAAGTGGAACCGGCACGAACGGCCGCCCGGCGTTGATGACTTCGGCGGGAACGCGGACCTTGTCGCCCGGCTGCGTGCCACGCGGGAGAGGACCGCCCGCGGCCCGGCCGGGACCGGGCCGCGGGCGGCTCACCGAACGGGGTCAGCAGCCGCCGCAGTTGTAGTAGAGGACGTCCCAGTGGTTGCCCTCGTCGGCGTAGACGTTGCCCGAGCCGGAGCGGTACTGGGGGGCGCCGTCACCGCGCAGGCCGATGTAGGTGAAGGCGCTGTGGATGTAGTTGGTGACGCAACTGTTCTTGCCGTAGTCGAGCTTGTAACCGTTCCAGTGCGAGTAGGTGCCGCTCGCGTGACCGGTCTCGGTGCCGCCGGTGATGTTCAGGGCGCATCCGGTGGCGTGCTTCAGGGTCACCGCACCCTGGGCGGTCGGCTGGTTGAGCTGGTCGAAGGACGTGCAGGTCGCGTTGTTGCGGTTGGAACAGCCGCCTGACGAGGACCAGGTGATCCCGGCGTTGCGGAACATCGTGGTGGCCTGGGCATGCGTCAGTTTCGTGACGGCGTAGGCGTCGTGGGACGCGGCGAGACCGACGCCGGGCGCGAACAGCACCCCGAGCGCGAGGACGAGCGCGCTCAGGACGGAGCGGAACTTCATGGGCGATTCCTCCTGCTGGGGACCGTGCTTCCGGTGGGGCGGCGGTGCAGGTGGAGCAGGAGGAGTGTGCCCGGTGTTCTACGCGCGTATGCGCGGCAGTCGGGGCGCACGCACGCGGATTCCGCGGGGCGCTAGTGGGCGCACTTGGCGCTGTAGCCGACGTTGTAGCCGCTGGAGTAGCCCGACTTGTACTTCGCGTTCGTCGTCTCCGGGCTGTAGGAGTCGTAGTACGAGCAGGACTTTCCGTCGAAGCGTCCGTCGAGGAGCCCGGCGCTGTAACCCTGCTGGTACTTCGGGTCGTCCTTGCGGGAGCCTGCTGCGCGGACGCCGTCGCGTGGTGCGCCGTGTCCGCGTGTGCCGTTGCCGGTACCGCCGACGAGAACGCCAGCGCCGCGGCCGCGACGAGGGGGCTTGCCAGCAATGCGATGCTTCGCTTGCCGCGCATGACTTTCTTCTTGCCTGGAATCTGGTACGCGCGGATGGTGCCTCGACCCGGCCGGGGCACATGGAGGACATGCGTACGGGCCGGGGGGCGAAATCTGCAATGCAATGCGCGGGGCACCATGACAGCCGGGCGATTCCGGCTGCGGACGCCATCTGACCTGTGGATCAAGTCATCCCATGTCGATGACGCCGACAATTCGACCGTAACGACACGGGAGCCGGGTGTCCACTCATGGACGCTTGCCCGGCGTGGACGGATCAATCGCGCGGAATTACCCGAGCGGGAATTCCGGTGCCCACGGCAATTATTCCGGCGGGGCAGCCGCGTCGCGTGCCCGGACGTCCTTTCGGCGCGGCGGACGCGGGTGAATGCGCCGCGTCCGCCACTTCGTTCCGCGCCCTTCAGTCGTTCCGGCGCGGCTCCACGCCGGCGCGCAGCAGCCCGTACGCGTACGCGTCCTCCAGGGCCTGCCAGGAGGCGGCGATGACGTTCTCGCCGACGCCGACGGTGGACCACTCGCAACTGCCGTCCGAGGTGGCGACCAGCACCCGCGTGATGGACTCCGTGCCGTGCTTGCCCTCCAGGATGCGCACCTTGTAGTCCACCAGCTCCAGCTTCGCCAGCTGCGGGTAGGTGCGCTCCAGTGCGACGCGCAGCGCGCGGTCGAGCGCGTTGACCGGGCCGTTGCCCTCGGCGGTGGCGACGATGCGCTGGCCGTCGGCCCACACCTTGACCGTCGCCTCGTTGGCGTGGGTGCCGTCGGGGCGGTCCTCGACGATGGCGCGCCAGGACTCGACCCGGAAGTAGTGCAGCGGCCGGCGCTCGACCTCCTCGCGCAGCAGGAGTTCGAAGGAGGCGTCGGCCGCCTCGTAGGTGTAGCCCGCGAGTTCGCGCTCCTTGACCCGCTCGACGACGCGGCCGATCAGCTCGCGGTCGTCGCCGAGGTCGATGCCGAGCTCCTTGCCCTTGAGCTCCACCGAGGCGCGCCCCGCCATGTCGGAGACCAGCATGCGCATGGTGTTGCCGACCAGTTCCGGGTCGATGTGCTGGTAGAGGTCGGGGTCGACCTTGATCGCCGAGGCGTGCAGCCCCGCCTTGTGGGCGAAGGCCGAGATTCCCACGTACGGCTGGTGGGTGGAGGGCGTGAGGTTGACGACCTCGGCGATGGCGTGCGAGATGCGGGTCATCTCGGCGAGGGAACCGGCGGGCAGCACCTTGCGGCCGTACTTGAGCTCCAGGGCCGCCACGACCGGGAAGAGGTTGGCGTTGCCGACCCGCTCACCGTAGCCGTTGGCGGTGCACTGGACGTGGGTGGCCCCGGCGTCGACGGCGGCGAGGGTGTTGGCGACCGCGCAGCCGGTGTCGTCCTGGGCGTGGATCCCCAGGCGGGCGCCGGTGTCGGCGAGCACGGTGCGGACGACGGCGGTGATCTGTGCGGGCAGCATTCCGCCGTTGGTGTCGCAGAGGACCACGACGTCGGCGCCGGCCTCGTGGGCGGCGCGCACGACCTCCTTGGCGTACGCCGGGTTGGCCTTGTAGCCGTCGAAGAAGTGCTCGCAGTCGACGAAGACGCGGCGGCCCTGGGAACGCAGGTGGGAGACGGTGTCCCGGACCATCTCCAAGTTCTCCTCGAGCGTGGTGCGCAGGGCCAGCTCGACGTGCCGGTCGTGGGACTTGGCGACCAGGGTGACGACCGGGGCGCCCGACTCCAGCAGCGCCCTGACCTGGGGGTCCTCGGCGGCGCTGCCGCCGGCCCGGCGCGTGGCGCCGAAGGCCACCAGTTGGGCGTGCTGCAGGTCGAGCTCGTCGGCGGCGCGTGCGAAGAACTCGGTGTCGCGGGGGTTGGCGCCGGGCCAGCCGCCCTCGATGAAGCCCACCCCGAAGTCGTCCAGGTGCCGGGCGATCGTCAGCTTGTCGGCGACGGTGAGGTTGATGCCCTCGCGCTGCGCGCCGTCGCGCAGCGTGGTGTCGAAGACGTGGAAGCTGTCGTCCAGTACGGCCGTCATGGTTCGTTCCAACTCCTGTCGGGTGAGTGGTTCCGGAAGACCGGGCTCCACTTGCCCCCATCATCCCTCGCGCTGCGCCGCACCCGGCGCGGGTGGGCCGGGAAACGAAAAAACCTCTCGCGGGTGCGAGAGGTCTGCGCGCGGGTCTGGGACACGGTGGTCGCTTCCGCGATGGTCTGCGGTGGTGCGATCACTGAGGACCGGCGCGCCTGCTGCCGATAATCATGGCGAACGAGGGCACATCGGCAGTCTGCCACAGGACCCGCGGACGTGGGACACGGTCTCAGGATGCGGGCACCCGCTCGTCGGCGTGCGGAAGAGCGGTGTCCCGGCCGCCCCTCAGCCCGCCGCGGGGGCCGGGGTGAGGGCGTCGTCCAGGAACTCCCGGACGTGCTCCAGGGCCTGCTCGCGGTCCATTCCCGGCAGCCCGATGACCAGGGGCACCCCGAAGCCGTCCAGCAGCGCGCGCAGCCGCACGGTGAAGCGCTCGGGGTCCAGCCGCCGGAAGTCGCCGCGCGAGATGCCCTCGGCGAGCAGGGCGACCAGGTCGCGGTGCCAGACCAGTTCGAGGTCGAGCTGGCGGCGCAGGACGTCCTCGGCGGCCGTCGTCCTGTTCCAGATCTCGGACCAGAGCGTCCAGCGCGGGTCCCGGCGCCCGTCGGGGAGGTAGAGGCCGATCACGGCGTCGAGCCGTTCCCGTGGGGCGCTGGGGCCGCCCAGCACCCGCCGGCGCTCGGCGGCGAGCTGCTCCTCGCTCCATTCGAGGGTCTGCAGCAGCAGCTCGTCCTTGCTGCCGAAGTAGTAGAGGATGTGGCCGCTGCTCATGCCGACCTGCCGGCCGAGACCCGCGATGGTCAGTTCGGCCAGACCGCGCTCGGCGATGGTCGCCATGGCGGCGGCCATCACGTCCTCGCGGGGCTGCTTGAGCCGCCGCCGAGGGCGGGCGGGTCCGGTCACGGTTCCTCCGGGGCGGTGGGACGGTCACACCTGGGGCTGCTGCTGGGTGATGCAATGAATACCACCACCGTGGGCGAAGATCGTACGAGCGTCGACCAGTACGACCTCCCGGTCCGGGAAGAGCCGCTCGAAGACCGCCCTGTTGACCTCGTCCGCCGGGTCGTCGAAGGCGCAGAGGATCACGGCGCCGTTGCAGAGGTAGTGGTTGACGTACGAGTAGTCGACGAGTTCGCCGTCCACCTCCCGGACCTGGGGCGCGGGCAGCTCCACGACCTCCAGCGACCGGCCCCGGGCGTCGGTGGCGGCCCGCAGCAGGGAGGCGACCTCCCGGGAGACGGCGTGGTCGGGGTGAGCCGGGTCCTGCTGGCTGTGGACGACGACCACACCGGGACGCGCGAAGGCCGCCACGATGTCGACGTGGCCGCGGGTGCCGAAGCGGCCGTAGTCGGCGGTGAGGCCGCGGGGCAGCCAGATCGCCTTGCGGGTGCCGAGGAAGGCGTGGACCTCGGCCTCCGCCCGCTCCCTCGTCCACCCCGGGTTGCGGCCCGGATCGAGCTGCACGGTCTCGGTGAGCAGCACGGTGCCCTCGCCGTCGACGTGGAGGCCCCCGCCCTCGTTGACGAAGGACGTGGCGTAGCGGGCGGCGCCGGCCTGCCCGGCGACGAAGGCGCCGATCTCGGCGTCGTGTCCCCAGGCCGCCCACTCCTGGGCGCCCCAGCCGTTGAACGTCCAGTCGGCGGCGGCGAGGCGTCCGCCGCCGGTCAGGAAGGTGGGGCCCATGTCGCGCATCCAGGCGTCGTCCAGCGGCGCCTCGGTGACCGTGACGTCCGCGCCGCCGGCGCCGAGCAGCTCCCTGGCGGCCGCCGCGTCCTCGGGACGGGCCACGACGGTCACCGGCTCGAAGCGGGCGACCGTCCGGGCCACCGCGGCCCAGGCGGCGCGGGACACGGCGAGGTCGTCCGCGCCGTCGAAGGTGACGCTGGGCGACGGCCACGCCATCCAGGTGCGGGTGTGCGGGGCCCACTCGGGCGGCATCGTGTAGCCGTCGGCGGCGGGGGTGGTGGTGGGCATGGTGCCGGTCCTTGTCACAAGAAGTAGAGACGGCTGAGCGACACCCGCTCCGCGGGCTCGGAGCGCAGCGGGTCGCCGTCGAGGGTCACCAGGCCCGTGGTGTCCTCCACGTCGACCTGCCCGGTGCGGGAGTTGAGGACGAGGTCGGCCGGGCCGATGCCGCGGGTGCCGCGCACGGCGACGCGCCGGCGCCGGGTGGGCATCCGGTCGTGCTCCAGTTCCAGTGCGGGGCGGGCGACGAACGCCACGGACAGCTCCGCCGCCGTGGCGCCGTGGGCCCCGAACAGCGGTCCGAGGACAAGGGGTTCGCAGGTGTCGGTGGCCGCGTTGGGATCGCCGGTGACCCCGTAGGCGGGGAAGCCGGACTTGAGCACCATCTGCGGCTTGGCGCCGAAGTACTGCGGCCGCCACAGCACGATGTCGGCGAGCTTGCCGACCTCGATCGAGCCGATCTCGTGGGCGAGGCCGTGGGCGATGGCCGGGTTGATGGTGAGCTTGGCGACGTAGCGCAGCACCCGGGCGTTGTCGTCGTCCGGGCCGTCCCCCTCCAGGGGGCCGCGCTCGGCCTTCATCTTCCCCGCCATGGCGAAGGTGCGGCGCACGGTCTCGCCGGCGCGGCCCATGCCCTGGGCGTCGGAGGAGGTGATGCCGATCGCGCCGAGGTCGTGCAGCACGTCCTCGGCGCCCATCGTGCCGGCGCGGATGCGGTCGCGGGCCATGGCGGCGTCGCCCGGCAGGTCCGGCTTCAGGTCGTGGACGGAGACGATCATCCCGTAGTGCTCGCCGACCGCGTCCCGGCCGAAGGGCAGGGTGGGGTTGGTCGAGGAGCCGATGACGTTGGGGACGCCCGCCATCTTCAGGACGTTGGGGACGTGCCCGCCACCGCAGCCCTCGATGTGGAAGGCGTGGATCGTCCGGCCCTCCAGCACCCGCAGGGTGTCCTCCACCGACAGGCACTCGTTCAGGCCGTCGCTGTGCAGGGCGACCTGGACGTCGTACTCCTCGGCGACCCGCAGCGCGGTGTCCAGGGCCCGGGTGTGGGCGCCCATGTCCTCGTGGACCTTGAAGCCGCAGGCCCCTCCCTCGGCGAGCGCCTCGACCAGTGGCGCCGGGTCGGAGGAGGAACCGCGGCCGAGGAAGCCGATGTTGACGGGCCAGGCGTCGAAGGAGTTGAACGCGTGCCGCAGCGCCCAGGGCGAGTTGACGCCGACGCCCCAGACGGGCCCGAACTCCTGGCCGATGATCGTGGTGACACCGGAGGCGAGCGAGGCCTCCATGATCCGCGGCGAGAGCAGGTGGACGTGGGTGTCCACGGCCCCGGCGGTGGCGATCAGGCCCTCGCCGGAGACGATGGAGGTGCCCGTGCCGACCACGACGTCCACCCCGTCGAGGGTGTCCGGGTTGCCGGCCCTGCCGATGGCGTGGATGCGGCCCTCGCGGATGCCGACGGACACCTTGCGGATGCCGACGGCGGCGTCGATGACCAGGACGTTGCTGATCACCACGTCGCAGGTCTCACGTACGGCGGCGGCCTTGAGGGCCAGCCCGTCGCGGGCGGTCTTGCCGAAGCCGGCGAGGAACTCGTCCCCGGGCCGCTGGGAGTCCGACTCGACGCGGACCACCAGGCCCGAGTCGCCCAGCCGGACCCGGTCCCCGGCGCGCGGTCCGTGGACGGCGGCGTACTCGTACGGGTCGATGGTCATCGCCGCGCCCCCAGGTATCCGCAGGCGGCGGCCCGCCGCAGGGCCTCCGCCTTCGCGCCGGGCGCGTCGAGCGGACCGTCGACGAGCCCGGCGAAGCCGATCACGACGCGGTCCCCGCCGATCGGGACCAGCCCGACCTCCCGCTCCTCCCCGGGACCGAAGCGGACGGAGGAGCCGGCCAGGACGTTCAGCCGCATGCCGTACGCCGCCGAACGGTCGAAGTCCAGCCGGGGGTTGGCCTCGAAGAAGTGGAAGTGCGAGGTCACGCTGACCGGCACCGAGGCGGTGTTGCGCACGGCCACCACCACGTCCGGGGACCGCTCGGGCAGGGCCGGGCCGGGCAGCACGGCGCCGGGCGCCTCCGCCCCCAGCGAGCCCCCGCCGATCGGGTCCGGGACCACGGCCAGCCGCGAGCCGTCGTCGAAGACGGCCTCCACGTGGACCTCGGTGACGACGTCCGCCACGCCGGGCAGCACGTCCTCGGGGCCGAGCACGGCACGGCCGGCCTCGACGGCCTCCGCGAGGCGCGCGCCGTCCCGCGCGGCCTCGCAGACCGCGTCGGCGATCAACGCGGTGGCCTCGGGCACGTTGAGCCGGAGCCCGCGGGCCCGCCGGGCCCGGGCCAGCTCGGCGGCGCCGAACAGCAGCAGCCGGTCGCGCTCGGTCGGGGTGAGCCTCACGCCTCCGCACCTCCCACATCGATCACATGTTAGAGCACCACTCTAAACCTCGCAGTCACCCGTGGGAAGGATTGACCGGGAGCCGACGACCGGAGGAAATTGAGTGACGTTCTAACCATCCGGGCACGGCAAGGGAGCCAGCCATGCAGATCGAACGACGCGGAGTGGACACGGTCCCCGAGGAGGAACGGACGAGTCGCCCGCGCGATCTGGTCAGCATCCTGCTGGGCTCCGACCTCGCGCTGGGCGTGATCGTCTTCGGCTGGCTCCCGGTCTCCTTCGGTCTCGGCTGGTGGGTCTCCTTCACGTCCCTGCTCGTGGGCACCGTGGTCGGCACGGTGCTCGTCGCGCCGCCGGCACTGGTCTCGCTGCGCACCGCCACCAACCTGTCCACCAGCAGCGGGGCCCACTTCGGCGTGCGCGGCAGACTGCTCGGCTCGGTCATCGGGCTGCTGCTGTCGCTGGGCTACACCGCGCTGACCCTGTGGGTCGGCGGCGACGCCGTCGTCGGCTGCCTCCACCGGATCGCCGGGCTCCCGGCCGGCGGCTGGAGCTACGGGGTCGTCTACACGCTGCTCGCGGCCTGCACCGCCACGTCCGCGGTCTTCGGCTACCGCATGCTGCTGCGGCTCAGCCGCGCCCTGTCCACAGGGCTGACGGTGCTGCTGCTCGTCGGGGTCCTCGCGTACGCGGGGAACTTCACCACGGCCGCGCCCGCCGGCACGGGGTACCTGCTCGGCGGCATCTGGCCGACCTGGCTGCTCGCCACGGTCTCGGCCGGCCTGAGCGGACCGATCGCGTTCATCACGCTGCTGGGCGACTACACCCGCTACATATCGCCGCGCCGCTTCTCGGCCGCCGTGTACCTCGTGCTCCACGCGGGCCGCCCGCATCCCGTGCCGCCGACGCGGGCCCCGGAGCGGGTGGCGGTCACCGTGTGAGGCCGGCCCCGCTCCCCCGCCCGGCACCCGCCCCGCGCGCGGACGTCGGCGCGGCGCCGCACGGGCCCTGCCCCGTGCGGTGCCGCGCGGACACGGCGGAGGGTCAGCCGCCCAGGGGGTGCATCCAGCCGTGGGTGTCGGGGGACTGGCCGGTCTGGATGTCGAGCAGCGCCTTGCGCAGCTTCATGGTGACCTCACCGGGCCGGCCGTCGCCGACGGTCCAGTCCGCGCGGGTGGACTTCACGGAACCGACCGGCGTGATGACCGCCGCGGTGCCGCAGGCGAAGACCTCGGTCAGCGATCCGTCCGCGTTGCCGTTCTTCCAGTCGTCCACGGAGATGCGGCCCTCGCTGACCTCGTAGCCGAGGTCGGCGGCGATGCGCAGCAACGAGGCCCGGGTGATGCCGGGGAGGAGGGAGCCGGTGAGCTCGGGGGTGACGATCGTGTTCCCGTACACGAAGTACAGGTTCATGCCGCCCATCTCCTCGATCCAGCGGCGCTCCATCGCGTCGAGCCACACGACCTGGTCGCAGCCGTGCTGGATGGCCTGGGCCTGCGCGACCAGGGACGCGGCGTAGTTGCCGCCCGCCTTCGCGGCGCCGGTGCCACCGGGCGCGGCACGCACGTACTCCTCGGAGAGCCAGACGGAGACGGGCTTGACGCCACCGGGGAAGTAGGCGCCGGCCGGCGAGGCGATGACCATGAACAGGTACTCGTTGGCCGGCTTGACGCCGAGGCCGACCTCGGTGGCGAACATGAACGGACGCAGGTAGAGGGACTGCTCGCCCTGGCTGGGAACCCATGCCTCGTCCTGGGTGACGAGCGCGTCGACCGCGGCGATGAAGGTCTCGACGGGCAGCTCGGGCATGGCCAGACGGCGGGCGGAGGCCTGGAAGCGCTCGGCGTTGGCCTCGGGACGGAAGGTGGCGACCGACCCGTCGGGCTGGCGGTAGGCCTTGAGGCCCTCGAAGATCGTCTGCGCGTAGTGCAGCGTCATGTTCGCGGGGTCGATGGACAGCGGCGCGTACGGGACGAGCTCGGCGTCGTGCCAGCCGCGGCCCTCGGTCCACCGGATCGTCACCATGTGGTCGGTGAAGTGGCGGCCGAACCCGGGGCTCGCGAGGATCGCCTCCCGCTGCGCGTCGGGCAGCGGGCGCGAGGAGGGCTTGAGCTCGATCGTGGGCGTCGTCATGTGTGGTGTCCTTCGCGTCAGGGTCAGGGCGGACCGCACCCGCCGTCCCCAGCTGCCAGGACGTCCGAGTTTCCCCTCGCACAGCGGCCCCACCGCTGATTATCGCAGCGGCGGGGCCGAGGACATACATGCGCGGCCCGAGAGGTCGAGGGCAGTCGTGGAACGGTCGCTGACCGGCCGGGCCGACTGGCGGAGGCTTACCCGGCGGTCAGCCGGCTACTCGCGCGGCGAGCGCGTCACCGATCACGGCGGTGCTGCGCGTCCCGGAGCGCTCGGCGAGGTCCGCGGCGACGGCGGCCTCGATCCGCTCGGCCTCGGCGGTGTAGCCGAGGTGCCGCAGCAGCATGCCGACCGAGAGCACGGTGGCGGTCGGGTCGGCCTTGCCCTGGCCCGCGATGTCCGGCGCGGAGCCGTGCACCGGCTCGAACATCGACGGGAATTCGCCGCCGGGGTTGATGTTGCCGCTGGCGGCGAGGCCGATGCCACCGGTCACGGCGGCGGCCAGGTCGGTGAGGATGTCACCGAAGAGGTTGTCGGTGACGATCACGTCGAACCGCTCGGGCTGGGTGACGAAGAAGATCGTCGCCGCGTCCACGTGCAGGTAGTCGGTGGCGACCTCGGGGTACTCCTCGCCGACCTTGTCGAAGATGTTCTTCCACAGGTGGCCGGCGTGCACGAGGACGTTGTTCTTGTGGACCAGCGTCAGCTTCCTGCGGGGGCGCGCCTGGGCGCGGGCGTAGGCGTCGCGCACCACGCGCTCGATGCCGAACGCCGTGTTGAGGCTGACCTCGGTGGCCACCTCCTGCGGCGTACCGGTGCGCAGGGAACCGCCGTTGCCGACGTACGGGCCCTCGGTGCCCTCGCGGACCACGACGAAGTCGATGTCCGGCTCGCCGGCCAGCGGGCCCTTCACCCCGGGGAAGAGCCGGGAGGGCCGCAGGTTGACGTGGTGGTCGAAGGCGAAGCGGAGCTTCAGCAGCAGCCCGCGCTCCAGGACGCCGGAAGGAACCGACGGATCGCCCACCGCGCCCAGCAGGATCGCGTCGTGCGCCTTGAGCTGCTCCAGCTCCGCGTCCGGCAGGGTCTCACCGGTCTCGTGCCAGCGCTTGGCGCCGAGGCTGTACTCCTTGGTCTCCAGCTTCACGTCCTGCGGAAGGACGGCGGACAGGACCTTCAGGCCCTCGGCCACCACCTCCTGGCCGATTCCGTCACCGGGGATCACTGCGAGACTGATGCTGCGAGACATGGCGAGAACCCTACTCCCCCGTCCATGGAATGACATGTGATGTCCGCATGGCGGACGCGCCGCGTACCCGCCAGGCGCTGTTCACCCGTCTGACCGTGCTGAGTTGGCGGCGGATGGGAATTCCCTGTCCATGGACACTCCACGGATGGGCATCGACGAGCACCTCGCCGGCCGTCTGAGCACGGCGGAGCAGCACGCCTGGCTACGGGAGCGGCACTCCCGCAGACGGGTGGTCCGGGGCGGCGTCGCGGCCGCCGGGATCGTCGCCGGGGCCGGTGTCCTGGGCGCGTCCGCCCACGCCGGCGGGGAGGCCTCCGCGCCGGTGCGCTTCCCGCAGGTGCTCGCCCCGCCGGCCGCCGCCCGCGTGGACGGCGCGCTGGTGGCCCCGTTCGGCCGGCACCTGGCCTTCGGCGGCGACCCCGGTACCCAGATGCGGGTCTCCTGGCAGGTGCCGCTGCCGGTCCGGGGGCCGTTCGTACGGGTGGGCCTGCAGCCCTGGGAGCTCGGGCAGCGGATCGAGGCCGAGGTGCGGCCGCTGCACACGGCCGCGCTCGGCAAGGACCTGCCCCCGGTCGAGCAGTACTACCTGCACGCGGCGCTCGACGGGCTGCAACCGGGCACCACGTACTACTACGGCGTGGGGCACCGGGGCTTCGACCCCGCCACGGCGTCCGCCTACGCCACGATCGGCTCCTTCACCACCGCCCCGGACCCCGCGCAGCGCCGGCCGTTCGTGTTCACGGCCTTCGGCGACCAGGGCGTCAGCTACCACGCGCTGGCCAACGACAGCCTGGTCCTGGCGCAGAACCCCGCCTTCCACCTCCACGCGGGCGACATCTGCTACGCCGACGACTCGGGCCACGGCAAGGCGGACGACACCTTCGACGCGCGCGTGTGGGACCAGTTCCTCGCCCAGACCGAGAGCGTCGCCTCCCGCGTCCCGTGGATGGTCGCGTTCGGCAACCACGACATGGAGGCCTGGTACTCCCCCAACGGCTACGGCGGCCAGGAGGCCCGCTGGACCCTGCCGGGCAACGGCCCCGACCCGGCGCGGATCCCCGGCGCCTACTCGTTCACGTACGGCAACGTGGCCGTCGTGGCGCTGGACGCCAACGACGTGTCGTACGAGATCCCGGCCAACCACGGGATCAGCGGCGGCCGTCAGACCGCCTGGCTGGACCGGCGGCTGGGCGAGCTGCGGGCGCGGCGCGGGGTCGACTTCGTGGTCGTCTTCTTCCACCACTGCGCCTACTCGACCACCAGCGCTCACGCCTCGGAGGGCGGGGTGCGCGAGGCCTGGGTGCCGCTCTTCGAGAAGCACCGGGTCGACCTGGTGGTGAACGGGCACAACCACGTCTACGAGCGCACCGACGCGGTGCGCCGCGACGCGGTGGGCAAGGCCGTCCCCGTCGGGGCGACCACGTACCCCGAGCGGGACGGCATCGTCTACGTCACGGCGGGCGGCGCGGGGAAGAGCCTGTACGCCTTCCCCGTCCCGGACAGTCACGAAGGGCAGGTCAAGGAACTGGACAGCGTGGACACCTACCGCTGGGTGAAGGGCGCCCACAAGGCCGTGGAGACGGTGGAGTGGTCACGCGTCCGCTACACGGGCCACTCGTTCCTGGCCATGGAGTCGCAGCCGGCACCACCCGGCAGGACGGCGCGGCTGGTCGTCTCGGCACTGGCCGAGAACGGCGGACGGATCGATCACTTCACCATCGCGCGCACGGCCAGGTAGGCCAGGCGCCGCAGGCGGCTGATCCGGCGGGGAACGATCAGGCCGCTCATCGCGGCTCGTGACCCGTCGAGCCGCCGTTGTCACGACGGTCCAGGGCGCGCTGGAGGGCTTCGGCGGCGTTCTTGCGGGCGGTCTCGTCCATGGTGAACAGCTCCCGGAGAAGAAGAGGAGGGTTGTGTCGCCATAGAACGGGGCGGGGAGCGGCGCTGCGGGGGGTGACCCCGCGAAGGTGCGCGGCTGACGTCCGCCGGTCGCTGGTGGAGCGAGACGTTCGGCTCCTACAAAGCTAGGACAGCTCCGCCGATCTGTCTCCACAATTACTCGGACTTCCTACTATCTGAGACGGCGAAGGCCCGGCACCCCACGGAATCGGGGGTACCGGGCCCTGCCCCTTGCGGGCTCGTCCGGGTGACGCGGAGGTCAGCCCATGTGCGGGTAGCGGTAGTCGGTCGGGGGCACCAGGGCCTCCTTGATCGACCGGGTCGACGTCCAGCGCATGAGGTTCTGCGCGGCACCCGCCTTGTCGTTGGTGCCGGAGGCGCGGCCGCCGCCGAACGGCTGCTGGCCGACCACGGCGCCGGTGGACTTGTCGTTGATGTAGAAGTTGCCCGCGGCGAAGCGCAGCCGCTCCATGACGTGGGCGACGGCGGCACGGTCACGGGCGACGACCGAGCCGGTCAGCGCGTACGCGGCGACCGATTCCATCTGGGTGAGCATCGCCTCGAAGGCGTCCTCGTCGGCGTCGTCGTAGACGTGGACGCCGAGGACCGGGCCGAAGTACTCCTCGCGGAAGATCTCGTTCTCCGGGTCGGAGGAGACCAGCACGGTCGGCCGGACGAAGTAGCCGACGCTGTCGTCGTAGGTGCCGCCGGCGACGACCTCGACGGTCGGGTCGGACTTGGCGCGGTCGATGGCGGCCTTGTTCTTGGCGAAGGCACGCTCGTCGATCACGGCGCCGATGAAGTTCGACAGGTCGGTGACGTCACCCATGGTCAGGCCGTCGACCTCGGCCGCGAACTCCTCCTTGAAGCCGTTCTCCCACAGGGAGCGCGGGATGTAGGCACGGGAGGTCGCGGAGCACTTCTGGCCCTGGTACTCGAAGGAGCCTCGGGTCAGCGCGGTCTTCAGCACCGCCGGGTCGGCCGAGGGGTGGGCGACGACGAAGTCCTTGCCACCGGTCTCGCCGACGATCCGCGGGTAGGAGCGGTACTTGTCGATGTTGTTGCCGACGGTCCGCCACAGGTGCTGGAAGGTCCGGGTGGAACCGGTGAAGTGGATGCCGGCCAGGTCCGGGTGCTCCAGGGCGACCTCGGAGACCGCGATGCCGTCGCCGGTGACCAGGTTGATGACGCCCTTGGGCAGCCCGGCCTCCTCCAGCAGCTCCATCAGCAGAACGGCGGCGTGCGTCTGGGTCGGGGAGGGCTTCCACACCACGACGTTGCCCATGAGGGCCGGGGCGGTCGGCAGGTTGCCGGCGATCGCGGTGAAGTTGAAGGGCGTGATCGCGTAGACGAAGCCCTCGAGCGGGCGGTGGTCGAGGCGGTTCCAGACGCCCGGGGAGTTGGCGATCGGCTGCTCGGCCAGGATCTGGCGGGCGAAGTGCACGTTGAAGCGCCAGAAGTCGACCAGCTCGCAGGGGCTGTCGATCTCGGCCTGCTGCGCGGTCTTGGACTGGCCGAGCATCGTCGAGGCCGCGATGGTCTCGCGCCAGGGGCCGGCCAGCAGGTCGGCCGCGCGCAGGATGATGGCGGCGCGGTCGTCGAAGGACATGGCCCGCCAGGCCGGGGCGGCGGTCAGCGCGGCGTCGATCGCGTCGCGGGCGTCGTCCTGGGTGGCGTTGGCGTAGGTGCCGAGGCGGGCGCCGTGGTTGTGCGGCTGCACGACGTCGAAGCGCTCGCCGCCGCCCATCCGCCGCACGCCGCCGATGGTCATCGGCAGCTCGACCGGGTTCCCGGCCAGCTCCTTCAGCTTCGCCTCCAGCCGGGCCCGCTCCGGGCTCCCCGGGGCGTAGGAGTGCACCGGCTCGTTCACCGGGGCGGGGACCTGGGTCACAGCGTCCATGGAAGACATCTCCTTGTGTCCTTGAGGGGTCGTGGGCTCAGCGGGTGGGGAGGAAGGACCGCAGGAAGAAGGCCAGGTTCGCCGGCCGCTCCGCGAGACGCCGCATGAAGTACCCGTACCAGTCTGCGCCGTACGGGACGTAGATGCGCATGCGCTCGCCCTCGTCGGCCAGCCGCCGCTGCTCGGCGGTGCGGATGCCGTAGAGCATCTGGAACTCGTACGAGCCCTGCTTGCGGCCGTGGCGGTGGGCGAGGTCCTGGGCGATGGAGATCAGCCGCGGGTCGTGGGAGCCGATCATCGGGTAGCCCTCGCCCGCCATCAGGATCTTCAGGCAGCGCACGTAGGCGCGGTCGACCTCGGCCTTGTCCTGGTGGGCGACCGTGGCGGGCTCCTTGTAGGCGCCCTTGACCAGGCGCACGCGGGAGCCGGCGACGGCCAGGGCGCGGGCGTCCTCCTCGGTGCGGAAGAGGTACGACTGCAGGACGGCGCCGGTGCCGGGGTGGCGCAGCCGCAGGTCGGCGAGGATCGCGAGGGTGGAGTCGACCGTGGTGTGGTCCTCCATGTCGAGCGTGACGGTGGTGCCGATCTCGCTCGCCAGGTCGGCGACGGGGCGGACGTTCTCCAGCGCGATGTCGTGGCCGCCGGCCGGCAGGGCCTGCCCGAACGCCGACAGCTTGACGGAGACCTCGGCGCGGGCGCCCAGTCCCTCGGCCTGGAGGGCCTCCAGCAGCCGCAGGTACGCGTCGCGGGTGGCGAGCGCGGTCGCCTTGTCCGTGACGTCCTCACCCAGGTGGTCGAGCGTGACCTCCAGGCCGGAGGCGGTCAGCGACCGCACGGTGTCCATGGCGGGCACCAGTTCGTCACCCGCGATGAAGCGGTTCACCACGGGACGGGTGATCGGCGCGCCCGCGACGACGCGGCGCATACGGTCGCTGCGCGAGGCGGCGAGCAGCACGGGACCCAGCACGGTCTCCTCCTGGATGAAGGGCTGCCCAGGGGGAAGGCAGCGTCGCCGTGAAATCTAGGATTCACCTACCCCGCCCGCCATCGACAGCTGTCACGCATCCGATCGGCATCCCTCATACAGATGTATGAGGGAGAATGGCGGCGTGCGCGGTGACTACCAGGAGCTGGTCGACGAGGTCTCGGCGCTGCTCGGCGCCCCCGCGACCCTGGAGGACCGCGACTTCCGGCTGATCGCCTTCGGCGCGCACGACAGCGACGACGACGGCGCCATGGACCCGGTGCGCACCCGGTCGATCCTCACCCGCCGTTCCACCGCCGAGGTCCGCTCCTGGTTCGAGCGCTTCGGCATCGCCCGCGCCACGGCCCCGGTCCGCATCCCGGCCGCCCCCGACGCCGGGGTCTTCCGGCCCCGGCTGTGCCTGCCCGTGCGACACGGCGGCGTCGTCCACGGGTACGTCTGGCTGCTGGACACCAGCGGGCACACCGGTGCCCAGCTGGCCGCCGCCATGGCGGTCGCATCCCGGATCGGCGCGCTGCTGGCCGCCGAGTCCCGTGCGGGCGCGGGCGCCGGCCGGGCGCTGGGCGACCTCCTCGGCTCGTCCCCCGGGCCCGGCCGCACGGCCGCCCGCGAGGCGCTGCGCGTCGCACTCGGCCCGGACGCCGACGAGGCCCACGCCGTGGTGTGCGTCCTGCCCTGGCCGGGCGGCGAGGACGGCGAGGCCCCGGGACCGCGCGGCGTGCCGGGCGCCGCCGCGCTGTGCGTGGTGCCGCCCCAGGAGAGCACGGTCGACAAGCACCGGGAGCCCCCGGTCGCGGCGCTCGCCGCGCTGGTCAGGCTGCGCTCGGCGACGATGTCGGGGCCCGCGCTCACCGCCGCCGCACGGCTGATGGAGGGCAACGGCAAGGCGGCGGAGCCGGACGCCAGGGCCGGGATCAGCACCCCGCGCCATGGACTCGCCGAACTGCCCGAGGCATGGCACGAGGCCGTGTCCGCGGCCCGCGCCGCCCGCGCCCAGCCGAGGCTCGGGCGCACCGCGGAGTGGGACGCCATCGGCCCCTACCGGATGCTGGCCGCGCTGCCCTCGGGGGCGGTGGACCCCTCGGTGCGTCCGCTCCTCGACCCCTCGCACGCCGACCTCGCACGTACCGCCGAGGTGTACCTCGACCGTGCGGGTCAGGCCGGGCGCGCCGCCGCGGAGCTCCGGATACACCGGCAGACGCTCTACTACCGGCTGTCCCGCGTCGAGCGGCTGACCGGCCTCGACCTGGACGACGGTGAGGACCGGCTGCTGCTCCACATAGCCCTCAAGACGGCCGGGCTCGGGGGCTGAAGGGACTGTTGCCGACCCGAGGGGGCACAAGTAACGTGGCGCGCGGCCCGGCGCCGCGGGGCGGCCGGGCTTCGGCAGCAAGGCCCAGGGGGGCTTGATCAGTACGCGTGGGACGCGGCCGGACCGCGCGTCCGGCGCGGACACCGCGGATGGCGAACAAGGGGATCGGGAGCCGGTGACTCATTCCACGGAGGCCCACGGACGCGAACGCCCGGCGCTGTGGAGGACACCGCCTGCCGTCCCCGGCAGACCGCGCGCCGACCGCAGGCTCCTCCTCGCCGGGCTGCTGCTGGTCGTGTCGCTGGCCGCCTTCACCGCGCTGTGCCTGTCGATGGCCGTCCCCATGGCCGACATGCAGGTCTACCGGGCCGAGGGCGCCGCCGTCGTCAACGGCACCGACCTGTACGGCTTCACCGTCACCGAGTGGAAGCTCCCGGCGACCTACCCGCCCTTCGCCGCGATGCTGTTCGTGCCGACGACGTGGCTGCCCGTGGCGCTGCTGAAGCCGGTCTTCATGGGCGGGAACCTGCTGCTGCTCGGGCTCCTCGCGCACCTTTCCTGCCGGGCGACGGGCTGGCCCCGCGCCCGCGGCTCGCGGTGGGTCGTGGTGCTGCTGGCCATGGCCCTCGGGCTGTGGCTGGAGCCCGTCTTCCAGACGATGCTCTACGGCCAGATCAACCTGCTGCTCACGGTGCTCGTGCTGTGGGACCTGAGCCGGCCGGACGGCGCACGCGGCAAGGGCATCGCCATCGGCGTGGCGGCGGGCATCAAGCTCACCCCCGCGATCTTCGCCGTCTACCTGCTGCTGACCGGCCGCCGCAAGGAGGCCGCGGTCGCCGCCGCGAGCTTCGCCGGCACCGCACTGCTCGGTGCGCTCGCACTGCCCGGAGCGACGGTCGACTACTGGACCCGCTGCCTCTTCGACACCAGCCGCATCGGCAAGGTCTGGATCGTCGACAACCAGTCGCTGCAGGGCCTCGTCGCCCGGGTGCTGCACACCGAGCACCCCGGCGCGGTGTGGGCGGCCGTCGCGCTGCTCGTGGCCTGCGCGGGGCTCGCGGTCTCGGTGCGGATGGGCCGGCTGGGCCGGGAGGCCTGGGGCGTGGTGTGCTGCGCGGTGACGGCGCTGCTCATCACACCGATCAGCTGGTCGCACCACTGGGTGTGGTGCGTGCCGATGCTGATCCTCCTCGCCGCCGAGGCGCCGCGCTGGGCGCTGCGGGTGGCCGCGGTGGTCTTCCTGGCCCGCACCCTGTGGATCGTGCCGAAGGCCGGTGACCTCGATCTGCACCTGGCGTGGTGGCTGCAGCCCTTCGCCTCCCCGTACCCCGTGCTGGGTCTGGTCTTCCTGGCCGCGGTGGCGCTCCGCTTCCGGCCCGGCTCCCCGGCGACGGCGGCGCAGACGGCGAAGGGGCGGCCGGCCCGGATCGCCCGGGTCGGCCGCCCCCAGCGGAGCGAACCGGCCGTCAGTCCTCGAGATTGACCGCGCGGGCCGAGGACGCGCCGATCTCCTCGGCGATCTCGGCCAGCACCGGCGCCGGGATGGCGGTGTCGACGGTCAGCGCGACCAGCGCCTCGCCGCCCGCCTGGTCACGGGCGACCTGCATGCCCGCGATGTTGACGCCGGCCTCGCCCAGGATGCGGCCGATGGTGCCGACGACACCGGGGCGGTCGGTGTAGCGCAGGAAGCCCATGTGGTCGGCGAAGACCAGGTCCACGTCGTCGTCGCCCACGGCGACGATCTTCTGGATGTGCTTGGGGCCCGCCAGCGTGCCGGAGACGGACACCTCGGTGCCGTCCGAGAGGGTGCCCCGCACGGTGACCAGGTTGCGGTGGTCGGGCGACTCGCTGCTCGTGGTGAGGCGGACCTCGACGCCGCGCTCCTGCGCGAAGAGCGGGGCGTTGACGTAGCTGACGGTCTCGTCGACGACGTCCTCGAAGACGCCCTTGAGGGCGGAGAGTTCCAGCACCTTCACGTCGTGCTGGGTGATCTCGCCGCGCACCTCGACGTCGAGGCGGACCGCGACCTCGCCCGCGAGGGCGGTGAAGATCCGGCCGAGCTTCTCGGCGAGCGGCAGGCCCGGGCGGACGTCCTCGGCGATGACCCCGCCCTGGACGTTGACCGCGTCCGGCACCAGTTCACCGGCGAGCGCGAGGCGCACCGAGCGGGCGACCGCGATGCCGGCCTTCTCCTGCGCCTCGTCGGTGGAGGCGCCCAGGTGCGGGGTGGCCACGACGTTGTCGAACTGGAAGAGCGGCGAGTCCGTGCACGGCTCCTTGGCGTACACGTCCAGGCCGGCGCCGCCCACCCGGCCCTCCTTCAGCGCGGCGAACAGCGCCTCCTCGTCCACGATCCCGCCGCGGGCGGCGTTGACGATGCGGACGTGCGGCTTGACCTTGCGCAGCGCCTCGTCCCCGATGAGCCCGACCGTCTCCGGGGTCTTGGGGAGGTGCACCGTGATGAAATCGGAGACCTGCAGCAGCTCGTCGAGGCTGAGGATCTTCACACCCATCTGGGCGGCGCGCGCGGGCTGGATGTAGGGGTCGTACGCGACGATCTTCATCCCGAAGGCCGACATGCGCTGGGCCACCAGGGCGCCGATCCGGCCGAGTCCGACCACGCCGAGGGTCTTCTCGGCGAGCTCCACACCGGTGTACTTGTTGCGCTTCCACTCGCCCTGCTTCAGGGCCGCGTTCGCCGGGGCGATGTTGCGGGCGACGGAGATCAGCAGGCCGCACGCGAGCTCGGCGGCGGTGACGATGTTGGAGGTCGGGGCGTTGACGACCATCACGCCGGCCTTGGTGGCGGCGGAGACGTCCACGTTGTCGAGTCCGACGCCCGCACGGGCGACGACCTTGAGCTTCGAGGCGGCGGCGATCGCCTCGGCGTCCACCTTCGTGGCGCTGCGGATCAGGATGGCGTCGGCGTCGGTGATCGCGCTCAGCAGCTCGGCCCGGTCGGCGCCGTTGCAGTGCCGGATCTCGAAGTCCGGTCCGAGGGCGTCGACGGTGGCGGGCGACAGCTCTTCAGCGATGAGTACGACGGGGTTGCTCACGTGAGTCCTCACTAGTCCCAGGTCAACGGCCGCGTCCCGACGGCCGAAGGCGGTGGAGGGGAATGGCATGCCGCGTGGAAGACGCACGACGCTGTGAGCCTGACGCGCTTGTTCATGGAGTCTATCGGCGGCGGGCCCGGCATCCTGCGCCAACGTGGAAGGATCACCCGCACGAGGGTGTACGGGGTGGCCAAAGCGGCAGGTCCCGGGGGCGCGGCGCCCCCGGGACCGTGTCGACGTCGGTGCGGAGGACCTACGCCTCCTCGTCCACCCAGCTCATCAGCTTGCGCAGCTTCTTGCCGGTGGTCTCCAGCAGGTGGCTCTCGTCGGCCTTCTTGTACTCGTTGTAGCGCGGCAGGCCGGCGTTGTACTCGGCGATCCAGTTGTTGGCGAAGGAACCGTCCTGGATCTCGCCGAGGATCTTCTTCATCTCGGCCTTGGTGGCGTCGGTGATGATGCGGGGGCCGGTGACGTAGTCGCCCCACTCGGCGGTCTCGGAGATGGACCAGCGCATCTTCTCCAGGCCGCCCTCGTACATGAGGTCCACGATGAGCTTCAGCTCGTGCAGGCACTCGAAGTACGCGATCTCCGGCTGGTAGCCGGCCTCGGTCAGGGTCTCGAAACCGGCCTTGACCAGGGCGGTGGTACCACCGCAGAGGACCGCCTGCTCGCCGAACAGGTCGGTCTCGGTCTCCTCGGTGAAGGTCGTCTTGATGACGCCGGCGCGGGTGCCGCCGATGGCCTTGGCGTAGGACAGCGTCAGCGCGAAGCCGTTCCCGGTCGCGTCCTGCTCGACGGCCGCGATGCACGGGACGCCGCGGCCCTCCTCGTACTGACGGCGCACCAGGTGGCCCGGGCCCTTGGGGGCGACCATGCACACGTCGACGCCGGCCGGGGGCTTGATGAAGCCGTAGCGGATGTTCAGGCCGTGTCCGAAGAACAGCGCGTCGCCGTCCTTCAGGTTGTCCTTGATGGACTCCTCGTAGACCCGCGCCTGGATCGGGTCCGGGACCAGGATCATGATGACGTCGGCCTCGGCGGCGGCCTCGGCGGGGGTGACCACGCGCAGGCCCTGCTCCTCGGCCTTCGCCTTGGACTTGGAGCCCTCGTGCAGGCCGACGCGGACGTCGACCCCGGAGTCGCGCAGCGACAGCGCGTGGGCGTGGCCCTGGCTGCCGTATCCGATGACCGCGACCTTGCGGCCCTGGATGATGGACAGGTCGGCGTCGTCGTCGTAGAACAGCTCGGCCACTTCGGGTCTCTCCTTGGTGATCTGGGGGGTTGCCCACACAGTACGTCCGCGGGCCGGGATCAAGTCTGGGGGTCTCGCTATGCGGTCCGGTCGAGGGCGCGCAGAGACCGGTCGGTGATCGAGCGTGCACCCCGGCCGATCGCGATCGTGCCGGACTGGACGAGCTCCTTGATGCCGAAGGGCTCCAGCATCTTCAGCATGGCCTCGAGCTTGTCGGCGCCGCCGGTGGCCTCGATGGTGACCGCCTCGGGCGAGACGTCCACGGTCTTGGCGCGGAACAGCTGGACGATCTCCACGATCTGGGAGCGGGACTCGTTGTCGGCGCGCACCTTCACCAGGACCAGCTCGCGCTGGACGGCGGCGGAGGGCTCCAGCTCGACGATCTTCAGGACGTTCACCAGCTTGTTCAGCTGCTTGGTGACCTGCTCCAGCGGGAGCTCCTCGATCACGTTCACCACGATGGTGATGCGGGAGATGTCGGCGTGCTCGGTGGTGCCGACGGCGAGGGAGTCGATGTTGAAGCCGCGGCGGGAGAACAGGGCGGTGATCCTGGCCAGGACACCGGGCTTGTTCTCCACCAGGACGGAGAGCGTGTGCTTGGACATGTCGCGTCGTTCCTCTGCTTCTCTCTCGGTCCTCAGTCGTCCGCGGCGTCGCCGAAGTCGGGGCGGACGTCGCGGGCGGCCATGATCTCGTCGTTGGAGGTGCCGGCGGCGACCATCGGCCACACCATGGCGTCCTCGTGGACGATGAAGTCCACGACCACCGGGCGGTCGTTGATCGCGTTGGCCTTCTCGATGACCTCGTCCAGCTCGTCGGGCGACTCGCAGCGCAGGCCCACGCAGCCCATCGCCTCCGACAGCTTCACGAAGTCCGGGACCCGGGTGCCGGGCGCCGGGGTCTGGCTGACGCCCTGCTGGGAGCCGCGGCCCGCGTTGGTCTCACCGGCGTGCAGGACGGTGTTGGAGTAGCGCTCGTTGTAGAAGAGCGACTGCCACTGCCGGACCATGCCGAGGGCGCCGTTGTTGATGATGGCGACCTTGATCGGGATGTTGTTCAGCGCGCAGGTGACCAGCTCCTGGTTGGTCATCTGGAAGCAGCCGTCGCCGTCGATCGCCCACACGGTCGTACCGGGCCGGCCGGCCTTGGCGCCCATGGCGGCGGGCACGGCGTACCCCATCGTCCCGGCGCCGCCGGAGTTGAACCAGGTGTTGGGCCGCTCGAAGGAGATGAACTGCGAGGCCCACATCTGGTGCTGGCCGACGCCGGCCGCGAAGAGGGTGCCCTCCGGGGCCAGCTCGCCGATCCGCTGGATGACCTGCTGCGGGGACAGGCTGCCGTCGGCGGGCAGGTCGTACCCGAGCGGGTAGGTGTCGCGCAGGCCGCTCAGCAGCTTCCACCAGTCGGCGTAGTCCCCGCGGCGGCCGGCGTCGTGGTCGGCCTGGACGGCGACGATCAGGTCGGCGATGACCTCGCGGGCGTCACCGACGATCGGCACGTCGGCCACGCGGTTCTTGGAGATCTCGGCCGGGTCGATGTCGGCGTGGACGATCTTGGCGTACGGGGCGAAGGAGTCGAGCTTGCCGGTGACGCGGTCGTCGAAGCGGGCGCCCAGGGTGACGATCAGGTCGGCCTTCTGCAGGGCCGCGACGGCGGAGACCGAGCCGTGCATGCCGGGCATGCCGACGTGCTGGGGGTGGCTGTCGGGGAAGGCGCCCAGCGCCATCAGCGTGGTGGTGACCGGGGCGCCGGTCAGCTCGGCCAGGATGCGCAGTTCGGCGGTGGCGCGGGCCTTGAGGACGCCGCCGCCGACGTACAGCACGGGGCGCTTGGCCTCGTTGATCAGGCGGGCGGCCTCGCGGATCTGCTTGGCGTGCGGCTTGGTGACCGGGCGGTAGCCGGGCAGGTCGGTGGCGGGCGGCCAGGAGAACGTGGTCTGCGCCTGCAGCGCGTCCTTGGCGATGTCGACCAGGACCGGGCCGGGGCGGCCGGTGGACGCGATGTGGAAGGCCTCGGCGATGGTGCGCGGGATCTCGTCCGCGTTGGTGACGAGGAAGTTGTGCTTGGTGATCGGCATCGTGATGCCGCAGATGTCCGCTTCCTGGAAGGCGTCGGTGCCGATCGCCTTGGAGGCCACCTGGCCGGTGATCGCGACGATGGGGACCGAGTCCATGTGGGCGTCGGCGATCGGGGTGACCAGGTTGGTCGCGCCCGGGCCCGAGGTCGCCATGCAGACGCCGACCTTGCCGGTGGCCTGCGCGTAGCCGGTGGCGGCGTGACCGGCCCCCTGCTCGTGCCGGACGAGGACGTGGCGCACCTTGGAGGAGTCCATGAGCGGGTCGTACGCGGGGAGGATCGCACCACCCGGGATGCCGAACACGGTGTCCGCGCCGACCGCCTCGAGAGAGCGGATGAGGGACTGGGCGCCCGTGACGCGCTCGGCGGGAGTGGGCTGCGGCGCGGCGCCGCGGGCCCGCGGCTGCGGGTGGTGGGCCCCGGTGGCCTGCTCGGTCATCTGGTTCTCATCTCTCAGGAGGGTGAGGGTGGAGAGGGCGGTATGTCTGGATCCCAGGCAACAAAAAACCCCCCGTGCCGGCAGGCAAGCGAGGGGAGCGCGTCGGTGCGTTCCACGAGGCGGTCAGGGGCCCCGGGTCAGCCGACGCGCTTTCCAAGTACGAGAATTCGGGTGCGCATGGGACTGACCTTCCTCCTCGCCTGCGGGGAGTGTCAAGCGGGTGGGACGGGCGTCTCATTATTTGAGCGTAGCTCCTCCGTCTTCCGTGTGCCGCGCACGGAGATCCGGGTGCTGTTCAGCGGGACCGGCCCGCCGGGCACGGGATAGCTCCCGCGGGTCAGCGAGGAGCGCAGCCGGTGCTCGTCCAGCGGCCCCGAGAACGCCATGCCCTGACCATGGGTGCAGTCCATCTCGCGCAGCGCCAGCACCTGCTCCGGACGGTCCACGCCCTCGGCCACCGAACGGATCCCGAGGTCCGCGGCGATGCGCAGCAGCCCGGCGGTGATCTTCCTGAGGCGCGGCGACTCCACGAGGCCCTCGGTGAGCCCGCGGTCCAGTTTCAGCACGTCGACGGGGAGCCGACGCAGCGCGTCCATGGGCGCGTAGCCGCTGCCGAAGCCCTCCAGGGCGATGCGCACCCCGAGCCGGTTGAGCGCGGTCAGCCGCCGCTCCAGCTCGTCCAGGGAGATCCGCGGATCCTGGTCGGCGATCTGCAGGACGAGGGAGTCCGGCGGCAGCCCGTGCCGTTCGAGCAGCGCCTCGACGTCCTTGGTGGGCAGCTCGCGGTGCATCAGGCGCCGGGTGGACAGCCGTACGGCGACGGGCACCGGGCAGCCCGCGGCATGGCGCAGCGCGGCCTGCCCGACCGCCTCCTCCAGCAGCCAGCGGGCCAGTTGCGCGGTGCGGTCGGTGTCCTCGGCAACCCGGAGGAACTCGGCGGGGGTGAAGAGGATGCCCTGCGCGGAACGCCAGCGGGCCTGCGCCTCGACCGCCGCCACCTCGCCGCTGCCGAGGTCGACCACGGGCTGGTGGAGCAGGGCGAACTCGCCGTCCCGCAGGGCGGTGCGCAGCCGTCCCGCGAGTTCGGCGCGGCGCACCACCTCGGCCTGCATCGCGGGCGCGTACATCTCGACCCGGCCCTTGCCGGCCTGCTTGGCCCGGTACATCGCCAGGTCGGCGTTGCGCAGCAGCTCGCCGGCACTGACCCCGGGGTCGGCGAAGGCCACCCCGATGCTGGCGGCCACCCGGACCTCGGTGCCGTCCACCCGGTAGGGCTCGGACAGCGCGGCGCGGAGCCGGTCGGCCACCTCGTGGACCTGGTACTCGCGCAGATGGCGGTCGGCGCTGGTGCCGCAGATGAGGGCGGCGAACTCGTCGCCGCCCAGGCGTGCGGCGGTGTCGCCGGCGCGCACCGAGTCCTGCAACCGTCGCGCGGCCTGGACGAGCAGCTCGTCGCCGGCCTGGTGGCCGACGGTGTCGTTGACCGCCTTGAAGCCGTCCAGGTCGATGAAGAGCACCGCGGTGGTGCCGGTGTCGCCGTCGCCGGCCCGGCGGCCGCCGATCGCCTGGCGGATCCGTTCGGTGAACAGGGCCCGGTTGGGCAGGTCGGTGAGCGGGTCGTGCTCGGCGTTGTGCTGCAGCTGGGCCTGGAGCCGGACCCGTTCGGTGACGTCGCGGCTGTTGAAGATCAGGCCGCCCTGGTGGCGGTTGACGCTCGACTCGACGTTGAGCCAGCTGCCGTCCCCGTGCCGTATGCGGCACTCGATGCGGGTGGCGGGTTCCTCGGCCGCGTGGGCGGCCAGGAAGCGCCGTACCTCGTGCACCACCCGGCCCAGGTCGTCGGGATGGATGTGGGTGGCGAACTCGGTGCCGACCCACTCCTCCGGGTCGCAGCCGTACACACCCTTGGCGGCGGGGCTGACGTAACGCAGCGCGCCGGTCGGCGAGGCGATCATGATGACGTCGCTGGAGCCCTGCACGAGGGACCGGAAGTGGTTCTCCTTCTGGGCCAGCTCCTGCGTGAGGGCCATGTTGTCGAGCAGCATGATGCCCTGCCGCACGACCAGGGCGAGCACGACGGTGCAGCCGGTCAGGAGCACCACCCGGTCGCTCTTGCGGCCGTCGATGACGTTGTAGAGGATCCCGAGCACGCAGACCGCGGCGGCCAGGTACGGGGTCAGGGCCGCCAGCGAGCCGCTCACCCGGCGGCCCTGCTCCTGCTGCCGTCGCGCCGTCCCCCGCTCGGTCGTGCCCGGCTCGGCCGTGGCGCGTTCGCCGACCCAGGGGGCGTAGGCGAGCAGCATGCTGCCGGCGAACCACCCGGCGTCCAGGATCTGGCCGGAGCTGTAGTGCTCGCGCAGCAGGGGCGAGGTGAACAGCGCGTCGCACAGCACGGTGAGGGCGAGCGAGGCGATGGCGGTGTTCACCGCGGCCCGGTTGGCCGAGGACCGCCGGAAGTGCAGCGCCAGCACCATGCTCACCAGCATGATGTCCAGCAGGGGGTAGGCCAGGGACAGGGCGATGCGCGCGGTGCTGCGGCCCTCCCACAGGGCCGTCTGGGCCAGGGCGAGGGTCCAGGAGAGCGTCAGCAGGGAGCCGCCGATGAGCCAGGCGTCCAGCCCGAGGCAGACCCAGCCGGCCCGGGTGACCGGCCGTTTGGCGAGCACCAGCAGCCCGATGATCGCGGGAGGTGCGAAGAGCAGGAAGCAGAAGTCGGCGACCGAGGTGCGCGGCACGTCGTCGCGCAGCACGACCTCGTACCAGCCCCAGATGCCGTTGCCGAGCGCCACCATGGCGGAGGAGACGGCGAACAGCGCCCACGCGGGGCGGTAGCGGTCGTCGGCCGCCTTGCGGACGTAGACCAGACAGGAGACGGCGGCGGCCAGCGCGGCCGCGGAGAGGCCGAAGTCGCCCATGACGACGGCCAGCCCCCTGGAGCCCCAGCCGAGGGTTGCCCCGATGGCGTAGCCGCCGCAGAGCACGGCCAGCAGCATCTGGGGCAGCAGGCCGGCCCGGCTGCCCGGCGCGGAGGCCTGCGAGAGGACCGCACCGGGCGCGCTCACGGTGTCGTCCCGTGGAACCGTGAGCGTCCCCGGCACGGTGTGCCGTGGTCCAGCGTCGGATGCTCTCTCCATTGGCCGTGCATCGCCCGTCGCCCCCCATCAAGTGCCGAGTCGTCCCACGCCCGTTCGCGGCTCGCCGAGCCACGCCGGTCGTGTTCCCCCAGTGCGGGACGATACACCAGTTCAGTCACTCAGGGACATAGTTCCTCTACACAGCGTGACCACGCGTAGCGCCCTGCCCCACGCGTGGGGCACTCGGTGCCAGGACGTGTGGTGCGGGTGCTCAGGTGGTCAGGACGACGTTCGTGAGGTCCTGGCCGGCCGCGAAGCGGCCCAGTTGCTCGCGGAGCAGCCGCTTGGCCCTGGGCAGGAAGGCGGAGGTGCTGCCGCCGACGTGCGGACTGACCAGGACGCCCGGCGCGTGCCACAGCGGGTGCCCCGGAGGAAGCGGTTCCGGATCGGTGACATCGAGTGCCGCCATTAGGCGGCCGGCCTCCAGCTCCGCGAGGAGCACCTTGGTGTCCACCACGGGCCCGCGGGCCACGTTCACCAGCAGGGCCCCGTCCTTCATCCCGGCCAGGAACCGGGCGTCGGCCAGATGGCGGGTGTCCGGGGTGAGCGGGGTCGACAGGACGACCACGTCCGCCCGCGGCAGCAGCCGGGGCAGCTCCCCCAGGGCGTGCACCGGGCCGTGCGGGGAGCGCCGGGCCAGCCGCGCGACCCGGGTGACGTGGCATTCGAACGGGGTGAGCCGGTCCTCGATGGCGGCGCCGATCGAGCCGTAGCCGACGATGAGCACCTGCTTGTCGGCGAGGGCGGGGTAGAAGCCGGCGTGCCACTCCTCGGCGTCCTGGCCGCGCACGAAGCGGGGGATGCCGCGCAGGGACGCCAGGGTGAGGGCGACGGCCAGTTCGGCGGTGCTCGCCTCGTGCACCCCGCGGGCGTTGCACAGCCGCACCCCCTGGGGGAGCTGCCGGAGGTACGGCGTGACGTGGTCGACACCCGCGCTGAGGGTCTGCACGACCCTGACCCCGGACATGCGGGGCAGCGGACGCCCGGCGACCTCCGGCCCCTTCATGTAGGGCACCACGTAGAACGCGGCGTCGGCGGGGTCGGCCGGGAACTCGTCGCCCCCGTCCCAGAAGAGGTAGTCGAGTCCGGCGGGGAGCCCTTCGACGTCCTGCGCGGGGATCGGGAGCCAGACCGTGGGGCGGTGGTTCCGGGTGATGTCAGCCATGGTCAGGAGGCTATGGCACAGTGGGGCGGCGCGAGAGGTCAGCGGAGGTCAGCCAGGTGGAGCGCAGGACGGTCGGATCGGCGGCTCTGGAGGTGGGCGCCGTCGGTCTGGGATGCATGCCGATGAGCTGGGCCTACACGGCGTCCCGGCAGGAAGGCGAATCGTCACTGCGGGCCGTGCACGCGGCGGTCGACCGCGGCACGACACTGCTGGACACCGCCGACATGTACGGGCCGTTCACCAACGAGCTGCTGCTGGGGCGGGTGCTGAGGGAGCGTCGGCGGGAGGTCTTCCTCTCCACCAAGTGCGGACTGCTCGTCGGCGAGCAGCACCTGGTGGCCAACGGCCGCCCCTCGTACGTGAAGCGGGCCTGCGACGCGTCGCTGCGGCGGCTGCAGACCGATGTGATCGACCTCTACCAGCTGCACCGCGCCGACCCCGAGGTCCCGGTCGAGGAGACGTGGGGCGCGATGGCGGAACTGGTGGCGGCCGGCAAGGTGCGTGCGCTGGGGTGGTGCGCGGTGGGCGCCCGGGCGGCACGGCGCGCGGGTGCGGGCATATACGACGAGACGCTGCGGCAGTTGCGCCGCGCCCAGCAGGTCTTCCCGGTCAGCTGCGTGCAGGCCGAGCTGTCGGTGTGGTCGCCCGAGGCGCTGGCCGAGCTGCTGCCCTGGTGCACGCAGCGCGGGGTCGGCTTCATGGCCGCGATGCCGCTCGGCAACGGCTTCCTGACGGGCACCCTCACCCCGGGCCAGGGCTTCGAGCCGGACGACGTACGGGCCCGCCACCCCCGCTTCACGGCCGAGATGATGGCCGCCAACCAGCCGATCGTCGCGGGACTGCGCCGGGTCGCCGAGGTGCACGGGGCGACGCCCGCGCAGGTCGCACTGGCCTGGGTGCTGGCCCAGGGACCGCAGGTCGTGCCGATCCCCGGCGCGAAGCAGCAGCGGTGGACGGTGGAGAACGCCGGGGCCGCGGAACTGCGGCTGACCGAGGAGGACTTCGCGGAGATCGCGGCGCTGCCGCCGGCGCGGGGCTCCTGGGACTGAGGGCGACGGCCGGGACGGACGGGGCCGGAGAGACCCCCGTGGCGACACCGCTGCGATGCACGGGCCCCGAGCCCGGGGTGCCGGAAATCGACGTCGTACGGCGGGAACCCCGAACGGCCGGGCGGTGTAGTGAGGGATGTGATGTTCTTGGAGTCCGAGCCGGAGAACCCCCGGGAGGGAAGCGTGGGACGCCGTGCCGCCGTCGTGACCGCCGCGCTGGCCAGTGCCGCGCTGCTCGCCACCGGATGCTCCTCGGACGGTGGTGCCGCGCCCGCTCCCCCGGCCTCCTCCTCTTCCGCCACGAAGTCGGCGCCGGCGCCCGGCGGCAGTGAGGGGCCCGCGGCGCCGGCGAAGGGCACGGCGGAGGTGACCGGCACGGTCGCGACCGGGCTCAGCACCCCGTGGGGCGTGGCCGCGCTCGCGGAGGGCGATCTGCTGGTGGCCTCCCGGGACACCGGAAGAATCGTCCGGGTCGCCGCGGACGGCGGCCGTACGACCGTCCTCGGCACGGTGCCCGGGGTCTCCTCCGGCGGCGAGGGCGGCCTGCTGGGGCTCGCCGTCTCGCGGGACTTCGCCACCGACCACATGGTGTACGCCTACTTCACCACCGACTCGGACAACCGCATCGCGCGCATGCTCTACGACCCGGCGAAGCCCGCCGGGGAACAACTGGGCGCGCCGGACACGATCCTGCGCGGCATCCCGCACGGCGCCATCCACAACGGTGGGCGGATCGCCTTCGGCCCCGACGGCATGCTCTACGCGGGCACGGGCGAGAGCGGCGAACGGGGCCTGGCGCAGGACAAGAAGTCCCTGGGCGGCAAGATCCTGCGGATGACCCCGGACGGTGAGCCCGTGCACGGCAACCCCGAGGCGGACTCCGTCGTCTACTCCTACGGGCACCGCAACGTGCAGGGTCTGGCCTGGGACGGCCAGGGGCGGCTGTGGGCCTCGGAGTTCGGGCAGGACACCTGGGACGAGCTCAACCTGATCGAGCCGGGCAGGAACTACGGCTGGCCGGTCGTGGAGGGCCTCGCCCACCGCGACGGCTACGCGGACCCGGTCGCGCAGTGGCGCACGGACGACGCCTCGCCCAGCGGCATCGCCTATGCGGACGGCTCGATCTGGATGGCCTCGCTGCGCGGCGCCCGTCTGTGGCGGATCCCCCTGGCCGGTACGAAGGCCGCGGCCGACCCGCAGGCGTTCCTCGTCGGCACGTACGGGCGGCTGCGCACCGTCCTCGCCGATCCGGACGGCGGGCTGCTGCTGACCACCAGCAACACCGACGGCCGCGGCGAGCCCCGCAAGGGCGACGACCGGATCCTGCGGCTGCGGGTGAGCTGACCGACGACACCTTGGGGGGTGCGATGTTCAACGCGCTGGACGAACTGTTCGCTCCGGGCCGCAGGCACGCCGAGGACGAACGCAACCGCCTGGAGCTCGTGCGGGACGAGGAGGGCGACGCGGATCCCGGCCGGGGCCCGGTCGACCTCGACTCGGGCGCCGTCCTGATACGTCCGCCGCGCGCCGGCGGTCAGGCCCACCGGCCCGCGGTGCGGGCTTCAGCCCGGCTGCCCGGCGAACAGCCGCAGCCGGTGGGCGAGCGCGGCCGCCTCGCCGCGGCCCGAGACGCCCAGCTTGGCGAGGATGTTGGAGACGTGCACGCTGGCGGTCTTCGGTGAGATGAAGAGTTCCTCGGCGATCCGGCGGTTGGTGTAGCCGGCGGCGACCCGGCGCAGGACCTCGCGTTCGCGCGCGGTCAGCCCGAAGGGCTCGGGCTCCCCGGCCGCTTCGGGGGCGGCGGCCTCCGGTTCGTCCAGCGCGAGCCGGCCGCGGCGGGCGAGCAGCCGGACGGCCTCGCGCAGCGGGACGGCACCGAGGGAGTCGGCGACCTCGCACGCCAGGCGCAGCAGGGCGGCCGCCCGCTCGCGGGCGCCGGGATCGTGCCGCGCGAGCAGGGTCTCGGCGAGCCGCAGCCGTACCAGGGCGAGCGGGTAGGGGCGGTCGAGGGCGGCGTAGGCCTCCTCGGCGGCGGCCCAGGGACCGGGGTCGGTGCTCCCGTCGGCGCGCAGCAGTTCGGCCTCGACCAGCAGGGCGTGGGCGGCCCACACCGGTGACAGCCGGGGCAGCCGCCCCGCCGCCTTGCGGATGAGGGCGAGCATCGCGGGCCGGCCGGCCTCCGCGCCGGGCAGCCCGAGGGCGTCCGCCTCCAGGGCCGCCGCGGTGTGCAGCATGGGCCAGGCGTAACGGTGGAACGCGGGCGGGAACCCGGCTTCGAGGGCCGTCATCACCGCGGCGCGGGCCTCCAGGAAACGTCCGCGCCCGGCGGCGACGGCGATGGTCAGATGACGCAGCGGCAGGGTGTTCTGCGGCTGGTGGTCCTGCGGGCCCAGGTGGTCCCGGGCGGCGGCGACCTCGGCCTCGGCGCGGTCGTACTCCCCGCGCAGCACGGCGAGGTGGGCCAGCAGCGTCGCGGCCCAGCCGAGGTACAGGGCGTGGTTGGTGTTCTCCCGGCCGCGGACGGCGACCTCGGCGGCCTCTTCCCAGCGGCCGAGGGCGAGCAGCGATTCGGCCTGGTTGGCGGAGGCGAAGGTGGCTCCGTCGCGCAGCCCGTGGCGGGTGGCGCTCTCCACGCCCCTGCGGGCGACCGCGATCGCCTCCTCCGAGCGGCCCACGGACTCCAGCAGGGCGGCGAGGTTGGCGTCGGTGTTCACCGTGAGGTTGCCGTACCGGGCGGCGGCGGCCCGTTCTCGGGCCGCCTCCAGTTCGGCGATGCCGGCCGCGGTGTCACCCGAGTCGGCGAGGAGGATGCCGAGGGTGACCCGGGCGTGGAGCTCGGTCTCCTCGGCGCCGACCAGCCGGGCCAGTTCGATGGCGCGCTCGGCCGTGGTGATGCTGTCCGGCCCCGGGTCGTGCATCATGTCCCAGCCGGCCGCGCTCTCCAGTACCTCGGCGTGGACCGGTGACGGCGGCAGCCCGCGGACGAGTTCCTGGGCCTCGGCGATCTCCGCCCAGCCGTCGCCGCGGCCCATGGCGACCATCAGCCGGGAGCGCTGGATCCAGAACCACGCGGCGCGCAGCGGGTTGCTGCCGGAGCGCTCCAGCAGGCGCAGCGCGCGCTTGGTGACCTCGTAGGCGCCCTCGCGGTCGGCGCTGAGGCGGGCGGCCACGGTCGTCTCGGCGAGCAGGTCCATGTACTGCAGGGGCTTGCTGCCCGGGTCGCAGCCGCACGGGGGGAACACCTCGACGTAGTCGACGGGGCGCAGCTCCTCGCGGACGTCCGCGGGCGTGTCGTCCCACAGCTCCAGGGCGCGTTCGAGCAGCCGGTGCTGTTCGGCGTAGGCGTGCCGGCGTCGCGCCTCGACGGAGGCGCTCAGCACCGCGGGCAGCGCCTTGGCGGGCTCGTGGGCGTGGTACCAGTAACTGGCCAGCCGGGCGGGGAGTTCGTCGGCGGGCACCAGAGCGGGGTCGGCCTCCAGGGCCCGCGCGTAGCGGCGGTTGATGCGGCTGCGCTCGCCCGGCAGCAGGTCGTCGCCGACGGCCTCGCGGACCAGCGAGTGCCGGAAGCGGTAGCCGTCGCCGTCGTCGGTGGGCAGCAGGATCTTGGCGCCGACGGCCGAGCGCAGGGCCTCGATGAGTTCGTCCTCGCCGAGCCCGGCGACGGCTTCCAGCAACCGGTACTCGACGGCGGAGCCGCCCTCGGCGACGACGCGCGCGACGCGCTGCGCGGTCTCGGGCAGTGTCTCGACGCGGACCAGCAGCAGGTCGCGCAGGCTGTCGCTGAGCCCGGTGCGGCAGCCCTGGGTGATGCTGCAGGCGAGTTCCTCGACGAAGAAGGGGTTGCCGTCGGAGCGGCTGAACACCCGGTCGACCAGGGTCGGGGCGGGCTCGGAGTCGAGGATCCCGGCGACCTGGGCGCGGACCTCGGCGCGGTTGAAGCGGGCCAGTTCCAGCCGCGCGACGGAACGCATCCGGTCGAGTTCGGCGAGGAAGGGCCGCAGCGGGTGCCGGCGGTGTATGTCGTCGGAGCGGTAGGTGGCCAGGACGACGAGCCGGCCGCGGGAGAGCGAGCGCAGCAGGTAGCCGAGGAGTTCGCGGGTCGAGCGGTCGGCCCAGTGCAGGTCCTCCAGCGCGACGACGAGCGTGCGTTCCTCCGACAGCCGCTCCAGCAGCCGCGAGGTGAGCTCGAAGAGCCGGGCGCGGCCGTGCTCGTCGCGCTGGTCGGCGAGGGGGTCGGGGCCGTCCGTGCCGCCGAGCCCGGGCAGCAGGCGGGCGAGTTCGGCCTCGCTGCCGGCGGCCGCGGCGACCAGTTCGTCGCCGAGCCGGCGGTGCAGGGCGCGCAGGATCGTCGCGACGGGGGCGAAGGGCAGTCCGTCCGCGCCGATCTCCACGCAGGCGCCGACGGCGGTCATGGTCGCCGGTCCGTCCTGGGCCGCGGCGAGGAACTCCTCCACGAGCCGGGTCTTGCCGACGCCTGCCTCGCCGCCGATCACCAGCGCCTGCGGCTCGCCCGCGTGGGCGCGGGCGAGCGCGGAGGTGAGGCGGGTCAGTTCGCGGCTGCGTCCGACGAACACCGGGCTGACCGACTGGTTCTGCACGGTCCCGAGCATCGCACGGGGCCCTGACGGCGCGGTACCGGTTTGCACCGGCACCACGGTGCTCATCCGGCGGCCCGCAGTCGGCGGGAGAGCCGGCCGGCCCTCCTTCCGTGCCGCCTTCCCCCGTCCTGGCCGGCGGCGGTCACGCGGGCGCCGCCGGCCTCGCGGGCGGCCTGCCGCGCGGCCCGGCGGGCCTGGTCGGCCTGGCGGGCCAGCCGGTACTCGGCGGCCTCGCGCAGCAGCTGCTCCGCCCTTTCGCGGCCCAGCAGTTCGTGTGGGTACATCGTTGCTCCTCGGGTCCGGGACCGATGGTCGGGAGTCTTCTTCTCCGTGCCATCAGCCTCGTCCCCGAGGGGGGTGGGCCACATCGGGCAACCGCCCAGGCTTGAAGGGTGCGGATGCCTTAGGCCGCGCGGCGAAGCGCCCAGTTCCCCGGGTCGACCGCGCGGCCCCTCCTCAGGTGCCTCGGCAGGTGCCTCAGCCGCCGGTCGAGACCGGGGCCTCGGCCACGCTCGGCAGGCCGCCGAAGAGGTCGAACCACGTTCCGGCCGCGACGAACAGCCCGAGGACACCGAGGGCGAGACCGCCCCAGGCGACCGCGCGCACCCAGGGCGCGGCGTTCCGTCCGGCGAGCAGCACGGCGCCGAGGACGACGAGGGCGACCAGCGCGCAGACGCCGTTGACGACGGCGGTGGTGTGCCAGGGGGCGCCGTATATCTGCTCGATCTGCTGGGCGGCGGTGCCGGAGGAGGCGTGGATCTGCCCGACGAGCTGCCGCCGCTCGGCCAGTACGGTGCCCAGCCAGGTGCCGGTGAGGGACGCGAGGCCGAGGGCGGCGCCGACGACGGCCGCGGCGCCCGGGACGACCGCGGGGGTGGAGGCGTCCGCCGCCTCCGGGGTGCCGGTGGCGTCGCTCTGCTCGGCCGCGTCGACGTCGTCGGCCTCCTCGCGGGCTTCGGAGTCTTGCGGGTCTTCGCGTCGGCCGGGCTCGTCGAGGGCCTGCGGCTCGTCGGCCGTCGTGGGCTCGGCGCCGGGCGCGGTCGCGGGATGCGCGCCGTCGTCAGCGGCTCGGTCGGGCTCGGCGTCCGCGGCGAGGTCGCCGGCTGCCGCCTCGGGGGTCTTGGTGGTCTCCATGGGCGGCAACCGTACGGTCACATTCTGAGAGCCTTCTGAGAACCGGGCTCCTCCACGGCGACGGGCGTGCGCTGCCCCACCGGGCCCTCGATGCAGATCCGCGGCAGCCGGCGTTCCAGCCACCGGGGCAGCCACCAGTTCCAGTCGCCCATCATGTGCATCAACGCCGGTACGAGCAGGGTCCGCAGGACGAAGGCGTCGAGCGCGACGGCGGCCGCCAGGCCGATGCCGAACATCGCGATCACGCGGTCGCCGCTGAGCACGAAGGCGAGGAAGACGGAGATCATGATGACCGCGGCGGAGTTGATCACGCGGCTGGTCTCGGCGAGGCCCACCCGGACCGCACGGCGGTTGTCGCGGGTCTCGCGCCACTCCTCGTACATGCGGCTGACGAGGAAGACCTGGTAGTCCATGGAGAGCCCGAAGAGTACCGAGACCATGATCACCGGTAGGAAGGGCTCGATCGGTCCGGCCGCTCCCAGCCCCAGCAGTTCGCTCCCCCAGCCCCACTGGAAGATCGCGACCACGATGCCGAAGGAGGAGGCGACGGCGACGACGTTCATGACCGCGGCCTTGATCGGGATGCCGAAGCTGCGGAAGGCCAGCAGCAGGAGCACGCAGCCGAGCCCGATGACCGAGCCCACGAAGAGCGGCAGCTTGCCGACGATCACCGAGGCGAAGTCCGCGTAGCCCGCGGTGACACCGCCGACGTACACCTCGAGGGAGGTGCCCTCGGTCGCCTCCGGGATGACGTCCTTGCGCAGGTGTGTGACGAGCCGGTCGGTGGCCTGGTCCTGCGGGGAGGTGGTCGGGACGACGTCGATGACGTCCAGCCCGCTGCCGTGCTGTGCCTGCTCCTTGTGCACCGCGGCGACGCCCTCGGTCCGCCCGAGGTCGGCGGTGAGCTGCTCCAGGGCCGCCCGGTCGGCGGCGTCGCCGGACTTGGTGACCAGTTGCAGCGGGCCGTTGAAGCCCGGGCCGAAGCCCTCGGAGAGCAGGTCGTACGCCTGGCGGGTGGTGGTGCCCGCGGCGCTGTTGCCCTGGTCGGAGGCGCCCAGGTGGAGGGAGGTCGTGGGCAGGGCCAGCGCGAGCATGACGACGGCGGCGACCACGCCGAGGACCTTGGGGTGCCGTTCGACGAAGGCGGACCAGCGGGCGGCGAACCCGGTCGGCAGTTCGGGCGACGGGCCGTGCTCGACCAGCCGGCGCCGTTCCCGGCGGCTGAGCGCCTTCATGCCGATGGCGCCCAGCAGTGCGGGCAGCAGCGTCACCGAGGCGGCGACGGTGAGCATCACGGTGAGGGAGGCGGCGATCGCCACGCCGTTGAGGAACGACAGCCGCAGGATCAGCATGCCGAGCAGGGCCACGCAGACCGTGCCGCCGGCGAAGACCACCGCCCTGCCGGTGGTGGCGACCGCCTTCTCGGCGGCCTCCCGCACCGGCAGGCCCTGTTTGAGGCCCCTGCGGTGGCGGGTGACGATGAACAGGGCGTAGTCGATGCCGACGCCCAGGCCGATGAGCAGGCCGAGCATCGGGGCGAAGTCGGCGACCCTGATCAGGTGGCCGAGCAGTTGGATCGTCATGTACGCGGTGCCGACGCTGACCAGCGCGGTGACGATCGGCATGAACATCGCGAAGAGCGAGCCGAAGGCCACCAGCAGCACCACGGCCGCGACGGCGACGCCCACGACCTCGCTCATGTGCCCGCCGCCGCCCTCGGTCAGCGCGATGGCGCCGCCGCCCAGGGCGACCTGCGTGTTGTCGTCGGCGGCGGCCCTGGCCGTGTCGACGACCTTCTGCACCTGACCGGCCTGCAGGTCGTCCGAGGGCCTGTCGAACACCACGGTCGCGTAGGCGGTGTGCCCGTCCTGGCTGATCTGCGCGGCGCCCTCGGTGCTGTAGGGGCTGGTCACCGAGGCGACGCCGGGGAGCCCGGCCACCTCGTCCAGCGTGCCGGTCAGCCGTTCCCTGACGGACGCGACACCGACGGTGCCCTTGTCGGTGTGCCAGACGATGGTGTCGCTGTCGCCCGCCGAGCCCGGGAAGGCCTCCTTCAGCAGAGCGGTGGCCTTGCTGGAGTCGGTGCCCTTGATGTCGTAGTCGTTGGAGTACGCGGAACCGGCGAGCAGGGCGGCCGTGGACAGGCCGAGCAGGGCGACGAGCCACAGCAGGACGACGGCGAGACGACGGTCGAGGCACCAGCGGGCGAGTGCAGCCATTGCTCTCCCTGGGATTGCGCGGATCTTTCAGGCCGGGGAAGAGCCCGCAAAGAACACAACACGTACGTCCTCGACTGAACCAGGAAGAAGAGATCGTTGGCCGCGTTCGTGCGCTTAATCACATATCGTCCGGGGAATTTATGTCGCCCTTACACGCCACGGACCTGCGGCGACGCCGAAGGGCGGGCCCCCTGACCGGGAGCCCGCCCCTCGCATGCCTGCCGGCCGCGCCGGCCGCCGGATCAGCCCTGGACGCCCAGCTTCTCCAGCACGAGCTCGCGCACGCGCTTGGCGTCGGCCTGACCGCGGGTGATCTTCATGACGGCGCCGATGAGCGCGCCCGCCGCCGCGAGGTTGCCACCGCGGATCTTGTCCGCGACGGCGGCGTTGGCCGCGATGGCCTCGTCGACGGCGGCGCCGAGCGCGCCCTCGTCCGAGACGACCTTCAGACCGCGCTTGTCGACGACCTCGTCCGGCTCGCCCTCACCGGCCAGCACGCCCTCGATGACCTGGCGGGCCAGCTTGTCGTTGAGCGAGCCCTCGGCCACCAGCGCCGCCACCCGGGCCACCTGGACCGGGGTGATGGGCAGGGCGGTCAGTTCCACGCCGTCCTCGTTGGAGCGGCGGGCCAGCTCGCCCATCCACCACTTGCGGGCGGAGGCCGCGTCGGCCCCGGCCTCGATGGTGGCGACGATCGGGTCGATCGCGCCCGCGTTGAGCACCGACTGCATCTCGTGGTCCGAGATGCCCCAGTCCTCCTGGAGGCGCATCCGGCGCACCCGCGGGAGCTCCGGCAGGCCGCCCCGCAGCTCCTCGACCCACTCGCGGGCCGGCGCCACGGGGACGAGGTCGGGCTCCGGGAAGTACCGGTAGTCCTCCGCCTCCTCCTTGATGCGGCCGGAGGTGGTGGAGCCGGTGTCCTCGTGGAAGTGCCGGGTCTCCTGGACGATCGTGCCGCCGGAGGAGAGCACGGCCGCGTGCCGCTGGACCTCGAAGCGGACGGCCCGCTCGACGCTGCGCAGCGAGTTGACGTTCTTGGTCTCGCTGCGGGTGCCGAACTTCTCCCGGCCGTGGGGGCGCAGCGACAGGTTGACGTCGCAGCGCATCTGGCCCATCTCCATGCGGGCCTCGGAGACGCCCAGCGCCTTGATCAGCTCGCGCAGCTCGGTGACGTACGCCTTGGCGACCTCGGGCGCGCGCTCGCCGGCGCCCTCGATCGGCTTGGTGACGATCTCGATCAGCGGGATGCCGGCCCGGTTGTAGTCCAGCAGCGAGTGCGAGGCGCCGTGGATGCGGCCGGTGGCACCGCCCACGTGCGTGGACTTGCCGGTGTCCTCCTCCATGTGGGCGCGCTCGATCTCCACGCGGAAGATCTCGCCGTCCTCCAGCTGCACGTCGAGGTAGCCGTTGAAGGCGATCGGCTCGTCGTACTGGGAGGTCTGGAAGTTCTTCGGCATGTCCGGGTAGAAGTAGTTCTTCCGCGCGAAGCGGCACCACTCGGCGATCTCGCAGTTGAGCGCGAGACCGATCTTGATCGCGGACTCCACGCCGGTCGCGTTGACGACCGGCAGCGCGCCGGGCATCCCGAGGCACACGGGACACACCTGGCTGTTCGGCTCGGCGCCCAGGGTGGTGGAGCAGCCGCAGAACATCTTCGTCTTGGTGCCGAGCTCGACGTGGACCTCGAGGCCCATCACCGGGTCATAGGACGCGAGCGCGTCCTCGTACGACACCAGGTCCGTGACGGTCACAGTCTTGATACCTCTCAGTTCCCCGTCAGGATGACAGCACGTCGTCGTCGCCGATCCGGCGCAGTTGCCGGAGCAGCAGGGCGACACCGGTGGCGATCGCCGCGGCGCTCACCACCGCGTCGATCAGCAGCAGCGTGTCGCTCTCCGCGCGGCCCCGCTTCATCTGCCGTGCGACACCGACCGCGCCGAAGAGCGTGGTGCCGATCGACAGGTAGGTGCCGGACTTGCTCTTCTTGAAGCCCTTGGCCTTCTCGAGCTTGCTCACAGGATCGGTGCCTCCTCCAGCAGCGGGTGACCCCAGCGTGCGGTGAACGCCGCCTCGACGGCCGCACCGACACGGTAGAGGCGGTCGTCGGCCATGGCCGGGGCGATGATCTGCAGACCGACCGGGAGCCCGTCCTCGGCCGCGAGGCCGCAGGGCACGGACATGGCGGCGTTGCCGGCCAGGTTGGCCGGGATGGTGCACAGGTCGGCGAGGTACATCGCCATCGGGTCGTCCACGCGCTCGCCGATCGGGAACGCGGTGGTGGGGGTGGTCGGCGAGATCACCACGTCGACCTGCCCGAAGGCGCGCTCGAAGTCGCGTGAGATCAGGGTGCGGACCTTCTGGGCGCTGCCGTAGTACGCGTCGTAGTAGCCGGAGCTGAGCGCGTACGTGCCGAGCATGATGCGGCGCTTGACCTCGGGGCCGAAGCCGGCCTCGCGGGTGAGGGCGGTGACGTCCTCGGCGCTGCGGGTGCCGTCGTCGCCGACCCGCAGGCCGTAGCGCAGGCCGTCGAAGCGGGCCAGGTTGGACGAGGCCTCGGACGGCGCGATCAGGTAGTACGCGGCGAGCGCGTACTGGAAGGACGGGCAGGACAGTTCGACGACCTCGGCGCCGAGCTCGCGCAGCAGCTCGACGGACTCGTTGAACCGCTCCATGACGCCGGCCTGGTAGCCCTCGCCCGCGAACTCCTTGATGATGCCGACCCGCATGCCCTTGACGTCGGCGCGGCGCGCGGCCTCGACGACCGGCGGGACGGGGGCGTCGATGGAGGTGGAGTCCATCGGGTCGTGGCCCGCGATGACCTCGTGCAGCAGCGCCGCGTCCAGGACCGTGCGGGCGCAGGGGCCGCCCTGGTCCAGGGAGGAGCTGAAGGCGACCATGCCGTAGCGGGAGACCCCGCCGTAGGTGGGCTTGACGCCGACGGTGCCGGTGACGGCGGCCGGCTGGCGGATGGAGCCGCCGGTGTCGGTGCCGATGGCCAGCGGGGCCTGGAAGGAGGCCAGGGCGGCGGAGGAACCGCCGCCGGAGCCGCCGGGGATGCGGGTGAGGTCCCACGGGTTGCCGGTCGGGCCGTAGGCGCTGTTCTCGGTGGAGGACCCCATGGCGAACTCGTCCATGTTGGTCTTGCCGAGGATGACGATGCCGGCCTGCTTGAGGCGGGCGGTCAGCGTCGCGTCGTACGGCGGGACCCAGCCCTCGAGGATCTTGGAACCCACGGTCGTCGGGACGCCCTTGGTGGTGAAGATGTCCTTCAGCGCCAGCGGGACGCCCGCGAGCGGGCCGAGCTTCTCACCGGCGGCGCGCTTGTCGTCGACGGCCTTGGCGGCCTTCAGGGCGCCCTCGGTGTCGACGTGCAGGAAGGCGTGCACCTTCTCGTCGACGGCGGCGATGCGGTCCAGGTGGGCCTGGGCGACCTCGACGGCGGAGGTCTCGCCGGAGACGACGGCGGCCGCGGTCTGCGCGGCGGTGAGCCTGGTCAGATCGGTCATCGTGATCAGTCCTCCCCCAGGATCTGCGGCACCTTGAAGCGCTGCTGCTCCTCGGCGGGAGCGCCGGACAGCGCCTGGTCCGGGGTCAGGCTGGGCCGGACCTCGTCGGGGCGCATGACGTTCGTCAGCGGCAGCGGGTGGGAGGTCGGCGGTACGTCCTCGCCGGCCACCTCGGAGACGCGGGCGACCGCGCCGATGATGGCGTCGAGCTGTCCGGCGAAGTGATCGAGCTCTTCGTCCTTCAGCTCCAGACGCGACAGCCGGCCGAGGTGGGCGACCTCCTCGCGCGTGATGCCTGGCATGCAGCGATCCTCTGGGGGTGAGTTTGGTCTTTTCGCGCCCAATCCTATGGGCGCGGGCGCCCCGGGGGCGAAACGGTTTGCGCTTCGCCGGGCCGGGGTGCGCCGGACGGCACCGGCCGTACCAGTGGTGCCACCGGGACCGGTGGGGTGCGCGGGGCGCCCGAGGCGCCCCGCGGCGGGTACGGGTCCGCAGGTCACGGGCCCGCAAACGTTACTGCGCGTCGGGGACGGCGGCCCTCTCCTTCGCGGCCTCCAGCTCCGCCGGACGGCGCCATCCGGCGCGTCCGCGCAGCCGCAGCCAGGCCGTGGTCTCCTCCGGGGGCATCGCGGCGGCGACCAGCCAGCCCTGGATCGCGTCGCAGCCCAGGTCCCGCAGGCGCTCCCACGTCTCGTCGTCCTCGACGCCCTCCGCCACGACGAGGAGGCCGAGGGAGTGGGCGAGGTCGACCGTGCAGCGCACGATCTCCGCGTCCTCGGCGTCGACGGACAGCCGGGCCACGAACGAGCGGTCGATCTTCAGCTCGCTGACCGGCAGCCGCCGCAGGTGCACCAGCGAGGAGTAACCGGTGCCGAAGTCGTCGAGCGACATCTTCACCCCGTGCCCGGTCAGCCCGGCCATGGTGTCGGCGGCGCGCTGCGGGTCCTCCAGCAGCACGTGCTCGGTGATCTCCAGCTGCAGGGCCCCCGGCGGGACGCCGTGCCGGGCCAGCCGCGCGGCGACGGCCCCGGCGAAGCCGGGCGAGTGGACGTCGCGCGGCGAGACGTTGACGGCGACGGGGACGTCGAGGCCCATCGCCCGCCACCGGGCGACCTGCCCGAGGGCGGTCTCCAGGACGTACTCGGTGAGCTGCGGCATCAGCCCGGAGGTCTCGGCGATCGCGATGAACTCCTCGGGGCTGACCCGGCCGCGCTCGGGGTGCACCCAGCGGACCAGCGCCTCCAGGCCGGCGACCTGCCCGTCGAAGCGGACCTTCGGCTGGTAGTGCAGCTCGACCTCGCCGCGGTCCAGGGCCCGGCGCAGGTCGCCGAGGAGACCCAGGCGGTCGGGGGTGTTGCCGTCGCGGGAGGACTCGTAGACCTCGACCCCGCTGCGGTCACGTTTCGCCTGGTACATCGCGACGTCGGCGCGGCGCAGCAGGCCCTCGGCGTCACCGGCGTGATCGGGGTAGACGGCGACCCCGGCGCTGGCCTCGAGGACCAGGGTCAGGCCGTCGAGGCTCAACGGCGAGCCCAGCGCGGCGACCAGGGCCCTGGCGATGCGCTGGGCGCGGGTCGGCGCGTCGCAGGTGGGGAGCAGGACGGCGAACTCGTCGCCGCCGAGCCGGGCGACCTCGGCGCCGCGCGGCAGGGCGAGCCGCAGGCGGTCGGCGATCTGCAGCAGCAGCCGGTCGCCGGCCATGTGACCGAGGGTGTCGTTGACGGAGCGGAACTTGTCGAGGTCGATGAGGACCAGGGCGGCGCGTTCGCCGTTGCGGGCGGCGTCGTCCAGCGCGGTCCAGGTGCGCTCCAGCAGCCACTGACGGTTGGGCAGTCCGGTGAGCGGGTCGCGCAGTTGCTCCTCGGCGCGGGCGTGGGCGATCCAGAGGGTGGAGTCGAGCGCGATCAGGGGCACGGCGAACAGCGGCAGCAGCAGGGGCAGATCGGCCGCGACGATGATGATCAGCGGGGAGATGCCGAGCAGTGCGACGCCGACGAAGCCCTGGCGTATCAGCGCGGTACGGGCCACGGTGGGCAGCGCTCCGGCGCGCGGCACGATCGCGTACCACAGGAGCGTGCGGGTCGCAGCGAGGTAACCGAGCGCGGCGGCGAGCACCGCGGGGACGGCGGCCATCCCCCAAGTGGCGGGTTGCCAGGGCTGTTCGACGGACGGGTGGGTACCGAAGGCGGACAGCGCGAGCGAGGCCGCGCCGATGCCCAGGATGTCCACGGCGCCGTGCAGCAGCGCCTCGCGCCAGCGGTGCCGGCGGGCCGCGCCGACCAGGACGACGACGGCCAGGCTGATCAGCACCGCGGGCACCCAGCCGTAGAGCAGCAGCATGGCGAGGGTCAGGGCGGCGCCGGAGCCGGTGCCGCCCCACCAGCGGTCCCGGCCCATCGCGACCAGGTGGCCGACGATGATGCCGGTGAGCACGGCGAACGCCCAGCCGACGTCGCCGCCGGGGAAGAAGGCGTTGCCGTCCACGAGCATCCGGACGACGCCCACGGCCAGGGCCGCCGCGGCAGCGCCCACGACCGAGTACCTGAGTGCCGCCGTGGGCAGCACCGGCGCGGCCGGTCCGAGCAGCCGCTGCGCCGGTCCGGCGCTGTCCGTCGGTTCCATGCCCGTACCCTCTCGCAGCCGCGTGTGCCGTTCCACCACACGCCCTTGCCCGCGGGATTGACGGCCGGGCTGCCGGAGGGCCCGTGCCCGGAAGGCGCGCCTCTCAACAGTAGGCCGATAAAGGCTGTCACGGGCACCGATCGGCTGCTGTTGCCCGAATGGATCCCACCATCCCGGATCGTCCCGCTCTGGGCCGAAAGGGTGATGATGGGGTGTCAGGCCTCCGGGTTCACGGCGGCCTCCCGGGCGGCGTCCGCACCCTGTCCGAGCAGGACGGCGAAGCCGTCCTCGTCCAGGACCGGCACCTTCAGCTGCACCGCCTTGTCGTACTTGGAGCCCGGGCTGTCGCCGACGACCACGAAGTCGGTCTTCTTGGAGACCGACCCGGTGACCTTGGCCCCGCGGCTCACGAGCGCCTCCTTCGCGCCGTCCCGGGTGTGGGTGGCGAGGGTGCCGGTGACGACGACGGTGAGGCCCTCCAGCGGGCGCGGTCCCTCGTCGGAGCCCTCCTCGGTGAAGCGGACCCCGGCCGCCTTCCACTTGCGGAGGATCTCGCGGTGCCACTCCTCCTCGTACCACTGCTTGAGGGAGGCGGCGATGATGCCGCCGACGCCGTCGACGCCCGCCAGGCGCTCCTCGTCGGCGGCGAAGACGGCGTCCAGGTCGCGGAACTCACGGGCCAGGGCCTCGGCGGCGACCGGGCCGACATGACGGATCGACAGGCCCGCGATGATGCGGGCGAGCGGGCGCTCCTTGGCGTCCTGGATGTGCTCCAGCATGGCCGCCGCGTTCTTCTTCAGCTCGCCCTGCTGGTTGGCGAAGACCGAGACGACCTTCTCCTCACCGGTCTCCGGGTCGCGCTTGGGCAGGCCGGTGTTCTGGTCGAGGACGTGGGCGCGGATAGGCAGCAGGTCCTCGGGCGTGAGGTCGAACAGGTCGCCCTCGTCGCGCAGCGCCGGCTCCGCGGGCTCCAGCGGCCGGGTGAGCGCGGCCGCCGCGACGTAGCCGAAGTTCTCGATGTCCAGGCACTTGCGGCCGGTCAGGTAGAACAGCCGTTCCCGGATCTGCGCCGGGCAGCCCCGCGCGTTGGGGCAGCGCAGGTCGATGTCGCCCTCCTTCATGGGGCGCAGCGGGGTGCCGCACTCGGGGCAGTCGGCGGGCATCACGAACTCGCGCTCACCGCCGTCCCGCAGGTCGACGACCGGGCCGAGGATCTCCGGGATGACGTCACCGGCCTTGCGCAGCACGACGGTGTCGCCGATGAGCACGCCCTTGGCCTTGACCACGTCCTGGTTGTGCAGGGTCGCGAACTCGACCTCGGAGCCGGCCACCGTGACCGGCTCGACCACCGCGTACGGCGTCACGCGGCCCGTACGGCCCACGCCGACGCGGATGTCGACCAGCTTGGTGTTGACCTCCTCCGGCGCGTACTTCCACGCGATGGCCCAGCGCGGCGCGCGGGCGGTGGAGCCGAGCCGGCCCTGCAGCGGGATCTCGTCGACCTTGACGACGATGCCGTCGATCTCGTGCTCGACGTCGTGGCGGTGCTCGCCGTAGTAGGCGATGGCCTCCTTGACCTCGGCGAGCGTGCCGACCACCCGGGCGTACCTGGTGGTGGGCAGACCCCACTCGTGCAGCAGCTCGTAGGCGTGCGACTGGCAGTCGATGGTGAAGCCCTCGCGGGCGCCGATGCCGTGCACCACCATGTGCAGCGGGCGGCTCGCGGTGACCCGGGGGTCCTTCTGCCGCAGGGAACCGGCGGCGGCGTTGCGCGGGTTGGCGAAGGGCTTGTCGCCGGCCTCGACCAGGCGGGCGTTGAGCTCCTCGAACTTCTCCATGGGGAAGAAGACCTCGCCGCGGATCTCGACCAGGGCGGGGACGCGCTCCCCCGCCAGCCGGTCCGGGATCTCGGCGATCGTGCGGACGTTGGGCGTGATGTCCTCGCCGGTGCGGCCGTCGCCGCGGGTGGCGCCGCGCACCAGACGGCCGTTCTCGTACGTGAGGTTGACGGCAAGGCCGTCGACCTTCAGCTCGCACAGGAAGTGGTAGGTGCCGCCCTCGCCCGCCGGGGGGCCCAGCTCCGCGGCGAGGCGGTCGGCCCAGGCGTCCAACTCCTCCTCGGTGAAGGCGTTGTCGAGGGAGAGCATGCGCTCGCGGTGCTCGACGGAGGTGAACTCCGTCGCATACGCGCCGGAGACCTTCTGGGTCGGCGAATCCGGCGTGCGCAGCGAGGGGTGCTCGTCCTCCAGCGCCTCCAGCCGCCGCAGCAGCTTGTCGAAGTCCGCGTCGCTGATGACCGGCTGGTCCTTGACGTAGTAGCGGAAGCGGTGCTCCTCGACCTGCTCGGCCAGGGAGGCGTGCAGCTCGCGCGCCTTCGCCGGCACGTCCTCGTTCCTGGCGCCCTCGGGGATCACGGAGTCCTCCACGTCCACGTCCTTCCTCTTCCCATCCTCACTCAGGGTTGTCGACGAGCGAGCGTGCCGCCTTCGCGCAGTGCACGAGCGCGGCACGGGCATAGGCCGGCGAGGCCCCCGCCAGACCGCAGGACGGGGTCACCGCCACGGAGGTGCCCAGATCCCCCGGGGACAGCCCCAGCCTGCGCCACAGCGCCCGAACACCACTGACGCTACCCGCAGGGTCCGACAATGGGGCATCGGTACCCGGGACGACACCGGTGAAGAGCGCGGTTCCCGCCTCGGCCGCCTCACCGAAGGCGTCCCAGTCACCCTCCGTGAGCAGCGAGAAGTCGAACGACACCCCCGCCACCCCGGCCCTGCGCAGCAGCGCGAAGGGCACCTCGGGAGCGCAGGAGTGCACGATCACGGGCACGCCGTCCGCGCCGCCGCCGGCGGCCGCCATGACGTCCCGCAGCGCGCCCTCGACGACGCCCCGGTCCGCCGCGCGGTGCGTGCGGTAGCCGCTGGCGGACCTGACCCGGCCCTGGAGGACGGCGGTCAGCGAGGGCTCGTCCAGCTGCAGCACGGGCTGTGCGCCCGGCACGCGCCGGCGCACGTCCTCCAGGTGCAGCCGCAGCCCCTCGCCGAGCGAGGCGGCCAGGTCGCGGCAGGCACCCGGGTCGGAGAGCGCGGCCTCGCCGTTCTTCAGCTCGACCGAGGCCGCGAGCGTCCACGGGCCGACGGCCTGGAGCTTGAGGGGGCCCCGGTAGTCCTGGGTGAACTCCTCGACGGCGTCGAGGTCCTCCCCCAGCCACGCCCTGGCCCGGCGGGTGTCCCGGCCGGGGCGGTCGCCGAACCGCCATCCGCTGGGCTCCACGCGCGCGTACAGCTCGACCAGCATCCCGAGGGTGCGGCCGATCATGTCGGCGCCCGGGCCGCGCGCGGGCAGCTCCGGCAGGAACGGCAGCGCCTCCAGCGCCCCGGTCGCCGTCCGTGCCGCCTCGCGCGCGTCGCCTCCGGGCATCGAGCCCACACCGGTGGCCGCCCCTTCGGGCAGCCGGAACTTCGCTTCGGTACCTTCCGTGCTCACCGGTGCAGCCTACGACGACCGGCGGGTCAGGCTCCCGGCCGGATGGTCAGGTCGTTGACCTCCGCGTCCCGCGGCAGGTCGATCGCGGTCAGGATCGCCGTCGCGACCGACCCGGGGTCGATCCACCGCGAGGGGTCGTACGTCTTGCCCTCCTGCTGGTGCACCTTGGCCTGCATCGGCGTGGCGGTGCGGCCCGGGTAGACGGAGGTGACCCGTACCCCGTTGGCGTGCTCCTCCTCGCGCAGGGAGTCGGCGAGCGCCTTGAGGCCGTGCTTGCTGGCCGCGTAGGCGCCCCACTCGGCGTGCGCGTTGAGCCCGGCGCCGGAGTTGACGAAGAGCACGTGGCCGCGGGACAGCCGCAGTTGGGGAAGGAGGAGACGGGTCAGCTCGGCGGGTGCGACGAGGTTGGCGGCGAGCGTCCGGTTCCAGATCTTCGGGGTGAGCTCGCCGACCTGCGCCAGGTCCACGACGCCCGCGATGTGCATCAGGGAGTCCAGCCGGTCCGGCGGCGCCTGCTGGCCCAGCGCCCAGGACAGCCGCTCCGGCTCCGCGAGGTCGCCGACGAGGGTCCGCGCGCCCGGGAAGCGGTCGGCCAGTTCCTTGGCGCGTCCGGCGTTGCGGGCCAGCAGCCACAGTTCGTCGCCGCGGTCGAGGAGACGCCGGGCCACGACGGCTCCGATGCCGGAGCCCGCGCCGGTGATCAGGTGAATCGACATGGGCCCCATGCTGTCATCCCGGCCGGCTCACACGATGCCGGCGCCCTCCTCCAGGTAGGCGAGCGCCGAGACGCCGTCCTCGGCGAAGAACACCAGGTCGGTGAGGGGCAGCGGCAGGAAGCCCTCCGCGTCCATGCGCTGGAACTGCTCCTTGAGCCCGTCGTAAAAGCCCGCCGTGTTGAGCAGGACGACCGGCTTGGTGTGCAGCCCGTGCTTCTTCAGCTCCAGGATCTCGGTCGCCTCGTCCAGCGTGCCGGTACCGCCCACCATGACCACCACGGCGTCGGCGCGGGCCAGCAGTTCCGCCTTGCGCTCGGCGAGGTCGGCCGCGATCACCATCTCGTCGGCGCCCTTGCGCGCCTTGGCCGCCAGGAACTCCACCGAGACCCCGACCAGGCGTCCGCCGTGCTCCTGCACCCCGTCCGCCATCACCTTCATCAGGCCCACGTCCGAGCCTCCCCACACCAGGGTGTGACCGCCCTTGCCGATCAACTCGGCGAACTGGCGGGCGGGTTCGGTGTAGCGGGGCTCGAGGTCGGCGGCGGAGAGGAAGACGCAGATGTTCATGCGGGCCAGTCTCGCGCATGACGCCGTGGGCCGGGCAGGGGGGCGCCCGGCCCGTCCGGGAGCCGCGTGGGGGCGCTCAGGCGCTCGCGGTGGCGCGCCGGCTGCGCTCCGTGGTGGCGATGGTCGCCGAGCCTACGACGCGCGTGCCGTCGTAGAGCACGACCGCCTGGCCGGGCGCGACGCCTCGGACGGCGCCGCCGGTGAAGCGGACGCGCAGTTCGCCGTCGGTCAGCTCGGCGGTGACGGGCACGTCGTCGCCGTGGGCGCGCAGCTGGGCGGTGTACGTGCGCGGCCCGGCGCCGTCGGGCGCGGTACCGCACCAGCGCGGGCGGATCGCGGTCAGGGCCGTGACGTCCAGGGCCTCGGCCGGGCCGACGGTCACCGTGTTGTTCACCGGGGAGATGTCGAGCACGTAGCGCGGCTTGCCGTCGGCGGCGGGCACGCCCAGGCGCAGGCCCTTGCGCTGGCCCACGGTGTAGCCGAAGGCGCCGGAGTGGGTGCCCAGGCGGTTGCCGTCCTCGTCCAGGATGTCGCCCTCGGCGGCGCCGAGGCGGCGCGCGAGGAAGCCCTGGGTGTCGCCGTCCGCGATGAAGCAGATGTCGTGGCTGTCGGGCTTCTTGGCGACGGACAGGCCGCGCCGGGCCGCCTCCGCCCGGATCTCCTCCTTGGTGGTGAGGGTGTCGCCGAGCGGGAACATGGCGTGCGCCAGCTGCCGCTCGTCGAGGACGCCCAGCACGTACGACTGGTCCTTGGCCGCGTCGGAGGCGCGGTGCAGCTCACGGGAGCCGTCGGGGTTGACGACGACGGTGGCGTAGTGGCCGGTGCACACGGCGTCGAAGCCGAGGGCGATCGCCTTGTCGAGCAGCGCGGCGAACTTGATCTTCTCGTTGCAGCGCAGGCAGGGGTTGGGGGTGCGGCCGGCGGCGTACTCGGCGACGAAGTCGTCGACGACGTCGGCGCGGAAGCGGTCGGCGAGGTCCCAGACGTAGAAGGGGATGCCGATCACGTCGGCGGCGCGGCGGGCGTCGTGGCTGTCCTCGATCGTGCAGCAGCCGCGGGCACCGGTACGGAAGGACTGCGGGTTCGCGGAGAGCGCGAGGTGCACGCCCGTGACGTCGTGCCCCGCTTCGGCGGCGCGGGCAGCCGCCACGGCCGAGTCGACGCCACCGCTCATCGCGGCGAGCACGCGGAGGCGACGGCCGTCGCCAGGGCCTGTGGGTGCACCGGGGAAGTCAGTCATAGCGCCTCCTAGGGTACGGCGCCCCGGCGGGGCTTCGCGGGGCGGCCGGCGGTGCGTGAACGCGGGTGCCAGTGCGTGGGCGAGTGCGCCGCGCCTGCGGCGGGCTGTCTCCCGCACACCCGCCCGTTACCGCCTGCGGTGCGTGAACGCAGGGGCGGCACGGCCCACGGGGGCCACCCGCATACGCCGACAACGCCGCGCAGGTGGGCGGGCGGGCGGCACGCTGCCGCGGGCGCTACATCAGGCCCGCGCTGCGGGCGCGGGACACCGCGGGGGCGATGGCGTCGCCGAGGGCCGCGACGTCCTCGGCCGTCGAGGTGTGCCCGAGGGAGAACCGCAGGGAGCCCCGCGCGAGGTCGGGGTCGGCGCCCATCGCGAGGAGGACGTGGCTGGGCTGGGGCACGCCGGCGGTGCACGCGGACCCGGTGGAGCACTCGATGCCCTGGGCGTCGAGCAGCATCAGCAGGGAGTCCCCCTCGCACCCGGGGAAGGAGAAGTGGGCGCTGGCGGGGAGGCGGCCGCCGGGGGCGGGGTCGCCGTTGAGGATGGCCTCGGGGACGGCCTCCCGGACCCGGGCGACCAGGTCGTCGCGCAGGGCGCCGATGTCCCGCGCGAACGCCTCGTGCCGTTCCGCGGCCAGCGTCCCGGCGACGGCGAACGCGGCGACCGCGGGGACGTCGAGCGTGCCGGAGCGTACGCCGCGCTCCTGGCCGCCGCCGTGGAGGACGGGGACCGGGCCGAGCTCACGCCGGAGCACCAGCGCGCCGACCCCGTACGGGCCGCCGACCTTGTGCCCGGTGACGGTCATCGCGTCGAGCCCGGACGCCGCGAAGTCGACCTCGACCTGGCCGAGGGCCTGGACGGCGTCGGAGTGCAGCGGCACCCCGAATTCCCTGGCCACCGCCGCGAGTTCGGCGACCGGGAAGACCGTGCCGACCTCGTTGTTGGCCCACATCACGGTGGCGAGCGCCACATCGCCGGGGTCGCGGGCGACGGCCTCGCGCAGGGCCTCGGGGTGGACGCGTCCGTGGGCGTCGACGGGGAGCCATTCGACCCGGGCGCCCTCGTGCGTGGCGAGCCAGTCGACGGCGTCGAGGACGGCGTGGTGCTCGACGGGGCTGGCGAGGACCCGGGTGCGCCGGGGGTCCGCGTCGCGGCGGGCCCAGTACAGGCCCTTGACCGCGAGGTTGTCGGCCTCGGTGCCGCCCGAGGTGAAGACGATCTCGCTGGGGCGGGCGCCGAGCGCGGCGGCCAGGGACTCGCGGGACTCCTCCACCGTGCGCCGGGCCCGGCGGCCGGCGGCGTGCAGGGAGGACGCGTTGCCCGTGACAGCGAGGTGCGCGGTCATCGCCTCGACCGCCTCCGGCAGCATCGGGGTCGTGGCGGCGTGGTCGAGGTAGGCCATGATGAGCGTGATTCTACGGCCGCTGCGGCGCCTTCCCGGACCGAGGCCCGCCCCGGGTACGCCGTCCGCGGGGGTGCCCCGCGGGGGATGGCCTACAGGTGGAGCTGTTCCGCCGCGGTGGTGCGCCGGTGCCAGGCGCGGGGGGCCCGCCAGTGGTAGCGCATGGCCAGCAGCCGGAGGGTGAAGGCGCTGATCACGGCGAGGACCCCGGTGCCGGGGGTCAGGGCCTCGAACTTGATCAGCACCGCCACCACGGTCGCCCCCACGATGGCCGGCACCGCGTACAGGTCGCGGTCCCAGCGCAGCAGGGAGGGGACCTCGTTGCCGAGCAGGTCGCGCAGTACGCCGCCGCCGACGGCGGTGGCGAGCCCGAGGGTGGCCGAGGCGGTGAGGTTGAGGCCGTGGTCGTAGGCCTTGGTGGTGCCGGCGACGCAGAAGAGGCCGAGGCCGGCGGCGTCGAAGACGTTGATCGTGGTGTTGATCCGCTCGACCTGGGGGTGCAGGAAGAACACCACCGTGGTGGCGATCAGCGGGGTGAGGAAGTACCCGAGGTCGGTGAAGGCGGCCGGCGGGACCGCCCCGATGATCAGGTCCCTGATCAGCCCTCCGCCCAGCGCGGTGACCTCGGCGAGCACCGCCATGCCGAAGACGTCGTAGTTCTTGCGTACGGCGAGCAGAGCGCCGGAGATCGCGAAGACGAAGATTCCGACGAGGTCGAGCACGTGCTGGACGGAGTGGCTGAACAGTTCGGTGTGCACCGGTCCCATTGTGCAGGGTGCCGGGGTTACGCCTTTTCGGTCGTCTTCCCTGCCGTGCCGTCGCCGGAGGCACCGGAGTCCCCGGTGTTCTCCGGGTGGTGGCAGGCCACCTGGTGCCCGGTGGCCAGGGTCGCCAGCGGGGGCTCCGTGGTCTTGCAGACCTCGGTCGCCTTCCAGCAGCGGGTGTGGAAGCGGCAGCCGGACGGCGGGGAGATCGGCGACGGGACGTCACCGGTCAGCAGGATCCGCTCGCGCTTGGCGCGCCGCTTGGGGTCCGGCACCGGCACCGCGGAGAGCAGTGCGTTGGTGTAGGGGTGCATCGGCTTGGTGTAGAGGTCCTCGCGGTCCGCGACCTCCACGATCTTGCCGAGGTACATGACCGCGATGCGGTCCGACACGTGCCGGATGACCGACAGGTCGTGCGCGATGATCACGTAGGTCAGGCCGAGCTCGCTCTGCAGGTCGTCCAGGAGGTTGACCACCTGGGCCTGGATGGAGACGTCGAGCGCCGACACCGGCTCGTCCGCGACGACGAGCTTGGGCTTGAGCGCCAGTGCGCGGGCGATGCCGATGCGCTGCCGCTGTCCGCCGGAGAACTCGTGCGGGTAGCGGTTGTAGTGCTCGGGGTTGAGGCCGACCAGCTCCAGGAGGTTCTGGACCTCCTTCTTCACCCCGTTCTCCGTCTGCACCTTCTGCAGCCGGAACGGCGCGCCGACGATGGTGCCGACGGTGTGCCGCGGGTTGAGGGAGGAGTACGGGTCCTGGAAGATCATCTGCACGTCGCGGCGGAGCGGGCGCATGCCCGCGGTGCCCAGGTGCGTGATGTCGCGGCCCTCGAACTCGATCGTCCCGCCGGTCGGTTCGAGCAGCCGGGTGATCAGCCGGCCCATGGTGGACTTGCCGCACCCGGACTCGCCGACCACGCCCAGGGTCTCGCCGGGGTTGACGTGGAAGTCGATGCCGTCGACCGCCTTGACCGCGCCGACCTGACGGCGCAGCAGGCCCTTGGTGATCGGGAAGTGCTTGACCAGGCCGCTCACCTTGAGCAGCGCATCCGACCCGTCGGCGGTCGACTGCTGGGGGATCGTCATCTCCTGGCCTTTCACAGCTTCGGCGCAATCTCTTCGGTCCAGATGCGCTCCCGGTCCGCCACGCCCAGGTGGCAGGCGGCGTGGTGCCGGCTGCCGACCTCGCGCAGTTCCGGAACGACGGTGGTGCTGGCGCCGCCGGTGAGCTCCGCGTACGGACAGCGCGGGTGGAAGGCGCAGCCGGACGGCACGTTGATCAGGCTGGGCGGCGAGCCCTTGACCGGGTTGAGCCGTTCGGTGCGCTCACGGTCCAGACGCGGCATCGAGCCCAGCAGGCCCCAGGTGTAGGGGTGCTGCGGCTCGTAGAAGACCTTGTCCGCCGGCCCGCGCTCCACGCAGCGTCCGCCGTACATCACCAGGATGTCGTCCGCGAGCTCGGCGACGACGCCGAGGTCGTGGGTGATGATGATGACCGCGGAGCCGAACTCCTTCTGCAGGTCCCGGATGAGGTCCAGGATCTGCGCCTGCACGGTCACGTCGAGCGCGGTGGTCGGCTCGTCCGCGATGAGCAGGTCGGGGTTGTTGGACAGCGCCATCGCGATCATGGCGCGCTGCCGCATGCCGCCGGAGAACTGGTGCGGGTAGTCGTCGACGCGCTTGTCGGGCTGCGGGATGCCGACGCGGTCGAGCATCTCGATGGCGCGCTTGCGCGCCACGGCCTTGGACACGTCGTGGTGCACCCGGTACGCCTCGACGATCTGCGCCCCGACGGTGAAGTAGGGGTGCATCGCCGACAGCGGGTCCTGGAAGATCATCGCGACGTCCTTGCCGCGCAGCCGCCGGACCTCGTCCGGGTCGGCCGAGATCAGTTCCCTGCCCTCGAGCCAGATCTCGCCGGACATCCGGGCCTTGCTCCGGCCGTACTGACCGGTCCGGTGCAGGCCCATGATCGCCAGCGACGTGACGGACTTGCCGGAGCCGGACTCGCCGACGATGCCGAGGGTCTTGCCCTTCTCCAGCTGGAAGGAGAGGCCGTCGACGGACTTCACCAGGCCGTCGTCGGTCGGGAAGTGCACCTTGAGGTCGCGGACCTCGAGGAACGACGTGGGCTGCGCCTTCCCGGCCACCGGCTCGTTCGGCGCGGAATCCGCCCCGGTACCGGACTTCTGGATGGGGAGGTCGGTCATGACAGCCTCACGCGCGGGTCGACGACGGCGTACAGCAGGTCTACGAGGAGGTTGGCCACCACCACGGCGACGGCCGCGATCAGCGTGACGCCGAGGATCAGCGGGAAGTCCTTGTCCCCGATCGCCTTCACCGCCGCCTGGCCGATGCCGGGCAGGCTGAACGTCGTCTCGGTGAGGATCGCGCCGCCGACGAGGGCGCCGAGGTCCATGCCGAGGATGGTCAGCACCGGGGTCATGGTCGAGCGCATGGCGTGCTTGCCGATGACGACCGGCTCGCGCAGGCCCTTGGCACGGGCGGTGCGGATGTAGTCCTCGCCCATGATCTCCAGCATGGTGGCCCGGGTCATCCGGGCGTACATGGCTGCGTAGAGGAAGGCGAGCGTGACCCAGGGCAGCAGCATGCCGCCGAACCACCCGGATGGCGAATCACCGAACGGCACGTATTGGCCGTCGATCCATCCGAGTCCGTAGACGACCACCGCGAGGGCGATCATGCCGGTGAAGTAGATGGGGAGCGAGACGCCGGCGAGCGCGACCGTCATCAGCGTGCGGTCCAGGGCGGAGCCGCGCTTGAGGGCGGAGACGACACCGGTGCCGACGCCGACGACGACCCAGATGACGCAGGCGCCGGCCGCCAGCTGCAGGGTCACCGGGAGACGGTCCGTCAGGACCGGCCAGATCGCCTGCTCGTTGCGGAAGGAGTAGCCGAAGCAAGGGGCGGAGCAGTGCGTGACATCGGTGCCATTGGCGTAGTCACGCCCGGCGATCAGCCCCCACAGGAACTTGCCGAACTGCACGAGGATGGGATCGTCGAGGCCCATCTTCTTCCGAATGCCCTCGAGGGAGGCCGGGTCCGCCTGCTTCCCGATGAAGTAGGTGGCGGGGTCGACACCGACCCATTTGGGGATCAGGAAGAAGATCCCGAAGGTCACCAACGTGATGACCAGCAACATGACGACGACAGCGAACAGTCGCCGGATGATGTATGCAAGCACTGTGCTCGGCCCGGCGGCGGCCCGGGGGTTCCCCGGGCCGCCGCACGCGGCCATCACCTGCCCTTCGTGCCTAGCGGGTGTGGCACTCGATCGATTCGAGGGTTGTTACTGCACGCCCAGCGAGGCGTAGTCGTAGCGGCCGTTGTACGCGTCGGCCGTGTAGACGTTGGTCAGGCGCGAGCTGCGCCAGATGATGTTCTTCTCGAAGGTGAAGGGCAGGTAGTACGCGCCCTCGGAGACCTTCTGGTTGATCTGCTTGTACAGCTCGGCCGCCGCGTTCGGGTCGGTCTGCTGCAGCGCCTGGTCGAACAGGCCGTCGATCGACTTGTCCTTGATCTCGGCGAAGTTGTTGTTGCCGCTCTCGAGGATGAACCGGCTGTCGACCAGCGGCTGGAGGAAGCCCTGGCCCGACGGGAAGTCGGCGCCCCAGCCCATGATGATGATGCCGTAGTTCTTGGACTTGACCGTCTTCGGGGCACCGATGATGCCGGAGGTCTGCGCACCGTCGAACTCGTCGAGCTCGGTGGTGATGCCGACCTTCTTCAGCGACTCCTGCAGCGACTCGGCCGTGGCGATCTCGATCGGCTTGTTGTTGCGGACCGCGATCGTGGTCTTGAAGCCGTTGGGCTGGCCGCAGGCCTTGAGCTCCTTCTTGGCCTCCTCGACGTTGCCCGTGGTGTCCTTCAGGACGTTGTACGGGTCGTAGGCACCGTCGGCGCCCTTGATGCCCAGCGGGAGCATGTTCGGGGCGATGGCACCGCCGGCCTGCGGGCCGCCGCGGGCGGTCTGCAGCGACTTGTGGTCGGCGGCGAGGATGACCGCCTTGCGGCAGTGGATGTTGTCCATCGGCTTGACCGTGGTCGGGAAGACCGCGTAGCGGATGAAGCCGGTGTCCGGGTTGTCGGCGTTGGCCTTGTTCTTGCCGAGCACCTCGGCACGCGCGGCCTGGCCGACGCCGGTGGCGTTCAGGTCCAGGTCGTAGTCGCCGTTGATCAGGCGCTTGTCCATGTCGTCGGCGTTGGTGGTCAGAGTGACCGTGATCTTGTCCGGCAGCGCCTTGCGGAGGTCGTCGGTGGACGCGCTCCAGTTGGTGTTGCGGACCAGGACCATCGACTTGTTCGGCGTGTACGACTGGAACTTGTACGGGCCGCTGGAGAACGGCTTCAGGCCGTACTTGGCGCCGGTGTCCTTCGCCGCGGGGACCGGGGAGCCGGACGGCATCGCGAGCATCTGCTCGAAGTCGCTGTTCGGCGTCGCCAGGTGGAAGGTGATGGTCTTGTCGTCCGGCGTCTCGATGGCCTTCAGACCGAGCTTGTCCGGCGAGGTGTCCTTGTAGGGACCCTTGTACTCACCCTTGGGGTCGAGCACCTGCTGCAGGTAGATCGGGCCGCCGGAGATGACGTCCTGCGCCCAGATGCGCTCGATGCCGTACTTGACGTCCTTGGAGGTCAGCGGGGAGCCGTCCTCCCACTTCAGGCCGTCCTTCAGGGTGTACGAGTAGGTCTTGCCGCCGTCGCTGACCTTCGCGAGGCCGGTCGCGAGGTCCGGCTTCAGCGTGGTGCTGGCCAGGCCCGGCTCCGGGGTGAAGGAGACCAGCTGACGGGTGTAGTACCGGGCGAAGTCCCACATGAAGCCGTAGTAACCACGCTGCGGGTCCCACGAGTCGGCGTCCTGGGTACCGATGAACTTGAGCGTGCCGCCCTTCTTGTCGGACGCGTTCGCCACCTTGTTGACGGCGGCGTTGAATCCGGGGGCCTTGGCGTTGCCGTCGGACTTGCCACCGCCGCCTCCGCCGCAGGCGGCGGTGGACAGCAGCGTGGCGACCACGACGACCGTCCCTGCGGCCAGCCTGCGCCTCGATGAGCGTGGGGATGTCACTTTTTCGTAACCTCCGTGATTCGCGGTCCGCGACTTTCCGCGGACCTGCGGTCCTTCTCGGTGAGAAGCCACCTGACGGGAATGGCAGGGGCGGTGTGCGAGGGGCTAGCGGGAGCCCTTCGGGTCCAGCGCATCCCGTACGCCGTCACCGAAGAGGTTGAAGGCGAGCACGGTGATGAAGATCGCCAGGCCCGGGATCAGCATGAAGATCGGGTCCGTCTCGTAGAAGGACAGCGCCTTGAAGAGCATCTGTCCCCACGACGAGGTGGGCGGCTTCACGCCGACCCCGAGGAAGCTCAGGGCGGCCTCGGTGAGGATGTTCGTCGGGATCATCAGCGTCGCGTAGACGGTGATGGGTGCGACGAGGTTGGGCAGCAGTTCACGGAAGAGGATGTAGCCGCGGCCGGCACCGAGGCTGCGGGCCGCGTCGACGTACTCGCGCTCCCTCAGGCTCAGGGTCTGGCCGCGCACGATGCGCCCGACGTACGGCCAGCCGAAGAAGCCGATCACGACCACCAGGACGCCCATGCGCACGCCGGTGCCGCTGAATCCCAGCAGCGAGTTCGGCATGACCGAGACGAGGGACATGATGAAGAGCAGCTGCGGGAAGGCGAGGAGCACGTCCATCACACGGCCGATGGCGGCGTCGACCCAGCCGCCGAAGTAGCCGGCCATTATGCCGAAGAAGGTGCCGAGGACCACGGCGACGATCGCCGACAGGAAGGCCACCAGCAGGGAGATCCGCGTGCCGTAGACGATGCGGCTGAAGACATCGCGGCCGTTGACCGGCTCCACGCCGAAGAGGTAATCCCCGCTGATGCCGCCCCACTTGCCGGTGGGCGTGCCGAACAGCGGGTCGATCTTGTCCTCGTGGAAGTCGTTCGGCGGGTGGCCGAAGGCGCTGACGATGAGGGGGGCGAAGATCGCGACCAGGATGAGGAGGACGACGATCACGCCGCCCGCCAGCGCGACCTTGTCGCGCTTGAGGCGCATCCATGCGATGCGCCCGGGCGAACGCCCCTCGATCGCCTTCGCGGGTATGTCGGCGGCGACGTCGGCGACGGCCGTCTCAGCGGTGTCGTGCAGCGGTGCTGTCATGTCTCCTCGTGCATCCCCCTGCCGGCGGTGGCCGGCTTCGCCTGGCCGTCCGCCCGGGTCGACGGAGCGGACCGACCATGTCGGGCGCAGCTCTTGATGGTGGTGCGGTGGCGCTGGGCTGTGTGTTTGACGTGTGATGAATCGTTAAGGCGACGCGTGAGGCGTCTTGGTGCGCGAGTCTTCATGGGGCGTGGATCACGCGCCAGACCCCACAGGGAAGCGATGCGCAACCGTGATGTGGTGAGCCTTCGTCCGTTATTACCGCAGTGTTACGCGCGTTGACAGATCGCCGCGATGCAACTGGAGTCGCTACCGTCGACGCCATGAATGATCGGCTTCGCTCGGTGTGCGACCTGATGGTCCCCGTGGTCAGGGAGATGGCGGGACTCCACGAGTACGACGGCCAGGTGCAGGATCTGTCGCCCGCAGGCGTCCGCCGCGGACTGTCCTCGCTCGCCCACGCCCGGCTGCGCGAGCCGGCCCTCGCCGACCCCCACGACGAACGGCACCTCTCGGTCTTCGAGGACACCCTCAAGGTCCAGTACGGGGAACTGGAACTGCACCGCCGCGACCCATATCCGCATTTGTCCAATCTCGAACTCACCGCCTACGACCGCGAGTACGCGCCCCGTGAGGAGCTTGCCGAGGCACGCAGACGCCACCTGCAGCAGTGGCCGGACGCCGTCGACGCGGCCATCGCGTCGCTCGACCGGGTGAGCGCGCCGGTCGCCGGGGCACTCCTCGGGGCGGTCCGCGGACTCGCCGCCGACCTCGACCCGGAGGCCGAGCCGGAGGCGGGTCCCGCGCTCGCCGCGCACGCCCGGCTGGTCGACCACATCGCCCGCGCCGCCGAGACCGGCGACCCCGACCCGCGGCTCGGGGGCGAGGCGCTGGCCCTGCTGATGGGCAGTCAAGAAGGCCTGCACGTCGACCTGTCGGCCCTGGCCGACGAGGCCGAGCGCGAGCGGGACCGGCTCACCGCGCTCCTCACCGAGTCCTGCGGGCGGCTGGACCCGAAGGCCGGCGTGGACGAGCTCATCCCGCGGCTGCTGGCCGACCACCCGGACGCGGACGGGGTCATCCCCGAGGCCGCCCGGCTCACCGAGGAGGTCATCGAGTTCACCCGGCAGCGCGGGCTCGTGCCCTGGCTCGACGGGGACTGCCTGGTCGGACCGGCACCGCCGTCACGCCGCTGGTCCATGGCAATGATGACCTGGGCCGCGCCGGAGGAGGCCGACTCCGCCTCCTGGTACCACGTCACCCCGCCGGAGCCGGACTGGCCGGAGGAGGAACGCGAGGAGTGGCTCTCGGTCTTCAGCCGCACGAGCCTGCCGGCGATCACCGTCCACGAGGTCGCGCCGGGCCATTTCGCCCACGGCCGGGCATTGCGGCACGCACCCACGCAGGTACGGCGTGTCCTGCACTCGCTCTCCTTCTGCGAGGGCTGGGCGCACTACGTCGAGGAGGTCTGCCTGGAGGAGGGCTTCCGTGCCCGCGACCCCCGCTTCGCGATCGGCGTGGCGCTGGAGGCGCTCGTACGCGTCACCCGGCTGGCGTGCGCGATCGGGCTGCACACGGGGGCGATGACGCTGGAGGAGGCCACGCAGCGCTTCATGCGGGACGCCCACCTCGCGCGGGCCGGCGCGGCCTCCGAGGCACGGCGCGGCACCTTCGACGCGGCCTACGGGCGCTACACCTGGGGCAAGTTGGAGATCATGCGGCTGCGGGAGCGCGCCCGGCGCGCCTGGGGGCCGGAGTTCTCGCTCCAGCGGTTCCACGGGGCGCTGCTGGAAATGGGGAGCCCGCCGCTGGGGCTCATCGACGCGATCCTGTGACCGGGGTCCCCCGCGGAGCGGGTCCGTCGCGCCTGCGGCGGGCCGCCTCCCACCCACTCGCCACCCGCCCGTCACCGCCTTCCTGACCTGCACGGAGGCGCCGTCCGGGTGGGCGGGTGGGAGAGACCCGCCGGGAGCGTCAGTAGGGCTGCGGGGCCCACCCGTACGTCGCCCCGGGAGCACCCGGCGCGCCCGGTGCGCCCTGTGCACCCGGCGCGCCGTGGGCGTCACGGGAGTAGAAGGGCTGCGCCGAAGCCCGCATCCACATACCGACCGGGTCGTACTCGTCGGTGAGCGCGACCGTGGCGACCGGCAGCCCTTGCGGCACCGCCCCGAGGGCGGACTGCATCATCAGGCGCACCGACTCCACGGCCTGGGGCCCGGCGTCGTAGAGGTCCACGCCGATCGCCAGGTAGGGCTCGCCCAGTACGGGCTGGACCCAGGCGCGCCGCAGGGAGCGGACGGCCGGGCTGCGATGGGCCTGCTGGGACAACAGGGCGTAGTACTGGGGGATCTGGAGCGCGGGCTCGCCGATCCGCAGCGGTCCGGCCGGGGAGCGGTCGAGGCCGAGGCTGACGCGCCGCAGGTCGAGCCAGGGGACGCCGACGCCGCCGCCGGGGGCGTGCGGGTTGAGCCACAGGCCCCAGCGGTCGGGGAAGAGCGAGGCCGCGATCTCGCGGCCGGACACCACCTCGTGGGCCCGGTTCCAGCCGCAGGCGGTGAACTCCTGCGGCGAGGTCACGCACGGCGCGTAGCCGTGGCCGGCGACCTCCATGTTGCCGTACTGCGCGTCCGCCCCGCCGGGGGTGCCCTGCCAGAGCAGCATCCACACCTGGCTGTCGGCGAGGGTCCGCAGCACTTCCTCGTAGGCGTCGTACCTACCGGGCGTCACCTGCCGGAGCGCATGCTCCAGCCCCCCGCCCCCTCCCACGCCGGCGCTCACGTGTCCCGCCCTTCCGCGTCTGCCTCGTCCGCGTCGTCTGCTCCGCCGAATGCCTCTGGTGCCGTACGGGACCCAGGTTATGCGCCCGTGCCGACATAGAAGGGTCGCACGCGCTCCAGCATCCAGTCGCCGATGGGGTCCTGTGCGACGTCCAGCAGCACCAGACTGACCTGCCAGGGCAGCGGTACGGCGCCGAGCGCGCGCCCGAGGGCGGCCATGGCGGCGGCCCGGTCCTCCTCCTGCCAGCGGTCGAGTTCGACGCCGACGAAGAGGGTGGCGGGGTCGCCCTCGACGCTGGCCAGCGCGCGGCGGGCGGAGAGCACGACCGGGGTCACGGCGAACTCGCCCGCGGCTACGGCCAGGAAGTCGACCGGCTCCTCGTCCGGCGAGGGTTCCCACAGCCGGACCCGGGCGCCGGTGGGGGTACCGGGCTCGCGGTCGGTGCGGCACAGCTCCATCACCGCGGCGGGCGGCAGCGGGATGCCCACCGCGCCTCCGGGGTTCACGGCGATCCCGATCTGCGGGGGCAGCCCCCGGGCGAACTCACGGGCGGGGGCGACGGCGAAGCTCATGCCGGTACCGGCGGCGAGGAACTGCTGCTCGGAGCTGAAGACGGGGACGTAGACGCCGCCGTCGAGTTCGAGGGTCGGCAGGTCGAGGTCGGTGCTCTCGGGACTGCCGCCGTTCGGCAGCGGGATCCACAACTGCGAGCGTCCGAGCACCTCCAGGACGCGGGCCGTGGCACCCGGATCGCCGAGTGCCGCGGAGAGCACTTCCTCGAGTTCGTTGGCGGGCCAGCCGCCGGCGCCGTGGCCAGGCGGGGCGAAGCCGTCCGGTATCCGCTGCCCCGGGATGTTCACTGCGTTTCGCCTCGCAATTTCCTGTGGTGGTGCGCTCCGTGGAAACCCTATCCGGCGGCGGGCGCGGACGACCCCCGCATCACGCGCCCGTCACATCGGCCGCCCCATGCCGTGGTCACATATTGCGATCGTCCGGTTGCGAAGCGTCACAGCGGCTCCGAAGGTAGGACGAGCAAGGAGAACACCCTCAACCGGGAGATATCTCGACATGCGCATCACCAGGATCAACTCCACCCTCATAGCGGCGGCCGTGTGCGCCTCGCTGACGATGGGCCTCACCGGCGGTGTCGCGAGTGCCCAGGCCCCCACCCGGAGCACGGCCGTCGAGGTCGAGCACCTCGCCGCTCGCGCGGCGGACACGGGCAACGCCGAACTGATCTCCAAGCTCGGTGACACGCTGTCCATCGGGGCCAAGCTCACCCAGGAAGCCCAGGTCGAAAGCCCGGACTCGGCGAAGCTCGAGGAACTCCGCAAGGGTCTGGAGGAGGCGAGCGGGCAGCTGGCCTCGGTCCTCGACCAGGCGGGTGCGGTTTCTCCCGGCTTCACCGACCCGGCGGCCATGGATCCGGGCGCGCCACAACCGGGCCTGGAGCCAGGGGACCCCGGCCTGCCGGGTGACCCGAGCACCATCGACCAGGTCGGCGGTCCCGGCGATCAGGGCGCCGCGGACGCCGTCACCGACGTCAAGAACGCGCTCACCAAGCTGGTCCAGGACGTCACGGACCTGCTGGCCAAGGTGGTCGCCAAGGACCTCGCGGGTGTGACGGCCGGTGTCGCCGCCGTCGTCGCCGACCTGCAGGCCCTGCTGCTGGCGGTGCCGAAGCTGCTCACCGGCGCACTGCCGCTGCCGCTTCCGCTCCCGCTGCCGCTCCCCCTGAACGACCAGGGGCAGCAGCTGTCGCCCGAGGCGGAGATCGCGCCCCAGGCCCAGGTGGATCCGCAGATTGGTTGATCGTTCAGCGGTACCGCCCCTCACGCGTCGCGGCCCGGCCGCTCAGCCGTCGAAGTCGATGGCCTCGAGCTCCCGGGCCGCTTCGCGGTCCAGCAGCACCACCGAGGCGCACGCCCCCGGCAGCCGGCCCGCCTCCGCCTCCGTCAGCAGGCGGCGGGAGGCGGCACGGTGCCGGGCCATGGCGTACGCCGACACCCGGCGGCCGCGTTCGCGCTGGCCGTCCAGCGCGGTCCGGACGGGGACGTCCAGCAGCACCAGGTGCATGCCCCTTCCCCGGCGCCGGGCCTCACGGGAGACCCAGGCGCGCACCCAGCGCAGGGTTCCGCAGTCGTGGAGCACGACGCTGTCGCCCGAGCGCAGCGCCCGCCACAGCCCGGCGTAGTGAGCGATCCGCACCAGGGGACGGTAGAGGGCGTACGGCAGCAGCCGCGGAACCCGGGCCTGCCAGCGTTCCCTGACGTCCTGTGAGTCGATCAGGCGGGCGCCGCCGGTCGCGCGCCGCATGAGGGTGCTCTTGCCGCCGCCCGGCAGGCCGGAGACGAGCAGGACGTCCCCCGGCGGGTAGCGCAGGGTGCGTACGGGCCGGCGCCCCCGTCGCAGATCGATCAGCCGCCGCGGCCGTACGGCACGTCCCCCGCGACGCGCTTCCCCGGCCCGCGCCGGTACCGGCCGGGACACGGCCGGACCCCCGGCCGTCGCATACGCACTCTGCCACCGCACAGTTCGCCCTCCGGGTCCGACGTTCAAGATGGTAAATCCTGTGTCTTTGCCTACCCAGAGGAACGGCGGCGTTACTACCGGATCGGGACCGGACCGGGACATCCGGGACGCGATCGCGACAACGGCGGGCGCCCGTGCAATGATGGCGGCCTCAATCGCATATAGGCCGTTCGAGGCCGCGCGGGAGAGTTTCCGCACCGCTGTGGCGGGCGGGACGCCGAAGGAGCAAGTCCTCCCTTGAATCTCTCAGGCACAGATACCGCGCGTTCGAGGCACATCTGAAAAGCGGGCGAGCCCTCCCGGCCACGGGGGTGCCGCCCCACCCAAGGTGCAAGCCGGGACTCCTCCGCACGGAGGGTCCAGGTGAACCTCTCAGGTTCCGATGACAGATGGGGAGGACCTGCCCCGTCATCGCCCTACCTGTCTCTTCCTTGCCTTGGGAGCCCGCCCGATGAGTGAATCCCGCCGTACCGCACTGGACGCGCTGCACCGCGCCCTCGGCGCCACCATGACCGACTTCGCGGGCTGGGACATGCCGCTGCGGTACGCCAGCGAGCGCGACGAGCACACCGCCGTACGGACCCGGGCCGGTCTCTTCGACCTGTCCCACATGGGTGAGATCACGGTCACCGGTCCGGGTGCGGGCGAGGCCCTGGACCACGCGCTGGTGGGCCACATCTCGGCGCTGGCCGTGGGCCGTGCCCGCTACACGATGATCTGCGCGCCCGACGGCGGCATCCTCGACGACCTGATCGTCTACCGCCTCGGCGACGAGGAGTACATGGTCGTCGCCAACGCCTCCAACGCCCAGGTCGTCCTCGACGCGGTGACCGAGCGCGCCGCCGGCTTCGACGCCGCGGTCCGCGACGACCGGGACGCCTACGCGCTGATCGCCGTCCAGGGGCCGAACTCCCCCGCCATCCTGAAGTCGGTCACCGACGCCGACCTCGACGGGCTGAAGTACTACGCGGGCCTGCCCGGCACCGTGGCCGGCGTCCCCGCGCTGATCGCCCGCACGGGCTACACCGGCGAGGACGGCTTCGAGCTCTTCGTCGCCCCGGCCGACGCGGAGAAGCTGTGGCAGGCGCTGACCGAGGCGGGCGCGGACGCCGGCCTGGTGCCGTGCGGCCTGTCCTGCCGCGACACGCTGCGCCTGGAGGCGGGCATGCCGCTGTACGGGCACGAGCTGACCACCGCGCTCACCCCGTTCGACGCCGGGCTCGGCCGGGTCGTGAAGTTCGACAAGCCAGGTGACTTCGTGGGCCGCGAGGCGCTGGCCGCGGCCGCCGCCAAGGCCGAGGCCACGCCGCCGCGCAAGCTGGTCGGTTTGGTCGCCGAGGGCCGCCGGGTACCCCGGGCGGGCTACCCGGTGGTGGCGGGCGGCGAGGTGGTCGGCGAGGTCACCTCCGGCGCCCCCTCCCCGACCCTGGGCAAGCCGATCGCCATCGCGTACGTGGACGCCGCGCACGCCGCGCCGGGTACCTCCGGTGTGGGCGTGGACATCCGCGGTACGCATGAGCCGTACGAGGTGGTGGCCCTGCCGTTCTACAAGCGGCAGCGCTGAGTCCCCGGTCTCATCCGGCACACCCGTCCCACCTGTCAAGACAGCCGTTCACCAGCACATACCGTCATCCAGGAGAATTCACGCCATGAGCAACCCCCAGCAGCTGCGGTACAGCAAGGAGCACGAGTGGGTCTCGGCCGCCGACGCGGACGGCGTGTCGTCGGTGGGCATCACCGAGCACGCGGCGAACGCCCTCGGCGATGTCGTCTACGTCCAGCTCCCGGCGGTCGGTGACACGGTCGCCGCGGGCGAGACCTGCGGTGAGCTGGAGTCGACCAAGTCGGTCAGCGACCTGTACGCCCCGGTCTCCGGTGAGGTCACCGAGGTCAACGAGGACGTCGTCAACGACCCCTCGCTGGTGAACTCGGCGGCCTTCGAGGGCGGCTGGCTGTTCAAGGTGAAGGTCACCGAGGAGCCGGGCGACCTGCTCTCCGCGGACGAGTACACCGCCTTCACCGGCAACTGACCGCTCGGGACCTCCCGGCAGCTCCGCCCTGTCCACTCCGACCTCCGGACGGATGACCCCCTGATGTCGCTTCTCAACAGCTCACTGCACGAGCTCGACCCCGACGTCGCCGCCGCCGTCGACGCCGAACTCCACCGTCAGCAGTCCACCCTCGAGATGATCGCCTCGGAGAACTTCGCTCCGGTCGCGGTGCTCCAGGCCCAGGGCTCGGTGCTGACCAACAAGTACGCCGAGGGGTACCCCGGCCGCCGCTACTACGGCGGTTGCGAGCACGTCGACGTCGTCGAGCAGCTCGCGATCGACCGGATCAAGGCGCTCTTCGGCGCCGAGCACGCCAACGTCCAGCCGCACTCGGGCGCGCAGGCCAACGCGGCCGCGATGTTCGCGCTGCTGAACCCCGGCGACACGATCCTGGGTCTGAACCTCGCCCACGGCGGGCACCTGACCCACGGCATGAAGATCAACTTCTCCGGCAAGCTGTACGACGTGGTCGCCTACCACGTGGACCAGGAGACCGGTCAGGTCGACATGGCCGAGGTCGAGCGCCTGGCCAAGGAGTCCCGGCCGAAGCTGATCATCGCCGGCTGGTCGGCGTACCCGCGGCAGCTGGACTTCGCGGCCTTCCGCCGGATCGCCGACGAGGTCGGCGCCTACCTGATGGTCGACATGGCGCACTTCGCCGGTCTGGTGGCGGCGGGCCTGCACCCCTCCCCCGTGCCGTACGCGGACGTCGTCACCACGACCACGCACAAGACGCTGGGCGGCCCGCGCGGCGGCGTCATCCTGTGCAAGGCGGAGCTCGCCAAGAAGATCAACTCGGCGGTCTTCCCCGGCCAGCAGGGCGGCCCGCTGGAGCACGTCATCGCGGCGAAGGCGGTCGCCTTCAAGATCGCGGCGAGCGAGGAGTTCAAGGACCGCCAGGTCCGCACCCTGGAGGGCGCGCGGATCCTCGCGGAGCGGCTGACCCGGGACGACATCGCGGCGGCCGGCGTCTCGGTGCTGTCCGGCGGCACCGACGTCCACCTGGTCCTGGTCGACCTGCGCGACAGCGAGCTCGACGGCCAGCAGGCCGAGGACCGGCTGCACGAGATCGGGATCACGGTCAACCGCAACGCGGTCCCGAACGACCCGCGCCCGCCGATGGTCACCTCCGGCCTGCGCATCGGCACCCCGGCGCTGGCCACCCGCGGCTTCGGCACGGAGGACTTCCGCGAGGTCGCCGACGTCATCGCCGAGGCCCTCAAGCCGGGCTTCGACGCGGAGACCGCCAAGGCGCTCGGCGCCCGGGTCACCGCCCTGGCCGGCAAGCACCCGCTGTACCCCGGCCTGAAGTAGCGAGTGTCACCCGGTGTGCGGGGCCGCTCCGTGAGGACGGTCCCGCACACTGGAACACAGGCGGCGCACCCACGCCGCGCCCACGTACCACCCGGCGGCGAACCCGCCGGCCGCCCGCGGACAACGGGGTCCGCGAACCCGAGGAGTCATCGCACCGTGGCCATCTCCGTCTTCGACCTCTTCTCGATCGGCATAGGCCCCTCCAGCTCCCACACCGTGGGCCCGATGCGCGCCGCGCGGATGTTCGTCCAGCGGCTGAAGAACGACGGCATGCTGGCGGGCGTCGCCTCCGTGCGCGCCGAGCTGTTCGGCTCGCTCGGCGCGACCGGCCACGGCCACGGCACCCCCAAGGCGGTGCTGCTGGGCCTGGAGGGGCACTCCCCCCGCACGGTCGACGTGGACACCGCCGACCAGCGGGTCGAGCAGATCCGCCACAGCCGCCGCATCAACCTGCTCGGCGCCCACGAGATCCCGTTCTCCGCCGACGACGACCTGGTGCTGCACCGGCGCCGCTCGCTGCCGTACCACGCCAACGGCATGACGCTCGCCGCGTACGACGAGACCGGCGCGCCCGTGCTGGAGAAGACCTACTACTCGGTGGGCGGCGGCTTCGTCGTCGACGAGGACGCGGTCGGCGAGGACCGCATCAAGCTCGACGACACCGTGCTGAGGTACCCCTTCCGCACCGGCGACGAGCTGCTGCGGCTCACCCGGGAGACCGGGCTGTCGATCTCCGGGCTGATGCTGGAGAACGAGAAGGCGTGGCGCACCGAGGCGGAGATCCGCGCGGGCCTGCTGGAGATCTGGCGCGTCATGCAGGACTGCGTCAAGGCCGGGCTGACCCGCGAGGGCATCCTCCCCGGCGGCCTCAAGGTCCGCCGCCGCGCCTCGGCCACCGCCCGCCAGCTGCGCGCCGAGGGCAACACGGCGGCGCACGCCATGGAGTGGGTCACGCTGTACGCCATGGCCGTCAACGAGGAGAACGCCGCGGGCGGCCGCGTCGTCACCGCCCCGACCAACGGTGCCGCCGGCATCATCCCGGCCGTGCTGCACTACTACGTCAACTTCGTGGCCGGGCAGTCGACGGAGGCGGAGAAGGAGGACGGCGTCGTCCGCTTCCTGCTCGCGGCGGGCGCGATCGGCATGCTCTTCAAGGAGAACGCCTCCATCTCGGGCGCCGAGGTCGGCTGCCAGGGGGAGGTCGGCTCCGCCTGCTCCATGGCCGCGGGCGGGCTCGCCGAGGTCCTCGGCGGCGGCCCGGAGAAGGTGGAGAACGCCGCGGAGATCGGCATGGAGCACAACCTGGGCCTCACCTGCGACCCCGTCGGCGGGCTCGTCCAGATCCCCTGCATCGAGCGCAACGGCATGGCCGCGGTCAAGGCCGTCACCGCCGCCCGCATGGCGATGCGCGGGGACGGGCGGCACCACGTCTCCCTCGACAAGGTCATCAAGACCATGAAGGAGACCGGGGCCGACATGAAGGTCAAGTACAAGGAGACCGCGCGGGGCGGGCTCGCGGTCAACGTCATCGAGTGCTGACGCCGCGGGCCCCGGCCGCCCCGGACCTCCGGGCGGCCGGGGCCCCGCCGTACCCGCCGCGACCTCCCGTCCCCGGGGTTCCCTGAGCCCTGCCACGGGGGAGGTCAGTCGCCGACCGGCCGTACCACGTTGTCGTCGCCGACCTCGTACACGTCGATCCTGAGCGCGTGGCGCACGGCTGCGGGCACACGTCGGGCGGCAGCGAGGCCGGAGCTGGGAACGACCAGTGCGTAGCGCGTGGTTGCCGACGCGTCGGTCATCCTCCGCAGGAGCTGCCCGTACGCGACGTCCGCGTCGATGCCCGGGTCCTCGGTGCGGCCCTTCGCCTCCCCCACGATCCGCCCGCCGTCCCGCACGGCCTCGATGTCGGCGTACTCGTCGGTCGGCAGCACCGGTGTCCACCCTTCGGAGCGCAGCCAACGGCGGAAGGCCGCGACCACACGGTCCTCGTCGGTGGTCACGCGGTGCTCGGCCGTGGCGAGGAGTCCGCGCAGCGCGGCGAGGTCGGTCTCGCGGAACCGGCGCAATCGTCCCCTGGCGTCGGCCGCCAGGTCCCCCGGGCAGATGACCAGCAGGTCCAGGCCGTTCTCCGGGATCAGCGCCTCGCGTCGCTCGTCGTACAGGGCGCGCTGAACACCCCGGTGGACGCCACTGACCGTGAGGCGGTCGGGCTTGTCGAAGAAGGCGACCGGCTGGTCGTGCTGGATCTCCCGGTACTCCACCACCAGGCCGTAGCCCGGCCAGTAGGAGTCGACCGGCAGGCGTGCTCTGCGTCCCGACGGGCTCGGATCGCCCACCAGCCAGTCGAAACGGTGCTGTCGCCTCCCGCGCTCGGCCAACACCTCGTCGCACAGGTCGAGTACGTACGCCTCGTCGCTGTCCTGCCTGCCCATGCCCCGCATGATGCCAGGCGCCGCCGGAGCCGGACCCCGCCTCAGCGGTACGTGGCCGCCGCCCACACCGCCGTCGCCGCGACCGCGAGGGCGTAGCAGGCGGTGGCGGCGCGCAGGAGGCGGATCTTCGCCCGGGCGGACAGGCGGGTGCGGGACAGCAGCCAGGCCAGGGCGGGGAGGACGAGGACGGCGTGGAGGCTGACGCCGTGGAGGGGCTTGAGGGGGGCCGTCGAGGCGTACGCGGCGGCCTGGTGGCCGGTGCGGGTGAGGTGGACGCCGCGGGCGATCATGGCCGCGCCGGAGAGCAGTCCGACGAGCAGGATCACGAAGCCGGCGCGCAGGGCGAGGGGCATCCCGGTGGGCCCGCCGGGGCGGCGCCGGAAGGACGCGGCGGCGAAGACCGACAGGACGGCCACCAGGACGGCGCCGCCGGCGGCGAGCGTCATGGAGACCGCGGTGTCGAAGCCGGTCTCCATGTCGAGGTGCGACGGCACGTGCCGCCACGCCTGCAGGGTGATGCCGGCGACCTCGACGACGCAGTCGGCGGCGAACACGGTGAGCAGCAGCGCGCGCAGGCGCGCGCCGACGTCGAGGTACGAGGTGACCCAGGCGACCGCGAGGAGGGTCAGGCCGAAGGAGAGCCCGAAGGTCACCGGCTTGCGCCAGGACACCGGGCCCTCCCAGGGGCCGCCGTCCACCGCGAGGACGGCGAGGTGGAACAGCCCCGAGAGGATCAGCAGGGCACCGGTGGCCCGGCACAGGCGGTCGGCGGTGCCGGGGCGGTCGTGCGTCCGCCCCGGGGCGGTGGGGCTGGTGGTCGTCGCCATGGGCCCCAGCCTGCCCGGGGCGGCGGGGCCGGTCGTCGTCCGCGGGGAGGCGGGCCGGGTACGCCCCGGGGAGCAGCCGCTCCGGCTCGGCTCAGCGGGTGGCCGCGTGCACGATCCCCGAGGTCGCCGCGATGCGGTCGAGCAGGAACATGGTGCCCACGCACGCCACGATCCAGCAGCAGAGGATGACGATCCCGCGGGTCAGGCCGTCGTGGTGGAAGTAGGACAGGCCGTCCATGGCGCGGACGCCGACCCCGGCCGGCATGACGGAGGCCAGTGGCTGCAGCCAGCCGGGCAGGAAGGACGGCGGGAGGACGCCGCCGCTGGTGGCGTTCCCGATGATGAGCATGAAGATGGAGCCGAGGGGCACGCCCACCGGGCCGAACACGCGGATGAGCGCGACGGTCGCGGCGGCGACCGCGCCGGCCATGAGGGTCACGACGCCGAAGATCCCGAAGAAGGGCCCGGGTATCGCGCCGAAGGCCGTGCAGGCGATCAGGGTGGTGGCCAGTCCACCGACGACGGCGAAGAGGGCGATGCTCAGGACGCGCTGGTTGAAGGAGAGCCGTGGCGCGACCTGGTAGGTCAGCTGGCCGAAGAGGAAACCGGCCAGGATGAGCCCGAAGGAGGCGTAGAAGACCGACAGCCCTCTGCTGTCGCCGGACGACAGCGGCAGGATGTCTGCCACCGGGATCTTGTGGTCCTCGCCGTGCGGGACCGACGCCAGGGTGGTGACCAGGGAGGACACCGCGGGGCCGTTCGCGCCGGCGTAGACGACCTTGGACGTGCCGCCCTTGGAGAGGTAGGCCGCGTAGGCCTCGCGGTGCTCCACGGCGTGCCGGGCGGAGGCCACGTCGGGGTAGCGGTCGACCTGGAAGGCCTCGGGCGCGATGCGCTGGAGGCGTACGTCGAACAGGGCCGCCGAGTGGTCCGAGGCGACGACCGCCACCGGCAGCCGGTGCGCGGTGGGGGTGTGGAAGGCGGCGAGGAAGACGCTGACGAAGGAGAGCCCGACGATGAGCACCGAGATCACCGGGGTGATGACGGCCTTCGCGCCGGTCCGTCCCGGCCGTGCGGGCGGTGCGTCGGTCTGCGCTCCCGGGACGTGCCGCGCCCGGTGACGGTGGTGCGGAGGAGGCTGTTCCGCCGGGGGGTGCGCATCGGTGATGATCACGTTGTCCACCAGGGAGAGTCCCTCCAGTAATGTAAGCTGACTTATATAAGTTAACAGACAACAGAAGGGTGCACGGCATGCCCGTAGCGGAGCCCGGCGACCACATCGGCTATCTGATCTGGCAGATCTCGCAGGCGTACGCGATCCGTATCGAGCAGGCGCTGCGTCCGCTGCGGCTGACCCAGGCGCAGTTCAGCGCCTTGATGCGGCTCACGGTGAGCGGGCCCATGTCGGGCGCGGAACTGGCGCGCCACTGCGGGGTCACGGCGCAGTCCATGGGCACCGCGGTGCAGGGCCTGGCCGAGCGCGGGCTGGTCGAGCGGCGGGCGCACGCGACGCACGGACGCATCATCGAGATCAGCGTCACCCCGGCGGGCGAGGAACTGGCGGTCCGCGCCGAGCAGGCCATCGCCCCTGCCGAGGAGGAGGCGCTCGCGCCCTTCGCCGCGCAGGAGCGCGGACGCGTCCACGCCGACCTGCGGCGGATGCTGGAACAGCTCAACCCGCACGCACTGCCCCGGAAGTGATCGGACCGCCCTCACCACGACAGGCCCAACGACCCTCGAAGTCCCCCCGCCCGAGCGGGAGCCGGGGGCCGGGGCCGCGCCCGGCCCCCGGGGCGGTCAGAGCCTGGCCGACACGTACGCCCCGCCCTCGGCGGTCTCCACGACGACCGCGGCGACCTCACCGGGGGCCACCGCCGCGGAACCGTCGAGGCTGACGCCGCGACCCTCCCCGCCCGGCGACACCACCCAGCTGCCGGCGATCGTCCGGGCGCCGTCCCGGGCCACCACCACCAGCAGGCAGCGCTCCCCCGGCGGGATGCCGCCGACCCGGGCGTGCACCCGCACCCAGGCGGTGGCCGGGGTGAGCCGTACGGCCAAGCGGCCCCGGTGGACGGGTCGGCGGCCGAGGCGGTACGGAAGGGACCCGGGGGCGAGGCCGCGGCCGGCGGGCGGGACGCGCGCGCGGAACGGTGCTCCCCGACGAGCACACCGCCCTGGAGGAGCGCGGCCGCGACCGCGACGGCCGCCCGCCGGCGGCGCCGTGCGCCGGCCCGCTCGGCGCGCACCTGACGCAACGTCCGCTGCAGCAGCAGGTCACCGCCCTCGGGCGGGCCGTCGAGGAAGGTCTCCGGCGGGACGCCGCCGAGGGCCCGCGCCATGGCGCGCAGCTCGCCGAGTTCGGTCCGGCAGGACTCGCAGGACCCGGCGTGCTCGTCCACGGCGCGGACCTCCTCCTCGTTCAGCGCGCCCAGGACGCGGGCGGTGAGCGCCTCCCCTCCGTGTCGCTCCGGCGCGCTCATGCGGCGACCTCCCCCATCTCGACGGGCCGGTGGCGGCAGAGTTCGCGCAGCGCCTTGAGCGCGTAGTGCGACCGGGACTTGACCGTTCCCGGCGGGATGCCCAGGGTCCTGGCGGCCTCGGCGACGCTCTGCCCGCGGAAGTAGAGGACGTAGAGCACGTCGCGGTGGTCCGCGGAGAGCCGCTCCAGTGCCTCCATGACGACCACGGCGTCCACCACCGCCTCCGCGTGGTCGCGCTCCACCGGTGGCGCCGCCGTCGACGCGGCGACCTCGGTGGCGCGGGCGGCCCTGGCCCGGTACCGGTCGGTGATGATGTCGCGCGCCACGGTGAGCAGCCAACCCGGCACCGAGACCTTGCCGTTGAGCAGGGCGTCGGGATGGCGCCAGGCCCGGATCAGGGTCTCCTGGACGACGTCCTCGGCCGCGGCGCGGTCGCCGGTGAGGCGGGTCGCGTACGCGAGCAGGGCCCTGCCGTGTTCCTCGTAGAGCGCCCTGACGAGCGCCTCGTCGCTCGTGCCCCGGCTCTGCCGGGTACGGGGCCGCATTGCCGTCACCCGCCCACTCCGCCCGCCCACCGACCGTGCCGCGGTGCCTCGACGCAGACACGGCCCCCGTCCGGGCCGGGTTCAGGTGAGCCGCCTCACACCGCGCGGGCCGTGATTGAACCGCCGTGCGGCACGGGCCGTGTCTGGTCACACGCCCCCGCCCGCCCGGGCCGGTCCACAGGAGGAGACGAACGATGCGGTACAGCCCCGCGAAGAGGACGGTCCGTCTGCTGGCGGCGGCCGCCGTGCTGTTCGCCGTCGCCCCGTCCCCCGGCGCCGCCGCGGACCGCTCCCCCGCCGCGCCCGCCGCCCCCGTGCGGCCTGCACCGGAGGGACCGGGGTCCGCCGCCTCCCGGCCGTCCCGTGACGTGGCGGCGGGTGCGCCGACCCAGGGCGCGACGGCCGCGGGGATCGGGGCGGTGGTGCTGCTGGCCGGTCTCGCCGCGGGGCGGCGTCCGCTGCTGCGGACGGCACGGCGGCACCGGCGGGCGGCGCTCGGACGGCGGCTCGCCGCGGACACCCGTACCCCCCTGCTGGTCCGGCACGCGCTGCGCGAACTGGCCCTGGCGGGACGGCCCGACAGCCCGGTCCGGGTACGGGGCGTGCTCGCCGAGCCCGGCCGGGTGCTGGCCACGGTCTCGGCGTGCGGGCCGGCCCCGGCGCCGTGGACGGCGCTGACGCCGACCCGCTGGGAGCGCACGGGCCTCGAACCCGGCGAGGGTCCCGCCGCCGGGCCGGGGCCGCTCCCCCAACTGACCAGGCTCGGCGCGGTCGGCCGGGGCCAGGTGCTGGTGAACCTCGCGCGGATCGGCGGCGTCCTCAGTGTGCTCGGGGATCCCGCCGTCGCGCGGGACGCCGTGCTCGCCCTGGTGGACGGGGTGTTGGAGGCCGCGCCCGCCACCCGCACCGTGGTGGTCGCCGTGGGTCCTGGTGCCCGTGACCTGCCCGGGCCGCCCGCGGTGCTCCGGGTCCGGACCCTCCGTCAGATCCCCGCGCTGCGCGGGGCGGGGACGCCGCAGGCCGCGGCCGGGCTGATCGTGCTGCTGCACCGGCCGGAGGCCGAGGAGGCCCGCCTGCTGGCGGGGCTGGCGGGCCCGAAGGGCGGCGGCTGGACGGTCCTGACGGTCGGCCATGTCCCGGGCGCCCATTGAGCCTTTCCCGGTAATGGATCATGACGCTGCGTGATCGTTTAGACGGTTCGGTCGTACTCGAGCTGGAGCAGGATGAGGGCCGCAGCGGC